>NZ_CP195790.1:1771500-2373500 GCF_051465645.1 Planctomicrobium limosum | reverse complement strand
GCTTTCGAGCGAAGCCTACGACGAAGCCGTTCAACACGTTCAGGCAGTTTGTTTTTACAGCGACCCGAATCGTCGAATTTTTCAGTGTGTCTATGACATGTACGAACGGGGAGTTCGTGCAATTGACGTCGTGACGCTTTCTCATGAGCTGAAAAAACGCAACGACTATGATGAAGTTGGTGGAGCTGCTTACCTCAATGAGGTGATGGCGGCCGTCCCGCACGCGGCACATGCAGAGTATTACGCGAAGATCGTTCGTGAAAAATATCTGCTTCGATGCTTGATTGAGGCCTGTGAACGGAGTCTCACCGAGACTTACCAGCAGGACGAAGATGTCGAAGACCTGCTTGCCAGAACCGAGAAGCGAGTCTTCGGGATTCTGGAGCAACTTGAGAATGTTGATTCGATTGCGATCGACGACATTCTCAATCAGACTTTTCAAAAGATCTTCGAGCGAATGGACCGCGACGACACCGTCAGCGGTATCTCCAGTGGTCTGCATGGTCTGGATGAGAAGACATCAGGTTTTCAGCCGACAGAATTGATCATCCTCGCGGCTCGTCCTGCGATGGGAAAGACTGCGTTGGTTTGTAACGTCGCGATGGCTGTCGCCAAGGCAGCCAAAGGGGTGCTGGTCTTCAGTCTTGAACAGTCCAAGACCGAATTGGCTGAACGTCTGTTGTGTATTCATGCGAAGGTCAGCGGTCATAAGCTGCGTAAAGGGGAACTCGACGAGTACGAGCAAAGTACCCTGATGGACGCTGCGAATGAGCTTCGTAACTGGCACATCTCCATTGATGATACGCCGGGACGAACCATGTCTCAGATTGCGGCAATTGCACGCCGTCTGAAACGCCGCGGACAGCTCGACATTGTGATCATCGACTACTTGCAGCTGATTGAGGCCGAAGACCCGAAGATGCCGCGTGAACAACAGATTTCGTCGATTACACGACGACTGAAGTTCATGGCCAAAGAGTTGCATATTCCTGTCATCGCATTGGCCCAGTTGAACCGCGGTCTGGAGCAGCGGGAAGACAAACGCCCAAAACTCTCCGACCTTCGTGAGTCTGGTGCGATCGAGCAGGACGCGGACATTGTGATGTTCTTGCATCGTCCGGAAGCCTACGATGCTGAAGATCGCCCAGGTGAAGCTGATCTCATCGTGGCGAAGAACCGTCACGGGCCGATCGGGATTGTTGAGCTTGTCTGGCTGAGAGACATGCTCAAGTTCGGCGATAAGAGCCCGATTTCTATTGATATCAATTAATCATCGAGGTGACATCCTTCGGCGGCGATCGCGACAGGGCGTTCGCTGTTGAAGGGGCTATCCGGTTTGATGTGTCAGATGTCTCGCGGTCGTCTTCTCGATAGGAGAACGACTGAAAGAGGTGTCACATCTGTTCAATAATTGAGATCTACGCCGCTTTTCTGGCGGCATCATTTGCTGAGAGTTCGTTCGTTTGGCTTTGCAGGTGTTTACGCTGACGCGAGCGGTCGGTGTAGCCATTCAGCAGCAAGCCGATCCAAGTACGGCGGACGAAGATTTCGTAAGACAAAAGCGAAAGTGCCACGGTGATTAGCACTGAAAGAATCACTTCTGTTATCGGGGACCAGTTGACGCTTCTAAAGTCGATGCTGACGAGGCAGACAATTGGTAAGTGAATAAGGTAAATCCAGAACGACGCCTTGGCCAAGTAGGAGACGGCGCGGGGGAGGCGTTCGAGATTCCATACGATTGCTGATTTGAATAATGCAATTGAAGTCAACAGCCCAAAAGCAGCCCAAAGATATGGAAGCTGTGCATTCTTGACGGGTCGGGCTTCTGCAGCGAGATGTTCATTCAATTCTGGAACAACGCAGACTCCGGCGAGAATGGCGGCAATAAAGAGAATGCTGGTGGGAACTCCCTCTTGCTGCCGTTGCTCTCCTTGAATTTTCCAGCACCACCCCAATGCAAATGGAACAGCGTAGTAGGTCAGGTTTTCCCATTGAGGAATCCATGTGTTGCGAAACCCGATGACGATTCGCGGTTCCCACCAGAGGATGCTTCCTGCAATCAGAATCGAAATCAGGATGAACAATGGCCCTGCTGCATTCGGGATGAAGTCGGTGGCCGATTTCGTCTGAACATGACGTTGGCGCGGAACAAGGTTTGAGAGGTGGGAAATTCCCCAGGCTGCGACGCAGTAACACAGAAGGTTGACCAGATACCAGACGTGACCAACTCCATAGAGTGCGGTTCCTTGCTCACCGGTCACTCGAAGTGATCTCAGCTTGCGAAATGGAATCTGGTCGTCACAGACCCAGCCGAGAATCCAGATGTATCCTGCAAGTGGAATGATGAACAGCAGAGCAAACAGGGCTGGTCCGCCGATTCGCAGAAGTCGATGTCTCAAGAATTGAGTTGACCCGACCTGTTCAAAAAGCTGTGCGGCAAAGAATCCACTCATCAGGAAGAAGAGCGGCATGATAAAGCCGTTGATTCCCCAGCAGAGTGAATTCACCAGTGTGCTTGTTTCGGGCGAAACTGCTGGCCAGAGAAGTCCTGGGAATGGAAGCGTGACATAGGGGAGCCCGGCGTGCAGACACACAACCAGAATGGTCCCGACAACGCGGAGCCATTCCAGTCCAAGCTGCCGATCATTTCTGCGGCGTGCAGGCGAAATCGGGAGTAATGTGTTGGGGAGTCCTGAAGGCATCCTTGCCTCAAATCCGTGGGACTTGAATGAAAGTTGCAGAAATATAGCAATTGCTGGAATTGAGAACGAGAGGAATTTCCCAATGCCATATCGGGGAACGCCGGGCGAACTCAATTCTCAGGAATTCTCGGTGTAAATGGCCGTCTGTTTGGAAGGCGTCGAATTTTGATGAGCGACGCGCTTGCAGGCGGTTCGATTGTTCGCAATACTTCGCAAAATGCGACGCCCGTGTTTTCCGATTCTGGGCGTCAAAGTTGTCTCGCGGCATTACTTTCGCAAGTAATGAGCAGGCAATAGGTTAGAGACCACGCCGAAGTGGCGGAATCGGCAGACGCGCTGGATTCAAAATCCAGTGAGGGTAATTCCTCGTGTGGGTTCGATTCCCACCTTCGGCACTAGGTAAAATGCTGGTGATTTGATTATCACGGCTCGGATTTGATAGCCTCGTCGGAACTGTAACGACACCCGTTACGACACCCGGCGAGGTTTTTTTATGAAGAAGCCGTACAAAACGTTCCCGCTCACGTTGCACCGAAACGGACAGTGGACGAAAAAGCACAAAGGCCGTTCTTACTATTTTGGACCGCACGCGAACCACGAGGCTGCACTCGCCAGATTCCAGGCTGAGTGGCCGGAGATTATTGCTGGGCGCCCGGTTCACCCCGCAATCGTGTGCTCACAGACGATGACGTTGAGCGTCTCAAGCAAGTCGTTGCGAGTAAAGTCAACGGCGGAGCCCGACCGGGATCAGGTCCGAAACCGAAGAAAAAGAAGTGACAAAAGCCCCACCGGATGGCGGGGCTTTTTTGCGTCTTGTGCTTGCCAGCGACGCGAGGCACAAAATATAGACGCTCGCAATTATGGCTTGAACACTGTTCGCTTGTTCAGTAAAACACCGTCAAGGAAACAACTCACAAGAATGTGAATCAACTCCGTGACGGGCTGTTCTCATGACGATCTCTAACGTCAACACTCAATCGCAAATCCACCGCGCTGACGCTCTTTTCGCGGCTGACGGTGGCGCTGTTGTTGCGTCCTTCTGGAAGACGAGATAGCTCTCAGGCCGCCACATAATCCCGCATCTATGGTGTTGGCGTAAGTCGCTTTGGCGTCAAATCGTATATGGCGTCTAGTATCAGGTTGGCAAACTCGACGTCCATTCCCTTAGAAGACTTTTCGTCTTTTGGGAGATTGTCGCGAGTTCCAACGGTGATCTTGGAAGACATTTCTCGAAACACCTTCTGTCTACCTTCGCGACTCCACGCATAAAAGCGGACGGGGTACGTCTCTCCAATCTTCGACGATTTAAACCATCTTTCGAAATCAGGAGCGGTGGCAATTTTCTTGCCGCCAATTTCAACAATGATATCACCGCCAACCATTCCAGCATCGCGAGCTGGTGTCTCGTCTCCTGTGCTTATCACTACTCCATCGAGAGGTATTCCAAGTGAGTCTGTAAATTTCGGACGCACGTCAGCAAGTGTTACGAATCCGACCCCAATCCACTTCTTGGATTCGTCTTGTTCCGGCTTATTAGGTGCGGGACTAATTGACTCTTTCTGGTCCGTCACGGGTGCAGGAGATGCCGCCTGCGTCTCGTTCGCTGCGTTGCTGCTGCTTCCTGTCCACGAAACAGCAGATGCAAACAGGGCTCCAGCAACGAAGCAGGCTGCGCCGGTTCCAACAAGTGCCGTAACAGTGAACGTATTTGCGGCTGGCACTTCCGTAGGCGACTTCTTTTGTGGTTTCACAAGTCCCGGCACCGTCACGGAAGACTGGCATTTCGGGCAGGGAAATGACGCCCCGGCCTTTGATTCTGGAGCCTTTAGTGAAACGCCACACCCATTGCAGTTGAACTTGATCATGATTATTGGCCCTTGTCGACACCTAGGATTTCTTGACGTCGCTCCTTGTCTTCAGCTTTGCCAGTTCGGCTTCGGCGGCTCTGTCAAGGACTTCGCGAGTCCACGTTGCGAGCGACCATCGTCTCGCGGCGGCGGCTTGCTCCCACAGTCGTTTTTGCTCAGCAGTGCAGTCGATTCGGTGTTGTGGTTTGTTTTTACTTGCCATGACACACAGTATCACATTGGTACTTCGACGTTGACAAGTGAGTACCAATTTGGTACTTCTGCTCGCATCGACTTTAACGATCAGCATGGCAGCTTGTCGCAGGGCACCATGTCGATTAAACGAAACACTCGGGAGCAATCCCGTATTTACCTCGTCAGTGGACTGCGACCCACTGGCGGGGTTTTTTCGTACACACGTAAAAAAAGCCCAGAGAGTTTGGCGACTCAGAGGGCTTGTGTGATTCAGCGAGGTTTGGCGACCTCGTAATTGTTGTTGCTGGTCCGAGTTTGGCGACCCGAACCAGCGGCGTCGATTTCCGCGTCTGTCAAAACATGGAAGGCTCAACACCATGAAAGATATGGTGACAGTAGAAGGTATGTCAAGTGAAATCGTTCACCAGCTTGCCAGAATTGCTACGGCGCTTGAGTCAGGAACGGTAAAAAACACAGCCCATACGGATCACGGAGACTCTGAAGCACTCCGAAATGTGCAGGCGATTGGCTGGTTGTTCTACCTGAGAGAGAAGAACGGGAAAGCTTCTAAGGCAGACGTTGCTCGGGCGATGGGATACAGCAACCACTCGGCACTGCGACACCTGTCGACTTTCTCAGTAGTGTTCGACCGAATGCGAATTGTGGATACGGCCACAACGAAAGGCGGTTCGTCTCGACGGAACGGTAGGACAAATTATGACGACAACGAAAGCGACGAATAGAGCAGGTGTCGCGACACCCGTCACAGTTGTTTTCCGTCCGCGATCGTCCTCGATGGTCTTGCTTGTAGAATCCGCTTGTTGTTATTATGTACGTACTTACACAGTTTCCGACGATTGGTGGCTTGGATTCAAAATCCAGTGAGGGTAATTCCTCGTGTGGGTTCGATTCCCACCTTCGGCACTTAATACAGCAAACATCGACAACCCAGCTTCGGCTGGGTTGTTGTGTTTCTGGATGTGTGTTCTTGGCTAGAACCAGTTTGTGGCCCCGACGTCGCTGAGATCGGGGTGCTCTTCTAAATTCCCTGGTTTTAATGCTTTCGAAAGCAGAAGTTGGTTAACCAGGCAAAGGTCGCTGCAGCGATTGCCATCATCAATGCGGACCCGATGATGATGGCGCCTGTATTCGGCACACCAACGAGAGCAATCCCGGCAACGAAACCTACCAACGACAACAAAATCGAAAGTCCTCCCACCATAAAAAGGCTGAAAATTGCGATGCCTGGAACCGCAGATTGAGCCGCTTTTGATTCTTCCGGGGGCATAGGGGCTTTCCTTTTCTAATACGTCGCCACAAAGAATTCTCGTCGATCTCAATCTCTTGCACGGGCCATACGCGGCAGGGATGGGAAGTTCGGGGAGAATAGGAGAGCGTTACGTCGCGTGCGCACATCCGATTTTGGGTGCAACAATGACGTTCGCTGCTGTGGATGCCTTCGATCAGCCGATTAATTACTTTGTTGAATTGGGAAAACTTGTTCCCTGCGTTTCCCACTGCGACAGGGTGATTGATTGCGAATTCCATAATGCGAGCACTGTTCCGTTTATTCAAGGCGGAACACGTCGTTTTCTGGGTAGGAACGATGGAGGAACAATGTGCTGCAAAAGGAATTTGCTCTATGCCAACCATCTTCAATTCCGCTAAAAGCCGCTTCGTTGAAAACGGGCAAATTTGAATGCCACGGAAGTTCTGGAGCGGCGGGAACGCACCGGACGGCAGGAGTGATTGGATGATGACGCCAAGCGTTTCTGGATTTGTGTCCACTGGAATTTCAGTGGCGGCGCTCGCTGCACTCCTGTGCTTCAATGGTTGCGCAAATATGAATCATGCGCAGTCTGGAGCACTGGCCGGGACCGCAATCGGAACGATTGCAGGTGCTGCTCTGGGATCGCACAGCGGAAACTCGGGTGCTGGTGCGTTGATCGGCGGTATCACTGGCGCGATGGCTGGGACTGTGATCGGCGACGCTGAAGACGCGCGAGTCGAGCGGGACGTGGCGGTTGCTCAGCGGAACAGTGCAATTGCTCAGGCTCAACATACGGCGCAACAGAATGCGCTGACGAATTTCGACCTGATTCGGTTAGCTCAATCCGGGGTCAGTGATGACGTGATCATCAACATGATCCAGAGTCGCGGTGGGCGGTTTGATCTCAGCACTGATTCGGTGATTACTCTGAAATCGAATGGTGTGAGTGATCGGGTCATCGTTTCGGCTCAAACAGCAAGACAAATTCCAGCTGTTGCACCTTCAAACGTTGTCGTTGTGAAGGAGAGTCCAACGGTGATTTATGAGCCCGCTCCACTTGTGGTTGGCGGCTGGTACGGCCATCCATACCGTCATTACCACCACCGACATCATCACCATCACGGTCGTGTCGGAGTTCACTTCGGCTTCTAGACCGGTTTGCTCTCTCTCTCTCTGAAACACAGCTTCACGGCTGCTGTGTTCGACCGCTACATCGAGGCGCGTCGGCCGGGTTTGGCGCGATGAATATGCTCATTCGCACATCCAGCTGACGTTGGTAGCAGCTTCTGAGGACTGCATCGTCCATCTGGATTGAAAACTGACCGAACGTCGGCCATGACTTCCAGGTCAGTTGGCGTGAACAGCTTATCCATGAAGCTGATCTTCTCGACCCCGATGCCGTGTTCGCCGGTGACGCTTCCGCCGAGTTCAATACACTTGGTCAGGATGTCGTCTCCTGCATGGATGACGCGCTGTGTTTGTTCCGGGTCGCGTTCATCGAATAGCAGAATCGGGTGAATGTTTCCGTCCCCAGCATGAAACACATTCACGATGCGTAAGTCGTATCGTTTCTCGGTCTCCTGAATAAACGCGAGGATGTCCGGGAGCTTGGTGCGAGGGACAACGCCGTCCTGGGTGCAGAAGCTTGGTGCGAGTCGCCCGATGGCTCCGAATGCCTGCTTTCTGCATTTCCACAAGGCCATTCGTTCTTGTGTGGATTGAGCCCGACGCACTTCGCGAGCACCGTGGGCGAAGCAGATTTCAGAAATTCGTGCTGCTTCAATGTCGATGCCTGCTTCGAGTCCATCGACTTCAATCAGTAGAATGGCACCGGCGTCCAGTGGAAATCCGAAGTGGAACGCCTGCTCCACGGCTCCGATGATTCCCTGATCCATCATTTCCAAAGCGGCAGGGATAATGCCTGCTGCGATGATGCCGCTGATTGCTTCTGTGGCTTGTGTCACCGTTGGAAAGACGCCGAGCATCGTGCGGAAGGCGACCGGATCTGGTGTCAAGCGGACCCAGATTTTTGTGCAGATGCCGAACGTTCCTTCACTTCCGACAAAGAGTCCGGTCAGGTCGTACCCGGAATGGTCTTGGGTCGGGCCGCCTAATGTGGCAACAGTTCCAGTCGGGAGCACAATTTCTGCCCCGAGAATGTGATTGACGGTGACACCGTATTTCAGTGTGTGTGGGCCGCCAGCGTTTGTCGCAACGTTCCCGCCAATCGTGCAGGCTCCCTGAGAACTTGGATCTGGGGCAAAATGGAAGCCTGTGCCTTTGAGCTTTTGGGTGAGATGCACATTCACGGCACCTGGCTGCACGATTGCGTAGCGGTCTCGCAGGTTGATCTCTTCAATGGCCTTCATGCGAGTCAAGCAAATCATGACTCCGCCACCGACAGGAAGTGTTCCACCAGCAAGGCTTGTGCCGGCCCCACGAGGGACGAATGGGACGTTGAACTGATTGCAGAGCTTGACGATCTCGACGACGTCTTGAGTTGTTTGCGGGAACACCACGATGTCTGGCATCGACTTTTCGATGATGTAGCCATCGCACTCGTAGACCAGTCGTTCCGAAGCCGCGGAAAGAACGGAACCGGGACCGAGAAGGTCGACCAGTTTGGAGACCAGATCAACAGCAGCTTCAACAACAGTTGTGTTCATCAATTCGACCCGCGAACCAGAGCATGTGGCGGATCAAACGAAACTGCCGATCCGCCATAATCAGTCATGGCCATTCAATATAATGGTCCACTGATCATATCGGATCGGCAGTAAGACAACAGGTTCCGGGCCAGGTTTGAATCGATTTTCGAATCGAATTCCGGTCATAGGAACGGATGTTGCGATCATCTTGGGCCCAGCGAAGCGTTGGCCTTTCGGCCACCGTCTCACCGGGGAGTGTTGCAAGTCTGTTGAGACCTAATTGTCCGATTTCGCTGCCGGGAACTCAAACAGCGATTGAGTTCGCAAGACGACGAGATCGTCTGGGAACGTGTGGAAGATACTGACGGTGATTGAGTTTTCACTACCGTCGATCTGAGCGAGGCTCAAAGGGCCTGGCTGCAGGCGGTTCTTTGCAGGAAACTGGTGTGATATGAATGCTTTCGAAGCTTCATATTCCAGTTCCATCTGCACTCTGGTGAAGACTGAGAAATCGAGGATTTCAATCTGACCGGCAAAGTGATACTTGAAGTTCTTCTCTGCTTCGAGCACAAGTTCTTCTGTCTCATTGAAGAAGTATGTCTGCTGCAGACCGTATGATGAAAGAACTTCGCTTTCCGGACCGGTGACCTCAGTCATTGACTGGCCATTGCAGGTGAACTGCAGGTAGTGGCCTCCCTGACAGATTCCAAGGGCGAGGTCATATTGAGACGAACGAATTCGCCCGACGATTGCTGGACTGAACATCTCTGGATGAACAGCGCGATCAAAGAAGCGATAAGCTGTTTCTGCGATACTTGGGCGAACGGAATTGGTGGGCATTGAAATTGCCTTCCCCTGTTCAAAACTTGTAAATCGCGTCTCAGGTGCTCGGGGGTGCGTACTTTGCAAAATTTCTACTGGACAGAATTTGGTAAATGATCTGAGTCTCTGCGTAAACAATCAGCGTTGGGACATGATGTTGGTAAACTGAAACTGTTAATCAATCTGTTTTTATCGGTATTTGACTGCGGTATGCTGAGTTCCATTTTTTGCAAATTCTTTTCACTTCTCCATGAGTATACGCCGTGTCCAAATCACATCAAAGATGGCGTTCTTCAAGATTTTTTATCTGCCCCGTTTGAGGGGTGTTTTTTGAGGAAGAGGCTTGAAGAATGGTGATATTGAGGTAGTCCATGTGAACTATTCTTACGGGGCAGTCTCAATTCTAATCGTGTGGTCTTGAGGTGGAAGTTTTTTTGGAACGTTACGTCGTACTGAAAATCCGGTGGACGCTGTTCAGTGCATTCGAACACTCTGTTTCGGTTGAAAACCTGACGGAGTGAACTGTTCTTGTGATCAGTGAAATGAATTCTGCCCCTGAAGATCTTGCTGTACTCTGGATTGAAGAACCGGTACGACGCTAGGATCCGACTTCGTGTCAGAAATTTTCACCTGAGACGCATTCCGTTTCGCTTCGCAGATTGTTGTGTTCTATGTCGCTTCCGGTCTTTGAGTTCATCGTTGAAAGAGAACTCAATGGAGTGCGCATCGATTCGTTTCTGGTGAAGCATCTTCGAAACTACACGCCGTGGCGAATTCAACGGATTGTTCGTGCTCAGGGAGTGACGATCAATCATGCTTTTGCAGAGCAGTCAGATCGGGTTTTCTGTGATCAGGAAGTTCGAGTCCGCCTGTTTGAGCCACCAGATAAGATGATTGAGCATTCAGAGCAGGATCTGAATGTGCTGTTTGAAGATCCCTGGATGATGGTGGTGAATAAGCCAGCAGGGATCATCGTTCATCCTGTTGGTGAAGATCAGTCAGGAACCTTGTCGAACGTCCTGCAGTATCATTTGGATCAGCGTGGTTCCTGTCGTGGACTCTTCCGCCCGGGGATGGTGCATCGGCTCGATCGTCAGACGAGTGGTGCGATTGCCGTTGCGTTGACTCATCAGGCACATGCCACGCTCTCTGCAGCATTTGAGGCGTCGCGAGTCGGGAAAACGTATCTCGCACTCGTCGAAGGTGTGGTCAAGCAGGATCGTGGATCAATCGATCTGGCAATTGGTCGTGCGAATATCGGGCGACACGTATTAATGTCATGTCGAGCGGATGCTCGAGATCGTAAGGCGGCGAAAACAAACTATGAAGTCGTCCGGCGGTTTGAGAATCACACTTTAGTGCTGGCGAAGCCGCGGACAGGTCGAAACCATCAGATTCGAGTTCATTTCGCTGCTCTCGGGCATCCGTTGGTGGGCGACGAGTTCTATGAAACTCAGGGGCGATTCAAACCATTCTATGCGGATATCGATCCGGAAGCTTCTCGTGAAGTTGAGACGGGATTACCAATTCGGCGTCATGCCTTGCATGCGCTTCGATTGGATTTTGCACACCCCATCAGCGGGGGGTGGATCGAGTGCGTCGCGGAACCACCAACTGATTTTCAGGAAACGATCGCTGCTTTGGATCGTTCACGCTTAAGGGCAGTCTGAACCGGTTCGGCCTCTCGTGTGCCCGCACGCGTTCGACGCCTGCGCTCGCTGAATCAAGCTTCTGTCTGATCTTGATCTGGTCTGCTGCACACGTTTGCTTTCACGACTCATGCACATGTCGACACTGATCGATGTGAATGTGTCGATTGATCAGTAAGGTGTGATATGCAGATGTCTGAATGTCTTGGTTAGATGCAGATGAGACTTGTCTGTCACTTCTTGAGCGTCTTCTTTCGTGACTCTCCTTGCGCTGATTTCATTTCTTGTAAACAGAAACTTTTCAAACGTGGCGCAGAATTGAAACCTGTTGGCCTTGAACTTGCATTAGGGGAGATCGTGGCACTGAAAGCCTGATAAATCCTGCGGTTTTCAAGTTGAAGTGCTTGGTTTTCTCGCAAGCCTGCATGCAATGTCGGCAACAGAGAAAAGCCTGAGGGAAGCAGCGTTCACTGGCGATCTTGAGCACGATGACCTGTCACTTAAAGACATGTTGAGTGTGAATGAAAGCCACCACTGAATTGACTGAATTGCCTGGTCCGATCTGCCTTTATCTTACCGTTTAAAGAGCTCGCAATTTTTAAGAACTGCCTGAGCGATTTGTTAACTCGCCTCTGATGATCGTGACGTTTCAAGTCGAGTTTGCCTCAGATGTCACCTGTCCTGTGATAGGGACTTGACCATTGTTCGATGAAGAACACGACGGATCGAAACGTGTTCGGCATGAGCTCAAGGGAATTGGGAAATGAAAGCTTTGAAGTCGACTGCACCATCTTTTCTGGGGATGTTCTTCAGTCTCGCTGTCGTGATCTACTGCTCCATTTCAGGAGTGTTTCCTGCAGCGGCAACGATTGGAAAGCAATGTGTTACTGTTCAGGAAGCGGACGGAATTCGTATTGAAGAAGAGTTGCTGGCCGATGGGGTGACACGACATGGAGTCACTCGAGTCTATGTCGCTGAAGGCAATTCGAGTTATCAGTTGTCAGAGCGGATCTATAGTCGGGGCGTCGAAGTGGGCTGGTCAGACTTCTGGCCCAACGGCAATGTGAAGCTGCGCGCTTATGAAGCCTATGTCGGCTCTCATATTCAATACGAGCTCTTCGATGAAGCTGGGTTGTTGGTCCGCAGCTATTAGGATAACGTCTGGGAGCTTCGGAGCTGTCTCGCGTGAACTGCATCGAGACAGCAGTCTGTGAAGGTCCCTCAGGTGCTATCTGATTCTGGTTGTGATGCTGATGACGTTACCGTGTGAGTTAAAGACAATCCTGTTTGATATGGGAAACGTCCTTGTCTTCTTCTCGCATGAGCGAATGTGCCGGCAGATGGCGGAAGTCTGTGGCTGTTCCGAAGCGGAACTTACCAGACAACTCATGGCGTCCGGATGCCAGGCCGACTTTGAACGTGGCCTCATCGATGAACGCGAATTGCACAATCGATTTGAAGCCCTCTTTCAAAGGCCAATCGACTTTGATTCCCTGTGTGAAGCGTCAGGGAATATCTTCCAGTTGAACGCGTCGATCATTCCGGTGCTTGAAGAACTCAAACGGCTCAGGCTGCGTCTGGTTCTCTTGTCAAACACCTGCACGACGCATGTTCGCGTGATTCGCAGAAACTGGAATGTGCTCAATTACTTCGACCATCTCATCGTCTCTTATGAAGTCGGTGCGGTGAAGCCAGAGTCTGCGATCTATCAGGCAGCACTGAATTCAATTGAATGTCACCCGAGCGAAGCGTTGTATACGGATGACATTCTTGAGTACGTCGAGACAGGCAAGTCGTACGGTTTGAGTGCTGTTCAATTCAGCACCACTGAGCGATTTGTGAGCGACCTGCGACAATATGGAATCGAGATTCCATCGACGGGGCGATAATCATTCTCGCGAATGGCAATCATCCGCTCTTGAATGCTCTATGTTCCCGCAACTTCTTTCAGACGGTCAGTTGCCTGATTTGTGAAGAATTCGAACTCGGTATTGTCCCCGTAAAGTCGAACGATGGCCTGCCATTTCTCTCTGGCCTGCAACTTCTTTCCTTCGGCATACAGCGAATCAGCGTCTTCCAGTTGCTTCTTGATGAATGTGGTACGGTCGTCATCCGCGCCGACATTCGTTTTGATCTTCTCAGCCTGACGGCGAGCGAGGTTCAAATAAGGGCGATTCTCAGGTGACATCGCAATCACTTTGGGGATCGCTTCGTACTTTTCCAATGCGGTAAAGCGATCGCCAAACCTTTCATACTGACCAGCTGCCAGATACAGTCGTTCTGCTTCGTTGGTCGGATCTTTATTCAGCTTGATGAAGGTTGCGATGCGGTTTTCAGTCAGATTCATTTCGATCTGATCGAGCCACTCCTGACCTTCTTTCGCGTGCTCACCTTCGGGGTAGCGAGCGAGCATTGTCAGCAGATCCTGCTTGGCATTGATCCACTGGCTTGCTGGCTGCTGCATATACTTGGAAGCGCGAGCGTACAGGTTGCTTTCACTGCGAGTACGGACAATCGCGATACTGATCCCGACCAGAATGATTCCCAGCATTGTCGCCAGGAACCACGTTTGCTCGTAGATTGGGACTGCAGGTTTGTCCTCGGTCGCTTTCTTTTTCTTCTTTTTCTTTTGGACCGAAGTCTTCTGTTTTCCCGTCGCGGTGATGCCGCCAACAGTGGCTGCTTTTCGTTTCTCTTCCTGCTGTTTCAGTTTTTCTTTGATCTCATCGAGCCGAACCTGAACCGCGAGTGCATCGAACGGTCGGTCACTTGGTTCTTTGGAGAGAAGTTCATCAATCAGTTTCCCGAGGATGACTGGCGTGTCCTGACTGAAATCTCGAACTGAAGGAGGGGCTTCGTCGAGATGTTTGAAGAGGAGCTCAGCTTGTGTTTCTGACTGGAAAGGAACACGTCCGGTCAACATCTCGAACATGACACACCCGAGTGCGTACAAGTCGGTGTGTTTGGTGATCGGGTATTTTCCGCTGATCTGTTCTGGAGCCATGTAGTTCATGGTTCCGACAGTTTTTCCTGCCTGAGTAAGTGCTGTCGCCTGAGTGTCTCGCGCGATGCCGAAGTCGCTGAGCTTCAGAGTGCCATCTTTGGTGACCAGCAGGTTTCCCGGCTTCAGGTCGCGGTGAACAATTCCAGCGTTGTGGGCGTGTTCCAGTGCGCGTGCAATCTGAATCGTGTAGTCGATCGTCCGTTCCCAATTGAACGGAGCTTCCTTCTTGAGTAACAGATCGAGGGCGCCCCCATCGACCATTTCCATTGCATAGAAGCGTTGGGTACGGTTTGACCCGGCCCCATAGTATTTGATGATATTGGGATGCTGCAGCTTTTTGAGAATCTCGGTTTCCCGAATGAACCGTTGATTCACCGCATCGTTATCGCTGACGTCAGGAGCGAGCACCTTCACGGCGCATTTCAACCCGTTCTTTTCATACGTCGCAGAATACACAATCCCCATGCCGCCGACGCCAAGCTGTCGATCCAGAAGGAACGGGCCAATATGTCGTCGATTTTCGGACTCGGTGCTCATGGGGATGACAGCTACTGAAAAACGATCGGTGGCGAGGAGGAAACCTGTACGAGTCGTTGGAGCAACTCGCAATTCAGAGAGCGGCAGGGAATAAACTCAACACGGACATGCCAGCTGCAACTGCTGAAGAGTCGAATCGAGTATTGCTCTCGACATGCAGTGTCTCCAAAAATGGGTCCGCTCGCAATCTGGGAGACATGAAATGCTGTTAAATTGATTTTGAGTGAATGGGGTTCAGGGATCAGACGGCTTCTTTCAGGCGAATGGTCCTGCGAGAGACGCATTCCGACATCATAAATCCTAAGGACGAGAGACAGCTATTTCGATGCGGAATCGACCTTTGGCTGTGGAAGAATCAGCAGTTTTGCCATTTCAACGAGGAGTACTTCCAGGCGAGTGTCGTATTCCGCTTCACTGAGGTCCTTCTTCTGTACTCGAAGTCTGGCGATTTGCAGCTCCAGTGTGTTTCGTTTCGCAATCGCTTCCGGGGATAAGGTGGCATCAGCGTCACTGGCACGTAAATGCCACTGATGGGCGATAAATCCATCTGGGAGTCTCTGAGGATCATCTTTCCGTTGAACTGGTTGCAGCCCTTCGAATCCCTCTGGTGGAACCGGTCGTCCATCGCCATTGTCATCCAGGACAGGGTGCTCTGTCGGGATTCGTCCATCACCGGAATAGAACTCCTGGGTTTGGGCCGAGCCAAGTAGAAACGCTTCAAGCAACGAGGTCTGTCCGTCCTTGTCGAGATCGGCACTCGGGTCGTTCAGTGCGGCTGCAAGGTATCCACCGAATCGGGAAAAGTTGACGTCGCTGCCACTGTTCGTTGCTGAGATCACAACACGATTGGGGGCTGCCAGAGTTTGCAGGAATGGAGCACTTGCAGAAAAACAGCAGATGACACCGATTGGTCGCGAAATGGGGGCGAGCCACTCGTTCAGTGTGGCTGGTGCGAGGTCGTTCCCTGGGAGATTAAAGCGGGAGTTTCGACCATCGAAGGTTCCGTGTCCGATCAGCACAATCCAGAGCGGAAGCTGCGAGTTATTGTGCAGAGGGCGAATTGCCTGCTCGATCTCTGGGAGCGTACCGGTTGCATCGTCTCCCCCCAATTGTTGAATGCGGATCTGCCCGGCTGTGGCAACTGCTTTCCAGTTCTCAGTCCACTCCTGAAACTGTCTGGAATAGTCTGGCTCTCCGGTTGACCCCACGACGATCAGCAGGTCCCCACGATATTCCTGCGCTGCAGGTTCGCCGGCCGCGAGCAAGGGAGTTGACATTGACACTGCGATGAAGCTGCACGTTGTCAGAATTAATTGAAGGAATGGGAGCCGCTGCATCACGCTAATCCTCCCCAGCGTCGAAGTCCCCATTCTGCAGTCAGCAGCGCCAGAGCGATCAGCAGAATCCACGGTCGATGCCACAATGGGATCATTTCCGTCTGCATGATGGGGACGTTGCGAAAAGGCAAGGTGCTAACAAAATCTTCCAACTCCGTTGCCTTCACTATCTGCCCGCCAGTTGCGTCTGCAAGTTTGGTCAGATCCTTCAAGTTGATATCCGCTTTTCGGAACTCTTGAGCAGTTGGATTACTGGCCCAACCGATTTCGGCGGTGAGTGGTTTGCCGTTACTGTCGGTTGTTGTCGCTCTGGCTGTGTATGCACCAGAGAGGCGTGAAACATGAATTGCTTCATAGGTACCTGCCTGATCTGCACAGGGTTGAGCATCCACCTGAACGGTCTTGCCATCAGGGAGGCGTACTTCAATCTGGACATGTTCCCCATCCAGCGGTTGATATTCCTGATCTCGAAGCTGTACCCGAAGCGTGGCGGCGGGTTGGCCTGCCAGTTGAGTTGGGCGATGACTGATCGCAATGCGTCGTGGAACATCTCCAACGAGCCATCTGGCAAGTTGTCGCCAGAACTTCCCGGCGTCGTCTGCTTTCTCTTGCGAATCCTGCAGCTTCCATCGCCAGAGATCGCCGGTCAGAAGGGCCGCGGTTCGTCCTTGCCCGAATGAGTGGATGACCAGCGCAGCATGGGTTTCGTCGGATTCATTTCGAACAGTCGCGAGAGTGCGTGCGCCCGGTTTGATTTCTGATGAGGACGAGATGATTGTCAGATCCGGGACGTTATCCAGACGAGACTTTTCCGCTTGCTCTGTGTCTCTGCTGCGAGTCCACGGCTCCAGCCACCCGTCTCGTGTGAGTGACCAGCGAAGATTCCCAGTGAGTGGAGCGGCAGTGCGGTTGAGGTAGACTGGAAGTGTGTTGGCAACCGGCGATCGGTCCCATTTTCCATGTTTGAATGAGTCTCGACCGCCAAGCATTAACAGTCCGCCGCCTCGTTCGGAGACAAACTTCTCAATCAAGGATTGCTGGTCGCGAGTGAAAAACTCCGCTTCGGTGTCGTCAATGATGATGGCGTCGTACTCGAACAGAGTGGCCATGGATTTCGGAAAACCTTCGTTCAGCTCCCCGGCATCTCTGGTGTTGATGCGGACCAGAACCGGTTGACTGTAGTCCTCGGCTTCCTGATCTGTTTCACCTTTGAAGCCTCGGAAAAGCGAGTTGTTTGATTCCCCGACTCGTCCTCGAAAATCAAACTTGGCTTCCTTCTTTGCGATCCGAATCAGACTGACAAGTTGCAGTTGCTGGTCCTCTGAAAGTGCTCTCCCTAAGAACTTGTGCTCCCAGTTCGGGCGTCCCCCGACATAAAGGATTCGAGAGCGATGGGGGTCGCGGTTGACGCTGACGAGAATCGTATTGTTCAGGACCGTTGCTTCGCGACTCGTCTCCGGATTTTCTAGAACGTTGGTCTCATCGTCGGATGTCACGGCCAGATCATAAAACAGAGGTCCAGATGTCTTCGGGCGGATTTGAAATCGGGCAACAAGTTCAGACTGTCCGGTCGTCGAAAGTGTGACTGTCTGAGATTCGGTCGAGTTGGGGGAAAGATCTGAGAGTGTTGCAACCAGTTTCTCTGGTCGCTGCCCGGAAGTTGAGAATCTTGCCTGCACGGTGACAGGGGCATCTTCGAAGTTCGTCTGCGAAACGGAAACCGATTCGATTCCGATGTCTGGGCGAGTCTGTTCTTCGCCAATGATGACTGGATACACCGGTATACCGAGCTGATCTGCTTCAGTCAGGTCATCGGTGCTGTTTCCGTCTGTGAACAGCAGGACACCGGCCAGCGGTTGTCCCTGATAACGTCGCTTCAATGTCTGTAGAGCAGTCGCAAGGTGACTCGCGGAGTCATCAAAGGTCAGGTTGAGAAAGTTGTCGACACCAGCGAGGGTGGTTCCGTATGTGTAATCCCGAACCTGAAAATCCTGTTCAAGACGCCTGAACCATGGGGCATCTGGATTCGTCAGTAATTCTTTGTAGCGTGCTCCCCGAAGTTGTGCTGCTTCTTCGCCTGTCAGGATTTGCAGGCTGGCACTTTGGTCGGCAATGATTGCAAAAATGTTCTCGCCCGGCTTGGCATAATGTCTCGTCATCAACGGGTCGACCAGACAGATCGCCAGCAAGGTGATCGCTGTGGATTTCAGAGCGAACAGGCCCCACTTCCAGCGTGGAGGGAGAGGAGAGCGAATCGCAGCGGTGAGAAGCAAAGCGAGGAACAGACCGATAACAATGAAAACGATCCAGCCCCAGCCGGGCGATCCCAGTACGATTGAGCTGGCTGTCGTGACGTTTTCAAACGGTCCCATCCCCAAGGTTGACTCCCCTGATGATGCTCGCTGAACACCCGGTCAGCTGGGACCGGTGATAAGTGACTGTGACGATATTGCATGCGATCGAACTGCTTCAAATAGCGTATTCCGGCGGTTAGCGATTCGAAAGCCTCAGTTGATGAATCCAGAAACTTCGATGAAAAAATGATCTGAATGAAAAAGTGTTTCGTTCTGTAATTGCAAAGGGAAATTCTAATACACGGGGCCGAAGATTGATGTCGGACCTTTAGACGCCAAGGAGCTTGTGATGTTCGGAGTGGGCCCAGTTGAAATCGTTGTCATAATCATGTCACTCCTCATTTACGCTGGCGTTCTCGTCGGAATTGGAATGGCCCTGTACTTCATTGTCCGCAAGGCGGTGCGCGACGAGATACATGTGGCGATGAGCGCAAGTGACAAGCAAACGGATAAAAGCCGCGAAGTGTTTTGAAGCAGATCGGAGGATGGTGTGGTGGATGCTGTGACACGGAATCATGGTGTCATTTACTCCAGCGCCTGCAGTTGAATCGCTTCCGAAATCGAACCGTTCTATCTGTTAACAAAAAATGGTGGCCGGCCCATTTCGCTGAGCCGGCCACCATCGAATTTTGGAAACGTGCGTTGAAGTGGAATTGGAACGCACAGGAGCTCGACTTACTTCAAGCTGCCCCAATCTTGAACGGCAATTCGTGCTCGACTCCCGCAAATCTCCCGAATCTTCGAGATCAATGAATAGGTGCGCCCGGCGACCTCGGTGGCGCTGCTGGATTCGAAGTTGATCCGCAGCAGTGGCTCGTTGTTGGATGCTCGAACGTTGAACCACCAGTCTGGAGTGTACTTCTGCACTTCCCGGTAGGTTTGGCCTGTTGGATCGTTCTTTTTGTCGATCTTGAACACGTCGTCGGCGGTCTTGTACTTCGGCACCTTAGGCGAGAAGACGCTGACCCCGTCAATGTCCAGCACATAGGCATTCGCCGCTTCGCCGGAGTATTCGGCTTTGATCTTGGTGATCACCTCTGTACTCATCGATTTCCAGTCGCTGCATTCAACTCGTAAGTTGACTTCGCCACTGTTCGGCCACGGCTTCAGTTCGCCCAACAGCTGTGAACAGGTCTTGCCGGATTCGAGGAGCATGTCCCAGAACGTGACAAGCGAGAATAACCCGGAATCGAGGCAGTAAGTATCTGGGAAATTGTAGTGGGCGGACGATTCGCCACCGAAAACGGCGTCCTTCTTGATTAGAGCAACTTTCAGCGCATCCTGTCCGACGCGTGAAATGATCGGGGTCCCGCCAGCAGCGCGAACCGCTTCAGCGACCAACCACGATGAAACGGCAGAGTAAACAACTGCCCCTTTGCCGCCGTTGTTTTCGACCATTCTTTTGGCAAGAGCGGCCAGCAGGAGCGACCCTGAAACGAACTGTCCCCATTCATCGACCAGGAAGACACGGTCGGCATCGCCATCGAATGCGGCACCGAATGCGGCCCCTTCTGCAATGACGGTTTCCTGAAGCAATTTGACGGCTCCCGGTAAGCCGGGATTTGATGGGCGTGTCGGGAATGTGCCGTCGATCCGTTCGGCAACTGCCAGCAATTCGACTTTTGACTTGCGTGCAGCCAATGCGGTTTTCAGCAGTGGACGGAAGAGCCCCCCGACTCCGTTGCCTGGATCGAGGACAATCTTGCCAGTTGCTTTGTTAATGCGTTTTGAGCGAGACAGGGCCGCTTCCACAAACTTCTCGTGGAGCTGCAATCTTGCCTGCTGTGGGAACGGAAGTGATGTGGCTGGAGCAGCGTCTCCGTTGGTGCCGTCCTTCGCGTATCGTGGCGCCAGATGGTCGACAGGTCTCAATATATCGAGGCCACCGGTTTCATTGTTCTTCACAACGGCTTTGATCCCGTTGTATTCCGGTGGGTTGTGCGATGCGGTGATCATGATTCCCGCAATGGCTCCGTTCAGCTCTTCGCCGACGGCCCATTGCATCATGTCAGTCGTTGCCAGCCCTGTGGCAATTGGAATGGCTCCTTCGCTCGCGAGCCCCTGAATCACTGCTGAGTAGATGGCCGGTGAAGAAACTCGTCCGTCGCGACAGACGACAACTTTCGGAGCAGGGAGCCCGAGCAGTTCCTTCAGACTTTGAGCGAAATATTTCCCGGTGAACCAGGCAAGCTCTTCGTTGATCTGATTAGGGTAAAGGCCGCGAACATCCGCCGAACGCAAGAAGAGTGCCGGGTCGAACACGAGTGTTCCTTTGGTTCAAAATTGGGGAAAATGGGCCTTGTTCTGCCGGGAGAATTCTGAGGGACAGAAAATCCACCCGGGAGTAGCCCATTCGGAGTATGGCTGGAGTTGTTGATTGAGTCAAATTCCGTTCATCGATGAGAGTCGTTAAACTGGAGTCTGCAAGTAATGAACGTGTGGATGAATGATTCCTGAAGCAGGGTAGACCAACCTCCGGTCTGGTTTGGCCTGTGATCTGGTTACGCAGCAGTTTCACCTGATGAAATCCTGTTTTTGCGTGCCGGAAAACTGCACATCAATTCGAAATTCGCTCTATGTTGGCTAAACGCATTATTCCCTGCCTGGATGTTCACGCTGGTCGCGTCGTAAAGGGAGTCAACTTCCTGAACCTGCGAGATGCCGGTGATCCAGTTGACGTTGCTGCCCGATATGAGGCCGAAGGGGCGGATGAGCTTGTCTTTCTTGATATCACGGCCAGCCATGAACAGCGGGACATCATTCTCGATGTGGTTGCGCGGACAAGCGAAGTCTGCTTTATGCCACTGACCGTCGGGGGAGGGATTCGCAGTCTGGAAGATATTCGACGCCTGCTGAATGCAGGTTGCGATAAAGTGTCGATTAACAGCGCTGCAGTGAAGAATCCAGAGTTTATACGCGAAGCGGCTCTGCGTTTTGGGAGTCAGTGCATCGTCGTTAATCTTGATCCAAAGCGAGTTCCGGCAGGTGATCCAGCGGCTTTGGCGGCCGCTCAAGGTGTTCCTGAGGATCTGCGAGTGCGTGAGCGTCCAGTGCCGACTGAAGGGGGATTTGCAACTCGCTTTCATACGAAGTACCCCACGGCGTCAGGTGTTTATTGGGACGTGCATATCAATGGGGGACGGAAGCCGACGGGGCTGGATGCTGTCTCCTGGGCAAAGGAAGTCGAGCGTCTCGGGGCCGGTGAAATTGTGCTGACCAGCATGGACGCAGATGGAACAAAGGATGGCTTCGATCTTGAAGTCACTGCGGCAATCTCTAATGCCGTCGAAATCCCTGTGGTTGCGAGTGGTGGAGCTGGATCGCCTCATCACCTCTATGAAGCAGTCACCACCGGCGGAGCGAGCGCGGCACTTGCGGCGAGCATTTTTCACTACGGTGAATATACGATTAACGAGACAAAAGCTTATCTGGCAGACCACGGCGTTGTGGTGCGAATCTGATTCTTGCTGGAGCATTTCCAGAGATTATTCAGGGGATCTGGTACGCAGGATTCAGCTTTTCTCCAGTCGAGAAGGCTGTTGTGCGGCCACATGAGAGACCGAACCGGTCTAAACGGAGCATCTCAACATGGCATCAATTC
The DNA here is from genome assembly GCF_051465645.1 of Planctomicrobium limosum. Taxonomy (GTDB): domain Bacteria; phylum Planctomycetota; class Planctomycetia; order Planctomycetales; family Planctomycetaceae; genus Planctomicrobium. The sequence continues at coordinate 2,351,534 of NZ_CP195790.1, read as the reverse complement.
AATCTGCCCAGCAAGTTCTTGACCGTCACTATCTTGAGTTGCGTTGCAGTCTCCTCGATCTCGCTGCGGCATTTGACCGCATTTCCCGCTCGGAATCGTCAGAACTCGCGGAGAATGATCCGAGAATGGGGCTGCTCAAGAAGGCGATTGAGATCGTGGCCAGCCCGGGAGTTGACCGCGCAGAACGTCTTCAACTCCTGTTCAGTGACCCGTACGTTGACGGTTGGAATAAAACCACATAATCACAGTCTCCCAAAATGACAAAACCCCTGCCATCGACAGGGGTTTTGTTGTATTCATCGTGGGCTCAATGTCATGGACTCGGAATGAGTCTCAGACTGAGTTGCTTAGTCGTATTCAGGCTCTTCCGGGGCAGAAGCTGCTGCTTCTTCGGCGGCTTTAGGAGCCTCTGCTTCTGTCGGCAGAGTCCCTTTTGGTTCCGCTTTCACCGGTTCGCGACTGACTGGCGCCGGTGCCATTGCAGGGGCAGGTTCAACTGGTTTTAGCACTGGAGGTGGAGTCTGCTCAGGTTGCTTTGGAGCAGGCAATTCGTCGACTTCGGCCGGAGTCAGTTCAGGTTCGATATCGATACTGACCATCTCATATGCGGTCGGTTTGAAAATCGGCATGCCGCCTGGGACAGGACTCAATGGAATCTTTTCCAGAGTCTTCTCGCCAGAGACACTTTCGATCTCTGATGTGTCGTCTGTGCTCGCTGAAGATTTTCTCAAGCGACGCTGGCGATCCTGAAGTCGCTCCAGACGTTCCTGGCGAGGCGTGAGACGGTCACCTTCGTTTGGATTTGTTGGAGGAGACAGCAGGGCAGGTGGTGTCGACTGTGGAGCAGGATTAATCGGTCCTGGAACTGGCAGTCTGGCTTTTGGAGTAGTTTGAACAGGTGTCTGGAATTCCTGGCCAGTTGTCGCTGCAGGAGTCGCCAGAACATTTACCTGCTGTTCCGAGGCAGCGTCACTTTTGGTCTGCGGCTTTGCAACAGTTTGCTCCTGTGCGTTGGCTGCGTTTGCCCCTTGCATTCGCTGTTTGTAGAGAACGAGTGCGTGCAGGGAGTGGTAAAGTGGGCCGCAGTCCGCAGGCTGGGACGCATTGGTGATCAGGTCGGTTGCGAGGCTGTAGATCCCGTTGCGCATCCACTGTTCATTCAGACGCTTCTTCGGCAGAGCAACCAGCAGCCATTCCAGCATGTGGCCGGATGCTTTGATTCGTTCATTGAACTGAGTGCTGTGACCCCGAGCGCGGAAGAATTGAGTGGCGAACGACCCATCTCGATTCTGCATCGATTGGGCAGCGGAAATGTATTGTTGCAAACGCTGATCCGCTTCCAGCCAGGCACCGCGAAGCTGTCCATGCTTCTGCATGTAAGCATTTCGGGCATAAGCCACTGCGAACAGGTTATGGCATCCACCGCATGGTGAATTGTTGATGGCAGCGGCATTCTGGTTGCGAACCAGAGCTTCCATGTTCCAGCGTTGTCCAGAGGAAGTTGTCCAGCTTGCGTCCTGATCAACGTAATGTGTCAGGAACCACAACGTCCAAGTCAACTCATCTTTCGGGTTCAATGCATATTGTGCATGTTGAACCATTTCTTGCATCGTGACGACTTGACCATTCGCCGTATGGAATTTGTGGGTCAGTGGGACATTGCACATGGCAATGATCGCCATCGTCTGGTTCACGTGACCTTCGAAGTCGTACGGAGTTCCGTTGTAGGGGTGCGCGCGACCGCCATGCTGCGTCTTTTCGAACCAGCCTTCGCCTTTGTAACGGGCTTTGGTGGACAGAAAATCGAGTGCATTGACGAACTCGTTTCCGTTTTTGATCGTATAATTCTCACGGAGAGCAAGCAGCCCGTGAAGAATTTGCCAGGGGGTGTGTTGCTGGAAGTCGAGGTTCCGCATCCGTGTGACTTCGATCGCTTCGTCGACAATTTTCATCAACGGATCGACAGATGCACCTTCCGTGGCGGAATCAGCTGATGCAACGGTGAGCGGCGAGGCGATAGCAGGTGCAACTCCGGCGAAAAATGCCGGAAGGCACAGCGCAAACCCCAGATTCTTGAGGAGTTGTCGTTTCCTGCTGACAGCAGGAGATTCTGCGCCGGTCATTGGCTGCCCATTCGGAAAGTTGTGCACAAGTGGATGCATTGCATGTCCGAGTCACAGGCATTTACGGCGAGGATGCCGAGTCAGATGAGGGATCTGTTGCCTGAATTCCTGTGGAATATAATGTGCGCGCCTGGCGACTTTGTACCTATACTTCCAGATCGGAAATTACACGGCTCTACAGGTACTGATTTTCCTAAAGTCCGAATATTCGAGCTATTCGGCAGGAGCGTGCCAAACTGTTACCGAAAGCGCAAAGAGACTCAAGGCCAACGGGAAGATTGTGCTCGGAATTAACAAAGGGGCAGGCTGCGGCGGATGGGGTAAGAGGGCTGGGGGAAATCCAAAACTTGGATGCTCTTGACCCCGATTTTTAAACTACCTTAGTGTGGTTCATGTCTAAATTTGCGGCGTTGAGGCAACTGGTTGCTGATGGCTGCTGTAAGACGCAAATTTGAGTGTTTTCCGTGTCTCCAATGCATTTTCAGATCAATGAATGCTTTTGTTTCCACTGGCGAATGTGACCAGAGGAAAGATCAACGTCGATGATTGGGTTCACTCTGCCAAGGTAAAAACAATGTGCGGAATCGTTGGTTATGTCGGCGGCCGAGATGTCACCAACTTCCTGTTAGAAGGTCTGCATCGTCTCGAATACCGAGGTTATGACAGTGCAGGCATTGCGGTCGCGAAGGATGGTCAGATTTCGATTCGCAAGAAGACAGGGCGAGTCAAGGAACTGGCGGCGCTGGTCGACGAGCTTCCAGTTTCCGGAACAATCGGGATCGGGCACACGCGCTGGGCCACTCACGGGGTGCCGTGTGATAAAAACTCCCACCCTCACATTGGGGGGAATGGGGAGGTTGTGCTTGTTCATAACGGTGTAATCGAGAACTACAACTCATTACGAAATCAGCTCACTCAAATCGGCTACACGTTCAACACGGACACCGATACGGAAGTCATTGCTCACCTGCTGACTCACCATCTGAAAGAGATTGCAAAGCTTGGCGAAGATGTGACGCAGGCAAAAGTTTGCCTTTCTGCTTTGGAAGTGACGCTGCGGAAATTGAAGGGGACTTACGGGCTCGTGGTGATGTTCCGCGATTGTCCGGGCGTTCTCATTGCCGCTCGCAGCGGTAGCCCTCTCGTAATTGGAGTGGGGGACGGCGAATACTTTATTGCCAGTGATGCGATGCCGTTGATCGGGTACACCGATCAGGTTGTCTATCTGGCTGATCATGAGGTCGCGATTCTCTCGGAAGACGGGATGGAAATTCGTCATCGGGATACCGGGCGAACTTCCCCTTCGATTCGAACGCTGGATCAGGTTTCGACGGATATCGAGTTGGGCGACTTCGCTCACTATATGTTGAAGGAAATCTACGAGCAGCCGACCACCATTGAAAACGCAATGCGTGGGCGACTTGATGAAGATGAGGCCACGTCGGTATTCGGGGGATTGAATCTCACTTCCCAACAACTGCGTCACATCGACCGCATTGTGTTGACCGCCTGCGGAACAAGCTGGCATGCAGGACTTGTCGGGGAGTACCTCATCGAGGAGTTCGCTCGAATTCCAGTCGAAGTGGAGTATGCGAGTGAGCTTCGATATCGCAATCCTCCATTGACCGATCGAACGATGATCTTTGCGATCACTCAGAGCGGTGAGACTGCCGATACTCTCGCCGCGATGAGAGAGTGTAAACGAAAAGGGCACCCCACACTCGCGATCTGTAACGTCGTGGGATCAACGATTGCCCGCGAGGCAGACGGAGGGGTGTACCTGCACGCCGGGGCAGAAGTGGGTGTGGCCTCAACGAAGGCGTTTACGTCTCAGGTGACCGTGTTGACGTTGCTGGCATTATTCTTCGGCCGTATGCGACACATGTCGTACCAGGCAGGTCGAAACATTATTCGCGCTTTGCGAACAATGCCTGATCACGTCGAGAAAGCATTGACCTGTCACGACAAGGTTAAGGAAATCGCTGACAAGTACCATAAAAGCACCAACTTCCTGTATCTCGGTCGACTCTATAACTTCCCAGTCGCATTGGAAGGGGCGCTGAAACTGAAAGAGATCAGCTATATCCATGCAGAAGGTTATCCTGCTGCCGAGATGAAGCATGGTCCCTTAGCTCTGGTCGACGAGGCCACTCCGAGTGTGTTCATTGTGCCGAAGGGGGGGATCTACCCCAAGATCATCAGCAATCTGGAAGAAGTCAAAGCCAGGAAAGGGCCAGTCATCGCGATTGCGTGCGAAGGCGATAAGCGAATCGCTGAGATCGCTGATGACGTGATCTACGTTCCGGAGACAGATGAGTGTCTGCAGCCACTGGTGACGTCCATTCCGTTGCAGTTGCTCGCTTATGAAATCGCACTCCTGCGAGGCTGTAACGTCGACCGGCCACGTAATCTCGCGAAGAGTGTGACGGTCGAGTAAATGCGGAACCGGTTCAGTCGGCCAAGTGGTCGAACCGCGGTTTCACTCAATGAGTTCTGATTCTGTGTAGCAGAGATCAGATATCAATCCAGAATTCGAAGAGGGCTTCCATTTACGGGAGCCCTCTTTTTGTTTTGAGTGTCGAACCGCTCTGAAGTCTGTAAACTTCAGGCTGGACGCTGTGAGCAGAGCAATTATTTGAACCGCTGCTGCACCGTCCTGTGATCGATCTGATTGGTCCAGATTTGCGGAGACGGCGAGAGAATGCTGACATTCGGACAACTGCTCTGGCGAAATCTGTGTTTCTATCGACGCACAAATCTTGCGGTGATTTGCGGAGTCATTGCTGCGACGGCGGTTATCAGTGGTGCGCTGATCGTGGGCGACTCTGTCCGCAGTAGCCTGCGTCAAATTTCTCTCGACCGATTGGGGAAGGTCGATCATGTCGTGAGCGGCGGACGCTTCTTTCGTGAGAAGCTGGCCGAGGAAATTCAGAGTGTTGGTCTCGGCATTCAGACGGTCGCGCCGGCCCTGACTTTACCTGGGACCATCGAGTTCGAAGTGAAACCCGGCGAGAAGCGTCGCGTAGGGCAGGTGAATGTTTACGGAGGCGACGACCGGTTTTGGGGACTGCTAGACCACCATGATGTCAAGCTCCCTGAGTCCGGCGAGATCGTTCTGAATCAACGAGTCGCGGATCAGTTGGGGGTAAAGGTCGGCGATACGGTTTCACTGGTGACCGAACTTCCTTCTGCCATTCCGCGAGATGCGTTGTTGGGAGAGCGGAACCAGACAGTGGCCGCACAGCCAGCAACTGTGAGTGCCATTATTCCCGAAGAAATTCCACTTGCGCGACTGGGGCTCAATCCAACACAGCAACTGCCAGCCAATGCTTACGTTTCATTGCTGGATCTTCAGGCTCAACTGGGTTTACAGGAAGTCGCACGATCAAGACGACAGGCTGAAGAGAAACCAGCCAGAGTCAACGCCCTGTTCATTGGAATGGAAAACGGGAACTCTCCAGCGGAGCAATCCCCTGAGAAGGCAAAGGAAATTTCCAAGGCGCTCGATCAGAAAATTCAGTTGTCCGATCTCGGATTACGAGTCGTCAAGAACTCTGAGCAGGGATACCTCTCGTTGGAGAGCCAGCAGATGTTCCTTGAAGATGGTTTAAGTGGGCCGGCCGAGAAAGCAGTGGAGTTACTGAAACTGAAGTCGTCCCCGGTGCTGGTCTCCCTGATCAACGAAATCTGGAAGCCGGAGACGCCGGACAAGTATTCCATGTATTCAGTGGTTGCTGGCGTTGACCCAAAGTCGGCCCCGTTTGGACCATTCGAGATGATCGGAGAATCCAAACCATTGACAGGGAATGCCATTTATCTGAATGAATGGGTTGCAGAGGACCTGGCGGCCAAAGTCGGTGATAAGATTGCCCTCAAGTATCATGTCGTTGGCGATCGGGGAGAGCTCCCGGAGGAAACTCAGGAGTTCGTTGTTGCTGGCATTGTGAAGTTGACCGGGCCAGCCAATGACCGAGGATATACTCCACATGTCCCCGGTGTGACGGACGCTCAGTCATATGCGGACTGGAATGAACCGTTCCCGTTGAAGAAGGACCGGATTACCGATCGCGATGATGATTACTGGGAAGAGTATCGGACGACACCTAAGTTGTTTGTCTCGCTGGAAGCGGCCCAGTCATTCTGGAAAAGTCGCTATGGATCTCTGACAAGCCTCCGCATTGCCCCGACTGCTGGCCAATCACTTGATCAACTCGAACAACAGTTTGTCCCTGAATTCCTGAAACAGATTGACCCACAACAGTTAGGGTTCGCAGTTCAACCAGTGAAATATCAGGGATTGATGGCTGCAAATGGAACGACGGATTTCACCGGTCTCTTTATTGGGTTCAGCTTCTTTCTCATCGTCTCTGCCGCGATCCTGACAGGGCTGCTCTTCCGGTTGGGGATTGAACGTCGGTTGAGTGAAGTCGGTCTTCTGCAGGCGATCGGACTCAGTCCCCGATTCATTCGCCGATTACTGTTGTGTGAAGGGCTTGTGCTGGTTGGGCTCGGGACGTTGATTGGAAGTGCTGCGGCCGTGGCATATGCCGGCTTCATGATTTTAGGATTGAAAACGTGGTGGATCGGCGCCATTGGGACACGGTTTCTGTTTCTCGATGTGCAGCCTCAAAGCTTGTTAATCGGTGCGGTGATTGCCGGAGTTGTCGCCCTGCTTGCTGTCTGGTGGGCACAGCGACAAGCCGAACATCAGAGCCCTCGAGCATTGTTGACCGGTTCGTTAGGTGAACAGATTACAGGAAAGAAATCACGACTCGCTCCGCTGCTGGCATCGATGGGATTGGGCGGGGCAGGGATTCTACTGGTGGCCGCGCTGACCGGTCTGATTCCTGACGTTGAAGCCTTCGCAGGATTCTCATGGAGAATCGTCGTCTTCTTCCTTGTCGGGATTGGATTGCTGGTTGGAGGCCTCGCTGCGTTCTCCTTGATATTGGGAGGACGTGATCGCGCGAGTACGCCTCAACTGCCGCAGATATCGACCGCGAAGCTGGCTGTCAGAAACGCAGCAAGAAACCGGTCGCGGAGTGTTCTCACGGCGTCGTTAATTGCGAGTGCGACGTTCGTGATTGTGGCCGTCGCAGCAGGGCAAATGAACCCGACAGGTGCGGCTCCGAATCCGCGATCCGGGAATGGTGGGTTCACTCTGGTTGCTGAGACTAGTGTGCCGGTGCTTTATGATTTTAATACAGTTGAAGGCCAGAATAAGCTCGGGTTTAACCTTCAGGATGCCGCTACAAAAGAGCTGCTGGCGAAGAGTCGGTTTGCTGCATTTCGCATGAATCCCGGGGAGAATGCCAGCTGCCTGAATCTCTATCAGACGCAGTTGCCGACATGCCTCGGGGTGCCGGATGACGTTCTTGATATGCTGATCAAAGAGGATCGGTTTGTCTTCGCCGATACCCGCGTGCCCCAGCCTTGGGCATTGCTCAGGGAAGAATTACCGGAAGGGCGAATCCCTGTTTTGGGCGACATGAATACGTTGATGTATTCACTTCATAAAGGGATCGGTCAGACGATTCCGCTCTCGGCAGATGATCCAACTGCCCCGCAAATGCAGGTGGTCGGGATGTTTGCCAACAGCATCTTTCAAGGAGTTCTGGTGATGTCCGAATCGAACTTCAGAAAGCTGTTTCCTGATCGAGTAGGGTTCCAATACTTCCTGATTGAAGTCGATCCTAAAGAGGCGACGGCGTTATCGACATTGCTGGAATCCCAGTTGGGGGACTACGGTTTCGATTCGGATCGAGTCGCGAATCGACTCGCCGATTTTCTGGCTGTGCAGAACACCTACCTGTCGACATTCCAGACATTAGGCGGTCTGGGATTACTTCTTGGCACGCTGGGGCTGGCGACGGTCATGCTGCGAAATGTTCTGGAGCGTGCGAAAGAGTTCTCGCTATTACAGGCCGTTGGTCTTCGAAAGTCGCAAATCGCGAAGCTGGTTGCCTGGGAAAACGCATTCCTGCTCGGCGGGGGACTACTCGCCGGCACAGCATCAGCCCTGCTGGCGATGGCTCCTCACCTGCTGTCAGCGGTGGCAGATATCCCGTGGTGGAATCTCGTCGTTATGCTCATAGCAATCTTTGTCGTCGGCATGCTCGCAGCGATGATCGCCGTCCGAGCCGCCGTCAAATTGCCAATCCTCGCAACACTCCACGGCGACTAATTATTCTGGCTCAAGAGTTGATTCAACAAACGGCGTCCGGTTGACGTTCGGCATGCTCATGCTGCTGACGCGACATGAGCACGGCACATATTAATTTTAAACCAGACAATGCGACTCAGCCGCGTAGATTTAAATATCAGGACTGTCGCGTGAAGCTTAAATTTGTGATCTACAAAGTGACATTTCCAAACGGAAAAATTTACGTGGGAAAAGATGTCGGATCCCAAGGGCATTCCATCAACTACTTTGGAAGCTGGAGTGCGGACCTGGTTGAGAAGGACTTTACTGCGGACGAATTGAGAGATTTCACGATCAGGAAGGAAATCCTTTTTGAGTCTGCAGATCAAGCCGAGGTTTCCCGGCGCGAGGGGGACTATATCCGGCAACTCAACGCAAACGACCCCGCGTATGGATACAATCGACGCTGTCCCAGAGGCCGGGTGCCCTGGCTGAGGCGGAGATGTTGAGTGCCACTGCTCTGTGAGCAGTGCAACCGCGGATAAAAGCGAAACTACGCTCGATCACGAACCAAGCCACGCCCTCACCGCTCGCAGAGCGGTGGCACGCACTTTTGATCTTAACCCGGGCGCAAGGCACTGGGAGAATCGAAAGTAGCCGTCTCTGCAGGAGCGTCGCTCGCTCCGGCGATATGATCCCCAGCAAATTACAGTCGGCCCCAAGTGCCAACTTTGAAGAACAACAAGAATCACCGTTATTTGGAAGTTAGCTCAAAATCGAACTGATTCATTCTCGCTTTGACTTCCTTCGTGATTGTGCTTTTCTCGTGATATTTTGCTGGGAGCTTTTCCGGTACTGGGATCGAGGAACCATCTGGTTGAGTCGCATACCGCCCTGTCGAAATGCGAACGGTATGCGTTCCAAGGAGTGCCCCAGAAACGTTATCTAAATAAGTCAGGGAATAACGACCCTCTGCGTCCGTCAGCGCACTGGAGGGTCGCCCACTTTCGGGACTAAATTCAACAATTGCATCCGCCAGCGGGGCACCATCTAAGGTGACCACTCCTGACACGGCACCCACATCAGGATGACCCGCAGAGTTGCCGCTGCACCCCGATGAAAATAGGAAGGCAATAACCACAAACCCCAGTATTCGAGATGAAAGCGAAGCAGGCATAATTCTCAATGTTCAGAGATTAAGGTGAATTCGAAATGGTTAAGAATAAGCTGTAGGTGTTACGGATAAGAGTGAGGTTTACCGTGGCCGCAATGTCTCCATTCTCTTACGCATAATCAAACCAGCTAATCAAAACTCTCCAACAGCTTCACCGTCGTTACGGGAACCGAGTTTCTGGTAAGTACTCAGGGGGGCAGTATTCCGGCTGGCATCAATGTTTTCGCTGACAAATCGAACAGCGCCATCTCCCATCAGCATATGTGCACCGCCAACGTGAAGACTGCTTGGCCCCACAGCCTGGCTGACTTGCCCGTTAATTGTTGCCCATCCACTGTAGGCGTTTAAAGTGTGAATCGTGGCGTTGCGGATGCCTTCAAAACCCCACGGTCCACAGTAAGTTGTCTTTGGCGGACTGGCCTGTGACGAATTCGCTCTCACATCAACGGCAGCCCAGACTCCTCCCCAGAAAACGGTTCCTGCTGATGTTCTTTCCCCATAAGCAAAGGTATTCGAGGCACCATCTGTCAGATCCCGAAATCGATAACTGTAACTTGGAGAGAAGAAACCAGTGTGATCCGCTGGGGGAGAGGAACACCGAAGATCCTTGATCCCGGTAGTAGGGAAATAGTTGCTGACACCAATTCGATATGCAGTGGCTCCCCCCTTCATGTAAACGATGTGCTTTGATTGCGTAGGATCACCGTCGATTGAAGATGGACAACTAAACACAGGGATGGTCTTCCGTGTTAATGCAAGGATGTTCGCATCAGCCAGGTTGGCTGGACCATTTACATTCAGTGCACTGTAGAGGGGCGCTTGTTCCAAAAACGGGAGCAGCATTGTACTGCTCGTCCATCCATTCTCCTGAAAGAATGCAAGCGGAAAAATGCTGTGGGTGTCATGGTAATTGTGAAGCGCCAATCCGATCTGCTTCAGATTGTTCTTGCATGTGCTTCGTCGAGCTGCTTCTCGGGCTTGTTGTACGGCGGGCAGCAGCAGGGCTATGAGAATTGCAATGATCGCGATCACCACCAGGAGCTCGATCAAGGTGAACCCGCGTCGGCGAGATCCATTGGATGGAACTGACATTGGAAAAGAAATCGATCGCACATCGAGACGCATACCGAAGCTCCAAGAGAAAAAATCCAGATGACATCAGGCGGTAACCGTGTCAGCTTCTAAATTTGTTTCGGATAAAAAAGAATCAACCGGCATACGCAGTCACCCGTGAAGCTTCTCGGCTCAGAATATTGATAGTAGGCTGAGAGTAAGAGCAGGGAGGGGGGGAGTTTATCCAATGGACTTGCGGTCGAATACATCGGCCACTGCCAATGCTTTGCAAGATTAGATTGCACAGAAGTTAGACTGGACTGACACTTTGCGCTGGGCGGAATGCTCATCAACGACTCAGCTTGCGTGCCGGGTGCCGGGTGCCGGGGCTGAGGCGGGGATATTGAGTGCCACTGCTCTGTGAGAAGTGCAAACGTGGGTAAGAACGGAACTACGCTCGATCAACGAACCTGGCCACGCTCTCACCGCTCGCAGAGCGGTGGCACGCACTTTTGATATTAACCTGGGAAAACTGGCCTGTTTAGTCGCCGTCAGCTGTTCGCGACTCCAGGTGTAATAAATGCGCTGGTGCAAAGCAAAAATGATATAAGTGTGTAAAATATTGCACTGTTCGGAATATCCTTTCTGCACACTAAGTACGTGCAGCAAAGACCAAAACTGACAACAAAGGACACTATCGCGGATATTCCTGCAATCAAGGACACTCGTTCAAAAATTGCCATGTCAAATAGGCCTGGAGGCTCGAAGAACCATGTCCCCCAAGAAATTATTGACAATAACGATGCGATGATCACCGTCATCTTGCATGTCCAGGATAATGATCGTAGTAATACGTTCAGGATAGACTGGTTATTCATTTGAAATCGGAATATTACTTTAAGTGCCTGTAGGGCAGGTTCCTGCCTATCTTGAAGTGTCACGAATTTGCCGAGTGCCCTTGGCTGAGGCGGAGATATTGAGTGCCACTGCTCTGTGAGACGTGCAAGCGAGGGTAAGAATGAAACTACGCTCGATCAACGAACCTGGCGACGCCCTCACCGCTCGCAGAGCGGTGGCACGCACTTTTGATCTTAACCCGGGCACCTGGCCTCTCGTTCGGGATAGATGTATGTGATTCTCGATGAGAATGGCCCACGCCCTTCCTTAGGTCAGGGTGTACGACCCGATTCGGTGAATTTCGGGTGAATTCGTGATGAATAATGAGTGTAGGCAGTCTGGATCTCAGGCGACGAAATCGCATTCCTGGAGCGACAGTGTTACGCTGTGAAGCGAATTCAGTCCACTTACTTTCAGGAGCGTTCAAACATGCTTCGACTCAGTCGATACAGAATTTCCTTGGCGGTACTACTGTCCTTCTCTTCGTTGTCAACTGGAAGCCTTTGGGCTCAGTCAGCGGCATCCCCGGAAATTGCCCGAGGAATCGTGTTTCATGATGCCAATGGGAATGGCAGAAGAGATGAAGGCGAGAGTGGTATTGCCGGAGTCGGGATTTCGAACGCCACAAAAATTGTCGAAACAGGTGCTGACGGTTCATATCAAATCCCTATTGAAAATGATTCGATCGTCTTCGTTATCAAACCCAGCGGTTGGGCCTTCCCGCACGATGAAAATAACTTAGCACGATTTTATTATATTCACCGACCGAATGGGTCACCGGATGTTCACTTCAAAGGTGTTCCGGCAACAGGGCCACTCCCTTCTTCGATCGATTTTCCACTCACAAAGAGTGAAGAAAAGGATGAGTTTAAGGTCATTTTCTTTGGTGACACTCAGTCCCGTGACAATAGGGAAGTTGAATATACCGCTCATAAGGTCCTTGAACAGATCATTCGTGAAAATAAGCATGATGCACAATTTGGCGTTACGCTTGGAGACGTTGTTTTCGATGATTTGAGCGTCTTTGAACCGTTACTTCAGGCGGTGGGTAAAATCGGAATTCCTTGGGTGAATGTCCTCGGAAATCACGACATGAACTATGACTCACCAGATGATAAACATTCCGACGAAACCTTTGAGAGAGTTTTCGGCCCATCATATTACTCCTTCAATTATGGTCCTGTTCACTTCATCGTTACCGACGACGTTGTTTGGGTGGCCGGGGTTGATGGCAAGAGAGGGAGGTATCACGGAGGCTTTGGAGAGGCTCAGCTCGAGTTCATCAAGAATGATCTTGCTCGTGTTCCGAAAGACTCACTTGTCGTTGTCATGATGCATATCCCCGTTCAGGACGCAGTTGACAAAGACGTTCTATTCCGGTTGCTGGAGGATCGTCCAAATACACTGTCACTCTCTGCTCACACGCATCAGCAAAGACATCATTATTTAGGGGAAGAACAGGGGTGGAAAGGAAGCAAGCCGCACCATCACATCAACCATGGAACTGTTTGTGGTTCGTGGTGGGCAGGAACACCTGACCATCATGGCATCCCTCATGCGACAATGAGCGACGGAACTCCGAACGGATATTCGGTCATCACTTTCTCAAAAGACAAGTACAAGATGGATTATCGAGTCGCTGGAGCGCCGGTTTCTTATCAAATGAATATCTATGCTCCTGAAGCCATTAAGGCTAATGAGCAAGAGCATTTTGAAGTCTCTGCCAATGTTTTCAACGGATCGTCCAAGAGTCAATTGAAGGTACGGATCCCAGGAAAGACAGAATGGATTGAGCTTCAGCAGGTCAGCGAACCAGATCCAAATGTGCTTCGACTAAAGCAGCTGGAGGCGGCTGCTGGCGCGAACCTTATTGGTCGCAAGCTTCCGAATCCGGCAAATTGTTCACACCTTTGGAAAGGGGAAATTCCGACTGCAGGTCTTACTGGTTCTGAATTGATTGAAGTTCAATCTCTTGATCAATTTGGCCAGACCAGCACGGGATACCGTCTTATCCGCGTCGAATAGACTTGACCTCCATTGGTCGATCTTCAGTAATGCGAAATAATCCCCGGTCATTTTCTCGCCGTCTGTGGAACAGATCGAGAAGTGATCGGGGATTATTGCGGCCGGGTGCCTTGGCTGAGGTAGAGGTATTGAGTGCCACTTCTCTGTGAGAAGTGCAAACGCGGATAAGAACGAAATTACGCTCGATCAACGAACCTGGCCACGCCCTCACTCGCAGAGCGGTGGCACGCACTTTTGATTTTAACCCGGGCACCCGGCCTGCAGCAACTTTCTTGTCTGTGACGAAAGTTGCGGATGGGGCGACTTTTTCGGCAAAACAAGTTGGGATCATGCCAGTGATGGAATGTGGCGCCCCATTCTCAATTGCTGAAGATTCCATCACGAACGCGAATTATTCTGTTCGAAAAATTCCAATGGTGGAACGAACTCGTCAGCGCACGCTGGAGAGGGACGACACGACTTGCATTTTCTGCAGGAAATTCGTCCTGTTCTTCCTCCAGGAAGGTGATCAGGGATGATCTGCGGCCATCACAAATTCTGCTTTTCGTTTGCCATTGTTCTGTACCTGCCGGTTCTGTGCCTGACCGGAGTGTGTGTTGGCGGAGATACGCCGCTCGAAGCAGGTCGGACATTCGCATCGGAATTCTTGTTCTCCTCCGAGCCGCATTCGTCGTCGCTCCTGATTTCAGAAGAGACAGACTGGATCGCGCTGACCGCCGGTGAATCCGAAAGTGCCCTCGATTGCGTTCCGCTGGACTTTGGAGTGGGGGATGCGTGCTCTCCATTCTCAGGAGAACCGGGGCTCTGGTCACGTCCCTCCCTGACGAACGGACTCTTCGGGCTGCAGGCTCCATTGGCAGAGCACGGGATCGGCTACCAGGCGTATTTAACGCAGTTTTATCAGGGTGTCGCCACCGGCGGACAAGAACAGAAATTTGTTTATGGCGGGAAAGTTGATCAGTTTTTGACCCTCGATAGTTCCAAACTGGGGCTCTGGGAAGGAACCATTGTCAATCTGCATGCCGAAACCCGCTATGGACAGGATTCCAACATCAACGCCGTCGGACTGGCCCCCGTCAATGCGAACATGCTCTATCCTGCCAGTGAATCGGTCACGTCCATCACGGGGCTGACCATCAGTCAGATGCTCAGTGAAGAATGGATGATCTCCGTCGGGACATTCAATCAGCTCGATCTGTTCGCGCAGCTTTACCCGCAGACAGGACGAGGCATCGACGGCTTCATGAATATGTCCGCGCTGTCCCCTTTGTCTTTAAGCCGCCCCTTGAATCTCAGTATGCTCGGAGCAGGGATCACCAAACTCAACGAAGGCCGCGTCCAAGGGGCACTTTCCGTTTTTAATACCGCCAATGCGACGACGAACAGCAGCTTTAATCAGTTGTTCGAAAACGGTGCCGTCATCCTAGGGTACTATCGGGTCTTTACCAACTTCGGTGACCTCCCCGGCTCTCATGCCTTGCTGGGGGTTTATTCCAGCGGAACCTATACCTCGGTCGATCCGACCACCTGGGTCATTCTGCCTCCCATTGGAATCATTCCCGGTCAGGAAACCGGGACATGGAGCCTGACCTATTTTTACGAAAAGAAGCTATGGGTCGATCCGCGTAATCCCAAGAGGAATCTCGATCTTCTCACCAGCTGGGGGATTTCTGACGGAAATCCGAGCCCCATTTCCTGGGCTGGAAATGTTGCCATTCAAGGGACAGGGCTGAACCGACGCCGCCCTCTGGATGCTGTGGGAGTGAGTTACTTTCACACCTCATTGAGCAGTGACTTCAGACAACTGGCGAGCCCCGTGCTGACACTGGGAGACATTAACGGCGTGGAACTCTATTATAATGCCGCCGTCACTCCCTGGTTTCACCTGACACCCGACCTGCAGATTGTCACCCCGGCAGACCGCTCGCTGGACACAGCCATTGTGGTCGGCCTGCGAGGGAAGATCACGCTATAGTATTGCGATCATCGGATGTTCGAGTGGAACGGCGCTGGGGAAACTGATTCCTTAACGGGTCGTCCCATTCTTCCATTTTGATAATCCAAAATTGCCTGTCGAATTTCTTCCTGCGTGTTCATCACAAATGGACCCCGACCGACATCCGCTTCGCCGATCGGTTGTCCGCTGAGAACCAAGAGCATGGTATCATCTTGAGCATTGAGGGCGATTGCGGTTCCAGAACGATCGAATCAGTTCCACTCTCTTCGCCGTCTCGGTGTCATTGGTGATCACGGAACTTCGCTGAACGACAAGTAACGTGGTCCCTCCTTCCTGTAGAGACAGCGTCACGTTCCCTCCGGATGCCCGCCGGAGATCCCATTGACTGTAGGGCAGGCTCCCGCCGGGTGCCTTGGCTGAGGCGGAGATATTGAGTGCCACTACTCTGTGGGGAGTGCAACCGCAGGTAGGGACGAAACTACGTTTAATCAACGAACTTGGCCACACCCTTATCGCTCGCAGGGCGGTGGCACGCACTTTTGATCTTAACCCGGGCACTCGGCCCCCAGACGTTCTGCATGGACGCCGCGGTCCCGACATCCACCGTCCACCTGAAATCCACTCCTTATTCCTTCGGGGCACCCGGCACAGAAGTTAGACTGGACTGGCACTTTTGGCGGGGTGGCATGTTCATCGACGACTCAGCTTGTGTGCCGGGCGACTTGGCTGAGTTGGAGATACTGAGTGCCACTACTCTGTGGGCAGTCAACCGCCGGTAGGGACGATACTTCGATCGAGCGATTAATCTGGTCAAGCCCTGCCTACCCTGCATAGGAGTGGATTAATGAATACGGCGATTCGTGCGCTCACCTCTATTGTGGCTGTGATTCCAATAGTTATGTGGATAATTGGTATGGGGCTGTCAACGTACAGATTGTACGACAGAAAAGGGTTCGAAGAGATATTTGGGTATGAGGTGATGTTCTGGTTGGTGCTTCCTGCGAATTTAATTATCTTTGGATTTATGGCACACATGTTGTTCAGTGGCATTCGTGTGAAAGAGAAGAAACGATGGGTTCTCGTGTTTTGCTTTCTGAACTTCTTTGCCCCTTCGTTATGGCTTTTGCACAACAAGAAAGCGGGGAGAGTTGATCAAGCGTGAGAGTTTTTTCCGGGTGCCTTGGCTGAGGCGGAGATATTGAGTGCCATTGCTCTGTGGGCAGTGCAATCGGGGATAAGAACGAAACCACGCTCGATCAACGAACCTGGCCACGCACCCTTACTGCTTTAGTGGTGGTCAACTGTGTCGGTATGATCGCCGTGTTCCAAGCCTGCCATTTCGACGACAAGGTTGTAAGCGTTTGGGTTGCAGGTACTGCAAACATATCGTCGTTGTATGCCAAAGGGGGAAGCGATGACCACAAGGCCATCGTCCATCAATTCGATGGTTGCGGGATTCGGCCCTTGTGTCTCAATGATAACAGTCTGTGACGTTCTATTTGCGATCGCCCAGTGTTCTGGGAGGGCTTTTGCGCTGGTAATGCAAATCGCTTGAGAAAGCTTTCTCAAGGCTTTCACATCGTGGAGAGTAGTGAAGCGAGTGTCAGGAAGCGTCCCGAGATGTATTTGTGTGCTTTGAGAATTGGATATCTGGGTTCGGATCTGGTCTTGTATGATCGAGATCTTCCACAATTCGAGCAGATTCAGCGCAATGGCAATCGAGGCGATGGTACACGACAGAATTAGAAATGGGGTTTTCATTGAAGTCCTACGAAAATAGGGAGATTCTTGTGATAAAAGAATCCCCCTAAGTCGGTTGAGACTGTTTGATAAATCGTAAGGGTTTCCGTCGTCTCGACGAGTTACTTGCTGATGCAAAATAAGCGGTCGCCAGTTCTGATAAACAGCGAGTCTGGAATCGCGGCGACGGCGAATTGAATCAGTGAGTCATTTCCATAGGGAGACCCGCCTCCGCCCATTCCACGTTCGCCTCGTCCTTGTGGGCGCTCTTGGGCTCCATTTCCTGAGCTGGAATCTCCAGGCATAGGCGCACTTCCTTCACGACGCTCTGACCCGCGAGCTCCTTCTCCGGCTGGCGTTTCTGTCGCTGCTTCCGCTTTCCACAGACGGTTCTGTGAAAGGACTTCAAATTTTGGACCAGCTTTGATCACGGTCGTCGTTCCCTTTTGGCCGACCAGATAGATACGGTCTCCAACGGCAAGCGGAGTTGCCCAGCAGCTTTCAGGCGTCCGTTCTGCATAGACTTCTTCGCCAGTGGAAGCGTCTAGACAGAACAGAATCCCTGTGCGATTCACAAAGTATGCGTATCCCTGATGGACGATTGGAGACCCGAAGGAACAAGTCGCTCGTTTGGCACGCCAGACGAAGTCGGCACTGTAGACACCTTCGTCACTTTTTTGGATTCGGATAAGACAGTTGGAGTCGGAGGCTTTTCCGCCGCTTGATTCCCCGCGCCCGTCAGTTGCTCCCAGTAGCAACAACCCGTCACCTGCAACGCTGGGCGAAGGAGTTGCGTTCCCAGAGACGCCTTCAAGTTTCCAAAGTTCCTTACCCGTTGCCGGATCGACGCCGCGAAGCTTGCCAGTTGCGGAGAAGACCAGTTGCTCATGACTGCCGACTGTCAGTAGGACAGGGGAACTCCAGGAAGTTGCTCCTAGTCCTTCCGTCTTCCAGACTTCTTTACCCGTCGCCTTGTCGCAGCACAGGATGTAAGGGGATTCTGCCCGTTCAATCCAGATCACGACGTGAGTATCTGTTTGAATTAGTGAAGAACCGAGCCCGTGACGTGATTCGATGGGGCCGTAATCAGCGACAAGATCACGCTCCCAGCGTTTCTCGCCAGAATGGGTGAGTGCGATAACATTGCCCCCTTCGAAGAGAGCAACGATTCCGGCCTGATCAACAACTGCCGTTGGTGCAGCCTTGCTGATCAAACCTGACACCACTTCCGGCGTCGAGTTCTTGACACTTGACTGCCACCGCTTCTTGCCATCTGTCACAGCATAAGCGGTGACGAGACATTGTTCTTTATTAGGACCTTCTACTGATGTGACGTAGATCTGGTCTCCCCAAATGACAGGGCTTGATTGGCCTGTTCCGGTGAGTTGAGTTGACCAGCGAATGTGTTCTTCTGGTGTCCATGTCAGGGGCAAGTCCTTTGCCTCAAGGCTGGCCGGGACTGGGCCTCGAAAGCCAACCCATTCCGCAGCAAGAACAGGAGAAATTGAAAACGCAAACGCCAGACTGCAACTGATCATCCGTCGCATTGGTGGTCCAGTCCTTCAATAGCTGTCTTTAAGATGCCGAATGCAAATTTTTAGAGCATTAAGGAAAAAGGTCTCATGATACTGTGCCATCGTACCATGAGACCGAGCCATCATACTTGTTACGAAACCGAAAAAATTCTGTTTCTGTTCATCAGAGAATGGAGCCGTTTCGATAACGGCTCGAGTTCAAGGAGCGATCCCGTTGCGACTCGTATTCTCCATACAGAACTACTTCTGAGAAACTTCTTTTGCTGGAGCAGAAGCGTTGTTCCCGATAGGGAAGTATTCCAGATCTTCTGCCTTTCCGTTTTCCATGCTGGTCCCTCCAAAAATGACCAGTCCGTTCTGCCAAGGAGCACTCTCGTGGAAGAAGCGAGGGTGAGTCATCTGTCCGAGGTATTCCCAGTGTGAACCGTCTGCGGATAATGCCTGAATCGAACCGGACATTGTGGTGACAATCAGACGTCCGTTCACCGTGAAGGCCGCTGTTCCAAAGCCATCCATTCCTGTTCCGAGAATCTTTGGTCCTGTGCTCCACTTCTGAGTGGCCGGATCATAGATGTTGACATCGTTAGCAATGCCATCAGTCTTCTGCATTCCTCCAATGACGTACACTTTCCCATTGTAAGCAGCGGTGGAGAGGGCACGACGTTCGAATGGGGCGTCTGTTTCCTTCTTCCATTCTGGCTTTTCCGCTGTCAGATCAGTGCTGTAGACCGATGTGAGCCAACCTTTGTCATTCTTGTTGTCGGACTTGGCCATCGACCATCCGCCGATGACATACAGGCGGTCGCCAACGACAGCGATGTCGTGTGAAGAACGGCCTTCTGGCAGTGGAGCAAGTTCTTCCCAGGCTCCCTTCGCTGGATCGAATCGGGCGAATGAAGTCTGTGAGGTCAATGTCGCGTCTTTGCCTTCGACGTCTTCAACTTTGAACCCGCCCACCCGATAGAGCTTTCCACCATGAGCGGCCATCGCGAGCCCTGTCAGTTTGGGACCGCCAGGCAGTTTCTCCCAAGCTTTGCCTGTCTTCAGGTTCAGCCGAATGAAGTCGCCGGATTGTTCTTCTTCCGAGTACTCGTGTCCGCCGCCGTAGTTTCCGCCGTAGACATAGAGGTCATCGCCAATCACTGCACCGCCGAAGCTGGTAGTTCCCTTTTCGAGTGCAGGCCACTGATGAGCCTGAGCTGTAATTGCCGCTGGCGTATGATTCAGGCTCAATGTCGAATAGTGCTTGATGGATTGATAGGCTTTTCCATCATGCTCGCCCGACTTTTCTTCTGTATATCGAGCACGGACGGAGTAGAGGCCGCCTTTAGGAAGAGTCGCAGTGAAGATTCCCTTCTCGTTGGTGTCTCCCTGAATTTTGTCTTCCAGAACCGGGCTTTCGATTGTCACCTGAGTACCAGGGGCTGGCTTGCCTTCCCAGTAAACGGTGAAGGCAACGTTTCCGTCTTTCAACTCAGGAACGATCTCTAATGGGAGTTCTTCCTTATTGTCGATCTTGGACCAGTTGCCCGGCAGTGTTCCTGCATAGGCCTTGGCGTAGTACTTCAGCAAAAATGGTGCTCCCCCTTTGCCCATGACTCCGTAGGTGTGATTCAACAGCACTGGGCTGGATGTCTGCTTTGCTTCAGCGAGATTTCCAACAAGGGCTGCACCTTCTTTTTTCAGGGGGAATGGTTCGAGTTTGTTTCGACCAATGACGGTCCAGGCCTTGGCACTTTCAATGTTTGAAAGCAGATCCGGGTCATCTGGCTCGGCGAGTTCACCGAAGTAAACCTTGACCGCCTGTGGATGATTGGCTGGCTCAGCAACAGCAAAAATGAAGTGAGCCTGTAATGAACTTGTCAGTGCTGACATCGCAAGCAGCGATGGAGCCAGCAAACGTAGGCAACGCATGATTGATGTACTCCTCAGTACGCCGGTATGAACACGCTATTCCAGAGTGTTCAGTTCACTGTGTTACATTGGTTACGTCAGTTGGACATTGGAGATTCATGAATCTGGCTTATGGGAATGATCAGCCCGAGAAGCTTGGTCGTCGCCGTCCAACGTCATCAATTAATCAACTCCACCGCAGTTTACGTGAGCCTAGGTTCGACGGATTGAGTGGATAATTTCATCAAGGTCACTGCCCAGACGGAATTCACTGTGCCCTATCATGGCTCTGTCCGATCCGTTTTTCGATAGAAAAATGGAATTTGACAAGATCTAAAGGGCTCTCCCAGCCAATCGTTTGGAATTTCGATCTGCCTGAATCGAACCGTGTTCAATATCGAACCGGATTCTGTGAGCCGGTTTTCGCTTAGCGAGTCCGAAACGGACATTCAACCAGATCCCGCTTGGTGTCCTGCCTAAAGCGATGGGCTCACGCTGAGGTGGCGGTCGATGTGCTGCTTTGCGGGCTGCAGAGGCTGGCTAGCAGGTAGAAACTGAGACTCAATCTCAGGTGCATCTAGTTGATATCGTGATTGCGGTTGAAATTCAAGGTTGCAGTTGGAATTTTGAAAATGGGACACGTTTCGTCGCTCCTGGCATGCCGCGCTCCCAGCGAAAGCGGAACGGAATTTCTCTCACAGGCTCAGGCGGGCATACGTAGCTTTCGTGCATTCCGTTCTGGCGAATGCACGTTCACATTAATGGTATCTGGTTGGCGTAATTCCAAGGTGCCCGTGAATTATCGATAAAATTTCAAAAATATTTGAAGTGACGTACTTGAAACGAGTTATGGAAAGTCTTCTTGGTGGATTCACTATTGTCGCACCAGAGTTTTCTGGCATAAATAGTCGCGTGCGAAATAATATTATGTAACCTTGTGAATGGTGAGTGGGAAATACCACGAGTGGTCAATTGTTCATTGCCGAGTTCGACGCTTCTTGAAGGCTTGAACGCAGTTGCTTGTCAAAGAACATGACTTTCGCGTTTGTCAGTGACAGCAGATCGCCGGGTGGGCCAACTCGTATTTGATGTTTTGCGGCTTTGTTTCGATGGCTCGCAGCAATGAAGCCATCAGGGAGATGGTCTGAGCAATGCTCTCAAAAGAATCTGAAATGACACAAAAGAGGAAACAAGGTTTTACCTTGATCGAGTTGCTGGTGGTGATTGCCATTATCGCCATTTTGGTTGCACTGTTGCTGCCAGCAGTTCAGCAGGCTCGAGAAGCTGCTCGAATGACTCAGTGCCGTAACAATCTGAAGCAGCTCGGTCTTGCTTTCCACAACTACCATGACACTTACACCACCTTCATGCCCGGTGGGATGTTGACTGGTCAGTATCCAGTGGGTTGGGTCCCGCGAATTTTCCCGTTCATTGAACAGGGAGTTCGTGTTGAGACCGCAATCTCACGATACGCACCGACTGATTTCTGGACCCGAACTTCTCCTTATCGTACACACGACCCAGAAGATCCAATTTGGGGACCGGTTCCATCGCTTTCTTGCCCTTCTTCTCCATTGGGAAATACAGCATCAGATCAGCTGACAAACGGCAACTTCCCGTATCAGGCTCAACAGGGTGCATTGCACTATCGAGCCGTTTCCGGGTCACGAGATGTGGGATGGTTCAATTCGCCGAGCGGGGAAGGGCGTAGCTATTCGACGTCAGGAATTGTGTATCCGTTGAGCAAAGTCCGCATGGGCTCGGTCATCGACGGGACATCCAATACGATTCTGCTTGGTGAGACCTCCAGTACTCAGGGTTGGTCCACAAGTATGTCTCAGGCCGGGTTTGGTGGTTTGAAGCCTTGGACCTTTGGGTTCTTCTATTACGCAGACGGATATCTCACAATCGACAATAAGTCGGTTCAATACCCGATTGGCTACACAGGGAACTTCACGACAAACCTGACTCCGTTTCATAGCCAGCATACCGGGGGAGCGAACTTCTCGCTTGCTGATGGAAGTGTGCGATTCCTGTCTCGCAATATGTCTCTGGATATCCTGAAGAATCTTTCCACCCGAGATGGTGGCGAAGTGATCGGTGAATTCTAAGCCGTTACTGTCAGAGTCAGGTTCGACAGAGGAATTGGCTGCGAAGCAGATATTTCATTAAGTGAAAGTCTGCTTCGTTTTCCTTTCAGCATTTCCTGAGAGTGTTTGCGTCACTGGCACGCGGAATTCAGCTTCTTTTCAGTTGAGAAGGCAGTTGCGCGGCCACATGCGAGACCGAACCGGTTTCGCCACCGTTTCAATTTCAATTTCGTGCTTGCGCTGATGTAAGGTGAATGTGACATGATTTTCAACCTGCAAACCCTTGGTCGAAAGTCTGCTGTTTGTCTGGGGCTCTTGCTGTGTCTTGTTGCCCTCGGATGCGGTAGTCGTGGGCCAAAATCGTATCCAGTCACCGGAAAAGTGATTTACGATAATGAAGCGGTCTCTGGAGCGAGCGTCCTGTTTATCCCTGTCGCTGGAGGCCCGTATGCAACAGGTCATTCAGCAGATGATGGCACCTATGAGGTGAAGCTGCCGGCTGGAGCATACAAGCTCGCAATTAACGCAATGAGCTTCCCGAATGGCGTCGAGTCGGAAGGGGTTTCCACGTTGCCATCGAAGTTCGGTTCTGAACAAACTTCGGGGGTCACGGCCGAGATTAAGGATGGACCGAACGTGGTCGAAATTAATCTTCCAAAGGACCCGAAGTTCAAGTTGCCGACGAAGAAGTCCAAGTAGTCCAGCCTGAGGGTTTCTTAAGGCGTTCGCCAGCAAACCAGAGAGTGCCTCATCCTTCTGGGGAGGTATCAGCGCTGGCGAAGTTTCGGGTGGGGCGGAGTTCCCTCGATCAGGCGTCGAAGCAGCACTTCATTGATGTGGCCACGAAATCGTGGGCGTCCGTCAATCAAAACCACGGGAACCCATTCGCCGTGCTGAACCACCAATTGTGGATCGTCATCGACGTTGACCTCGTCTGCTGGTGGCAGCCAGCGACGATACCTTCCTAAGAGTTCGATTCCTTCATCGCACAACGGACAGCTCTCACGTGTGTAGACGATGATGCTCTCGAATCGGCGGCCAGGTCGACTGGGAGCCCAGCCATGTGGTTCATGCCCCGCTCTCCAATGACTGCTGATTCCTGCAATAAGCAATGCGCCTGCACCCAGGCACCAGATCGGGGCATTGTTGCGGATGAAGTGTTCCCACCGAAACGGCAGGCAATCAAGGCCGGCGAGCAGGAGCAGCATGAATCCAATTGCACCGGCTGTGATCAGCAGGGTCCCGGTTCGGCTCTCATCGAATCCGCTCACTGAGCGATCTGATTGTCGATCTTGGCGGGGAATCAGGTCCATGTTGCCCTGTTCAATCTCGGTGCTTTGAATCACGTCTGCGTGTCTCATCTCTCGCTGGAGATTGCTCAAATGCATTCTATGCGTGGGGTGGCACGAGAGTGAATTCTGGCAGACGGCAATGACTCAGGAAACTCTTTAACCCGGCGCAGAATTGTGAAGTTGCTGCTGCACTCAATCGGAAATTCGCTCAGGCAGGCTGTTTGTTTTCCTGTGGCGGCGAGAATCTCGGGTAGCTCGGTGGAGAGTGGGTGCTCAAGGAGAAATCGAGCAAGTCGCATTCGCTCGTTAAGAGTTCCCGTTTCAAGTGCGGGTGCGTGACACGTTCAGACAGCCCCGCCATGCTGTTCAAGCATTCGGTGAGGATCGATTGTGCTCTGGTACGATCTGAACTCATATCGGCACACTGCTTGTGCAGAATCTGTTTGCGAGGACTGCCTGCAACTGGAATGCGGAACGACTACGACCAATCACGCTATTCAAGGTATCGACGCCCACTCAGGGAAAACTCAACGGAATCGCTTTTGGAGCCACTGTTTGCGTAACCGGAAGAGGTTCCCAATAAAGAAGGCCACATCGATCCAGATCGATGCGGCCTTCTTCGTATTAAGCCTCACTGACCGAACCGGTCTATGAATTCTGTTCTTCTGGAGGTGGCTCTGGAAGGAATGCAACTAAAATCAGGGCGATCAGGCACAGTCCGCCTGCGACTCCTGCGGCGACAGTCGCAATTTTTGCTGGCCCTGGAGGACCAGGAATCCAAGTTTGGGCTGCGAGAGTTGCAGTCAAAGCGGCAAAGCTGGTTCCGATCAAGCGTCCGCCAATGTTGGCTGCCATGCTTTCGCCCGTCCCACGCAGGTGGAGTGGGAAGATCGCTGGAAGGTAATTCCCCCAGAAGCTGAACTGGCCAATAACAACCGCCCCGGCGAAGAAGAGTCCGATCTGTAATGCGGTGAAATCCACGCCACCGATGGTAAAGAGCGTTACGTTGTCTCCTTTAGCCATTGCCATGAAGAAGAGCGGAAGGATGATCATTGCCGGGACGACAAACAAGGCTAACAGGGTCCGGCGGCTGACAATGCGTAGTACAAGGAATGCCAGCAGGAATCGCCCAGCCAGTCCGCCCCATTCCTGAAATTGGCTGTATGAGGCAGCCGCCTTCTGGGTATGAGAAGCAGCTTCTTTAGGTGACATATCCTTTGTTACTTCCTTCACTTCTGGCAAGCCACGAACGATCTGCGGGATCTGTTGAATGGCACCGAATGCCAGGCCGTAACCACACCCGACGAGCAGGGTGGAAACAATCGTCGCGCGGCGAAGTGCGGGTGTGAACAGTTCCAGAATCGATGGGCGTTTGAGTTCGCCAGCGGCCTTCTTCTGAGCCCACTTTGGTGATTCAGGAAGGAATGGGCGTACGATGATCAGTGGAATCGCTGGGAAAAGACCGGAAATCAAGGTGAGACGCCAGACCGGATCCGGGTTCTCAAGTGTTCCAAGAAGACCGACCGCCCATTGTGGCATCACAATTGTCGGAAGATGCCCCTCTGCTCCCAAGTGAGCGAGGTAGTGATTGACAAATGCAACCAACAGTCCCCCTGCCGAGGCAAACGCCTGCGTGTAACCAATGACACGTTCGCGGACGATGGGGTCGTCGAACAGTTCAGCGAGCCAGGCGACTGCGGCAACGAACTCAACACAGACTCCAATAAACACAAGGCACCTGCAGATGAGGAGCATGTTCATCGAAGTCGAGTATCCCGAGACGAAAGCGGCGATTGCATAAAGCAAGATGCTCCCGGTGAGGACGCGACGACGGCCGAAACGATCTGTCAACCATCCTCCGAGTAGCCCAAAGAAGGCTCCGAAAATCGCAGGGACGAAGAAAAGCGTTCGAATCCATGCGAGGGATTCAGGCGATCCAGGTTTGAATCCGGTGAGTTCAAAGATCGCTGCAGGGGCAATCAATGGAAGCATCAGCAATTCGTATGTGTCGAATGCGAAGCCGATTGCAGCTGTCAGGCAGACCAGGGACTGGATCAGCGTCCAGCCTCCTGTCGATTTTGAGGCAGTGGGTGTGGACATTTCGTCGTTTCGCTGCTGAAGGGAAACTGGCAGGAGGTTTTGGCGAGGATACCGAAATCTGCTCGAAACCGAAACGATTCAAGCGGTTCTGATCCAAGTCGAGCCAAATTCTTTTCCTGACCGAAGCGGAAATAGCAGGAAAAATGACAGGCGCAAACAAAAACACTCCTGACAAGTCCTGTCAGGAGTGCGAAATTTTTACAGAGAGTCTGAAGTTCAGAGCTCTGAACAGCGTCGCGAAGATTACTTCTTAGCGAGTGCGGCCTTTGCTGCGTCTGCAATTTCGTCGAAGATTGCAGGTGTGTGAATCGCGATTTCGCTCAGCATCTTGCGGTTCACTTTGATTCCGGCGAGATCGAGGCCGTGGATCAGCTGTGAATAGCGCAGTCCGCGCTGTGTTGCAGCAGCAGAGAGACGAGTGATCCACAGAGCGCGGAATTCACGTTTCTTGACTCGACGATCGCGGAATGCATATGCACGGGCGCGAATGAGTGTTTCTTGTACTGTTCGCCAGAGCTTACTCCGGCCGCCCCAGTTCCCTTTTGCTTCACGGAAGATACGATTTTTCTTCTTCCGACGGGCCTTCCCGTACTTTACTCTCATGGTTCGATCTTTCTGTGGCCTTAGTCCGAAAAGCAATAAAGCTTTTGACTAGGCTGAATTGCTAGTTGTTGAAATGACGGACCGCCAGGGGCAAACCAATCCCTGAAACGGCAGCACGGTCATACCGCCCCATCGGGCGAAATGTTGCGTCAGCGAAATTACAGGCTTGGGCGAATAGCATCCAGAACCATGCGGGCGTTAGCACCGCAAACGATTCCGCCGCCGCGCAGCTGGCGTTTCCGCTTAGCTGATTTCTTACCGAGGATGTGGCCGCGGTTAGCGCTGCGGTGAGTGGCCTTCTTACCAGAGCCAGTCATTTTGAACCGCTTGGCAATCCCTTTGTGTGTTTTTGCTTTGGGCATTTTTCCACCATGATTGCGAAAAATTGAAGCGGAAACTGTAGTCGAAAAGGGTCCCAGACTTCCAGCCATTCACAGGGATTTTTCCGAAATCAGTGTCTGAGACGGATTGTTGACGAATCTGTTGTGGTGGTGTGTCGGTGGAAGTGGCTTCAGGGGAGGGGGTTACGCATTGTTTCGGGTGGCTGCTCTCTCGCTGGGTAGATTGAACGGAGTTGCTGCTGTTAAGCGGAGGAATACGATTTGGCAGGGCAGGTGTTAGGTTTAGTTGCGGGGTTTGGGTAAAGAGTCTGTAACGGGACGGTCAGTGTTTTCGTGTGTTGCGTTTCGACCAAAAGTTCCGGTTGCAGCAGTTGAGAGCTTGTTTCTGCGGCAGTACAATCTGCCGACTCAACTTAGAGGTTGAAGTAATAAGGTTTTCGTTTTTTGGGAGAAGCTTGTCGTGGCAGTCACCGTCGGCATTAACGGGTTTGGGCGTATTGGGCGTATTACACTGCGAGCTATGTTGGCACGCGGTTCCGAGTTTGACATTGTTGCCATCAACGACCTGGGCGATCCAAAAGCGTTGGCAATGCTGCTGAAGTACGACAGCGTTCAGGGTCGATTCCCTGGCGAAGTCAGTGTTGATGGCGACTCAATCGTGATCAACGGCAAGCGAGTTAAGGTTGTTGCTGAGCGTGATCCTCGCAACCTGCCTTGGAAGCAACTCGGCGTTCAAGTTGCCCTCGAGTCAACTGGTTTCTTCACCGGTCGCGCAAAAGACGGCAAGCCAGGTTACGACAGTCACCTCGAAGCGGGAGCTTCAAAGGTCGTGATCTCTGCTCCAGCTTCTGATAAGCCAGATCTCACCGTTGTTTGCGGTGTGAACGACGATCAGCTGACTGCTGAGCACAAGACTGTTTCGAACGCAAGCTGCACCACAAACTGCCTCGCTCCAATGGCAAAGGTGCTTCACGAAACGTTCGGGATTGAAAAAGGTCTGATGACCACCGTTCACGCTTACACGAACGATCAGCGTGTTTCCGATCAGATTCACAGCGACCCACGCCGCGCTCGCGCAGCTGCGATCAACGTGATTCCGACTTCAACCGGCGCTGCAAAGGCTGTCGGCGAAGTTCTTCCAGCTTTGAATGGAAAACTGACCGGGATCTCTCTCCGTGTTCCAGTTCCAACAGGCAGTGTGACCGACCTCGTTGCTGTGATGTCAAAAGACGTGACTGCAAAAGACGTTAACGAGGCGATGAAGGCCGCTTCTGAAGGTTCACTGAAGGGAATCCTGCAGTACACCGAAGATCCGATCGTGTCATCAGATATCATCGGCAGCACCTACAGCAGCATCTTTGATGGCAGCTGGACTCAGGTGATCGGCGGAAACCTTCTGAAGGTTCTCAGCTGGTACGACAACGAGTACGGCTATTCAAACCGTACCGCTGACTTGATCTCAAAGTTGGCAAAGCTCTAAGTCTATCACCGGCCATGACATTCGGCGGGTGCCTGTCTACATTGAAAAGATTTTTCAAGTCGGCAGTACCTGTCCTTGTCGGGTTTGAGTAAGATTATGACCGTGGGTCGTCTCCTGTTTCAGAGAGACGACCCTGTTTTACTATTGGCCATCCGGTAAGAATCGAACGCGTTTTCAGGTAATGACACTCAAAGCAGCACGTCTCACAGGTCCGTTGATTGCTCCTTCGATGCTGAAGTGTGACTTCGGCAATCTAGAAGCGGAAATTGCCCGGTTGGAAGATGCGCATGCAAAGCTGCTGCACCTGGATGTGATGGATGGCCATTTCGTCCCAAATTTGAGCTATGGCCCGATGGTCATCGAGCGAATTCGGGAGCGAACCAATTTGATTCTTGATGCACACCTGATGATCGATGACCCAGGCCGCTGGCTTGACGAGTACATTCGCGTTGGGTGTGATTGGATTACGATCCATGTCGAGGCATGTCCTGAGCCAGTTCCGGTGTTACGACGAATTCGTGAAGCCGGTCGTCTGGCAGGGATTGCGATCAATCCGGGCACTCCTGTCTCAACCATTGCATCACTCGTTGGTGAGTGTGACCTTGTGCTGGTGATGAGTGTGAATCCGGGGTTTGGTGGTCAGAAATTTATTCCCAGTGCGACGGACAAGGTCAAAGAGGTCCGTCAACTGTTCGGCTCCGACATCCTGATTTCGATCGACGGCGGAATTGGTCCCAAGACTGTTCCTGAAGTCTCGGCTGCGGGTGTGGAGGTCTTTGTTGCCGGAAGTTCGATCTTTGATCAAGACTGCTACGAGACGGCCATCGCAGAGATGGAACGCCTGGCAGTTGATGCTCGGACGTGACCGGTTACCTAATTTGGACTTTATATGTCGCGTTTTGTGGTTCGGCCTGGCGAGACGGAATTCGATGTCCAGGATCGTATCCAGGGTGACTTGAATCTTCCGATGACAAATCGGGGAGAAGCTCAGGTTGCCGAGATCATTGAAGCCCTTCGTGGGCAGGATCTTGATGTGTTGTATGCGTCACCGAGTCAGCCATCGCTGGCAGCGGCTGAACGCATCGCTGATGAGTTGGGAGTTCCATTAAAGGTTCTCGACCGCTTGGCGAACGTGAATCTGGGGCTTTGGCAGGGGATGTCCCGCGCCGAGATCCGGCAGAAGCAGCCTCGTTTGTTTCGGCAATGGGAAGAAGCTCCGGAATCAGTCTGTGCTCCACAGGGAGAAACCTGTGATGAAGCCTGTGATCGTGCGTCGCGCGCATTGCGAAAGTTAATGCGCAAGAACATTTCGTTCGCAATCGTTGCTTCAGAGCCGTTGGCAACTCTGGTTGTCAGTGTCCTGAAAGGCCACGGCCCGAAACTGTGTGGACCGGCAAAAATGGCGGACTATCGCAGTCGAGTGGAGTGCCTGGAGACACCTGAGACCGTCACCTGAAAGTGACAGCCAAGCTGGGCTCGACTTTTTTGTGCGAAATTCCGAGAATGGAATAGCCGTCACTGGTTTAAATTGCGCTCAGATTTCGCCATTAAGACCAGTGATCGGCAATACGGAAACAACAGTGGATCTGTCAGGGGTCTGGTTTAGCTGTTTCATTGCTGCAAATTTATTGCATTGTCGATGAAATGAACCAGACTCTCACTTTATGTGACGATGATTCATTTACGATCCAAGATTGTGCCCGTATCTCGGCATTCGATTCTGACGAAAATCGATGTTCGTCGGATCAGAATCCATTTCGTTTCAATCAATCCGCTTTGGCGGCATGTTCCTGCTGAATCCGTATAAAACATGAGCACAAGCCCAGATACGATCAATACTCCAGCTTCTCCCGATGTTCCAGTGCCCCACACGGAGGAGACATTGGCAGCACGGAAGAAACGCGGAGTGCCTGAAGGATTGTGGATGCGGTGCGATGCCTGCACAGCCACGATTTTTCGGAAGCATCTGAATAAAACTCATCGTCTTTGCCCGGAGTGTGGGCATCACTTCTATGTGTCGGCTGCCGACCGAATCAAGCAATTGTTGGACGAAGGCAGCTTCGAAGAATGGTATCCCGGTCTGACTCCTAAAGACCCGCTGAACTTCGCAGATAAGCGTTCCTACAAAGACCGCGTCATCGAAGAACAGAAGAAGACGGGGATGAAGGAAGCGTGCGTTGTCGGCCGCGGCTATCTGCGTGGTCGTCCGCTCGTCTTCGGTCTGACTGACTCTTCCTTCATCATGGGAAGTATGGGCTCGGTGGTCGGTGAGAAGCTGACCCGGGCGATTGAAGAAGCAACCAAGCAGCGCTTGCCACTTATCATTGTCAGTGGTTCTGGCGGTGGTGCCCGAATGCATGAAGGGATTTTCTCTTTGATGCAGATGGGCAAAGTTTCCGCCGCACTGGGGCGATATCACGAAGTGGGGGGGCTCTTCATCTCTGTGATGACAAACCCGACAATGGGGGGCGTTGCCGCCAGCTTTGCCTCGCTGGGGGATGTGATCATTGCAGAACCAAAGGCATTGATCGGATTCGCTGGTCCACGCGTGATCAGCGGAACCACCAAGCAGAAGCTGCCTGCGGATTTCCAGACGAGCGAGTTTCTTTTGAAACATGGCTTTATCGATCGCATCGTGTCTCGCCCTGACCTGCGGAGTGAGATTGCAAGCATTATCGATTACTGTGAGATTCCCCGATAATTTGAGAATGACTTGAGCGATGATTTCTGATCATCGCTCTTTGCTTTTGTTGGGTGAGCAGTCTTAAGAAGCTCGCCTGACTCATCGATGCTGGGGGAGTACAGGTTGTGTAAATCAGCCTGTACCTGTTTTTGACGCTGCTAGAGACGCAGGCAAGGGGCTCATGAACTTCCTTAAAAAACTCTTTCAGGGAAGCGGACCTGCTAAGGTCGACATCGCGAAACGCTTTCGGCTGGAGAAGCCGATTGGAAACGGAACGATGTCCAAAGTCTGGAAAGCAACAGACACAAAGACCGGACAGCTGGTTGCCCTGAAGGTGCTTGATAAGGAAAAGACGATCGCGCTGGAGAAGCGATTCGTGGGGATGGAGAAGCCTAAGGAAGGGGCCATCTCCGTTTCGTTGAATCACCCCAATCTCGTGAAAACATTCGAGCACGGGCTGACAACGAAAGACGAACAGTTTCTGGTCATGGAGTTCATTGAGGGGATTGGTCTGCAGTCGTTGATTCAGACTCAGAATCCTCATATGAAAAAGCACTGTCTGTCCTACTGTATTCAGTTAGGTGAGGCGCTTTCCTACGTTCACCAGCAGCAGTTCATTCATCGGGACATGTGCCCAAGGAACATCATGATCAGCTCAAAAGATGTGCTGAAGCTGATGGACTTTGGATTGATGGTTCCGAATACCCCTCCGTTTCGCAGACCAGGAAACCGCACAGGAACGGCGATGTACATGGCGCCTGAACTCGTGCGCCGCTTGCCAACGGATCAGCGAATTGATGTCTTCTCATATGCGGTCACATGCTATGAAATGTTCACCAAGACATTTCCGTGGCCAGCTGCCAATACTCTGGATGCGGTGATGCAGCATGTGAATCAGCCCCCGCATGAGATTCTGTTGAGACTGCCGAATCTCAATCCGGTTGTTGCTGAAACGATTATGACAGGTCTGAAGTGCGAACCTGACGAACGCTGGCAAAGTGTCAAAGAAATGGTTGCTCGATTCAGGACAGTTACGTCATCTTAGGTTTTTACGACGCATGTCAGAGATGTTTTGCATGCGTTTCGTCTGCGAACGATTGTCGACGAGATTGAGCTGGATCTGATGGGATCTTCAATCTTGTCATCCCGATTTGCCTGAGCGTCAAGCTGAATTCCAGCCACAGGCACATCGTTTGCACGTTTGGGGTTGCACAGAAGCAGCCGACCTTTGCGTTGCAGATGAGGGATTCCAAGCGTCCCCCGGCAGACGTAGATAGCACCGAGAGAACCTTGATGAATGTCTTTATATCGGGAGCATCTGGACTCGTCGGAAGTCATTTGGTACCGGTTTTGGAATCAGCCGGGCATCAGGTCACTCGTCTGGTTCGTCGTGAGCCGATGAATCGAAACGAGCGGAACTGGGACACTGCTGGTCGCCGAATGTCCGCGACCATTCTTGAAGGCTGTGAAGCACTGGTGCATCTCTCCGGGGAACCAGTCGTAGGGTTGAGGTGGACTCAGGCGAAGCGAGCCGCCATTCACGAGAGTCGTGTGAATACGACACAAGTGCTGGTTGATGCTATTCAGAGAATGACTCGGCCGCCAAAGTGCTTTGTTGTGGCTTCCGCAATCGGCTACTACAAGGAAAGCGGGGACACCGTCCTGACGGAGCAGAGTCCAGCTGGCGACGAGTTTCTCAGTGAAGTCTGTCAGGACTGGGAAGAAACGACTGATCCCATTCGTGAGCTGACGCGTGTGACGAATGTCCGCACAGGAATGGTTCTCTCTCCAAAAGGAGGGGCACTCAGAGCCATGTTACCTGCTTTTCGGCTGGGATTGGGGGGGCCGATCGGAAGCGGGAAGCAGTATTGGAGCTGGATCAGCGCCGCGGATATCGCTTCGATCTATCGATTCTGCATCGAAACAA
Organism: Planctomicrobium limosum; assembly: GCF_051465645.1. Taxonomy (GTDB): domain Bacteria; phylum Planctomycetota; class Planctomycetia; order Planctomycetales; family Planctomycetaceae; genus Planctomicrobium. The sequence goes on along the minus strand of NZ_CP195790.1, from coordinate 2,318,479 downwards.
CGGACCTGCATGGACCTGTAAATGGTGTCGCTCCTGGGCCGGTGACGAATCAGGAATTTACTGACGCGTTGGGGAGAGCGTTGAATCGGCCAGCTGTCATGCGAGTGCCTGCTTTCGCGGTGAAATGGGGACTCGGAGAGATGGGACATGAACTGCTGCTCGCCAGTCGCCGAGTCGTGCCTGAGGTCGCGCTCCAGCGAGGATTTTCCTTTCAGCACTCGACGATTCACGAGGCGTTTTCGATTCTGAGCAAGAAGAAGCAGTCGTCATGATCAATTGTTTGATTGTTCTGTTCGTCGCTGTGGTCTCTGGCGTTCTTACTGGCCAGGCGGGCGCGGCTGATCAGACCAGCGGATGGAAGCAAAGTGGCACAATCTCGGCAGTCGAAGCTCGACAGGCTGCTGCTGCGGATCACGAGTTCGTCTATGCAATCGACAATAAAGTCGTGGTGAAATACAACCGCCGGACCGGGGAGAGGCTTGCTGAGAGCACTGGAGACGCATTGCATCTGAACAGTGGTTTTTTCCACAACGGGAAGATGTATTGTGCTCACTCCAATTACCCGATGAAGCCTGAGCAGAGCATCGTAAAAGTTCTTGACGTGCAAACGATGGAACTGACAGACGCCAAAGACTTCGGGGATTCCCAGCATGGAAGTCTCACTGTTGTCCTGTTTCATCAGGATGCGTGGTGGTGTGTCTTCGCCAGATATGGTGACGAAAATCAGAAGACAGTTCTCGTGAAATACACTCCAAGCTGGAAGGAGTCTGGAGTATGGACCTTCCCGGAGAGTGTTGTCTCCAGACTGGGGAAATACAGTATCTCAGGAGGCGTCTGGAAAGATTCGATGCTTCTGACAACCGGACATGATGACCCTGTCCTGTTTCGCCTGCAGCTTCCACAAGAGGGGTGCGTACTGACACATGTCGATTCTGTTGACGCTCCATTTACAGGACAAGGGATTGCAGTTGATCCAGTCACTGGGGGGCTTGTCGGGATCAATCGAAAGAATCGTCAGGTGATTTTTGCAATTTCTGATATGTTGAAGTAAGAGAACTTGTGACGGCAGAGAGGTTTAGAGATTGCTGTCTTCGGGATGAAGCGAATTGTCTGGGGCCAGTCACCGCATGATTCTGGATTCCAAAACACGTTCTCCCACAGTAAAAATTCGCATCGGGTGACAGCGTGTTTTGCGGTCGGATGTCCTGTGATCGAAGTGTGATTCCGAGATTTCATTGAGTTTCGTGCGATAGAAGATGTGGTGGGATATGGCTGCTGAGACGGTGTTGATCACTGGGGCATCTTCCGGGATTGGTTTGGAACTGGCCAAACGTTTTGCGGCTGATGGTTCTGATTTAATTCTGGTTGCACGTCGAACCGATCGACTGGTCGAACTGGCGCACCTGTTGAAAGAAGAGCACGGGGTCATTGCGACTGTGCTGTCATCTGATCTTTCCCTGCCAGATGCTCCTCAGAAACTGGTTGATGAGATCACTGCACTCGGCAAACACGTTGACGTTTTGATCAATAATGCCGGGTTTGGACAGCTCGGAGAATTCACCACAATTTCGCTTGATCGCCAGTTGAACATGATTCAGCTGAATATTTCAGCAGTCGTCGCATTAACGCACCTGTTGTTGCCAGGCATGAAAGAACGCAAGAAGGGCGCTGTGCTGAATATTGGGTCGACAGCATCATTTCAGCCAGGGCCCAATGTTGCTGTGTACTATGCAACCAAAGCCTTTGTGCTTTCGTTTTCAGAAGCATTGTGGAAAGAACTGCGTGGGACCGGGGTGACAGTTTCCTGTTTGTGTCCCGGACCGACCAAGACGGAGTTTGGCAATGAATCGGCGATGCATGACACGCCGGTGTTCAAACACAATGCGATGAATGTGAACGACGTTGCAACCAAAGGGTATCAGGCGATTCGCCGTCACAAGCGACTGGTGATCCCCGGTTTCGTGAACAACATCCTCGCGACAAGCGTGCGATTTACTCCGCGGGCAGTCTTGTTGGAAGTGATGTCAAAGCTGCAGCCGTTGAAGAAGTGATCTGTTCTTGTAACCGACTTCTGGGTTTCTGATTTGAAGCCCGCTTCTTTCTTCTCCGGCGTCGCTGGTATATTGAATTGTAAATCCGGGCCAGCACAGCGATTGAATGGCGAATGGAATCTTTCCGCTACTCAACCTCGCTGGCCGTCTATCAAATTTTTTCGCAGGTGAAACATGGCTCGACAGCTCATCGTCGCCGGAATTGTGGCGCTGTCTGTAATGACATCATGGTACGGGTGCACTCGAATCGGCAGTCGCGGAATGTCGGTCAGCGAGTTAGCAGCGGTGCAGGTCAATGATGCGGATTTTCAGAAGGAAGTCTTCGAGAGCCCACAGACTGTGCTCGTGGATTTCGGAGCCACCTGGTGTGGACCTTGTCAGATCCTCAATAAGACGCTCGACGAAGTTCAGGGGAAATACGGCGAGAAATTGAAGATCGTGAAGATTGACGTCGACGAGAAGCAAGACCTGGCAGCGGCATATAAAGTCGAGGCAATTCCCTTTGTGATGGTGGTCAAACAGGGAAAAGTCGTTGCTGCTGACGTCGGTGCTGTCAAAGTTGACCAGATTGAGAGACTGATTCAGCCGCATCTGAACTAGACCCGGTTCGGTCGCTCTTATGGCCACAAAGCAGGATTTTCTCTGGTCGATCCTGCTGTTACGTGCCTTTCACGAAGCTATTTCTACAACGCAAATCTGAAGTCGCGTCAGACCGGTTCGATCTCACATGCGGCAGCGCAGCAGCCTTCCTGATTGGGGGAAGGCTGAATTTCGCGTGCCAGAGTCGTGCTTAGAGGCACTGCATGGAATCTGGACATGCTTTAGACGTGGCGAAGAGCTTCGATCGGATCGAGCCTTGCAGCAGAGCGAGCTGGATACACGCCGAACACGAGACCAGTCAGTACCGAGAATCCAAACGCGACCGGTAAGCTCCAGATCGCAATCTGTGGCGTCATCTCCAGGAACATGCGGCTCATCTCTGATTTCGCATCGTTCGCGTCAAGAAGATACGTCGTGACGATATGTTTGATCCCGGTGAAGGCCAGTGGGGTACATAACCCTGCGGCCATCCCAATCAATCCACCTGTTCCTGACAATGCAATTGTTTCGATAAGGAACTGCTGTGTGATGTCGCGACGTCGGGCCCCCAGTGCTCGGCGAATCCCGATCTCTCTTGTTCGTTCCGTCACCGTCGCCAGCATGATGTTCATAATGCCGATCCCTCCCACCAGCAGACTAATGCCTGCGATGGAGCCAAGAACAACATTGAAGATGTTTCGCAGCTGGTCGGCCTGTTTCAGCAACTCCAATGGCACTACGACAGCATAATCGCGAACGCTGCCATGCAGTCGATCAAGCGTCTCGCGGACCACTTCAGCCGTGGGGATCACGGTCTCGGCATCTTCGACCTTCAATGTAATCTGATCGTAGACCACGGACTCGGCGGAGAACGAACCGGATGTTCGTTTCACGATCAGATTGTTGGTGTTGATGCGGGACTGGAATGTCGACAGCGGAATATAGACGTCTTTGTTGTAGTCCTGACCGGCCATGCTCCCACCGACGGCCGCCGAGGCGGTGCGTTCCTGCATGATTCCGATCACTGTATACGCCCGATTCATGACCTGAACGGACTTGCCAAGCGGATCCTGTCTTGGAAACAGAATTCTGGCACTGTCATAGCCCAGAACCACATTGTTGGATCGGGTGTATTCATCGAACTCCGAGAGGAAGCGACCGCTCGAAAGCTTCAGATGGTTCATACTGAAATAGTCAGGAGTACATCCGACAATACGTGCGTTCAGGTTCCATTCCAGATTTCTCACGTCCATCGTGACTTCGCGAACCGGAACGATTCCAGTCACTGTGGAGAGAGTATTGGCGAGTACCAGGTGATCGTTTTTGGTGAGCCCGTAACGCAGAACACGCGAATTCCCAGAGGCCGATGCGGCTTCTTCTGGAGGCTTCACGCTCCTGATGATGATGTTGGTCGCCCCAAGTTGCAGAACCTGTTCCTGAGCCTGATTACTGGCGCCTTCTCCGATCGCGAGCATCGCAATCACGGAGAAAACCCCGAACACAATCCCGAGCATGGTTAAACCGGACCGCAGCTTGTGCAGCAAAAGGCTTTTGAAGGCCAGTCGAATTGTACGGATCAGTTGTGACATGAACGAAAGTCAATCGGTGATGCGAGGTCTATGAAACGAATTGTGCCGGGGGAGGTCTATCAGAGAGAAATGGGCTATCCCTTGAAGATTCCGTGTCCGGCAATCACACCGTCCTTCATGAAAATCTGACGTTTGGTTTGTTCGGCGACCTCAGGTTCGTGAGTCACCATGATAATGGTCCTGCCCTCAGCATTCAGCTCTTTGAGCATGGCCATGATCTCTTCACCTGTTTTTGAATCCAGGTTTCCTGTTGGTTCGTCGGCCATGATGATGGCGGGGTCATTGATCAGTGCCCGGGCGATCGCGACGCGCTGTTGCTGACCCCCGGAAAGCTGATAAGGCCGGTGGTCGAGGCGTTCTCCGAGTCCGACTTTCTCCGCGACTTCGATACAGCGTTTCGTGTCTTTCGGCGAGATCGGTGGATAGCCGGGACGGTAGAGCAACGGGACTTCGATGTTCTCCAGAACGGTATACTGCGGAATCAGATTGAACGACTGAAAGATGAAGCCAATCAGGCCGTTTCGTATCGCAGACAATTCGTCGTCATCGAGTTGCGCGACGTCTTTTCCGGCGAGAATGTACTTCCCCTTTGTCGGCCGGTCTAAACCGCCGAGCAGATTCAAAAGTGTACTCTTCCCGCTTCCGGATGATCCCATGATCGACAGGAAGTCCCCTTGGGGAATGTCCATGGTCACGCCGCGCAGAGCCTTCACCTGGACCGATCCGAGATCGTAGTACTTGTGAAGGTCAATGAGCTGAGCAGCCAGTTCCATGTCTCAACCGAATCGCGTCGAAAGGAAATCGAGGGAGCCTTTGCAGGCAACTTGCCAGTGTCTGGCAGGGAGGGATCGCCAAGAGGCAACCTATGGGGACGTATCTGGATGCAGGCGAACAGGAATCACCTGTCTCAGCGGATATCGGTAGGTTGAAAATGGTTTCAACCTGCCTGATTTGCTAGTTCGTTACGGTTCCAGTTGCTTTGATGGCGTGGGGAATCGATTTGAATGTTAACCGTGAATCTTAACGAAGGGCAGACCCGGCGTTAAGGGGCTGGCTGAGGCTGTGCCTGTTGTGGAGGGCGACTTGCGGGCATTTCTTCGCGACTCAACTTCCCATCTGCGTCTTTGTCGAGTTCGCTGAAGCGTCCCTTCAACATTTCAGGCGCTTCGTCCTGTGAGATGAAGCCATCTTTGTTGGTGTCCAGTCGAGCAAAGAATGTCTCACCGCCTGGACGACGTGGGGCACCTGCTCCCTCAGCGCTTTCGCGTGGAGGTCCACCAGCTGGAGGCGTTGGAGTCGGTGTTTCAACTTCGCTTGCCGCAGCAGCGTTGGATTCTTCGGCGACCTTATTCTTCGAATTCGAAGTATTCAATTCTGATTCCAGTGCAGCAATCTCCGCACTGAACTGGCTGCGTGGGTTCATGATGACTTTGTCGCCTTCATTCAACCCTTCGAGAATTTCAAGGTGCGACTGGTTTGCTGCTCCAAGTTTGACGTAACGACGCTCATGTGTCGTTCCAGTGAAGACAAAAGCCACCTGCTTGTCGCTGACCGTAACAACTGACTGAATTGGAACCTGCAGGACATTCTCCCGGCTGTCTACGAGGACTTCCACCTGAGATGTCAAACCTGGACGAAGGCGTTTGATCTTGTCGACACCATCTGTCAGTCGAACTTCCGTCTGGTATTCACGCAGATCCGTGTTTGGCCAGTTGCCGGACATTGGAACGGAGGAAACGTGTGAGATCTCTCCGAAGTAGATCTCGTCTGGATAGGCGTCGACCCGAATTCGAGCGCGAAGTCCTTTACGGATGCTTCCGATCAACGATTCGTGAATACGACAGTCGACCTTCATCTGCTTGATGTCAGGCAGATTGATAATCGCCTGACGTTCACGGACGGTTGTTCCGGCCTCAATCGCTGGCTGATCAGAACGTCGACCACTGTTGGACATATTTGCATAGACAACTTCGCCATCCTGTGGAGCGCGAATTGTGCATGCTTCGATCTGAGTCTGTAGTCGGGCGAGTTTCTCTCTCTCAACATCGTAAGTCAGCTTTGTCGCGTTGGCTTCTTTTTCGCACTGTGTCTGGGCAGACAAAGCTTTCAAGCGAACGCGAGCAAGTTCTCGCTCCGACTCTTTTGCGTTGGCATTCAGCTCGGCGATGTTACGCTTGAAGGTGAAGTTCTGAAGGACGTGCAGAAGTTCTTCTGCTCCTCGCAACTTCAGGGTTGCCTGTTGAGCGGCAACGCGACTTGCGTCCAGTTCGTTCTGGCTGGCGTATCCCTTTTTCACTTGTCCGGTCGTGAACTGCAGCGTGTCTTTAGAACGGATCAGTTCTTCGTTTGCGATGGCAACATCCCCCTGCATCTGTTTTTCCTGCTGGGGGAATTCACCATCCTTGTATTTTTCCAGATCGAGCTGTGCGAGTTCGAACTTCAGTGTCGCCGCCGCGATATCGCTCTCGTTCTGAGTTTTCTGGATTTCAAGCTTTTCACGAGCCGTGGCCATGGAGGCTTCGGCCTGAGTCGTTGTGATTTCCTGCTGCTTCGCCTTTTCCTTCAACTGCGACGAATCGAGTTCACACACGACTTCGCCCAGAGTCACCCAGGTTCCTTCAGGAACGATACTGATGATCGTGGTCGTTCCTTCAACGAGACTGGACAGTGTTGCGTTCTTACGGCTATCTAAAAAGCCCTGAACGTTCAGACTGATCAGGAATGGTCCGCGTTTGGCTTGGTCGAGAACCAGATTCTTCGGCACTTGCCTGGATGACTGTCCGTCCTTCAGGGCTTCCCACCATTCCGGTTCGAGAATTCCCTTCGCCCAGGCGACTCCGCCCAGCCCCGACAGTACGATCACCAGGAGAATCCACGTCGAAGCCTTGCCCGAGTGAGTCGATTTCTTTGGATTCGTTGGCATTAAAAAGACTCCGATAGAAAGGATCAGCCCACATGCCGTCCTCGCCGATCTCCATGATCCCCATGTCTCGATAGATAAACAGTCGATTTCGCTCGTAGTTGATCCAGATCTGAATCATCTGATTCTGGGAACTGAGCAATGTCGACAACGCTTGTTGCAAGTTTGTACCGGAAACCCCGCTCCCACGGCTACTGCTTGCGCCGGCGGCGACGGGGGCATTACTTTGTTCGACTGCCGAGTCATATTGTAGGGCGGCAAGCCGGACAGCACGACGGGACGTTTCCATATTTTGCCGAAGTACGAAAAGAGAACGCCACGCATCGCGGACATCCTGCTTCACCCGATCTTCCTCAAGCATATAGTTACGACGTTGTCGCTGGTAGTTAATTTGGGCAAGTCGGTAGGCATTACGCTCGTCGATCTGGTCAAGTGGGGCTGTAAATGCCAGTCCTGCCCGTAGTCGACTTTCACTTCCACGGAAGTCGAGTGGTTTGTTATTCCCAGGTGTCGAAATGTCTCCGTCAACGACAATGCTAAGGCTTGCCAGCAAAGCATTTGCGGTGACTTCGACTCGACGGCGGGCATCCATCACTCGAGCTCTGGCGTTCATCAGATCGACTCGATTTTCGATGCCGATTTGCACGGCATCCTGCATTGCCATTTCGAATGGGAGCAGTTCGATCAATTCGACCCGAATACTGACCTGAATGACTGTGAAGTTCTGCGTCACTTTGAGCAGGTCTTCCCGCAGGTCATTAACCTGTTTGTAAACCTTTTGAAGTGATGCGTCGTCCAGTGCCTGACGTTGCAGTGTCTGGGCTGCTTCGAACACCGCATCGCGGATATCTTTCAGTTCCAGACTGGCTCTTTCCAGTGCGAAAAAAGCCCGTTCCATGTCCGATTCAAGTTGGGCAGCGTCGGCTTCCCCTAATTCATTTCGTCGACGAGGAAGTTTCTGCTGAATCTTCCGGATATCTTCCTGAACGACCTGAAGTCCGTTTCGTTCGACGAGATCCACCAGTCCAAGTAGTTCTGCGTAAAGCTGTCGAACGTCTTCATTTTTCAAAGCGTTTTCGTCGAGTGCTCCGAAACGCTGCACAAAATCCTTGATCTGATTTTCCAGAAACGACACTTTAGGATCAATGATCTCGAACTGCTTCAGCATCGAGTCGTTGATTGTCATTTTTGTGTCGGTCCGTAACCCCAGAAATATCTTGAAGTCATCGAGATCGTTCTGTAGCTGGTTTTCTTGTGATCGTAACGAAACGATGTTGGACGCCAGGCTGGACTGCAACTTCAAAACGTCGAGGGTGGCGACGTTTGTCTGCAATTGCGAAACAAGTTCTTTGATTGCTAATTGAAACACCGGATCGTCGCTGAGGTTCTGCAGTAATTCGACTTCCCGCTCAGAAACGAATTCATCCGATGACCAACGCAGGAGAGAAACTCCTTCGTCAAACGTCAACTTGGTGCGGAGCTCGACTGGCAGATTTCCTCTGACGAAAGGACCACCCGGCCATTCCTTCAGGGAGACGCTGGTAAACTGCTTGCCGCGTGACGACTGCCCGAGCATGCGTTCGACTTGCTCTTCAAACTGGGCATTGTTTCCCTGCAGGTTGCGAATCACCTGCATCTGCTGCAAGAGAGTCAAAAAGCCTGGGCTGCCTGCGACAATGTCCGTAAAGATCTCTTGTCGAAGACGTGCCAGATTTCTGGCTTCGTAGAGCAGGGCACGTTCTGTTTGTGTCAGACCTTCCAGGCCAACCTTGCGTCCGGCACCGAACAGCAAGGGCTGGACAAGTGAAAAGGACAGGTTGGAAACGGTCGAAGTGCTGTTTCCACCGCTGAACAACCATAAGGTGTTATTCGCGAATTCGACTGCCCACTGTGTCCCTGCTGGCAAGACCTGACTGACCCCACCTGCAACACCTGCTGCAATGTTGTCACCAGGGCCGTGAGGAACAAGGGTCCCTGTAGTGAATGCGGTCGGTTCGACCCCATTGGCTCCCAAGTAGCGAACGCCGAACTGGAAACGCTGAAAAGTCACTGCGAGTGCAGCGAGATAGACGTTCTCAATCCCAAACTGGTAGTCACGATTGTTCAGCTGGGCGAGTTCGACAGCCTGAGGCAGTGTGACATCTTTTAGCTCCGGGAGGGGAGGAACGATTTCCCCTGTGAGCGGATCGATGTTGTCTGTGCTCCAGCCGAAATTGGCCAACCATTGTGGGTTCTCCACAGTCATGGATTCGCCGAATTTGTGCCAGCCTTTATAGCCGTGCCAGCCGTCGACCCAATTCATATAGACATTCGCAGCACCGTCGTCCGGAGGCAACGGTTCGCAGTCTGGGTCGTACGGGGAATAGAAACGACTTCGTGGATCAGCGTTCACGTCAATGCGTGGCAGCGCCCAGCGAGGGTCGTTCAGTTTTTCAGTGATGGCCGAATAGGAATCCTGGTCTGCCTGCTTGCGCCAGAATGTCCGTGTGCAGCCTGTTGAAGACAGGACACTCGTACCAATGAGAGCGACGCATGCGGATTTCCACCAACGTTTGGAGGATTTCGAGAACGGTTTCATGCTGCTCTCCTTTCCCCTTGCGGGTACAGGGAAAGAATCGCTTCTTTGGGCGGGAGCTCAATCACTGTCACTGCGTCGGAGCCTGTTTGTGAATCGCCAGAATACTGATGCCAGTTGTGTTCAACCTGACTGTGAATCGCACGAACAGACTCGCTGAGTTCAACCCCAGTTGAGGTGAGCTTCAGGACCATTCTGCGGCGGTCAATGCTGCATCGCTCACGTGTGAGCAGCCCTTCAATTCGCATCCGCTCGATCAATCCGCTCAGGTTCGATTCGGAAATGACGAGCAGGTTTGCCAGTTCTGCCTGAGTGGCAGGTTGAGTTTGCCCACTCAAAGCTTCCAGGACATTGGCGCGTGAATCGTTCAGTCCGATCTCTGCATATCGATCAGAAAGAAGTCGTCGAAGTTTCCGGCTGAACTGATTCCATTGCGCAATCCAACCTGGACATGGATCCAGTGGTAGCTCTGTCATGGCGGTCAACCCTCAGGCTCTAGCTGATCTCGTGTCTGAGTGATGTTCGGCGGCGAAAGCCATTTGGGGCACGTGTGTGACCTGCAAACGCCAGCGTGCATCTCTGAGATCAGGGCTAAAAATGCTTCTACAACAGAAGATTTCGGATGGTTGCCTTGGTGGACTGCATCAAATTGGTCAACTTTGTCGATTCTTTTGATTATTCGGAGGGGAATGTTTATTTGCTGGGCCCGCTCCAGAAACTCGTAAAGTCATTGAACTTGTCGAAATACTGCAATGTCCGGTCGCCAGCCGGGCTGGTGAACGTTCCGGCTTCATAAGCAGCAGAACGACTTTGAATGTCACCAGTTGTGAAAAAGAAGGGTGCGTTTTGGCATCGTGCGTTTCCAAACTTGAACGATTCGTTCTGGGGCGTTTCGGGGAAACCACCTCCACTCTGGTCGCACAATCGGGTCAACCGGTGCGATCGGAAAACTTTTGCTAAGTCGGGCATGTTTTCTGACAAAATCTCTAAACCCAGAGCGCCTGTTTTGTGAACACAGCGCATTGTTAGGGAGATGGAGTGTCGACGTTGAATCTCCGGTTTGGTGAAGGACAGATCCACGCCGGAACTAGGTTCCCCCCTGGTATTGCTGAAGGAGATCGTAGGATGAAGGATGATTTCGGAATGACCACAGAACTGAGCGTGAACCGACGCGGTAAAGATCGTCGAACCACCAGTCCTGCACGACGCAATCGGGTCGAAGAAAAATTCACTGGATCAGAGACTCGCGTGAGCGAACGCCGCAAGGTTGAACGCCGCCGACAGATTGATCCAACGACATGCGAACGCGACTACAAACCTGACGAAGTCGAGTTCATGCGTGCCATGGACGACTATAAACGTCGCAGCGGACGCCAGTTTCCAACCTGGAGCGAAGTGCTCGAAGTGATTCGCGATCTCGGATACCGCAAGGTCGCTGCCCCAACAACAACATTTGAGACAATCGGCCGCTAGACCGTTTCAGTCTCGCGCAGTCGCGACGCAATTCTCATGGGAGTTGTGCGCAAGGAGATCGGACGCGTTGAGGAATGGATTCGAAGCAACAGGAGCAAACGGCTCCATGTAACGTGATGTTTTCATTGGATCGAAAGCATCCGTTCCATCTCAATGTGGCTCCTAGATTCACCGTTTTGAGCAAATGGCTCTGCGGAAAGCGTTACTCTGAGTTGTAACGTAGGTTGATTTCCCGGGTGCAGGCGGAAGGACTCGTCTGCACAGGACCGGCACTCTTTCTTTCTGATTCCTCTTGAATCGGCTCAGCAGCCCGTCTTCCTCTGCATGAGATGCTCTCGGTCTACACTGCCCAGTTGAAGCCAAATTTACGATTTCAGGCTCTGGAAATCAGGTGATTCGGCATTTTCTGCTGCAGAACCTGACATCGTTTGGATCGTAAAGGAACGTGTCGAACCGTTATTGCAGCTCTGTTTTTGTGCTGCATTCGAATTCGTTTGCAGCGTTTCTCCATGCGAAAGGTGCTCTAATTCCATCGATTTATAGGGGAATGACCTCAAGGCGACACGGTAGAAAATGCTTCTTGGTCTTGTGGCAGGTCCTCTTTTTATTTAAGAAAGGGGACGAATATTTCGGGCTTGCTAGAATAGTGAAGAGTCACGGTGACGTATTCGCCGTGTTTTCATTGATGATGTCGATCATCACGCTTGCTCAAACACACAGGTGAAAGTGAAAAATCGAACTGGGGTGGACATGAAAATGACAGGCATTTTCAATCCTGGCGATCACGTGATCTACCGTGTTACCAAACACAGTAGTTGTCCAGGTCCGCGCGCAAAAGCAATTTCCGCCAGCCCCAATGGCGAAGATTACAAATACCAGGTGGACAAGTTCTGGGTCGTGGAGAGAGTGCTGGAAGACGGTCAACTCGTATTGAGAACCCGTCGTGGAAAGACTCGGGTCGTTCCGACTCAGGATCGAAACCTGAGATCTCCAGCATGGTGGGAAAACCTTCTTTACCGTCGGCATTTCCCGAATCTGAGCGATGACGAGTCGAGTCCTGTTCAGGCGACCGTAGCTAACGGCGCCAAGTAGACGAGCAACAACGTTTCAATTGAATCAAAAGGCAGGCTGCGAACCAGATTCGCGCCTGCCTGATTCTTTTTCGACTCGGTGGTTTTCACGAACCTTGTTTCGCTGAATAGTGAAGACCAGAGGCCGGTTCAGTGGCGGTCACAAAGTCGATTGCCGTTGTGAACCGCAGTCACTCTGCGGCAGCAGCATCGTCCTTCGCCGAGTTCTTCTTCTCAATGTATGAAGCTCGAGCAGAAGCATATTCAGATGCCGAGATGTCGATATCTTCGGCCTGATTCGCTTGCTCATACTGCTTGAAGCACTTGTTGAGGTAGGGTACGCACCACCCACAGCCTGTGCCCGCTCCTCCGCATTCGCTGAGTTGACTCGGTCGTCGTGGTTTGTGAACGCGCAGGTAACTCAACACCTTTCTTTTGGTGACGTGAAAGCAGTAACAGAGCAAATCGTCAGGCTTCATGTTATTTGAATATTCACCCGTGAAGTGGAAAGTGCCGGTTAATCAGAGTCCGTTTGCACGGAAGAACAAGGTCGATGTCAACGGATCTCTTCCCAATTGTACCGCAAATGTCGTTGAAGGAAGAGTCGCCTTGGGGGAACCGAACTGGCGTTCTCTGGTTCGAGCACTTCTCGAAAGAGTGCGAAGTCTCCGACGCACGGCATTCTGCCTTCGTCCTGTCTGAGAAGACTGCTGAGCGGCCACATGAGAGTCCGAACCTGTCTAATCCAGTGGAATTCGCAGGACATGCATTGCATGAACGGCTGAATTCGAGAAGATTTCCGCCAGTCGTCATTGAACAGGCGACATCTCCATTTTTTATTCATGCCATTGCCGGGACTGGCTATGCCACATCAACAGACAGATTATCTGGAAGTTCGCGTTACAAAGACGAAGGGACGAGGAGTCTTTGCGCGGCGGCTGATTCCAAAAGGAACCGAGTTCGAACGAGTTCCGCTGATTGTGGTGACCTGGAATAAAATCGACGAGTCCGAACTGGCTCACTACGTCTACACGTGGACCGAAAAGAAGGCCGTTGTCGCTCTGGGCTACGGGTCGATGTACAATCACAGCTTCGAGCCGAATGCGTATTACGAAGACGTCGGACGGCAAACAAAGACGTTCACAGCTTTACGTGACATCCAGCCAGGTGAAGAAGTCACGATCAATTACAACGGCGACCCAGAAGACAAAACGAACGATCTGGGATTCGACGTTCTCAAATAAGACCTTGCCTACTTCGTTCTTGAGCCGGTGAATCGCAATCACCGGCTTCTTTTTTGCGCCAATGTCAATGATGATGAGAATTGTTCAGTAGGCGTAGGGCAGGCTTCCTCATGCCTTCCTGAATGTCCGGTTATCGGCGACCGCCTGTCTCGGGAGAGACGTCCCTCCTCACCGCGATGCCTCAACGTCGTCTGCAATTTTCCGTAGAGTGTGAAAGTTGCGAGCACCAACCACCAGTTTTCGCAGCTACAATGAGTAGTTACAGTGAATCGGGGCGAGGCAGTTTCGCTGACACTTCAAGGAAGGCAGGCAGGAGCCTGCCCTACGGTCACTACGAAGACGTGGGGCGGCAAACAAAAGCATTCACCGCGTTGCGTGATATCCAGCCAGGTGAAGAAGTCACGATCAACTACAACGGCGACCCAGAAGACAAAACGAACGATCTGGGATTCGACGTTCTCGAATAATGCCTTAGTTGAATTGTCTTTGAGCCGGTGAATCAAAATCACCGGCTTCTTTATTGCGCCGACGTCAGTGATGATGAGAATTGTTCAGTAGGCGTACGGCAGGCTCTCGCCTGCCTTCCTGCATGTGCGGTTGTCGGTTGACCGCATGTTCCGGGAGAGAGGTCCCTCCTCACCGCGATGCCTCAACGTCGTCCGCAATTTTTCGTAGAGTGTGAAAGTGGTAAGCACCAACCACCAGTTTTCGCAGCTACAATGAGTAGTTACAGTGAATAGGGAACGAGACAAATTCGCTGACACTTCAAGGAAGGCAGGCAGGAGCCTGCCCTGCAATTACTGGCTCATCTGCAGGCATTCGAGACCGGCCTGCGATTAAGCGGCGAAATCATCCGTCGAGGCCTGCACCGACTGGGGCTGGACTGGCGTCGACCCCGACCGGTCGTGGGGCCTGTTGACCCCAAACATGCTGAGAAATTCGAGCGAATTCAGTAGACGTAGGGTAGGCTCCCGCTTGCCTTCCTGCTGTTTCTTCGATCGGGGAGGCGGCGAGCATCAACCACCGGTTTCAGCAGCTGCAGTGGGCGATTACAATGAATAGAGGATGAGAAAGATTCGCTGACACTTCAAGGCAGGCAGGAGCCTGCCCTGCAGTCACTATGAAATCTGTATGCTCGTGAGCTCCAACAATCTTCAAGCACGTCTATTCGCCTCGGACCCCGTGTGTGGCTCCTCATTGTTTTTATGCGTTAATTTCATTTGTTTGCCTGGTAAACACGGTTGCCACAAACGTTGTGGCGGTATGCTTTCAAGATTTGTTCATTGATTGGAGTGATTCCAATTTTGGCGAAAGAGGGATCTTCTGCTGGAATAATGAATAGATTTTCGTGATCAGTTTCATTGCAAGGCAAGTTCTTTAGCCGTTGAAAGTCCACGATAACGATATCTTCAAGGTGTCCGCTTTCGGCGCACTCGAAATTCAATCCCGACTCTCTCGCCTGCGTATAGATATCCTCCCATTTGAGGGGAACCTTCTTATGCTTTTCGATGTGTCTGCAAATCGCGTCGCCAGTCACGCTCGCACAATTGAAGGCCTCAACTGCTCTCCACATTCGATGATATTCGCGATAGATGCTTGCGGCTGTCGCTACAGATAAAGCTATGATGAAGAGCGAAATCGAAACTGTTAGAATGTTCTTCAAGCGAGGGCTGATTATGTGACCCTTCATTGGAGTACCACCCTTCACTCCTGATTCTCTCGCAGTACCGGCCTATGGTAATTATTGAGCGTATCACGAAATCTGTCGCGATGAGACAGTTTTCGGTGTAGAAGAATGTGTAATGCTCTTAATTGGTCGATGAACGCATTTGTTCAAGCGATAGGATCGTTATGAACCAATAACTCGCGGCCGTGGTTGAGTGGTTCCACGGCTTCTATTGTCAGGCGGTCGCCCATTCGACTTGAATTTATTCGTTGTCGCAATTCGCAGGCTTCGTCTTCGTTCTCGGCGAACAGTGCAGTGGCGGGCCCCCAGGAGGATTGAGCCATGCCGACTTTCTCAGCGGGAATTTCTGTTGCGAGAGCCTGGATCGCTGCGCTGGAGAACACACCGTTCTGGGTGGCGGAAAAGAATGTGCCGACTTCGAATCCGTACTCGTACAGAGCGGCGGCGAAAGACGCGAAGTCCTTTTGGAGGAGGGCCGGGAGAATCTCGGTGAGAGCAAGTCGGCAGAGTTTCCCAGTCAGATGTTCGGACATCGGCGGGAGTTTCTGGAATGCAGAGAGCTCCAAGTCTCCTGAGATTCCCCGATCTCCAATACTTCGGACCAGCAGGATTTTCCATTCTTCAGGGAAGGGGACTCGTGCGGCGAGTGCTCCGATGTCTGTTTGCGATCTGCGACCGGCATCGATCAGAAATCCTCCCTGATCGTAACCGAGAAGCCCGATGGCTGATCGTTCTCCTCGCCCGATGAGGCGTGCAAGTTCCGTTGCGTTGAGTTCTTTTCCATTCACCCGGGCAACAGCGTCTGCAATCGCGAGTGAGAGTTGAGTCCCAGACCCGAGCCCGCAATGCGAGGGGATTTCTGAGAGGACTTCGATCTCAACTGGATTCTGAACCCATCCGGTCTGCTCAATAATGGATTGGAATCGTTTAGCGACTTCCGGGCTTGGGTTGTGGAGCTCGTTTCCAGATTCAGACTTTCTCGCAACAAGGTGAACGCCTGGCTGCTTCAGCATCAGTCCAATTCCCCCGAAATGCCGCCCGGATTCAGGGTGATAGGACAATGGCCCGAAATGCAGACGTGACCCGGTTCGAATGGTAAATGTTGGTTGTCGGCTCATGTGTCGCAACGTTTTCGACCGTTAGATCGATCCATTTGCCATGGGGATGGTCCACGTTATCTCCCCGGCTGATTCGGATTTTGGTTGAGAGAATACGATATCGGTCGTCTGTCGAATCTTCGAGAGTGGAGCCGGAAATCCATCAGACCGTTTCAGGCAATTCGCAATGCTTCCCAAATCGAATCAGTTAGCTGGTTGCAGCCGGATTTCACTTTGTTGACAATGAAGAGGTAAGAGGACTGTTGGAAGCCGGTTCAGACTGCAATCATGTGAGGGCGAAATGCGTTCTACAAATCTTCATTCAGCAGCAGGGCGGATTCAGGAAGCGCTGGAAGAATTGCAGATGGCGTGGCAAGCGACAAAAGAGCATTGGGCCGATCAGCAGGCGATTCATTTCGAACAGACGTACATGAAAAAGATCGCCGACGAGGTTTCTGCAGTGTTTCCTGCGATTGGGCAGGTTTCGCAAACCTTCGGATCTGCGAGCCGCGACTGTTCGGAATAGTCTTACTTTGAAACGGAATGCAGTCAGGCGGCGGTCTCCAGGTTGTTGTTATGATGCAGCGAATACTGCACAGGACGTTGAGAACTTAGGGTATGTGTGATCGTTCATTGAGACAGAGTGATGAGTCAGCGGAGCATGTCCAACTGACTTTTCCGCACCATTTTCGGTTGCGGAGTTCGATCGATTTTGCCCGGATTTACGACTTGAATCAGAAGGCGTCGAACCCGCATCTTCTGATCTTTGCGGCGATCAATCGTCTGGACTATTCACGAATCGGTTTGAGTGTTTCGCGTCGACATGGAAACTCCGTTCGTCGCCATCGACTGCGTCGTTTGCTGAAAGAGGCTTTTCGACTTCAGCAGCATGAAATTCCGGCGGGAATGGACCTGATTCTGATTCCCGGGCGAGAAAGTAAATCTGCGACCCAGCAGGATTTTTGCGACGCGATCAAACAGCTTGCGAGCAAACTATACGAACGGCTTTTGAAAACACCATAATTGTTGTGTCTCACGGCGCGAAATCGTGTTCGTGACGCCGTTGAACTGGAGAGCGTCTGGGGGAGTGGCGGGGATGTCTCGAGCCCAATTACCACGATTGCAGTTCGCGCCCTTCAGTGGCAGCGACATTGATTCTTTGGAAGAGTGTCGAATTCCACATGGCACACGCTGTCGCTTCTATGCCGGACTTGTCATGAAGTTCTCGCTTCACATCTTGCTCGTTGTGTCTTATTTGCTGACTTCGCACGGGGCTCTTTCCGCTGCTGAACCGATTGCGGAATTTCTTCAGGGATTGCGCGGAAGGAAATATTTCGACACGGGAATTGAATACGTCGCGACGCTTCAGGATCGAAAGGATTTACCACCACGAGTCTATCTGGAGCGGGCGTTGCTGTTGGCTCAAGCGGCCCCGTTAATGGCGGATCTGAAAGTTCAGGAAGAGTTCCGAACTCGTGCGATGGAAGACCTGAAGGAGTTTCTGCGCCTTGCTCCTACTGACTCGCGAGCAATTCAGGCACGCGGGTTACTTGGTCAACTCCTCCTGGGAGTGACTGCGGACCTGATAACAGATGATCCAGGAGAATTGAGCGAAGAGGAACGGCAGAAGAGATGGCGGGCCGTGATTTTGGAATCGCGTGGGTATTTGACTCAGACTCGCGATCGTTATCAGGAAATCTGGGAATCATTCCCTGTGTATCTCCCAGAGGAAGAGGTTCAGTCTCGTTCGCTTCGTCGTGTGGCTGAAGAGGCATTGATTCGAGCGCAACTGGAACTCGCTCAATTGACTTACTGGGAGTCGCAAACGTACCCCAAAGGGAGCGAACACGCCCTGAAACTCGCGGCTCAAGCAGGATTCGAGTTTGAAGCGATTCATCATCGATATCGCAGCCAGACGGGTGGATTGATCGCCAGGCTCTGGCAGGCCCGTTGCTTTCAGTCTCAAGGGGATGCTCAGGGAATTCGAATCGCTCTCGGGATCTATTCAGAAATTCTCGAACATGACGGGGCATCCGAAACGATGCAGGACCTTCAGGACCGCGCACTTCGATTCCGATTGGTCTGCTTGAATACTGAGTACCGCAGAGACTACGCACTGATTATTGACGAGGCTGAAGAGTGGCTGGACCGGGCATTTGAACGCTCGGTCACACCAGTTGGAGTGGCGATCCAGTGGGAACTGTGCCTGGCGTTGGAAAGTCGGGCGGAGTCAAGAAACGTCACACCTGAAGAACGCCTGCAGATTTTGAGTCGTGCAGAACAACTTGCGAGTCAACTGAGTTTATCGCAGGGAAGTATTGCGAAAAAGGCGGCCTTGATGCTGAAACGGCTGACCCCAGTGTTGGAAGAAACTCGTCAGAAGTAGATAGATTCGGATAAATCGCACGTCACTAATGTGCGTGCCGACCTCTGTGGTTGCAGAGTACATCATCGATGTCCCCGAGTTGGTGAAATGGGGACCGATGGAACGCGGGGGAATCATTCGAAACTGAGCGAATTGTGCTCCATAACTCGAAGGCTTTGTACTCGCAACCGCCGGGAGATCAGCAGCTTTGGCCGGTATCGTTTCCGTTCCTTAAGAATTCTCTCTTTTGAGTCGATTGTTGTTTTATCCGAAGAATGTGACGAAAATTGGAATATGAGGGGATTGGGCGGCTTTTTGATACATTTGATTGAACTGCGGGGCCAGTAAAGATCGCTTGAAATCGCGACATTGCAGGTTCATCTTTCAGAATTTCCTCAGTTTGAATTGGATCTCAAACTGGTGAGATGGTTTCTGGTCGGCGGGCAGCTTGGTTGTCTAGAGAATGCTGGGATGAACCGATGTAGTTCGAATCGCTTTAAAGTCTGATTCGTAAACAGGTTGCCGATTATCTGTCGGGTGATCTTGTTTGCGAGGATGCAGAAGCCGGCGCGATCGCTTGGGCAATCGTGGTCAGTGACTCAGTTGAAGAGCGGTTTCGAATTCTGGTGTGGTAGGAAGTTTGAAACTGAGTCAAAATTGGTGGTTTTGGCAGTTATGGAAACATGATTGTCTTTTGAGAAATGCCAGCGCGTGATAACCTCCCGCGATCTCGCCATGAAACATGGAGTCATGGCGAACTTTTTAAGTAAGCGGAAACTATGTCGGACGTTGTGAATACTCCCCCTGCTCAGGATTCTGCGGAAACGCAGCACGGGGACGCAAATTTGAGATCACCCGGCTTCATTGGGCTCTTCGTCACGCAAATTCTTGGAGTTTTTAACGATAATTTGCTGCGATGGTTCGCGGTCCCGGTTGCTCAGCCCATCATCGGATTAGAAAAAGCGATCGCACTCGGGGGGCTATGCATCACCCTTCCGTATTTGTTGTTCATGCCGATGGCGGGGTGGATGGCAGATCGCTTTCCCAAGCGAAGTGTGATTGTGTACTGCAAAATTGCAGAATTGGCCCTGATGCTTCTTGCAGTGTTTGCAATGGTCTACGGCAGCCTTTGGATGCTGTTTGTGCTTGTCTTTCTGCTGGGAACACAAGCGGCGCTCTTTGGACCTGCGAAGTTCGGCAGTATCCCGGAGATTCTTCCGACTCGATTGCTTTCCAAAGCCAATGGAATCATTGGGATGGGGACAATTGTGGCGGCAGGCGTCGGAACAATTGTCAGCTATCCCTTGTTTGCGCGTACTCACCCGATTCTTGGATCAGGAGACTGGACGTCATTCTGGCCAATTGCGGTTTTGGTTGTGCCCACCGCGTTGATTGGCGTGATGAGTGCCTTGCCGATGCCATCAAAGACTGCGGCCTGCCCGGAGCGGCCTTTTGCATGGAATCCAAAATCAGATATTGAACCAGCATTACGAGTGATCTTTCGGGACTCCCATTTGCTGGGAGCGGCATTGGGAATCGCGTTCTTCTTTTTCATCGCGTCTCTTGCTCAGCAGAACCTTCCTCGGTTTGCTGAAACAGTTCTAAACCTGCCAAAGGCCGACATCGGAATTCTGATGGGAGTGCTGATGCTCGGGGTCGGAGCTGGAAGTCTGTTGGCAGGAAGCTGGTCAGATGGAAAGGTGGAACTCGGGATTATCCCGATTGGCGCGCTTGGAATTGTGCTCAGTTGCATCTGGACGTTTGCTGCCGGCGCGTCAATGGACCCCGACCTGCCAGCCAAGGCTCAGTTTGCTTATTGGGGATCGTGTGTCGGGCTCTTCTTTATGGGGACCGGTTCCGGGCTTTTCAGTGTTCCGTTGGAAGCCTACCTGCAGTTCAAAAGCGATCCGAAACAACGAGGGCTGGTGCTCGCGGGAAGTTTCTTTATCACATATTTGTGCATCATCGCTTCACTCGGGGTGTTCTTTGTTCTGAGTGAGCCATTCGCGCTTTCATCAAGTGTGATCTTCCTCATCGGGGGACTGTTCACGCTACCAGTTCTGTTCTACTCACTTCGCATTTTGCCAGACTGGACGTTTCGGTTTGTTACCTGGCTGATCGTGAAAGCGTTCTATCGAGTCCGTGTTCATGGCCGGCACAACATTCCAGAGTCTGGACCTGCCGTCATTGTTTGCAATCACGTTTCGTTCCTTGATGGTGTGGTCATGATGATTGGAACCACCCGGTTCAGTCGTTATGTGATTTACACACATTTTACGCAACTTCCGGTTCTCAACTGGTTGGGACGCGTGATGCGTGTCATCCCAATCCGTGCTGCAGATGGTCCCAAGTCGATCGTCCGTTCGATCCAAACTGCTCGCGAAGCGTTGAATGCTGGTGAAGTCGTCTGCATCTTTGCTGAAGGCGGCCTGACTCGAACCGGTCAACTACAGCCGTTTCAAAGAGGGGTCGCCAAGATTGTGCAGGGGCTAGATGTTCCTGTCGTTCCAGCAGCACTGCATGGTTTGTGGGGAAGTATATTTAGTTGGCGAGGCGGTCCTGTCTTTAAGAAATGGCCGCGCCAATGGCGTCTTTCAATCGACCTGTACTTCGGTGAGCCACTGAAGAATGTCGACGATGTGGGCGTTTTTCGTCAATCGGTCGAACACCTTTCTGCGGAGGCAGCAACCATGGAAGCTCGAACACATGCGTTGATTCCAGCTCGCAAATTCATTCGAAATTGCAAGCGATCACTTGGGCTGAAAAAAGTTGTCGACTCAACCAATGTTGAGTTGACGAGTGCACGGTTGCTGATTGCGTCGTTGGCATTACGCAGCGCCCTGAGTCGTGAGGTGCTCGCCCCTTCCGAGAAAACGGTCGGAGTCTTACTCCCTCCTTCTGCTGGAGGGTGTCTTACGAATATGGCGTTAGCGCTTGATCGCCGGACGTCAGTCAACCTGAATTACACACTCTCTGAAGAGGTGATCCAATACTGTGTGAATAAATCAGGCTTGAAGCACATCATTACAAGCCGGAAGTTCCTTGAGAAAAAGCCATATAAAGTCGAAGGCGCCGAGTTCGTCTTTCTTGAAGACCTGAAACCGAAAATTTCAGCAATCGACAAGCTGAAAGCCGCTGTCTGCACCTATCTCCTGCCGGCGTCTGTTGTGGATCGCCTGCTCGGATTGAACAAAGTGAATACAGATGACGCGTTGACCGTCATCTTCACTTCCGGGTCAACCGGCGAACCAAAGGGAGTGGTTCTGTCTCATGCCAACGTTGGCTCGAACATTGACGGGATTGATCAAATCCTGAATCTGCAGCCTGAAGATGGAATGCTCGGTGTACTGCCGTTCTTCCATTCGTTCGGGTACACCGCGTGTCTCTGGCTTCCGATGTGCTATCGCTCACGAGGGGCATACCACTTCAATCCGCTGGACGCCCGAGTCGTGGGGAAAATGTGTGAAGATCACAAAGTCACCATCATGATGGCGACTCCCACGTTCCTGAAGATGTATATGCGAGTCTGCAAGAAAGAGAACTTTCAGACCGTCAATCTGATTGTCGTTGGGGCAGAGAAGCTTCCAGTTGATCTCGCGAAGGAATTCGAGGATCGCTTTGGGATTATTCCGACCGAAGGGTACGGAACGACTGAGCTTTCTCCTGTCGTTGCTGTCAACATTCCGGCCAGTCGCTGTGTCGACAAGACTCAGTCGACAATGAAACTCGGAACTGTAGGACGCCCGATTCCTGGGGTGACGGCGAAAGTTGTCGATCCCGAAACGTTTGAAAATCGTGGCATTGGAACCGAAGGTCTTCTGCTGATCAAAGGGCCGAACGTGATGCGTGGGTACCTGGATGAGCCTCAGAAGACATCCGAGGTGATTCGGGATGGGTGGTACAATACCGGTGACTTCGCCGTTCTCGATAAAGAAGGGTTCGTGACGATCACAGGTCGTCAAAGCCGCTTCTCGAAGATCGGCGGAGAGATGGTTCCGCATATCGCAATCGAGCAAGAACTGGTCCGTATTTGCGAACCGCAAGATCAGCAGGACGCGATGATTACTCTGGCCGTGACTGCGGTTCCAGATGAAAATCGTGGAGAACGGATCATCGTTCTCTATACGACTCTGGCGAAGCCTGTGGATGTCGCAATTCGTGAACTTGCCCAGACAGGTTTGCCAAAACTTTGGTTGCCGTCCGCTGATTCGTTCATTCAGGTCGAAGCGATCCCAATGTTGGGGACCGGCAAACTTGATCTTCGGGGAATTAAGGATCTGGCTCTTCAAGCTTGCTGTGAAGAAGTCTCCCGTTAATTCCTGACGCGGAAATTTGAACCGAATATTGAGTGCGAGTGTCTTCAATTAGAGGCACTCGCACTTTTTTCGTGCCGTTCGTGATCGCAGTTTGGTCCACAACACGCCCCTTTGAGGAACGATGCGACTTGCGTGTGTTGTCAGCGTTTGAGCAGTGCTCAAAATTGTGTGGCATTGCTGCGAGCCCCTACGAGAAAAGGATTGAGATGAAGCAGATCTCCTGGGACGATTTTCAAGCTGTTGAGCTTCGAGTGGGTACGGTTGTTTCTGTCGATGATTTTCCAGAAGCCAGAAAACCGGCTTACCGTATCCGAGTTGATTTTGGTCCGGAAGTGGGTGTTCTCCAGACCAGCGCCCAAGTGACGGTTCACTACAATCGGGGAAATCTGATGGGCCGTCAGGTGATGGGGGTCGTGAATTTCCCTGCGAGGCAGATCGGCCCTTGTCGATCCGAGTTTCTGCTAACCGGATTCTTTCGCGAGGATGGTTCTGTCATCCTTGCTGTTCCTGATCAGGATGTCCCTAACGGCTCGAAACTGGCCTGAGCAGGGTTCGCAGTGTTGTGGCGGAACTGGGACTTGTCTGAAATTCTGATGAGTTCGAAGGATAGGACGGAACGATCGCCCGGATTTCCCATGTAAACTGTGCTGGCAGATCGTCTGTCTGCGGTCTACAATATTCGTTCTTCCGTCAGTGCCTCCAATTGGCTGTTCGCAGATTCACTTTGCGAAAGATTGCAGTGTGCAATCTCGTCATGGGTTCACATCGCGGATTCGAGACTTCCGTGTGGCGAATGTTGATAAATCGGTTCTTGAGTACGCTCTAACCTGGCCTGTTTGAAATGACGTCCGACCCACGGATCCAATTGAAACGACCCTGGCTGGCCGGAATTCTGGCTTTTCTGATCCCAGGTGCCGGACATCTTTATCAAGGCCGCCTGTTTAAGGCCGGTGCGTTTTTCGTCTCGATCATGGGGCTGTACCTCGTCGGTCTGATCCTTTCTGGCGGGCAGGCGATCCAACCTCCTTCTGCAGAAGACATGCAGCAAGGGCGGTACGTTTCGATGCTGAAGTTTGGCGCTCAGGGAGGAGTCGGCGTTCAGTTCTTCGTCAGTCTGCTTCAACGACAGCGCTATCTCAGTCCAGAGAACATTCAGGTCTCGTCGCTGACTCGCCCGTTCGATGCCCCTTTTAAAGGGGTTGCCAGCCTGCACGATGACAGTGGAATTCATTCGTCTCCAATTCGGGGGACGATCTATTTTGAGCCCGGCGAAGCTCACTTCGGTAAGCCGACGATTACAGGGCGAGTCGAAACTGAAATCAAAGGAAAGCCGACCACACTGAAACTCGGGAACGACACGATTCTTGGACCTCCCATCGAGGCTGATAAAGAACGCGAAGTTGTCGGGTCTGTGTTGAGCGTCGTTGATGGACGGAAGTCGGATTTTGGTCACGTTGCCGGGACGATTCCTCGGTCTTTTGTGAACTGGTATTCCGTTCCGACCGATCCGGTATTGGATCAGGATTTGAACGATAAACTTGGGAAGTTTTATGAATTGGCAATGGTCTTCACCTGGGTCGCCGGCCTGTTGAATGTGCTTGCAATCTGGGATGCAGTTGAAGGCCCCGCCTATGGTTTTGGTAAGAAGGAGCCTGAATCAGAGACTCCATCTGAGCCGGCCAAGGCCGCTTAAAGCGGACCATTTCTGTTGCGAAGCGGCTCCGAGAACACGGAGTGCTTCGCCGCCAAACAGCGACATAGATATGAGATCTGGTTTCGAAACTGGCCAGCAGCAGGGCAATTCGAGGATTCAGTTTTCACTCGAATGCATTTTCAATAAAGCTTCTGATGTTGTGCTGGTGTGATCTCTTCGAGTTCAGATTAATCACGGAAATTCAGTTATGAATGTCACCTGGTTTTTGATTCCAATGGCAGCGGCTGTCAGCCTGGTCTGGAACGCCAGCCGTTATGAATCGACCGAGGTCATTGTGCGACGCGCGACGCGAATGTTCATTCAGATCGTCGTCTTCATGGTGGTGATTTTGGTTCTGCTGGGATTCCTTTCATACAAGTTATGACAGGTTATGAGATTGATTCAGAGTTGACCTGAGACCGGTACTCTGAGTCTTTCTAAGTTCATTATTGGTCGGTACTACGTTTTTCTGGTTAGGGCAGCATGCTCTACCATGTGGCTGGACAGCAGTGTTTGCAATCGGTGTTTCGCCGAGTTTGCCGTGTCAGGTCCGCTGCATGATTTTTAATTCGCTCTAGTTGTCTGATCTTCCATGTCCGAGATTCCAAAGCTTTACGATCCAGCCTCTGCTCAGGCGAAATGGTTTTCTTTCTGGGAGCAGAATGGTTATTTCAACGCTGATCCGGGGACCGGAAAGCCGTCGCACACCATCATGATTCCGCTCCCAAACGTGACGGGAGCGCTGCATATGGGGCACGCGCTGAATAGCACGTGTCAGGATTTGATCAATCGCTGGCGCCGCATGCAGGGGTACGAAGCTCTGTGGATGCCGGGGACGGACCACGCCGGGATTGCGACTCAGGCGGTCGTTGAACGTCGGATGCTGGAAGAGGAAGGTCTCACCCGTCGTGACGTCGGTCGTGAAGCTCTCGTGAACCGCATCTGGAAGTGGAAGAATGCTTACGAAAAACGCATTATTTCACAGCTGAAATCGATCGGCGATAGCTGTGACTGGCGCCGTGTTCGCTTCACTCTCGACGATGTGTGCGCCCGTGCCGTTCGCCGGACATTCTTCAAGATGTTCAAGGATGGACTGGTTTATCGTGGCAAGCGACTTGTGAACTGGGATGTTCACCTGCAGACCGCTGTCGCTGATGACGAAGTCTTTGAAGAAGATGTCGCAGGGAACTTCTGGACATTTAACTATCCTGTCGTCGATTCCACTGGAGCACTGACCGGAGAGTCGATCCGCTTCAGTACGACTCGCCCTGAAACCATGCTCGGCGATACGGCTGTCTGTGTGAATCCGACCGATGAACGCTATACCACTTTGATTGGAAAGAGCGTTCGGATTCCGGTAAATGGCCGCCTCATTCCAATTGTCGCAGACGGTCTTCTGGCAGATAAAGAACTCGGGACCGGGGCGGTGAAAGTCACTCCGGCACACGATCCGAACGACTATGCCTGCTATGCACGCAAGCTGGGACAACTCGATCAGATTGAGATCATCAATATTCTCAATCCAGACGGAACCATCAATGAGCATGGTGGCGAATGGCAGGGGAAGGATCGTCTCGCCGTCCGTCCATTGATCGTGCAGCGCATGACCGAACTGGGACATTTTGAAGCCGTTGAAGACCGAACGATTCCGCTGAAGCACAGCGATCGTTCCAAGACTCCAGTCGAGCCATTTCTGTCCGACCAGTGGTTCGTGAAGATGGACACGCTGGCTCAGGCGGCGATCGATGCCGTGGAAGATGGCCGCGTCCGGTTCTATCCGTCACGCTACGCCAAGACCTACATCGACTGGCTCGCAGAGAAACGTGACTGGTGTATCAGCCGTCAGTTGTGGTGGGGACACCGGATTCCAATCTGGTGCTGCCCTGATACAGCAGAGGCTCGTCAGGTCATACAGGGGCTCGGTGGCGAATTTACGGGCGACGTGATTCAGTTCGCAGACTCAACGCGAAATAGCGCGCTGGGCGGTGTCGTTGCGGATGGAGTTCAACCAGGTGAGAAGCTGATTCTGGTTTGCGTGGCAGACAATCAGCCAGAGTTCGAATCACATTTGGAAGCGGCTGGATTCGAACAGGATCCAGACGTTCTCGATACATGGTTCTCATCGGCTCTGTGGCCACATGCGACGCTTGGTTGGCCGGATCGTGAACACAATCCGCCAATGGACGAAGCGGAAGTAAACAAGCAGACCTTGGCGAATACTTATATTCCACAAGGGGGACGTAAGAACGAAGTCCTCTCGACGTTCTACCCCGGTAGCGTTCTGATCACTTCTCGCGACATCATCACTCTGTGGGTTGCTCGCATGGTGCTGACGGGGCTCTACAACATGGGGAGCGTTCCGTTCAAGCATGTGCACGTTCACCCGAAAATTCTCGATGGCTTTGGGCAGACGATGTCCAAGTCCAAAGGAAACGGTGTTGATCCTGTCGACCTGATCAACAAGTACGGGACAGATGCGGTCCGGTTCACTATCGCCTCGTTCGCCGGTGAAACTCAGGACGTCAAGCTGCCGATCAGCTACGAGTGTCCAAAGTGCGAGACGCTGGTTCCGCAGACGCTGAAGCACCAGTCTGCGAAACCGGAAGGGGGTCCGAAGCCGACAATTCACTGTCCGAAGTGCAAGAAGGACTATCAGTACACAAGTCCGAACTATGATCCGGATCAGGGCGAACTTGTTGCCCGAATGGTCAGCGAACGGTTTGAGTACGGCCGGAACTTCTGCAACAAGTTCTGGAACGCTGCCCGATTCGCGATGATGAATCTGGAAGGCTACACGTCAGCAAACGTGACGGCTGATCAGTTGCAGATGGAAGACAAATGGATTCTGTCTCGCTTGTCGACCACCGCGAACGCGATGAACGAGTATCTGGGACGTTATCAGTTCGACGCCGCCACAAGAGCGATCCGCGATTTTACGTGGAACGAGTTCTGTGACTGGTATCTGGAGATGGTGAAGCCACGACTGCGGAACGAAGAGTCACGTCCAGTTGCTCAACGAGTGCTGTTGACGGTTCTGGATTCGCTGGTGCGATTGTTGCAACCATTTGCTCCGTTCATCTGTGAAGAACTCTGGCAGAGATTGAAAGCGATCGCTCCGATACGTTCGTTGCCTGTTTCAAAGTCAAGCGGACCAGGTGGAAACCTGCTCGTTCCAAGAAACTGCCCGAACGCGGCGATCGTTGCCGAGTGGCCAGTGATTCCTGTTGAATGGCAGGATCAAGGATTGGAGAAGCGTTTCGAGCGACTGCAGGAGACCATTGCAGCTGTACGAAATGTACGGGCGATCTACAACATCGCACCTGGTGCTCCAGTCTCCCTGCTGATGCGAGCCAGTTCAGAAGTCGCTGGCGAAATGCTGTCGGTCTCAGCTCAGTTCGATAACCTTGCGAAAGCGGTCTTCGAAGCGGTTGGTGCTGACGTGCAACGCCCAAGCGGATCTGCCAGCTTCACTCTCGGAGATGCCGACGGATTTATTCCGCTGGCAGGTTTGATCGATACGACAGCCGAGCTTGCAAGACAGGAGAAAGAAGCCGAGAAAGTGCGCAAGCACATTGCGTCTTCTGAAGCCCGACTTTCGAATGAAGGCTTCATTGCGAAAGCGCCAGAAAACATCGTCGCTCAAATGAAAGAGACGCTCGATGGAATGAAAAGGCAGCTCAGCAGCATCGAAGATATCATTCGAGATCTCAGTTGAGATTTGAATGGGGTGCACTTGTTACTAAAAGAGTCTGCGGCGTCGAATGTGGCGCCGCAGACTCTTTGTTTTTTAGGCAGGATTGCTTCTTTAGAAGTCTCGCAGAATTGGGATGACTTCCTGTTGAAGTGCTCCCCCGGTGACGTGAACCTGCTTTGCTTTGTCGATGTAGACATCGACCTCCAGACGGACGCCAAACTCTTTCAGATAGATTCCCGGCTCGATCGAGAAGCATGTTCCCGGCAGCAACTGACGGTCTTCGCGTGTCTCGAGATTGTCGAGATGGGCTCCGTTCCCGTGGACTTCCTGACCGATGTTGTGACCGGTTCGATGAGTGAAATATTCGCCGTAACCATGTTTTATAATGACATCACGCACGGCCTGATCGACATCAGCTCCTTTCAGCGAATCTCCTGACGCCATCGCCGATCTGACCATCGCGATTCCGGTGTCGCGTGCTGCTGCCACGATGGAGAAAATCTCTGCGTACTTCGGCGGGACCTCATTGCCAACGTAGCCGACTCTCGTCAGGTCACTGTAAACCGAATTCGGCTCGTCAAGTTTTGCCCAAAGATCGATGAGTACGAAATCATTCTCTCGAATCTGCGTATCGGCGCCGGTCGCGGTTTCATAGTGCGGAGAGCCACTGTGCTCATTTCTGGCGACGATCGGAGGATGATATGTTGTCATTCCGGAGGCATCGAAGAAGCTCATGATGGCTTCTTCTACTTCCTTTTCACTGACTCCGGCGCCGGTGCGAACACGATCGGCAATCAGTTTCCAGGCAACATCATAAGCCTTGTTTGTGACCTCTGCGGCTTTCAGGTGTTGCTGCCATTGCTCCTCTGTCCATGTCGATTCGAACAACTGAATCAGATCACCAGAAGAGACGACGTCGACCCCGAAGGACCGCACCAGTTCGACCGTTCCGGCATCCACACGAGAGACATACGGGTTCCCGCCCATTGGCGAGTACTCCATCGCGATCTTCTGTTTACCCTGACAGAAGGCTTGCAGGCCGGCTTCGAACTGCTGCCATGGAAGATAAACCGTCTTTTCGCCGGGAAGTTCATCCAGAACGGACTCTTCGATGCGATGAACGAGTTTCGAAGGAGTTCCCGTTGCTGGAATGCAGTAGCACCAGCGACGCGATGTTTTCCGACCTTCCGGGAAGTTCAGGACGCGACCTGCGAGGGGATTGTTCCCGCGAAAGTCATAGAGCAGCCATCCGTCGATTCCAAAGTCCGTGAGGGCCTTCTGGATTTCTGACAATTGAAAGCTCGCCATCGGATTGCTCCCTTCGACAACGTCGAAATTGAACAGCTGAAATGCTGTGGTCGTCTTTCTGAAACCGCCACTTTCACTCGCGAACTGGTCTAGATGACACTTTGTACGAAGGTGTGCTGTCCTCCTTCGATGACGACAGTGTCAGCCCCGTTCTCAATCAGACGCAGTACCTCAGTTTCGGATTCCAACGGAATCATGAAGAGATCCGAAACGACGGTTGGATCAAGCTTGCTGAGTAGCGAGACGTTGGCCCAGTCGGCAGCAGCAGCGATACGTGACGCGGCGATCAGGTCCGGTGTGTTCGCTTTCTGGATCGGTCTCAGCGCTTCGTGAGGTTCTCGCACCGATTTCAGAATCTCCAGACCAGGCCCGGGGAGCGAATCGATTTGCGAAAGCACGATAATGCGCCCGTTGCGTTCGACCAAGCGTCTGCCTGCATCGACGGCAGCGGCGACCTGATCCCAGCCGTGTCCATTGGCATCAACCGGGACAGTCACCAGAACTTGTTCTGCCCGTTCAGTCGAATGGATGATCCAATTCGACTCCATCAATTTGCGAGCTTCTTTGATGACCGCATCGGATTGCCCGACGAGAACTGAACTTCCCAGCTCAGAGCCGGATGGGACGACGACTACGGAGAACTGGAGTCCAAGCAGCCAGCCAACTTCATCGACAAATTCCCGGAACGGACGCGGGTCCTGTGGGCGCAGTTCTTCGTGTCCTTGTCCCTGTGAACGGCGAATTGATTCCACATCGGATAACCCTGGGTAGAGACAGCTCGCTCCCCCTTTGACGCCGAGAATGGGATCGAATCCGACGGGGCCGATTGAGAAAACGACATCGGTAAAGGCCAGAATTTGAGAGAGGTAAATTCGTTCGCCACCAGCAGTCGATGCGACGTACGCGCACCCTTTCTCGTCTGTGGGGTCATGGCGATGCAGCTTCAGGGCATTCTGGATTTCCTGCGGGAGCTTTGCTCGCGGATCGATTCCGGTCACAGTCTTCCAGACAGCAGGTTGCACAATCGTGACGTTTTCAGGGGAGACGCCAGCATTCTCCAGGCGTCGCCACAGTTCCGCGAAGATCTGGTCCGCCATCGGCGTATCGACTTCAATCACGACAGCAATGATGTCGTCAGGAAGAATCGTATTCGAGATTTCCGGGTAGTCGATTGGCTCGTCGAAAGCGTTGCGAATCGCCTCCTCTGGAGTAAGGAGAGGCGCCGGAGCAGTATGCACCTGAACAATCGAGTCCTGCACATCGCTGAGTGAGAGGTGGCCTGTGCGGCCATATGTAAGTTGTGATGGAGGAGTCGCTGAGGGCATTGGATATCGACGGCAAAAGTGAAATTCGAAAATGGCTTGAAATCTTCAGCCTGATTTCAGGAAGGTGGGACTGCGTCCGTCGTCGAAACACCTTTAGAGGGCAGACTTTTCGGCGTAGGAAGGTCACACGTTGTTGAAATCCGCTTGAGATAGATTCAAATGATAACGAAATCGCTGCACCGCTGCCCCTGCTTCAGTGAGGGGCGTCTTTGAAAACTCAATTCGATGATTTCAGAGAGATTCGCGATTGGAACCCGACACCAAATAATGGATTCATTTAGAAATTGCTTGTGACCATTCAAATCGCCTATATTTCAAATGACTTGAATTTGTATTGTAAATCCCGTTGTCAGGTGGATTGCCTGAAGAAGACCATGTTTCACAAGGTGATTGGCGATTTATGACCGATGACGAGCTCATGATTGGAGTTCAATCTGGCGATGATGCGGCATTTGCCAAAATCGTTGAACGCTATCAGGGAGTTCTCATTGGCTTTTTCATGCGAAATACGCGTGATTTGCAGCTTTCCGAAGATCTGGCTCAGGAAACGCTGCTCAAAGTTCACAATCACGCATGGGATTACCTGACCCTGGGGCGATTCCGAGGATGGCTTTTTCGACTTGCCAGAAATCTTTTGATCGACAATGTGCGGCGACACTCGAACAATGCACTGGTGAAGTCTCTGGTTCGTCAGCGTGATGCGGAAGACGATCTGGTGGCACGGATTGCAGACGAGTTCCGCCCGCCAGAAATGGCCCTGGAACAACGTGAATTCAGCGAATTGATCGACGAATTACTGGCAGAGATTCCGGAGGATCAGCGTCAGACATTTCTGTTACACCATTTTTCTGAATTGAGTTTGCCTGAGGTTGCCGAAATCATGGATGTGCCATTGGCGACCTGTAAAAGCCGATTGCGTCTCGCCCGGGAAAAGCTTGCGGAAAAACTGCGTTCCAGAGGAATGGCTCCAAGCTATGAGGCAGATTCAAGATAGAGTGTTTTCAGATTGAATGGCTTCTGGAACGCGGGAACAGATACCGTTCTGAAATGATTGTTGTGTGGACGAATCAGTCCCGGATGGATGGGGTAGGGAACGATTTGACTTTGAGAAAAACGCCCTCTTTACCGACATTTTTGATCCGTCGAATATTACGAAACGTTAAGAAAAATGTGGGCCGGTATTTGAGGCAATCCCGATACGTCGAGGTTTCGTAAGAGAGATCGCTCGAAGGTTGGGGAAAGAGAGACCAGACAGGTCTCGTTTTGTTGAATAGATAGAGTTGATGACTCAAAGGGACGTCACGATGTCGTGGCGGCGAAGGCGACAATTGCCGCTGGCGAAACCGGACGTGACCGGTCCGATGTTGATTGAGGATTGATATGGCATACTTCAGCAGATTAACGGACATCGTCACCTGTAATCTCAGTTCTCTGTTGACGCGTTGCGAAGACCCCTTGGCAGCCCTTGAAGCGATTCTTGGAGAAATGAAAGAAGGGGTTGCAGGAGCGGAACGCTGTGTTCGCACGGCGATTTCCAACGTCGGGAGGCTTGAGACAGAAATCTCTGAGCATCGACTTGAGATCGCTCGATGGATTGTCAGGGCTCAAGATGCGTTGAAGTCCAGCGAAGAGGGAATTGCGCGAGAATGCCTTGAACGCAAATATGAGGTTGAAGATCTGATCGCCGGATTAGAGCAACAGCTTCAGGCTGCCATCGGAACACGCGACCATCTGCAGACAATGTTGTCGGCATTGCAGGCGAGAGTCGCTGATGCATGTCGTCGACTGAAAGAAATGCGTGGAGAAGCTGAAGCGGCAAGTGAAGGGGGAACACGTTCATTTGTTGATTCGACTCTCGCTTCCGTGACGAATTCGCGTCCAAATCGCGTTGATTCCGAACTGGAAGAATTGAGACGCCAAATGAACCTGGGCGGCTGATAAGCTGACCGACGGCATCAACTGGCCGACGGATTAGAAATCCGTTGCTGAAATACAAAAGTGACCTCGTCGCATTCGTTCTTATGAGAACACCGCGACGAGGTCACTTTGTTTTCGAGACGGGTGAATGTCCTCAGACTTTTAATAAGTCGACATGTAAGATGGCGTCGCTGGCCACCCGAAGAGGTACATTGCGCGAGGGACATTGGCGTCGAGAACGCGCGTCAACGGGTCAGTCTGGACTGAAGCGGCTTGGGCTCCAACGAGGATTTCAGCCAGTGATTTCTGCGATTCGTAGTTGATGACTTTCACAGAAGTCAGTCCCAGCTTCTCTTTCAGCGCGGCGACGACATCTTCTTCGTAACCAATCTTGTCGATGAGCCCCAGATCCAACGCCTGTTGAGCGGTGTAAACCTGCCCGGTTGCCAGCGCTTTCACCTGATCCATGTTCAGGTTGGCACGACTGTCATCAATGACTTTCAGGAATCGGTTGAAGGAATCGTCCAGGATTGTCATCCAGACTTTTCTTTCCGCTTCACTCAGTTCCTTCAATGGATTCAGAGTGTCTTTGAGTGGACCCGTTGCGAGTGAATCCGGTTTGATACCGAACTTGTTGGCGAGTTCGCTAACATCATAACGTGGCATAATGACGCCGATTGAACCCGTCCAGGTTGTCGGTTCGGCATAGATAGGGGCACCTTCTCCGGCACCCATTGCGATGTAATAACCTCCAGATGCTGCGATCCCTTTCATGTAGACATGAATCGGCTTCTTTTCGCTCAGCTTCAGCAGCTTGTGGTAAATCTCATGGCTGTCTGACACCAGTCCACCGGGACTATCGATGACAAGCAAAACGCCTTTCACGTCAACTTTCTTCTGAACGTGCTCGATGATCTTGAGCAGGCGATCAGTGTGTGGTGGCATGATCGTGAAGTCAGTGACGATTCTGGCAATCTTGTCGGTCGCTTTTGAGTCACCGGAATGGAACTTCTCCGTCGGTGCATTCGTTTCAGTTGTGAAGTCGGACTTCATCGCCGACAGGGTCAAGTTCACAAAGAGTGATCCCACCAGCATTAAGATCAAAATCGTGATCAGCCAGCGGCGGCTCGGGTTCACAACGATCACCTTGATGGGCTGCTGCGAAGTCGTGTCGATCGGTTGATTCATGGCAAACCAGGTAGGTTGTGTTGAGTTTTTTGATGTTTTCGACTGTATGACATGGTCTCGATCTTCGGATCGAATCAATTGAGAATAGCCATCAGTCCTTTATCTGCATCTTACCAGCACGCCGATATTTCCAAAGCCGCCGGATAATCCGGCTGTAGGAATTGTTTTGAGAATTCGCCGAGGGGGGGCCTCGGAGGATGGTGAATCGTGAATCCGACTGTTGTCACGAATCGCCATACCGTTTCTGCGTTTTGCTGACTTCCAGAGTGATGGAATTCTGCTGAACGGTACAGGGATGAATTCGAACATATCCAGTTTTTTTGTGTTTCTCTTCGTGGATTTGCAGCATTTACCAAGTGCACATGTCGTCTCTGATGCATGTGGCTTGAGTGCTGAAATCTGCTGAAGACTGGAAACTCGAACGACTGTTCGAGACATCCAGTGAGAAACAGGAATGGCTGGCGAGTTAATTGGCATTTCCATGGACAGCGTCACCACCGTCTGTCCATAAGGGAGCAGTAAAAAGATGACTCTCTATCGACGCCTGATTCGAACCACTCGTCCACTGATGCTGGCATCGATTGCTGGTTCAGCTGTGTGTTCCCTGTCGGGTTCCGTAGTTGCTCAACAGTCAATGTATCCAGCATCGGGTGCCAATGTCGCTCCCGGTTATGCACCGGGGATGTTTCCCGTCGATGCACCGCTTGCATTGCAGCCGATTCCAGTGAACACAACTGCACAGCACTCTGGTGCCGGTGCAAATGCCAACCAAACGATGCCGATTCTGAGTCGCTCAGCATCACAAGATCACAGCAAGCCGATTCAGGCAAATCGTGGTGAGTATCAGACTGTTCAATATCAGTCAGATGTTCAACAGACAGAGTCATCAGGGATTCTGAATCGGTTCGGGCGTGTCTTCCGAGGACGGACAACGGCTCCTGTCGATCCGGGTATGAATTATCCGAAGGCGTCACAGTACCCATCGCCTCCACAGGCACCGGGTGTTACTGGTTCGACACCGGGGCAGATCCCAGGGATTCCATCTGCACCACCTGCGACAATGCAGCCAGGGTTGTTTCAGCCTTCACCATCGGTCAATCCGATTGTGGATCATGTGCCACCTGCTCCAGATGGAGGAGTTGGTATGAGTCAGCAGGTGCGAGTTGCACCTCCACCTGCACCAGGGGTTCAACTGCCTCCACTCCAGAATCTGCCTGAGCTGAAGATGATCATGCAGGGAGAGCAGAAAACCGTTCAGGCTCCTCCGCCTCCTCAGGATTCCTATCAAGCTCCAGTTGTCTCTCCACTTGTCCCTCCGGCACCGTTGTCTGCCAGCAACAGTATGCCATCACTGGAAATCAAGCCTCAGGCTTTGCCACCAGTGCAGGGGATCGCTCCAGGGGAGCCGATGGGAGGGGCTCAGGCACAGAAGCCAGTGGCAAATATCCTGCCACCTGCACCAGAAGGGGGGGCAGCTCCAGCGACTCCACCAGTTGCCACCGCTGCTGTTCCGAAAGCTACCGCTCCAAAATCTGCTGATCCATTTGCAGACCTGTTCCCTGCGGACAAGTCCACAATGGCCAAGCCAACTGAGCCTGCAGTTGCTGCTCAGGGAGTAGATAAACCGTATACCGGTCTGACACTGGATGCTGATGTCGCCATTCTGCCTGCGAAGGTCCCAGATGCGATGCCAGCAACTCCTGATGCGGCCCCACAGGTTGCGACACAGACGCCTGCACCAGCTACGCCTCCGGTTCAGGTAGCGATGGTTGATTCTCCTCAGGTTCAGCTTCAGAATGTGCCGACTCTGAAGTTGCTGCCGGTCGCTCCACCAGAAGTCACAGCTGCTAAGCCAGCTGATCAACCGACACTGCCATTGGAAGAGCCAAAAGAGATGAAGGTTCCAGCACTGGAACTTCCTTCAGAGGAGAGCCTGCCGAAATTGTCGATGGCTCCTCCGGTTCCTGACGCACCAGCTGTGAAGTCCAATGCCGCTGAACTGCCTCCTGCACCAAATGAAGAAAAGCCAGCTCAACAGAGTGACCCAAAGTCAAAGTTTGAGCGGATTGCTGCCAGAAAAAATATGGCGGGATTGAAAGGCTTCTGCCCGGTCGTGTTGCGAGATCAGCGAGACCTTGTCGATTCCAAAGCAGAATTCGAAGTGGTCTACAACGACTACACCTACAGCTTCTCTTCAAAAGAGGCGATGGAGAAGTTTGAAGCAGAACCAGCGAAGTACGCTCCTGTGAATTCATGCGGCGACGTGATTCACGAGGCTCTGGCAGGCGAAGCTTTGGAAGGCTCGCTGGACTATGCAGTCTGGTTCAAAGGCCGTCTGTATCTGTTTTCATCAGTTGAAACGATGGAAACATTTGTTGCCGCACCAAGCAGCCATGCAATGAACGAATAGACCGAACAGGTCAACAAGACTCGACCGATTGACTCGATCGGTTTGACGTGCAGGGGGAGCAATCCGGGGGGAATTGCTCCCCTTGTTTCGTTAAGTCATGTTGAATGACATCCTTGCCGGTTGCTTGAACATCCTTACTTGGATGTTCAAGGGCCGGTCGGGATCGTTTCAATCAAGTCCTCGACCAGCTTGAAAAGAACCTCGTGCGTCACCGTGATCTCGACAAGGTCTCGTCCTGGTTGACCTGCGATGGATCGGTATCTTCGCAAAGCAAAAGTTCCATTCCCGGACTGTGAGAGCAGCACTTCGTAATACTGCTGCCCTGCCGGTGTCGAATGTGGTGGAAGTGATCGGATAAGAACCTGCCCGTGAGTCGGATCGACTTCGAGCATTCCGATTTTTTCCATCAGATATCGGACTCGTTGGCTTAAAGCATCCGCCCAGCGTTTCAGAACATCAAACGCCACGTTACTCAGCTGTGGTACGAACAGAACCAGTTCCGAGAACGCACAACTCATGGACTCCAGGCGAACCAGTTCCAGTCTGAGTTCAATTCCGTTTGAATCCGCGATTTGCACCGTCGTCGGCATTGTGGTTGATGACTGAGACAACCTGGACAGGTGCTGTTCGAGGTCGTGTCGAAGTGCCATCTTCCCTCCCGTTGTAAATCAAAGTCTCTGCATCAAATCGTACGACGATTTCAGACAGAAAACTGGGGGAATTCAGTTCTTTCATCCGAATTAGGATGAGATGGATTACTGGAATTGTCAGGTTGGATGGCCTGCAAGTGCCGCCATTTTAAGAGGTTACAGAGTTGTGATGAGCTGCTTTTCGTCGTCTCTTAGGGGGAATGCTTCGCATGGTTTCAACCCGACAGGCACTGTTCGTTCAGAGATCGCGTTCCATTCTGGAGCGTGGGACGCCTCTGGTGCCACTGAAACCTTCTTTTGGACGAAGGTCGTCTAAATCGTTGATTGCTGGTTTCTGAGTTGCCATTCCTGAGTGCGGACAGACAGGAGCGCCAGCATCATCACGAGATACAGACTCATCGAGAACACCAGAGTCGGGGAGAACGTTGATTCCTGCTGCAGATTAAAATGGACAAGCGAGACCGCGAGCAGGTTGTTTCCAAAGTGGACGAGGACCGGCACCCAGATCGTGCCTGTTTGCAGATAGAGCAGATGCAACAGGATGCCAACGGGAAGTGTGGCCAGTGCGTGAGGGAGTGACCCATGCACCGCGGCAAAGCATGTGGAAGACAACAAGACGCCAGCGGTGACTCCGTATCGACCGACCAGTCTGCGGCCAAGGACCCCGCGAAAAATCAGTTCTTCTAAAAACGCCGGAGCCAGTGCCATCGCGACGATCAGGATCGGGTATGGAACTCCATGAAACGTGGAATACAAGTGTTCGAGTGACGTCTGCTGGATCGCCGTGGCCGATGTCCACGCAATGACCTCCTCGCCTTTCCACCAGAGATTTGTCACCTCATACAGAAGATTTCCAATCAGCGCGATGGGACAGACCGTCGCCAGCGAAATGACAAATTCGTCGACAGTTGGCGTCCTCCACCCAATGCGTTCGCGGTAGTTTTGACCTTCTCGCCAGCGGATAAGTGGCAGCAATAAGAAGACGGCCCCGAGGACAGGCGTTCCGATTAACAGAAAAGAGCGGTCAAGGTTCGTGTCGAGAATCCAGTGAACGAGTTCCTTCTGATTCGGCCAAATCAATCCGAAAGAGCTGGTATAGAGAATCGTCAGAACTGCAGCGAGCGCGATTGCTTGAGCAAAGAGAAATCCCGCCATCCAGGCTAGTGCTTCAAAGATCGAACAGGCCGCAGAATCCTGACTGACTGGCAAGTGCTGACGTCGCGTGAGCCAATTGGTACGCATGCCATCTTCTCCGTCCTAT
Source organism: Planctomicrobium limosum (assembly GCF_051465645.1). Taxonomy (GTDB): domain Bacteria; phylum Planctomycetota; class Planctomycetia; order Planctomycetales; family Planctomycetaceae; genus Planctomicrobium. The sequence goes on along the minus strand of NZ_CP195790.1, from coordinate 2,280,067 downwards.
CAATTCCCACTCTCGATGAGTGACCAGCGGGTGCGATGATTCTTTGCCATGATCAGCTTTCTTAAACGCATTGAAAAGCCCAGTTTCAACAGGCGAAGTCAGCTTCTTTCCGAATAGTTCTCAATGAAATGCGAATGGAGAATCAAAACGCCTCACTAGTGACAGGGTGAGAATAAGAATTCTGTTGTGATTCGATGTATTGAAATGCACCTGTGTAACAGAAGAAAGCCTGCCGAGAGTTGTGCGTCTGATTCTATCTGAAAGCTCTGTACAGGTCGTGTTCCCTGACTATAACGAGGAGATGTCGGGGGATGACCTGATCAAGACGTGGGCAACAATCGGAGAAACAATGAGCTCAACTTTTCAATATCGTCGTCTGGACAAAACCGATGTTGCCGTATTGCTGGTCGATCACCAGTCCGGCCTATGCAATATCGTTGGCGATTTCTCGCCAGACGAGTTCAAGAACAATGTTCTCGCACTTGCTGATGCCGCAAAATATTTCAATCTGCCGACGATCCTGACAACGAGCTTCGAGACTGGGCCAAATGGACCTCTTGTTCCTGAATTGAAAGAGCTTTTTCCAGACGCTCCTTACATCGCTCGTCCCGGGCAGATCAATGCCTGGGATAACGACGACTTTGTGAAAGAGGTCAAGGCAACTGGGAAGAAACAGTTGCTCATTGCAGGTGTCGTCACCGAAGTGTGTGTGGCGTTTCCTGCATTGTCGGCTCTTGAAGAAGGGTATGAAGTCTTCATCGTGACCGATGCGTCTGGAACCTTTAATAAGACGACTCGCGATGCGGCATGGGCGCGCATGGCTGCCGCTGGTGCTCAGCTGATGACATGGTTCGGAGTTGCTTGTGAATTGCATCGTGATTGGCGAAACGATGTCGAAGGGCTGGGAGCTCTCTTCTCGAATCACCTCCCGGCTTATCGCAATTTGATCACGAGCTACAGCGCCAGGAAGTAGGCGTCTTTGAAAACATGATCCCCAGCGTTCGTTACTTGGCCGACGATTTCAACAGATCTCGCAGTGCTACTTCCAGATCTGGAAACTGGAATTCGAAGCCTTCATCTCGAAGTCGCTGTGGGAAGACATAGCGACCATAGAGTGCAAGTTCTGGATCAGTCCGCATGAATAATGGGGCTCCAATACGGACCATCCATGAAAAGGCGGGCAACCCGACCGGCATTCCGACAACCCGTCGAAGTGTTTTCATGAACTGACGCTGCGGGACAGGATTCGGGGAGGATGCGATGTAAGCTCCCTGCATCTGTTCGTTTGTCAGTGCACGATCGAAGATGCGGTTCATGTCGGTTTCGTGAATCCAGCTCATTCCTTGTTTTCCGGAACCGACGGTGCCACCCAGCCCGAGACGTACCAGCGTCAGCAATCGCTTCAACGCGCCTCCGTTGTTTCCTCGATTGTGCCCGATCACAAAGCTTGTGCGGAGTATCACCTGTCGTTGAGTTGGCAGAACGCTCTCTGCAAATTCACGTTCCCATGCCTGACCGACAAACGGCGCAAGTCCGTATCCGAATGCAGAGTTCTCGTTGCACACGACTTCTGGTGGATCGCCATAAATGTGCGCTGTGCTCATCTGAACCCAGACTGGCGGCGGTGCTTTCACTGCTCGAACCGCGAGCCCAAGTACTCTGGTGGACTCAACCCGACTTCGCAGGATTTCGTCTTGATGGTCTGGAGTCTTGATGCAGTCGACGGTTCGCCCAGTGAGATTGACCAACCCCTGAGCACCATCGAGAACGTGGCTCCAGTCTCCGAGTGTGTGTGCATCCCAGGTCACGTGAGTCCACTGTCCGAGACAACGCGGAGGAGTGCGAGAAAGAATGGTGACCGCCCACCCCTTGTTGATCAGGTGAGTTGCCAGTGAGACACCAAGAAACCCGCTCCCTCCGGCGATCACGATATGACCACGATGAGTGCTTTCAATCATCGAAATGATTCCCGGAAACGCGGTTGCCTGAGTTGGAAGAGAGAGTGATCTCAACATCCTGTAGGAGAGAGGAAGGGGAGGTCAGGTTCGCGTCTCTGGAGCTCTTTCTGGAACGGCGCTATTCCTGCGGCTTGCGGGAGAGTTGTTCGTAGTAGTCTTTGACCATTTGCTGATAGCGATCAGGAACCAGATCTCGGTCGATGGGAACTTGTGAATTGTCTGGATTCCGTCGAATCAGTTCTTCGTCGATCTGCCTCTGGAGATCCAGCAACGGGCCATAAATGGAAGTTCGCACCAGTTCTTTATCTGGTTGCTTGGAATGGCGTTTCACTTCCAGACGTTCGAGCCGAGCCCGATCACGAATTGCGGCGGCCTGTGCACGAAGTTCCGGAGTCGTCAGCATTTCTTCGACATCCCGCATCCGGTCCGACCACTCGCGAAACGCTCCACCTGATAGTGGCCTATTTGGTACAGAGCCACTCTCGTTACCTGGACCTCCCGCTCCAGAAGGGTTTAACGCCTGATTCAATGCGTCAGCCAAAGATGGAGCGTTGTTCATCCCTCCGGCTTGCTGGCCCTGCTGAGCTTGTTGAGACTGCTGAGCTTGTTGCCCTGATTGCTGCGTCTGTTGTTGCTGTTGTTGGCCTGGGGATTGACCACCGGATTGGTTCCCCGGTGATTGTTGCTGCGACGGGCTTTGTGATCCCCCCTGAGACGGACTTTGTGATTTCTCGGAAGACGGAGACTCACCGGAGGGGGAATTGGGCATTCCTTCGGTTGGCTTGCCTTTGCTTTGTTCAGACCCGTTCTGTGCTCCCTCTTGAGGAGAGTTAACTGACGATGGCTCGTTCATTGGACTGGAGCGTTCAGATCCTTCAGGCTTGGTCGAGTCCTTCTGTGAATTACCGGCAGGCATTTTCTCTGGTTGCGAGTCTTGTTGAGACTGTCCAGATTCTGGTGATCCAGCTCCTTGTTCCAACTCCTGACGAATTGATTCGGCCAGTTGTGACAATTCCTGCTGTGCCAATCGAAGTGCGGAGTCTTCGTTCCCGAGGATACTTTCGGCGGCCTCTTCGATTCCGGCCTTCAGTTCATCAATCCCCTGACTCGCCTGCTTTTCAAAGTCTGCTGCATTTCCTTTGAGCCCTCGACGGGAAAGCATGGCCGCCTGTTCGAGTGCCTTCTCCGGTTCGTACTTCTGGAGGTTGCGAAGTGTGTCGTAGAGCTTCTTGGACAGCAGCGGCTCGCTCGATTCTGATTGAACCACTAAGTCCTTGGCTCGCTCCAGAATCTCGCTCAGTTTCTCCTTTTGGTTCGTCATCTGCTCTGCGAGCTGGTTTTCATCAGCATCCTTGTTTTCCCTCAACGAACGCGGCCCGACTGCTGGATCGTTTGGAGTAGGCTCCAGCAACTTGGAAATCTCCTCCTGACGATCCGCGAGCTTTCGTGTGTCGTCGCGAAGTTCCTTCATTGCGTTGTCAAAACGACCTGACACTTTCTCGCGGACTTGCTCTTCGAGCTTCTCCAGTTGCTGCTGAGCGCGGCTCCCTTCAGTCAGTGCCTGCGAGGTTTGCCCTTTTTGTAATGCGTCAGCCGTCTGCTGCAGATGTTGTCTCGTCTGTTCTGCCTGTTGGCGTGCCTCGTTGAGTTCAGATCGGGACTGCTCCTGATTCATGCGCTCTCTGGCTTCATCGAGTTCCTGAAGCAACTCACGCTGTTCTTCCTGCAATCGTTTTAACTCACGTTGAATGGCTTCTTTATCTTCTTCCGATTCGGCTTTGCGCAGTGCGGATTCCAGTTCACGCAGTCGGTCATTCAAGTCCGCTTGACGCTGGGCAAGTTCCTTGAGCTGGTTTAGAACGCGCTGCATCGATTGGTCGGATTCACTCTTCTCGGCCTGAGCCTGCCGTTCCTGTTCGTACCGATCCTGATCGTTCTTCAGTTGCAGTGACTGCATCTGCTGGTTCATTTGCTGAGAACTGGATTTCCCGCTTCGGCTCTGAGATTGGGAAACCTGATTCTCGCGACTCTGCATCTGAAGCAGTGCCCGATATGCCTGTTGAGCCGCGTCTCGGGCACGTGGGAGTGTCGCAATTGAGTTCGTCGTTACCGTCTGCTGAAATGATTCGGCTGCGGCTTTCATTGAGCGGATGGCCTGCTGAGCATGTTGCTTCAGTTGGGGATCTTCCAGCGTTGATTCCAGTTGCTCGGCCTGCTGCTGAATGACACGTTGCGATTCCGCGAGGGTGTTGACTTCACCTGAAAATCGTGTCGTTGGCGGGTCGCGGCGTTCACGGCGAATGACATTCCATGTCCCGGTGACAACCTGTTTCTGGAGTTCCAGCAATTGCTGTGATGGTCCGCCTTCGGCCTGTTCACCTTCAGCATTGCTGTTCGAAGGAGGGACCTGTCGGAAGATCTCTTCAAACGGGCGGACCTCAGCGAAGAAGAGATCACTGAAGGTTCGACGCACGATTCCGTCGGGCCCAAGGTCATCAGCATAGAAGTAGTAAGACACCAGATCGTCTGGTTTAACGGCGAGTGATTCAAACGCAAGCAGGTGAGACACTGTCGACTTCTCGTCAGGCTTTGCTGTGTCGTTGAGTTTCAGTGTTTCTTCCTGACCAGTTGGAAGCTGATAGATCAACCCGAGTTCTTTTAGTCCGTAGTCGTCGCTCGCCTCAGCCGAGAGCAGAAGTTCCTGTAGCGATGAGACCCGAAGGTCTTTAGCCGGGAAAGCAACTTTCAGATCCGGTGCCCGATTTTCAACAACCGAGACACGAATCTCCGGGGGAAGCCTGTTCTGGCGGCCTTGTTCGTCTTCCAGAATGAGTTTGTATTTCCACTCACCGGGGGCCATTTTCGACCATGACGTCATCTGAGTGTGCGGGTGCTTCTCGGAGGACGTTAATTCCACATCAGGGAGATTCTCCGCCTGAAGTCTTGCGGACTTAACCGGCTTGTTGAGCAGGCAGGTCAGGTCGAGTTGAGAACCTTCAACGACAGTCACACGGCGAACGTCCGCAATCGATTTGGGGGCGATGCCTGTGTACTCCGGGGAATTGACGACCGCATCTGCCTGAACAAGGTCAGGGTAATCGAATGTTGTGACCTGAAAATCCGGTGTTCGTTCGCCGTCAGCTTCGATGTGATAAGTCAGGTTCCGCTGCACCTGTGGAACGCGACCTCCAAACAACGGGTCATTCAGACTCTTGTTCAAAGGGAGCCGTGCTTCACCTCCGTTTGAGTCCCGAGTCACGAGTTCAACCTGCGACGGGGTCGAGCCGGTAAATCGCGCGAGGACAAGAAGCGGCGTTCCTCGTTCCAGTTCGACATCGCCTGGTTCAACATCGATTTTGAATGCGGCCGGATTGGGAGCTGTCAGGTTGTTGCCGGTGGCGTCGCCGGGGTTTCCCTGAGTGCGATGAGAAATAATCGTCCACGCCATTCCGGCAGCAGCTACAAACGCTAGGAGATGAACTGCATGTATCCATCGGAGTTGGCTCCGATTGATCGTCTCGTGCCAGTTCTTCTGCCGCAGGTGCGAGAAAACCTCGTTCAGCAATTCAGATTGCAGATAGGTGAAATCCCATTGGCGCCCCTGAGGATGCTGTTCGACAGCGGTGATCAAGCGCCCATCAAGCTCAGGGTAATTCTTTTCAATAAGCAACGCGGCGTCATGGAGATCGCGTTTCTGTCGGCGACCTGTCCAGACACCCGCCAAGATGACGGCGATCACCCCAGGGAGAATCAGAAGGTCCGCTGATTGCCAGGCCCCCAGACGGGTCAGGCTCCAGAGACAGACGGCCAGCACCGTCCACCCGATCGCTGAGGCTGCAAGTCTTTTCCAGCGTCGCGAACGATCGCTGACCTGATCCAGTCGTCGAAGAAGACGGGGATCTGCCATTTCATCACCATTTCAAAATCAGGTGCATGTCGAGGCCTTTTGCAATCACAACATCATACAAGCTTGATGTGATCTGTCGTTGCCGGAGTTTTCGGATTTCCAGGGAAATCAGGGCAAATCGTAAGGATCGGGTTGTTTGGAGAATCTGCTGTAGACGGTTCGGAATTTGTCGCCTTTTCCATTGAATGCAGACGAGTTTGCTCCTCTTGCCCACGAAAGTTCTATTTTTGTTCAAGTTGACTCGGCGGCCAACGTACGATCGTCGGGTTGAACAGTCCAGAAGCTCAGCACACTCTGCCAAAACTCAAGTTCCAGGATGGAATTATCGTTGCAGACTGCGCAGAGCTTTGGCAGCATGGATGCACGGACGTTCGGGTCAGGAGGATTCGAAGAAGACGATCGCGAATGCGAAAAATATCACCTGATTAGAATGTTCGGAGGATACCTGTCATGAGACAACTTCTGTTCGGAGCTGCGGCTGCGGTCATGCTCTGGGCGGGGTCAACTGCCCAAGCCGGGCGGTTCCACGGAGTCGGTTACAATTACATGCCGGTTTCGTGTTGCGCTCCTACCTCGTGCTACACCACGTGTAAGGTTGAGCGTCAGACGTGCTACCGCACCGTCTATGACACCGTCTGTGAGCCAGTTCAGGAAACCGTCTATCGCACTGTGATGGACACGACCTATCAGGATGTGCAGCAGACTTGCTACCGCACGGTCTATGAGCAGGCCTGCCGGGAAGAGCAATATCAGGTCTCCCGAAACCTGGTGGAAACCAGCTATCAGGAGCAGCAGTACACAGTTCAACGCCCTGTGTACGAAACTCAGTACCAGCAGCAATCCTACCAGGTTTGCCGTCCGGTTTATGAGACTGTGAACCGTCCAGTGACTCGGACTGTCATGCGTCCAGTGACTCAGGTTGTAAACCGTCCTGTCACACGGACTGTTTATCGTCAGGTGATGGAAACTGTGAATCAGGAACGGTGCTACACCGTGATGCGACCTGTGACAACAATGCACAACGTGAATCGCGTTGTCGGTCAATGGGTTGATCAGCCAATTACAATTCCAGGCCGAGTCGTTCCAACCATGACACGTGACTGCAACGGATGCCCACGCATCTCCATGACACAGTGCCCACCAACCGTTGTGAATCGCCGTGCATGGTGTCCACAGGTCGTTCAGTGTCAGGTTCCTGTGACCCGAATGGTTCCGCAGGTGGTACGTCAGAACTGCCCAGTGCAGGTCTGCCGCGTTGTTCCTGAATGCGTCACCGAGAACATTCAGGTTCAGGTTTGCCAGATGGTTGCAGAACAGGTCACCGAGAACTGCCAGACTCAGGTTTGCCGTTGGGTGAACGAGACCAAGACCTGCCAGATTCCAGTTCGGGTCTGCAAGATGGTCAGCGAAGTTCGCACCTGCCGCATTCCAGTTCAGGCATGCAAAGTTGTGACCGAAACCCAGACCCGTCGAGTTCCATACTGCGTTGCCAAACAGGTTCCATACACAGTGACTCGTCGTGTTGCTTCTTGCACACCACGTCAGGAAGCTGTCACAGTCACCCGCATGGTTTCCAAAGTTGTTCCTCGTCAGGTTGCCTACGAAGTTTGTCGCATGGTTCCAGTACAAGCGTGCTGCGATTCATCTGACGGCGGATGTGCAAACGGCGACTGTGGGACGACAACAAACTACGGAAGTCAAATGACTCCGCAGCCAGAAGCGACTCTTCAGCAGACACCGACCCCGACTCCAGCTCGTCAGCCAGCCACAACTGGCCCAACGACATAGTTGGTTAGCGTCTGTCGCAGACATCAGATTGACAATTTGAGCTTCGTCGACCTCGGGTGATTCACTCGAGGTCGTTTTGCATTTCTAAGGCTACTCATGTAACGCGGCTTCTGTAACATCAATATGAATTGATCCAGTTGACCACTCGAACGGTGTTGGTACACTGGTCTGCTGGCTGCTGGAGGGACGTTTCAGAATGAGTCCCCCGATGGCCAGATGATGATCCGATTGGGATCAATTTTGCATTTCACCGTATTTGTCTCTCGCAGAGCAAATGACGCAGAGCATATGACAGGGAAGAGGTGTTCATTGAGTTGGTTTGTAAGTGATCGCCAGCGGTTATTCGTCGTCACGGGACTGATGTTGGGCCTGGTTGTTTCCCTGATGGGGAATCAGGATCTGTGTATTGCTTCTGAGCCATCGAAGAAGATCCCGACAAGTCAGGCCTTTCATGAGAAGGCCATCGCGGATTCAGCGGGAATCGAATGGCAGTCTCCGTTTAACGGAACCAGTCTCGATGGCTGGAAGGTCGTGCTTGCCAACCAGAAGCCGGGTGAAGATCCTGAGAAAATCTTTCAGGTGAGCAATGGAGAAGTCCATGTCTACCGAGACACTCCAGCCGGAAAGAACATGCCATTTGGAGTGATTCTCTCTGATAAATCGTACTCCGATTATCGTTTCCGCTTTGAATACCGTTGGGGCGAAAAGAAGTTCGCTCCGCGACAAAATGCGATTCGCGATGCCGGTCTTCTTTTCCATGTCGTCGGCCCGGAAAAAATCTGGCCGATGAGTGTGGAATGTCAGGTGCAGGAAGGCGACACAGGGGACAACTTCCTTGTTTACACATCAGGTGACTCGCCTGTGGATTCGAGCAAGAAGAAGTTTCTCGACGAAGCGAACGGAGGAGCATTCTCGACCTTCTATAAAAAAGGAGGCGTTACGCGAGTGATCAAGAGTGAAACCCTTGAAAAAGAAGGTTGGAACTCCGTCGAAGTGATCGTCCGTGGCGATGCCGCTATCTATCTTGTGAATGGCAAAGTCAATAACTATGTCGTCAATATGAAGGCTCCAATTGGCCCGAACCAGTCTGTCGTTCCACTCACGGCTGGACGGCTGGCGCTGCAATGTGAAGGCGCGGAACTCTTCTACCGCAAGATGGAAATCCTGCCTTTGAAGACGGCACAGGATTCATCGATGCAAGTGGCTGACGAATCCATTGCACCAATTCCTCCTCGCAGCCCGGAAGAAAGTTTGGCAGCCTGGCAGGTCCGCAAGGGAATGCGTGTTGAATTGGTCGCCGCAGAACCACATGTCATTGACCCTGTTGCAATCGACTGGGCCTTGGATGGCAAAATCTGGATCGCGGAAATGGCCGATTACCCGTTGGGGCTTGACGGAAAAGGAAAGCCGGGTGGTCGGGTTCGTATTCTCGAACGCTCCAAAGACACCGGGAAGTATGACCGGTCGACGGTGTTTCTCGAAGGACTTAATTTTCCCACTGGAATCGCTTGCTGGGGAAAAGGAGTCATCGTGACGGCTGCTCCCGACATCATCTATGCCGAAGATACGAATGGCGATGGTGTTTGTGATGTTAAGAAGGTTCTGTTCAGTGGATTTCATGAAGGAAACCACCAGTTAAGGATCAATGGATTACGTTGGGGACTGGACGGTTGGCTGCATTGTGCGAGCGGCAGTCATCACGCCGGTTACGGCACGAAGAGTCAGATTCATTCACACATCACCGGGAAAGACATTCCTGTCGGCAGTCGCGATTTTCGGTTTGACCCGGCCACTGGTGAGTTGGAACCGCTCTCAGGACCATCGCAATTCGGTCGAAACCGTGATGACTGGGGGAACTGGTTCGGGGTTCAGAACAGTTATCCGTTGTGGCATTACGTCTACGATGAGCGGTACTTTCGCAGGAACCCTGACTTTGTCTCGCCTGACATGCGAGTCCTGTTAAGCGAAGGGAGCCCACGTGTGTTTCCAGTCGCGACAATCGAAGCACAGCCAAACCCACATACTCGAGTCGGCCGCTTCACATCTGCGTGCTCCGGGATGATCTATCGTGATTCTCTGCTTCCGCTTGATCAGAAGTATTCACATGGATTCACCTGCGAACCGGTCCATAATCTGATTCAGCACCACCATCTGAAACGATCTGGTGCCAGCTTCGAGATGACACGTGATGTCGAAGGCGAACTTCCAGACTTTCTGGCATCGACTGATCGCTGGTGTCGTCCTGTTATGGCTCGTACCGGCCCGGATGGAGCTCTTTGGGTTGTCGATATGTACCGGTACATCATTGAACATCCAGAATGGGTTCCGAAAGCGGCCCAGATTGAGCTGGAACCGTATCTCCGTCTGGGAGACGGACGAGGACGCCTGTATCGAGTTGTCCCCGAGAACGGCCAGCATCGGGAAGTTCCTGATGTGCTGGGAGCCACTCCGGTCCAGTTGGTCGAGTTGCTCAATCATGCAAATGGCTGGGTGCGGGATGCAGCACAACGTCGTCTTGTTGAAGCAAAAAATCCTGAGGCAAATGCACTTCTGAGAGAGCAAGTGCGAAAGTCTCCATCGGCCCTCACTCGATTACATTCTCTCTATGCACTGCACAATCAAGGCGCGTGTGAACCTGAGGTCCTGATCAGCTGCTTCGGCGATCAATCGGAAGACATTCGACGACATGCATTGAAGCTGGCTGAGGGAATCAAAACGCCGTCTGATGAATTCGTGGATCAACTGGTGAAGTTGGTGAATGACCCCAGTGATGCAGTCCGGCTCCAACTGGCCTTTTCACTCGGTGAATGGGAACACCCCAAGGTGTTCGAAGCATTCGGAGCAATGTGGGAGAAATCTGGCAATTCACGTCAGATTACAGAAGCGTTGAATAGTTCATTGAACACTACGAATCTCTCTCACGCGGTGATTGCTGTTTCGAAGGAGCCAGTGAAAGACACGCAATCTGCAGCGAGACTTCGAGGTCTGCTTCAGCAGTCGATTGCCAAACTTGAGTCAACGTTCGTTATTGGTTATGTCAGAGAATGGGATGGCGAAAGAGAAAGACTTGCGAATGCAATGATCGCTCTGGATTTAATCAATCGCTATCCGCATAACGGGAAAATGTTTGCGTCTCTTCAAGAGAACAAGGCCAATGAACTCAACGACGAGGCGCGTCGCATCGTTGAAGATGACACGTCTCCTGACTGGTTGAGATTGCTTGGTGTTCAACTTCTGGGCTCACTGTCCCCCTCGAATGCTGACGATCTGGCTCTGGTCAAACGCCTGCTTTCTGTGAACTCTTCCGCAGAGTTGCAAGCTGGTGTCGTGCAAAAGTTGGGAAGACTGCGAAGCCCAGATTCTGGAAGGGTGCTGGTCTCTGGCTGGAGCAGTTATCGGCCGACTGTCCGGAGTTCAATTCTCGATGTCCTCGCTTCACGTGCAGACTGGCTGGAAGTTCTTGTTGAAGCGATCGACAAGAAAATCATCAACCCCAACGAGATTAACCTGACGCTGCAGCAGCGATTTCTCGGTCAGAAGAGTTCCCCACAACTCGACAAACTGAAAGCTCAGCTCAAAGCACACGGTTCGACATCTGCTGCCGTTCAGGTGAAACTGGATGACATTCTGAAGTTAAAGACGGACAGCAATCGCGGTCGGGTCGCCTTCCAGAAACATTGCATCGACTGCCATCAGTTCCGAGGCGAAGGGGTGCTTGTCGGGCCGAACCTTTCTTCCGTCACTGGAAGAACCAGAGCAAGTATGTTCGAAGCAATCCTTGACCCGAATAAAGCAGTCGAGCCGAAGTACCTGAACTATGTCGTCGGACTGGTGGATGGTCGGGTTCTCTCTGGACTCATCGACAATGATTCTGAAAACAGTCTGACCTTGTTGAAGGCCAAAGCGGAGCGGACATCTGTATTGCGATCTGAAGTCGAAGAATTGCAATCATCAGGGAAGAGTCTGATGCCGGAAGGATTTGATCGCACCATCACTCCTCAGGAACTTGCCGACTTGCTGTTCTATCTTGAACAGAGTGGGGACGTCGCTTCCACGAACTGACCTGATACTGGCTGGGACGGTGCCGATCTCAACGATGCTGAATCGCAATCACGCTGCACGAGTCAACGACTTTTGCAGCGTGATTCTTTTTTAATGAGAGCGTTTGCCCGTCAGAAAGCGATCATGGGTGACGCTTGACGACTGGATAGTGCAGCGTGGATAGAACGCTGCTACATGATAGACCGATCCGGTCTAGTTGATGTCGTGCTTTTTCAGTTTGCTGAAGAAGGTGCTTCTTGGGATTCCCATCAGACGAGCCGCTTCTGCTTTGTTTCCGTCGCATTTTGCGAGCGCATCCATCAGTGTCCGACGTTCCTGCTCAAGACTCTGGCGTGTCCCGCGTTGTCCCTTATCACGACGAACGGAACCTGCAACTCCCACCGGCACTGATCTGGACTTCGTCGCCGACTCCAGGAACCCAATGTTTTGTGGTTGAGGCCATGCGGCAGCCTGCTGGACTCCGGAAGGCAAATCATGAACCTGAATCGTTGAACTCTCGGCGAGTACCACGGCTCGTTCAATGACGTTGTCCAATTCACGAATGTTCCCCGGCCAGTGATAGTCATGCAGACACTTCATGGCCTCGTCATCAATGTGCATGACGTTCTTGTTATTTTTGGCTGCGGACCGTCGCAGGAAGTAGATCGCCAGCTCATAGAGATCTTCCTGACGCTCGCGAAGTGGAGGCAAGCCGATGCTGATCACGTTCAGGCGATAGTACAAGTCTTCCCGAAACTCTCCTCTGGCGATCAGTTGCTCCAGGTTTCGGTGAGTTGCCGCCACGATCCTGACATCGACCGCAACCTTTTCGCTGCTCCCGACTGGCTCGATGACCCGTTCTTGCAACACACGCAACAGTTTGACCTGAACCTCTTGCGAGATCTCGCCGATCTCGTCCAGAAAGAGTGTTCCGCCATGAGCCAGTTGAAATCGTCCCTGCTTATCGTTTCGAGCATCTGTAAACGCTCCCTTCACGTGCCCGAACAGTTCGCTTTCAAGTAGCATTGGAGCCAATGCCGCACAGTGAACAGTGACCATCGGTCCGGTCCGACGCTGGCTGTTGTCGTGAATGGTGCGAGCGAGCAGTTCTTTCCCGGTTCCGCTTTCTCCAAGGATCAGGACTGACGAATCGCTGCCTGCAACTTTTTTGACTGTTTCCAGAACCGCCTGAATTGCAGGTGAGTTTCCTTTAATAATGTCGCGACGGAACTCGGTTTCGACCACGGATGGCGATGGGAGTTTTGTGAGGGTCGCGACTTCATTCTGCAAGACCGTCAGTTGACGCTGTTGATCCTCAATCTTGTCCATCTTCTGTTGAAGGTCGTGATTGAGGCGAGTGACATCCTGCTGAACGGTTGCACAATACAACGCGACGCCGGAGATTCTTGCCATCGCTCCGACGAATGCCAGATCTTCCGCTGAGAAGTGTTGATTGTTGGGTTTCGCTCCTAGAACGACGAGCCCTTTAATCTCGCCCTGGATATCCAGGGCGTAAACAACTTCGGCATGGAGATGACGGATCAGTTTTTGGGTGGGGGTAACACTGTGCAGGACTCGCTGCACGACAAGTTCTTCAGCAAGTACATCGAGCACAGCTGGTTCAACACTGATCTGAAGCGGAAGGTCAGTGGTCCCACTTGCGGTAAACATGCGGAATTCGTGTCCATCGCCCCGACGTACGAAGAGTGACGCCTGTTCGACATGAAGAACGTCCCGGCAAGAGTTGAGCAGTGCGTCAGAAACCGCTTCAGGTTCCAATGCGCTCGCAACCACGCTGTTCATGCGATTCAGAGCTTTATCCAGCTGATACTTCTCACTGAAGAACCTGCGGTCGAGAAGACGTTGCAGGGAGTCTCGACCCCAGCTCAAAACGAAGACAGCGGTCATCAGCACCAGCACAATTGGAACCGACTGACCGAAGATCGACAGCTCCTGATTCATTGCACCAACGGCAATCAGCGCAGAGAAGATCAATGTCAGACCGGCGCTGGCGACATAATACCAGGCTCCTTGCGAGACGATCTGATCGATAAGCAGCAGCTTGTAACGGGCGATCCCGATGGCGTAGGCAAACATGAACGCGAGACTCGCTCCAAACATCGGGAGACGTGCCTTGCCGAGAGCGAGTCCAACCTGATCTGCGCCCGCCAGATACATTGTGTATCCAATGAGAACCGACGCCACCAACGCGGCCCAGAGCAGGGACCGCGCCTGACTCTTCTCAAATGGATTTCTGGCAACCAGCAGGCTGCGACGCAATGCAAAGAATGAGAGCAGGAAGTAAGCCGCCGCCACGACGAGAACGCCGTAAACAATGACGCGCATTCTTGGATAGATTTCAGCAGCAGCATGACCTGTCAAACGGTCGATGGTTTGCGCAAATGGCCCTTCACCATGATCGCCTGTCAAGAACGAGGCGGCGATGGTCATGGCTGACAATGAGATGGCTGCCGTGACGGGAAGAATGTAAATCGGCACCAGGTTCCAGAATCGATTCGCTCCAAAACGTTGAGCGGGGAACGGAAAAACCAGGAAGAAGTGGAGCATGAACGCCGGCAATAAAGGACCAGCGATTGCAAACCCCAACGTCAGTAGCGGACTGCCGGCAATCAGCCACCAGTGGCTCCCGCCGACAAAAGCAGCCAGAGTGACTGCGGACAGCACGCAGAAGTGGCGTAACGGGAGATCGAAGGGGCGGTTCCAGTAGGCCATCCCTCCAACAATCAGGATGCACAGTTCGAGTACAAACCACAGCAGTGTCATCGACACACTGAATGTGGGTTGCGCTACGAGCGGCAAGCAGGCCTGCATCGGCTGGGGATTTCCGGGACGTAAGAACCAGACAACCACGATGCGGGACTTATCCAGGTATTCAAAAACCCCCAAATTTGAAAGGGCACTGTCTTCCGTTGGGTCCTTTCCCATGGAGATTCGCGCGGCAGAATCGGTGGTCCAGTTCCGCAAGTCTCGATGAAGCCGTGCCCAGTCTCCAAAAGAGTGAATGGGCCTTCCGGCAGCCGCAATAATCAGGTCACCCACTTCCGGGGTGGTTCCAAGAATCTTGAGGTTCTTGCTCTCAAGTGAACGAAGCTGACTGACATCCCGGATTTCCAACCCACTCCCAACGAGGCTCTTGGAGTTTGTGAGTAGGCATCCCAGTGGAATTGTGGGTTGAGTCGGAACGTACCACAGAACGACGAGAGAATAGAGCACTGAAACGAGAGCGAGCGCCGAAATTCCCCATCGTTGAATCTTCATCGAAATGTTCTTTCAGCGCCCATTTAGACCAAAATCGGCGCCGAAAGTTGCGCCGAAATCGATAGTACAGCCAACTTGAACAAAACTCAAGTTTCAAATTTCGCTGTGCAACTCGATTTCCTACAGTAACTTACAACACCTGTCGTAATTGGGCGCAGGAAATTTCAGATTTGGCACAGAACCTGCAAAACATGTCTGATACCCCAACCGATGCCTTCGGGTCCGGGAGTGATTGTTACTGGCACTTGTTTGCAGCCTGACCCTTTCTGCACGCATACTTCTCACCCACGAGCCGCCAGCGACTGGATCGCTCCTGTTTCCCGAGGGCATTTTTTCTTTTCCCTTTCTGCTCTTGCGCACCGCATCGTTCCGTGTGGTGGTGCCATTCTTTTGCAGAAAAGCATTTCAAGCCCACCCCTTTTTGCTTGGTCGCGCACGTCGTCTATGGTGAGGCTGCGGGTTTTGTTGGAGCTTCTTTCAGGCTCATTGCTGAAGGGATTCTCGGTCCAGGAGCAATATTTACATTGCAACTGTGTCGTTTCTGCAGAAATGGCGAGTTGACCACGGCGCCCGGCGTCTTCTCGACTTTGGTGGAGGGCAATCTCATGGGTGGGAATTGGAGATTGCATTCGCATGCGATGCTCGAGTCAGTTTCTGGCTGATTGGGAATGCAATCACTCAATGCGTATTTCAGTGGGGTCTCGCCTGAAACGCGGGGTGACGGTGGGTGAGTGGTTCGGCTTCACTAATCCTTCGTTCTTGTGTTCAGGGTGTTAGAGAGTTTTGTGTCGCAGATTGGCGCAGACTTCGCCTCTATTGAGAGTTGGATAAATGAGGAAGAGATGAACTTCCGGAATCTGGGAATGCCGTTGTATAAAAAACTCTAAACCTGTCATTGCGTGGCAAATACGACCCGGTCAAGAATTGCAGCGATTTCTGTCTCCCCTACAATCATTGGACGACTCAGAGTGAGTTTCTTAGCCGGGAAGCGGTAGGCCGTCTTCATCAGGCACCCACAGACGCTGACCATTCGTGAAGGAGCCGAAATTGAACTGGCTCAAAGCCTTTGCCACTGCCTCTCTTGGTAAAAAATACCTGATGGGGCTTTCTGGGCTGTTTTTATGCCTGTTTCTCGTAGTGCATCTGGCAGGAAACCTGCTTTTGTATGTGGGGAATGACGCATACAACGAATACGCTGAGAAGCTTCACGGGAATAAAGAGTTCCTGTTGATTGCGGAAGTGCTGCTTTACTCCGCATTTGCCTTTCACATTTCCTACGGGATCTGGCTGCACTTGGGGAACCGGGCTGCTCGCGATCAGCGATATGCAATGGTTCAGTCCAAGCGTGCTGATCGAACATTGAATCCTGCGATGCCTACGCCGGATAAGACAATGTTCATTACCGGGCTCATTGTGTTGATGTACCTCTCGGTTCACCTGAGCGATTTTAAAGGTGAATTCGGTTGGGCTCCGGCGATGGAAGGCCTCTCTCGCGCAGAGAAGGCACAGTTGGTTGTTTCAGACACTGTTCGCGCAGTGATCTATCTGGCTGGGGCCATTGTGCTGGGGATTCACGTTTCCCACGGTTTCCAAAGTTCGTTCCAGTCTCTGGGTCTGAATCATTCCAAGTACACTCCAACAATCCGGAAGCTTTCGATTCTGTTCGGATTTGTTGTTGCGATTGGATTTGGCAGTTTCCCGATCGTCGCCAAGATTGCCAACTGGGGGAAAGTGACCCCGGCTACTGCAGTTGAGAGTGAAGTAACGGAAACACCAGAGACTCCTGCAGCGAGTAATAACTAACCCCTCTCGATCACAGTGGATTTGCTCTCCGCATTTTGTGATGGTCGTGACGACACGCAGCAAAGAGATTCAGGACGGCTTCGATGAGTGATGCTGGCGAATATCGATTGCAATCGCGAACCCCGGATGGTCCGCTCGCCCAGAAGTGGGACAATTGCAAAAATGAGTTGAAACTCATTGCCCCGAATAACAAGCGTAAATACGACATCATTGTCGTCGGGACCGGTTTGGCAGGCGCTTCGGCTGCTGCTTCACTCGCTGAGCTCGGCTACAACGTGAAGTCGTTTTGCTTCCAGGATTCCCCACGGCGTGCGCACAGTATCGCCGCTCAGGGGGGGATTAACGCTGCGAAGAATTACCCGAACGACGGTGACTCGGTTCACCGTCTCTTCTATGACACGATCAAGGGAGGAGACTTCCGGGCTCGTGAATCGAATGTTTATCGGCTTGCTCAGGTCAGTGCGAACATCATTGACCAGTGCGTGGCCCAAGGGGTTCCATTCGCCCGCGAATACGGCGGAACTCTGGCGAACCGAACATTCGGGGGATCTCAAGTTTCCCGAACGTTCTATTGTCGCGGGCAGACCGGGCAGCAGTTGTTGCTGGGAGCTTATAGTTCCCTGATGCGACAGGTCGGGCTCGGCAAGGTCCAAATGTTCCCTCGCCGCGAAATGCTCGACCTCGTCACAATCGACGGCGTTGCACGCGGAATCGTGACTCGAAATCTTGTCACAGGTGAGTTCGAATCGCACGCAGCCCATGCCGTGCTGCTGTGTACTGGTGGATACGGAAACGTGTTCTACCTGTCCACAAATGCCAAGGGATGTAACGTCACCGCCGCATGGCGCTGTCATAAGCGAGGAGCCTTCTTCGCAAATCCTTGCTTCACTCAGATTCACCCGACTTGCATTCCTGTGAAAGGGGATTACCAGTCGAAGCTGACTCTGATGAGTGAGAGCTTGCGTAACGACGGTCGCGTCTGGGTTCCAAAGAAGCAGAACGACACACGCTCACCAGCAAGCATTCCAGACGAGGATCGAGACTATTATCTCGAACGTCGTTACCCGGCCTACGGGAATATGGTGCCTCGAGACGTTGCGAGCCGTGCAGCCAAAGAACGCTGCGACTCAGGCTTCGGTCTCGGTGATAGCGGAAAAGCAGTTTACCTGGACTTCCAGCGTGCGATTCAAGAGCAGGGCGAAGACGTTATTCGCAGCAAGTACGGCAACCTGTTCCATATGTACGAGAAGATTACCGACGAGAACCCGTATAAGGTTCCGATGAGAATCTATCCTGCCGTCCACTACACGATGGGCGGACTCTGGGTTGATTATCATCTCGAAAGTACCGTTCCGGGTCTGTATGTGCTTGGGGAAGCCAACTTCTCTGACCACGGTGCAAACCGCCTCGGAGCATCCGCTCTGATGCAAGGACTCGCTGACGGTTACTTCGTGATTCCATATACCGTGGGGCATCACCTCGCATCTCGACCATTGCCAGCAGTGACAACTGCTCACCCTCGATTTGAGGAAGTGAAGTCAGAAGCTGTGGGTCGCGTTCAGAAGATGTTGAGCATCAACGGAAAGCGAAGTGTCACGAGCTTCCACCGTGCTCTCGGCGAGATCATGTGGAACAATTGCGGGATGGCACGAACTGAAGCCAGCCTGAAGCAGGCGATCCAGAATATCAGCGAACTTCGCCATGAGTTCTGGCAGAACGTGCATGTTCCTGGCTCAGGGAACGATTTCAATCAACAGGTTGAACAAGCCGGTCGAGTCGCAGACTTCCTCGAGTTCGGGGAGTTGATGTGTCGAGACGCGCTGGAACGCGAAGAATCGTGTGGTGGGCACTTCCGTGAGGAACACCGCACCGAAGATGGTGAAGCCAAGCGTAATGACGACCAATTCGCCCACGTTGCTGCATGGGAACATGCGGGAAGCGACGTCTCGGCAGAGATTCGTCATAAAGAACAATTGGCCTTCGAAACGATTCATATGTCGACCCGAAGCTACAAATAACGGTTTACCAACTTTGTTATTGTAACTTTCCGGATCAGATCACTTTCAAAGAACGACCGATTCCCATGATCAGCCCAGGCAAGAATAAGCTCAGTCTGACACTGAAGGTCTGGCGTCAGGCAAGCCCCAAAGCATCGGGAAGCTTCCGTGAGTACAATCTTCAGGACATCTCTCCGGATATGTCATTCCTGGAGATGTTGGATATTCTGAACGAACAGCTGATCGCAGATGGCCAGGAGCCGGTTGCATTTGATCATGACTGCCGTGAAGGGATCTGTGGTGCCTGCGGGGTGGTGATCAATGGTCAGGCTCACGGACCAGACCGTGAGACTACGACCTGCCAATTGCACATGCGACGGTTCGAAGATGGCGACACCATCGTTATTGAACCATGGCGTGCGAATGCGTTTCCAGTCGTGAAAGATCTTGTTGTCGATCGCGGTGCGTTCGATCGGATTATCAAGGCCGGCGGCTATGTGTCGATGAAGGCTGGTCAGGCTCCGGATGGCAATAGCGTTCCGATTCCACGTCAGGATCAGGAAAGTGCTCTGGATGCCGCGGTTTGTATCGGTTGCGGTGCCTGTGTCGCGGCCTGTACCAATGCTTCTGCAATGCTCTTTACATCAGCAAAGGTTTCGCACCTCGCTCAGTTGCCACAAGGTGCTCCAGAGCGTCATGAGCGCGTCTTGAACATGGTCGCGCAAATGGACAAAGAGAAGTTCGGCGCTTGCACGAACATCTATGAGTGCGAAGCTGCCTGTCCAGCAGGCGTGAAAGTGACTCACATCGCCCGCATGAATCGTGAATACCTGAAGGCGACTTTGTTTGCTCAGGAAGAATCGAAAGACGGCGGCGGAAACGGATAATTGAGCATTCTCGATTGGTGAATACGTCGTATTTCAGGGACGAATACCCGGGATCGCCGCTTCGCCAGACGGTTTCAGTCGAATTCAACACTGAAATCGCAGCAGGCCAACGAGAACAATTGAAGCAATCTCTGAACAGGGCTGGCGACTGTGTCGTCAGCCCTGTTTTCATTATACTTTTCTCATCGGCTCTCTCGCCGTGATGTCCGTCCCGCCACTTGTCCTTCCCTGAATGGCACGACTGATGCAATTTCGACTGAGCTTTATACGGAATCAGCCAGATATCACGATCAATCGATCACGTTCGCAAGTTGAGAATGTGCGGATGTGGTTCTCGGTGGGTTTGACTGCTTCAGCCGCCTTTCTGATCCATGCGCTTTCCATCACGGCGGAGGCGTCTGGAGTTCCTGCAGCTGCGGCGGTTCCGGAATATTCGCCAGCGTTAGTTGCAGATCTGGTCAAAGCCAGTGAACAAGGAAACGGGAAACGAGGGGCATCCGTTTTTGCTTCTTCCAAGTTCGGTTGCATTGCCTGTCACAAGGTGGGTGAACATGGGGGGCAGATCGGTCCTGATCTTTCATTGATCGGGAAGCAGCGTAAGCCGGAACAGATCGTGGAATCGCTGCTCTGGCCGAAGCGAGAGGTTGCCAAGGAATTCGTGCCGCATCGAGTGGTGACAGTTGAAGGAAAAGTGCTGCAAGGCTATCTGCACAGTGAGACGGATTCGGATCTCTCTTTGAAAGATCCTTCGACCTTGCAGATTACGAAGATTCCGCTCGACGACATTGATGCCCGTGTGCATGGTGACACATTGATGCCGGATGGATTGACCACCGGGATGAATGCCGTGGAGAAGCAGAACTTAATCAGCTTTCTCAGCCAGCTCGGGCGAGACGGTGGAATTGCAGCGGATTCCGTGGCGTCAGTCCTGGTTCGAGGACTTTCACATGCTCACGGACCGGCCAAGTTCGAATATGGATTAGCTCCGTTGAAGCCTGAAAACTGGCCTTTGCATACGACACCGACCAACTCGCTTCGTGTTTACGATTTCTATGAGAAACAGGCTGACTATTTCCGAAATCAAGAGAAGGTGCCAGCGCTGTTGATGGAGTTCCCGGGCGTTGAAGGCCCTGGTGGCGACTCGGAAATGCGTCGGCAGGCGAAGGAAGACGATACTCGTTGGAATGACACGAAGGGGACACCAGTTCTGACGGGCGTTTTCCGTTCCGGTGAGCTCACAATCCCGCGCGGGATTTGCGTTCGTCTGGGGGAAGACGGCGACATGGGCGTCTGCTTCAATCCGGAAACACTGCAATACGAGGCGCTCTGGAATAATGGATTCCTGAAATTCTCCCCTGTTCGTCACGGCTTTATGGATGGGCTCGTTCCTGCCGGCACGATGTTGCCGACTCCTGAAGCGAACAAGGTTGAAGGACCGTTCAGGTATCAGGGTTTTTACCGAACTGGCAATCAGATTGTCTTTGCTTACAAGATCGGAGACGTGGAGTATCTCGATGCTCCAACCGTTGAGAACGGAGCCTTTAAACGCGTTGTTGCTCCTGTTGAGAAGCACCCGATGCGGTCTGTTCTTCAGGGGGGGGCTCCTTTGTGGAACGAAGAGATTGTCTGTCCGATTGAATTCGGAAAAGGAAAGCCCTATGCCGTTGATACGATTCAGCTCCCCTTCCAGAACCCATGGAATGATCTGCTGTTTCTGGGAGGAGTTGCATTCCTTCCGGATGGTGCTGCACTGATTTGTTCGATGCAGGGAGATGTCTGGCGGGCGGAAGGATATGAAGCTCCATCGAAACAGGTCCGTTGGCGAAAAGTTGCGTCCGGGATGCAGCAGGCTCAAGGGATCGTGGCTGATCAGGACGGCGTCTTCGTTCTGGGACGCGATCAGATTACGCGCTTGCACGACCTCAACGGTGATGGCGAATACGAGTTCAATGAAAGTTTCAGCAATGGATACGTGACATCTGTTTCCGGTCACGACTTCATCTGTGGGCTTGAACGAGATGCCGCTGGAAACTTCTATACATCATCGAGCAAGCAGGGATTGTTGAAGATCTCTCCAGACGGGAAGACACTGTCGATCATTGCGACAGGGTTCCGAAACCCGGACGGAGTCGGAATCATGGCTGATGGGACAGTGACTGTTCCGTGCTCACAGGGGCAATGGACTCCAGCATCAATGATCTGTGCCGTTCGTCCACCATTTGCAACCAATGAAGCCGCCGCACCGTACTTTGGATATGGTGGGCCAAAAGATGGAAAGCCACCTGAACTGCCGTTTGCTTATCTCCCGCGAGGGCTGGATAACTCTAGTGGTGGGCAGACGCTTGTTCGCAGTGATAAATGGGGACCGCTTCAAGGGCAGTTGCTGCACTTCTCGTATGGTGCGAGCCGGTATCATCTGGTTTTGCGAGACGAGGTTGCAGGCCAGATCCAGGGCGGAGTTGTGCCGATGGTCGGCGACTTCCGTTCAGGTGTTCACCGTGGTCTTTTCAGCCCGAAAGATGGTCAGCTTTATGTCGCCGGTCAGGCTGGCTGGGGAGCATTCACTGTCGATGATGGCAACTTCGAACGAGTGCGTTATACCGGAGATCCCGTCCAGATTCCGGTTGGGTTCCATACGTATCAGAATGGGGTTCGAATCGATTTTTCAGAACAGATCGATCCTCAAACGGCATCCAATGTCCGCAATCATTTCGCACAATGCTGGAACTATCGCTACAGCGGTGCGTATGGGTCTCCTGAATTTTCGGCAGAACATCCTGGAACTCCCGGGCATGATGTTCTGGAGATTCAATCAGCGCATGTCCTGAAAAATGGGAAGTCTCTGTTTCTTGAGATTCCGGAGATTCAACCGGTCAATCAATTGTATGTGCGAATGCTGGTTGATCAGGGAGATCCACAGGATCTGTTTATGACAGTTCACAAACTGGATCTGCCATTCACCGAGTTCGCAGGTTATCAGCCATTGGAGAAGGTGATTCACCAGCACCCGATCCTTGCGGATATGGCTCTGGAATCAAGTCGTGTTCCAAACCCTTGGCGTAACGCGATCAAGGGGGCACGCAAAGTGACTCTCAAGACGTCAGGCAACCTGCAATTTGAGTCACGAAATCTGAAAGCCAAAGCAGGTGAAGTTCTCCAGTTTACGCTGTCAAATCCGGATGCCGTTCCGCACAACTGGGCGTTGCTGAAACCGGGGAAACTCGAAACTGTCGGGAAGCTATCCAACCTCCTTGTCGGTGATCCTGATGGATACGCGAAACAGTATATCCCTGCGACCGAGGACGTCGTTGCTTATGTCGACATTGTCGATCCAGGCAAGAGTTCGACCATCTTTTTCAAGGTGCCGGATGAACCGGGGCAGTACCCCTATGTCTGTACTTTTCCGGGGCACTGGACCGTCATGAATGGGATTCTGACTGTCACGAAGTAGTTCCGGTCGAGACCGCTTCGTTCTGCCAAGTGGCGACTCAGGATTCGGTTCACCTGTTGAATCGAATCCTGCAGCGTGCCGGCGATTTCAATTCAGAAATTGCATCAGTTCAGGCGAGCCCCATCGCCGGTGATGAGATGTCGATAAGGCAATCTCTCCTTTGAGTTCATTCAGGGAGATGTGCCGCGGGCATCGGCTTTTTTCTTCATTAGATTCATTGGAAACGCATCCAGAATGTTTGGCCTGTTAAATATCAACAAAGTGTCCGGAGTTTCATCACGAGACGCAGTCAATCGTGTGAGCCAGCTTGTTGGACGCCGGATTAAAGTTGGTCATGCCGGTACTCTTGATCCGTTGGCGACGGGGGTTCTGGTTCTGTGTGTCGGCCCTGCAACTCGACTGGTTCCGTGGATTCATGATCATCTGAAGACTTATGAAGCGGTCTTTAAGATTGGTTATCGCAGCGATACCGAAGATGTTGATGGAGTGATCGAGCCGGTCCCGGTTCCGATTCCATTGACCGAAGAACGGATTCGAGAGCACCTCCCGGACTTCCGAGGGCACATTCAACAGATTCCCCCTGCACATTCTGCGATCAAGATTAACGGGCGTCGTGCATACGACATTGCTCGAGCAGGGAAGACTGTTGATCTTGAACCTCGCGATGTGTTCATCAATCAGTTGCATTTGACCGAATGTACTGCGACAGAGTTTCGTCTTACGGTCGAATGCGGGACTGGGACTTACATTCGCTCGCTGGGACGGGATCTTGCTCGAAAACTCGGCACAGAAGCTGTCATGTCGTCACTGGTGCGAACCCAAGTCGGTGCCTTCACCGTGGAAGACAGTATTTCCATCGAGAGTCTGACTCAGGAGAACATTGCAGATGCGTTGCGTTCTCCGTTGTCGCTGCTGGATCATTTACACTGCTACCATGCGACGAGATCAGATTCACAGAAGATGGTCTGGGGACAACGACTGCCGATTCCCGATCAACTGAAGGCGGCAGAAGGCGACTCCGTTTATGCCGTCAATTCAGAGGGCGAGCTTGTTGGACTTCTGGAAGTGCAATCTGGGAGACTCGCTCCTCAGAGCATTTTTGTGAAGAAGGAATCTTTCCTTTAAACCGAATTCGCTCCAGCGAGTTCGCTGCGATTCGCTCTTGATATGGTGGGCCGGGATCAGACCATAATCATGAGTCAAAGGACTGACTTAACTTTACTTGCGTCGGTACATCACATCGCGTTTCGAATCGCCGGACTGATTTCAACGGCCATCGTATTTCGACTTCAACTCATCACCATTGCGGGCCTGCAGTGCACCAATTCCTCGACGACGAGTCTCTCGCGCTTTTACAACTCAATTTAACACCGGGTTTGGGGCCGAGATATCAGTCCCTGCTTCTGGCGAGATTTGGGACCGCCCAATCTATCTTTTCTGCAAGTCCGGCGGATCTGCTGACTGTCGATGGAATTGGACCCAAGGTGACTGCGGAAATCCGTAATCGCTCTGACTTCGTTGAAGCGGAAAAGGAGTGGGAGCTCTGCCGCGACACTGGGACTTCGGTGGTGTTCAAGAATCAGGGGAATTACCCGATGTCCCTGAAAGAAACTTACGATCCGCCTCCTGTCCTCTACTATCGGGGAACGCTGCTGGATCAGGACTTGATGTCCATCGGGATTGTGGGATCGCGACAATGTTCACATTACGGACGTTCGATCGCACAAAAGTTCTCGCAACAGCTTGCACGAGTTGGCATCACCGTGATCAGCGGTCTCGCTCGGGGAATTGATGCTGCTGCGCATCGGGGAGCGTTGGAAAGTGGAGGCAGAACACTGGCTGTGTGTGCTCCGGGGTTGAATCATATCTACCCTCCAGAGCATCGGGACTTGTCAGAAGAGATTACTCAATCCGGGGCGATCATTTCTGAATCCCCATTGAATCGGTCCGCACAACGCGGGTTGTTTCCACAACGAAATCGGGTGATTGCTGGTCTGTCACAAGGCGTGTTGATTGTCGAAGCGACTCGTACCAGCGGTTCGCTGCACACGGCCAGACACGCGCTGGAGCAGGGACGTGATGTATTTGCGGTTCCTGGCCGAATTGACACGGTGACAAGTGAAGGGTGTCATGATTTAATTCGAGATGGTGCTGTACTCGTGCGTCGTGTTGAAGACATCATTGACGTACTGGGACCAACTGTTAGTCCGGTGAAAATGGGTCCTGAAAAGGTTGTCGCGGTGGCGAGAGAGTTAAACTTGAATGAGCAGGAACAAGCGGTGCTCAATCTGGTGGACTTCAGCGCCGTTACCGTTGATTCGATACTGTCAAAATCAGATCTCGAATCACACCGAGTTCTGTCGACACTGGTTGTCCTTGAAATGAAGCGTCTGGTCCGCCGACTCCCCGGTGGTAACATTGAACGGGTGACTGGATGACATCAAAAATGAGCGAATTTTCGCGGTTCAGTCACCAAGGCGAGAAGAAGTACTTCCATCGTCGTACTGAACCTGGTGCCGCACCCGGTACGCTTGTTTCTGATAAGACAAAGCACCCGACAACGATTCGGGCGACCATTTTTAGTTCAGACGCTTATCGGGAATTGAAAATCGAGAAGGTTGAAGACCTTCCGACGCCGCACCCGGAACAGGTCGTCTGGCTGGATGTCACTGGCCTTGCCGACGCTCATATCATCGCGGAGATTGGTAAGAAATACGGGCTCCACTCGTTGGCGCTCGAAGACGTCCTGCACGTGCACCAACGCGCGAAAGTCGAAGAATATGAAGCCGTCCTCTTCGTCGTGGCTCGAATGCTGTATGAGGATGACATGCTGGAAAGCGAACAGCTGAGTCTGTTCCTTGGGCGTGGATTTGTGGTGACGTTTCAGGAAGAGAGCGGAGACTGCTTCAACATTATTCGAGAGCGGATTCGAAAAGGGAGTCGGATCACGACTCGGAATGCTGACTATCTTGTCTATGCTTTGATCGATGCCATCATTGATGAGTATTTTCCCCGACTTGAACATTTAGGGAACTTGCTTGAGGAGATCGACGTCGGTATTGCTGGCGGAAACAGCCGTCACTCGATGGCTGCACTGCACGATGTGCGTCGGAACCTGCTTTTCATTCGCAAACTGCTTTGGCAGCACCGCGACGCTCTCGCTGTACTGGTTCGCCAGGAAAGCCGCATCATCGCTCCAGAGACTCAGGTCTATTTGCGCGACTGTCTCGACCATGTTGTTCAGCTTCTGGACGTTGCAGAAACCGATCGAGAAACCTGTGTTGCTTTGCAGGAACTGGCTCTCTCGGAAATTGGCCTGCGGACCAACGATGTAATGCGCATGCTGACTTTGATGACGACGGTGTTCATGCCGTTGACGCTGATTGCAGGGATCTATGGAATGAACTTCAGCCCCGACGCGTCGCCGCTCAATATGCCAGAATTGAAGTGGTATTTCGGTTATCCGATGGCGTTGTTAGAGATGGGCATTCTCGCCGTGGTCATGATTATTTTCTTTTGGCGCCGTGGCTGGTTCTACCGGTAGTCGCTTCGGGAACTTCTGCCGAGGTGGGCAGGCATCCTCAATGTGAAAATACGCAAGTTGTTTTCTAGTTGAATCTTGCGTGCTGAATGTGGGGCGCGTTTCTTCGTTTTTGATCCTCCGGTTCTGTCACCACCGATCAAATCGAAAACTCCTGTTCGTTTAGCTTGCAACAGGATTTCGCACATGTCATATTCTTTGAAGACTTTGGGTACTGAGACTCAGTCTCAGTTTGATGGGCTCCAGAATTGTCGATGAATATTGCAGGTTACGGAACGAATAGCCCGTCACTTGAGCGCTGGCAGGTTGCGATCCCCCCCATTCCGCTCATGATCCCCTCGAATCCCGGCGAACTGTTTTCCACTCCCAAGGCTGTGACGGAATTCATTCCACCCGCCTTTAATCGCGAATCACATTCGGAATCATTTGTTGCGATGCCCATTGCGGTGAATCAGGCATCCAGCAGTTGTGATTGGTGAGCATAAAGTTTTAAGGACTAACTGCATGAATCCTCCACCAGTCGACACTTCCGAATCATCTTCGGTTGGTGAACTCTCCTCAGTTGGAGGACAGGGCGATTCCCGGCAGTCCGCATCAACAAGCTCAACGCTGTCACCGATCGAGCAGATTCGTGCCAATTCTGCAGCAAATGATGGCGTGAAACCTGTTGTACGCCATAGAAGCAAAGCGCTGAAGGCTGTATTGCACCTGACTCGTCGTGGCCACCTCTATGCAGGCCTCCTGCTCATTCCGTGGGTGTTTCTGTATGGAGTGACCGGGTTTCTCTTCAATCATCCCAATGTCTGGCCTGATCAGGAAATGATTGAAATTACGAAGCGCCACACTCAAGGAACCGATCTCGCGAAGCTGCCGAAAGCTCAGGAGATCGCTGCGGAAGTGGTTGCGTCACTAAATGCCAAGAACAAGGCTCAGTATGAGCTGATCAATCCGGGCGCAATCAATTTCGGTCGCGGGGGATTCAGTATCACTGTGCTTGGTGAAGGCAAAAAGCAATATAGCGTCGCGTTGAATTCTAATGGAACGGGAACGATGCGAGCTCTCCCTGCTGGGCAGGGGGGGCAAGGCGCAACACCTGCTGGACCGGGAGCTGCTGGAGGACGTGGTCGAGCAGCCGGCGGTGCAGGCCCCGGTGGGGGCGGTCCTGGCAGCCCGGGAGGTGCTGAAGGAGCAGTCGAAGGTGGACGACGTCGCGGAGGCGCTGAAGGTGGACGCGGAGAAGGCGGACCGGAAGGTGGTGGACGTCAACGCGGTGCTGGAGGAAGTGTTCAACCATCTCAGCCGGCAGCACCATTTGCAGTCGCCAGCGGTTTGATGCTAAGCAAGTCACCATTGGATGCTGTCGCGTTCGCGATGCCTGAAGTCCTTCGCAATCTGAAGATGGACTCAGCGACAGTCAACGAGATTCGTTTGAACCCGTTGACCTTCACGATCGAAGGTGAAGGCAAGAGGTGGTCGGTGACTTATAACGTTCTGACCGGGTCTGTCACCGGGACGGAAGCGCCAGATGCTCGTGAAGGCACGGCCATGTCGTTCCGCCGGTTCCTGCTGCGTTTGCATATGGCACATGGGTATCCTGCTGATGAATCCAACATGCGTTGGGTCTGGGCAATTATGGTCGATGCAATGTCCTTCATCATGGTGTTCTGGGGAATCTCAGGAATCGTCATGTGGTGGCAGATCAAACGCACTCGATTGCTCGGAGGAATTTGTCTGGGCGTGAGCCTCATGGCAGCAACGTATATCGGGATTGGTATGCACGAGCTGATCACAGTCGCAGGCCGTTAAATCGGTTCTGTCGAACAGTTGGTCACACAGCGGCTTGGACCTCGAATCAAATGCAATGGTGCCATTGAGACAATCGATGTCCTAAGGTGCCTTGAGGAGCATACTCATGAAGAAAATATTGACGCTGGCGTTGCTCTGTGCGTCTTTGACACCGATCACTGCGTCAGCACATGGACTCTGGATTTCCATTCGTCCAGCCAGTGGAAAGAGCGAAGCGGCAACGGCTTCGTTTGCCGACGGTGCTGAACCTGGAAGTTCTGCGATGCTTGATCGTCTCAGCCAGATCAAACTGGTTGCGGCGACAAGTGAAACCGAGCGGCAACCGGTCAGCATGGTTCGCGTCGTCTCAGGTGAACTCGGTGCATATATCGGGAAGATTCCCGCCGAAAACGTTCTTCAACTGGAAGCGGTCTGCGAAGTGGGGACTGCCCCTGCAACAGGGACACGAGGCGGTGCATCGGGAGGATCTGGCGGAGTCGGTGGCCCGAGTGGAGCAGGGGGAAGTCCTCGGGCAGAAGCGGCGCCAAGAGCGTCTCGTCAGGTCTATTACGCGAAGTACGTTCGGGTTCAGGGGAACAAGATTGCAAAAGTCCGTTCAAACCCTGAGCTGGTTCTGGATCTGGTCCCAGAATGGAACGGCAGCAAACTGACGATTTCAGCGTTCTACAACGGTCAGCCTATCTCGGAAAGCCGCATCTCAATCGCTGGACCAGACGGGTTTCAGGAACGTACTGAAACCGACGACATTGGCACTGTCGAATTCAGTGATCTGAAGCCAGGACGGTATCTGGTTGAAATGCGATATGAAGAGAGCAGTCGCGATGAGACCGGGGAAGAACCAGCGGCCCGAGTCACCAGCGAAAGCACACTGGTCATTGATATTCAGTAACACCAGACACGTCTGAAAATAAAACGGAGTGGTCTCGATGAAGAGATCACTCCGTTTTTATTTGGATCGACGCTTTATTGCAGAGAGCGAATTCGCTTGATGTCAGCTCAGCTGTTTCGCAATCGCCGATTATTTGGTTTCTTCTTTCAGCTCTTTCAATTTTTCAACGACCAGTCGAGTGAGTTCGACCAGTCCTTTGCCTGTGGCTGAAGAAATGCGAAGTACCGGTCGCCCGAGATCTTCTTCGAGGAGCTCTGCGATTGGTTCCGCGTCGGGAAGTTCACATTTGGTGACGACCAGGATCTCCGGGCGATTGATCAGCTCCGGATCATAGAGACGCAGCTCTTCACGAATCTGGTGATAGTTTGTGACCGGATCGGTTTGATCCATTGGAGTCGGCTCGACCAGATGCACGAAGAGTCTTGTTCGCTGAACGTGCTTCAGGAACTCGTGTCCCAAGCCGACACCTGCATGGGCTCCTTCGATCAGCCCGGGGATATCGGCCAGCAGGAAGGACTCTTCATAGCCGACTCGCACCATCCCCAGATTCGGGTACTTCGTGGTGAACGGGTAAGCCGCAATTTCAGGCTTCGCACGAGACAGCCGGCTCAGAAGGGTACTTTTACCGGCATTCGGTTTCCCAACGAGACCAACGTCTGCAATCAGTTTCAATTCAAGAGTGACTTCACGGACTTCGCCTGGTTCACCATCTTCGAAGTGACGCGGAGCTCGTTCGACAGAGGAGGCAAAACGCTTATTTCCGCGTCCGCCTTTGCCCCCTTTGGCAATCGCGATTTCCTGACCATGATTCAGAAGCTCGGTGATGATGAAATCATCGTGCCGGTCTTTAATCACAGTTCCCGGTGGGACAAGGATAATCGTGTCCTTCCCGGATTTCCCTGTACAGAGCGCCCCTTCACCTGGTCGGCCGGCATCAGCATTCCAGGTAAAGTGACCAACGAGACTTGAAAGGCTTCCCAGATTCTCGTCAGCGCGAATGATGACGCTGCCCCCACTTCCGCCGTCGCCGCCATCTGGCCCGCCACGTGGAATGAATGCCTCACGACGAAAACTGCAACAGCCTTTTCCGCCATCGCCTGCCCGACACTCCAGCTCAACACGATCGATAAACATGACAGAACTTCAACAGACTTGTTTTATGGACTGAAGCAAATTTACCCCACAGATTGCTAGTGAGTTTCTTTCAATGGATGAAAGAGACCTGACAATGCATGGGAGCAAATTGAGTTCAGTCAACGGGAGACGCCGGCAAGAAATCAGGAGGCATCGCGGTTGACTACAAACAACCAATTTCATCCTAGTTTAGTTATGGGCGGGATGAGATGCGAACCACAATCGGGCGCATTGTGAAGCGGACAGTTGCAGTTTGAGTCGTATTGGCCAGTTGGAGGGGACTTTTTCTCGTCAGGTGGTCGAGTTCGAAGTCGGCGCCAGAATCACTTTGACTCCCCCGGGAGCGGACTCCGTCGTTGCCAGAGCAGAGTTCAATTGGGAAAGTGGAAAACGTCGGAAGTTCTCGACTCCAAAGACGCCTTGGACATGAAGTCGACTGAGGGCGCGAACCAGTTTGACTTTCTGTCTGAACGAGAATTGCTCCACGGTTCGGTTCAACAGAAAACCTTCGATTTTCAGGTTTTTAACCACGATCTCGCGCGGATGAATGCAAATTGGGCGATCGGACAGCGACGCAAACACCTGCATTTGCCCATTCTGACCAAGTGAATGGAGCATGAGACTTCCGATGTGTCCGCCCACCGGATCGATTGCGAATTTTGGGAACGTTCCCAGGCAGATCTGACGGATTTTCTTATGAAATTCCTCTGGCGTTGTTTGTTCGTTCGCGACAATGACG
This sequence comes from Planctomicrobium limosum, assembly GCF_051465645.1. GTDB lineage: Bacteria > Planctomycetota > Planctomycetia > Planctomycetales > Planctomycetaceae > Planctomicrobium. Next base: position 2,248,847 of record NZ_CP195790.1, on the reverse strand, counting down.
GCGTTCGCCCCAAGTTCTTTCAGCTCAGCGACCTGACTTTGCTTGCGGACAATGTTGATCGTTCGAAAATTGAAATGTCTTCCCAGCCGAATCACCATCCGTCCAAGAGATGACGCCGCGGCAGATTGCATAATCCAGTTACCTAGTGGAACCGGCAAGAGCACGCGAGTCAGCAGGTATGCGCTGGCAGGATTGATGAAAAAGGATGCGGCCTGATCGTCGGTGAGTTCTTTCGGAAGCGGAATTACGGTCTTTGCTGATGTGACACAGTAGTTTGCCCAAGTCCCCCCTTGCTCGGAGAGAACGGCAACTCTTGCACCGATCAGACCTCGACTCAGCCAGCCGGACCCAACTTTCTCGACGATGCCGACACCTTCAAATCCGGGAACACCCGGGAGGTTGGGGCCGATTCCATAATCCCCACGAATAAAGAGGTAGTCGGATGGATTGATGGGAGCGGCAAGCATTCGGACAAGTACTTGACCGGCCTTGGGAGTAGGGATCGTCCGCTGTTCAATGTGAGAAACTTCCGAAGGATTTCCATGTCGTGAACAGACGACCGCCGGAAAGGTTTGAATGCTTGACGAATTCTGAATCGTTGAATTGGTCACGGTTGTTTGTTCCCGGATCATCACGATCCTGTCGTTCATACTGCCCACGAACGCCGCCCGTGCAGGATGAGGTGCCTGTGTTTTAAGCCTCTAAGCGCTGAGTCGCTTGCAACTGGGATTCCACAGATGGGAATGAGAAATACCGGTTGCGTGACGAACCTGACCGATTCATGGTGCCATAACTTTGTTCAGTGTCAATCAGAGTTCTGTGATCACTTTGTGCATTCGCAAACAGAAAACGCGAAGGAATCGGTTGGAATCACTGCGAATTCGATGATGTCCCGGTAATTTCGCTCAGACTGGTCCTGACTGCGTTCAAAGTGGCTGGATATAATTGCGTCGGTATGACTGCTATTCAGATCGGGGAACACTGGTCTAAAACAGGAGGTATCCTGTGACACGGTCAATCGATCGCGACTTTCAGCGTTTCAATGAAATTGTTCGCGGAAAGATTCGCAAAGACCTGAGACGCTACATCACTCATGGTGAGATGCTGGGACGCAAAGGACGGGAGACCGTCAGTATTCCCGTCCCTAATATCGATATTCCACACTTCCAGCATGGCGATAAAGGTTCCGGTGGAACTGGTCAGGGCGAAGGTGACGTCGGTGAATCAATCGGGTCTGGACAGGAAGAAGGGGATGGTCAGGGGCAGGCTGGAAGCGATGCCGGAAAGCATGTTCGCGAAGTCGAGGTGACTTTCGACGAACTCGCAGAGATGCTGGGAACGGAACTGGAACTCCCGTTCATTACCCCCAAGGGACAGGACTCTCTGAAGTCTCAACGGGACCGATACAACACGATCTCCCGAACCGGGCCGAGTTCCTTACGCCATTTCAAACGAACATACAAAGAGGCTTTGAAGCGGCAGATTGCCAGTGGGGAGTATGCCCCCCATCAACCCCGGATTATTCCAAGTCGGGATGACGAGCGCTTCCGCAGTTGGACCACCATTAATGAGCCGCACACCAATGCGGCGATTCTTTATTTGATGGACGTTTCCGGCTCGATGACGGACGACCAGAAGGAAATTGTCCGTATCGAATCGTTCTGGATTGATACTTGGTTACGCAGCCAGTTCGACGGTATTCAACGCCGGTACGTTGTGCATGATGCTGTCGCACATGAAGTTGACGAAGAGACGTTCTATCGTGTCAGGGAATCTGGCGGCACACGGATTTCATCTGCGTATCGTCTCGCAGCAGAAGTGATTCAGCGTGATTTCCCGCCTGCGGACTGGAACATTTACTGTTTCCAGTTTTCAGACGGCGACAATTGGGGCGAGGACAGTAAAGAGTGCTCTTTGTTTCTGCAGGAGCAACTTTTGCCTATCTGCAATCTCTTCTGTTATGGACAGGTGGAAAGTCCGTATGGCAGCGGCGAATTCATCAAAGATCTCCGAAGGATTGTGGAGGACTATGAGAACCTGATCCTGAGCGAGATTCCGAATAAAGACGCGATCTATGATTCGATTCGCACCTTTCTTGGTAAGGGGAAGTGATTCAGATTTCTCACTGATTCATTTTCTTCCCTTGTCCGTGCTCTGTGTCTGATTCTCGCTCCGAAATGCTTTCCCCGGCGACACGCAATGAGGTGTGATTTCAGAAGTGGCTGGACGAATTGGTGCCAGTCAGCTTCTTGAAATCCATTTGCAAGAGAGTCCGTTTTTCCGGTGTTCAACCATCAACCGCATGTCATTTTCCGCAAGGTTTTCCCATCTTACGGATGAATGCGAAAAAACTGATCGGAATTGCCGCTAGGAACGGTGCGCATGCAACTAACTCTCTGATCGGGAGTTCCGATTCAATGTGATTCAGCTGCACAAACTGTATTTCGCGTACCCATTTGTTTGAATTCCGCTCTCGCACTTCGACGATAGAACTGATCGGGGGGATGCTCCAGGTCTCATGGTCGGGGTGCGACGGAATGTCGCGCGACCCGATAGGCCGCATCCAATAGTAGGTGAGTAGCTCAGGATGGGCTGCTTTAGGGGAGCGTGAGTAGTCAGGCCAGTCCATTCGGACGGGTGAAACAGCTACTCGATGACAGGAGCGACATTGGATGTCGATCAAGAATACCAGAGCCCGGACTGCGCATACGGTTTTCCGGAAGCTCTCTGACTCCCTGTCTGCAAAGTCGGTCAGGTCATTAGTAACGGGATTGGCTCTAACAACCAGTTCGATCACTGGGGTTGCGCATGCTCAGCAGAACAGTCTGCAGGTTCCGGCATACGGCGTAACACAGCATCAGAGCATTCAGGTACAGCGTCCCGGGATGCACACCGGCGAGGCAATGCCGCCTGTTCAACAGGTCCAGTTATCATTGGATCCTCGGCGGCCGCTGGACAATCGCATTGAAGCGATGCCAAAGGCGGAAGAGAAGCTTGAGGTTATTAATCATCGCAGTCAGCTGATTGTCACCCGTAATCCGATCCGTCGAATTGCCTGGTCTGACACACAGTTGCTGGATGTTGTGCAGTTCAGCCCGACAGAGATTTCGCTGATTGGTCAAGGACTCGGATCCACTGATCTCTGGCTGTGGTTTGAAGGCCAGGAACAACCGCTGATGTACGTTGTGACGGTGGTTCGAGACCCGGACCTCGATGAACAGCGAAATCTGAACTACGGCCGCATCGAGCGGAAGCTGTCTTTGCTGTATCCGAACAGCAAGGTCTATCTGATTCCGATCTCGCGCAAGATCATCGTTCGCGGACAGGCACGTGATGCCGAAGAAGCCGCGAACATTATGAATCTGATTCGCGGAGAAGTGATTGCTCAGGAAGGTTTTCTGAACGGAGGCGATTTCGGGAACGGCCTGAACGGCGGTGGTGGGTTCGGGAATAACGGTGCAGGCGGTTTTCAGGGTGGGATGAACGGCGGTGGAATCGGGAACGATTTCAACTCATGGTTCATCGTCGATGAACTGCGTCTGCCCGGCGAATTCCAGATCATGATCAATGTCCGGACCGCTGAAATTCAGCGTTCTCAACTCCGACGGTTGGGGGTGGACTGGCGTGCTGCGATCAACGGATCTGCGGCCATCATCGGTTCATCCATGGCGGGAGGAGCTCCAAACCTGACCGGCGTGTTCGATAGTGGAAACCTCATTATTGCGGTCGATTTGCTGGCATCGCACGGGGTCGCAAAGATCCTCGATGATGCTCGTCTTGTGACACTCAGCGGAGAACCGGCTGCGTTCCTGTCTGGCGGAGAATTCGCGGTGCCAACTATTGTTGGTGTCGGTGGTGCTCAGGGACAACAGACATCGTTCCGTGGTTACGGTACGTCAATTATCTGTACTCCAACATTGCTCGACAACGATCTGATTCGACTGGAAATTGTTCCAGAGGTCAGCCAGTTGAACAGTGGAAACTCTGTCGGTGGAATTCCCGGAGTCAATGTGCGACGCGTGCAGACTCGAGTGGAACTTCGCGAAGGGCAATCCATTTCACTAGGGGGTGTGTTTTCTCGTCGTGAATCGGCGGAAGTGACACGCGTTCCATTCCTCGGTGAGATCCCTGTCGTCGGAACATGGCTCTTCAATGCGAAGAAGGCCACGGAAGACGAATCGGAAATGTTGATTATCGTGACCCCTGAAATCGTGCGTCCGATGGATGCTGATCAGGTTCCACCTTTGCCAGGCTGGTACTCGACTCATCCAAACGATCACGACTTCTTTAAGTACAACCGAATCGAAGGCAATGCAGACCTGGGGAACTACCAGTTACTGCCTTATGGAAACGGTCAACCGTACGGTCAGGATGTTGGATACAACTACTTCAATCCAAATACGGCAACGCCTCAGATCGCACCTGGTGCGACAGGTGGAGCTCAGGGGCCATATCCAAACGGAGTCTATGGCCCGGGTGGACCGCAGGGAGATCCTCAATTTGCTCCACAGCTAGGCCCACAGCCTGGCCAGCCGATACCGCAGGGGTATGGACCAGTGCCGAATCAGGGTGGTCCTGGGCAACTGATGGAACCGGTTCCAATGCCGGGAGCAAACGCGAATGATCAGCAGCGATCAGGTCAGGTACAGCAGACTTCTGCTCAGAAGCCACAACAGCGTCCATCCACTCGATAACGACAACGTCCAGAAAACGATCGACGTCCCAACGCGGTGCGAACTGCTGCCGGGCGCAATTCCAACGCCCTTTCAATATCGCAGTATGACGTCAGCACCATGACAGTCGAACCAGTTCAGGGGGATTGAGATGAATCCGAACAAACAGTTTTCCCGATTGCTGGGAGTTCTCTCCGTCTCTGGCGCGATTGTCGGAAGCCTTGTGCATGACTCATCCGCTGGCGGATTGAGTTTCCCGTTTGGAAAGAAGGCGGCCTGTCCAGACACCGAATGTCAGACGAAACCAGTCTGTTCTCACTCCAGTCCTTGCGGAAAGTGCAAGTCCTGTTGTGGTGGGGGACATGGCGGCAAGTTGTGGGGACTTTTTCATCGGACGACCAATGCGGTGCCTCAGACACTGCCATTGGGAAGCACGGTTCGTGCTCATGATCAAGTCATGCAGACGAATGCTGAAGCGGCCGATTTCATCCTGTATCGCATGAATTTCGTCGGGCAGACTGCGGAACTGACGCCGGATGGAAAAGATCGCGTTCTAGAGATCGCTGCAAGAATGCGAAGTGCTCCGTTTCCAGTGTTGATTGAACGGGAGCCGAACAATGCTGATCCGGAACTGGATGCTCTTCGCCGCAACCTGATTGCTCAGGTTCTCTATGATCTTGGGAACCTTGATGCCCAACAGCGAACAGTTGTCGGGACTGCGTACGGACCCGGCTTCTGGTCTCAACCAGGGCAATCGACTTTCTATCAGTACATCGGCAACACCGGAAACAATGGGTTTAACAACAATGGCAACAACGGTGGTGGGGGCGGTGGCGGCGGCGGATTCTTTTAAACCGGTGACATACCCGTCCGTTCCCTGGCAGCGAATGCTGTCAGCCTAAGAAATTGGCAGACCTGAATTGCCAGTCGAAAACAAGCAAAGGGAGATCGTCACAGTCAGTGATGATCTCCCTTTGCTTGTTAATCGAGAGTATGCAGTCAGTTATCCGGCTTTCTTCTGCAGCGAAGCTGACTTTTGTCGAGGCGGGGTTTTCCAGCGACGATGGACCCAGAAGTATTGTTCTGGCGAGCGGCGAATCGCACGTTCCAACGCTTCACTGTACCGCTGTGTGATGTAGTGAACCTCGTCTTCTACATCGATGTCTGTGACGTCGATCACATCTTCGCAGCCAATTTCAAACTGAGCCCAACGGCTGTTCTCGAAATCGTCTGGTAAGCGGCGACCGTAACCAACAACGATAAGCGCTTTGTGTTCCAGAGCCAGCAGTGCAATCGATCGGAAAGTTGAAGCGGGGCGTCCGAAGAAGTTCACGAAGACCCCTCGTTTTCCTGCGTCCTGATCGCACATCAATGCCAGGTTACCGCCTGCGGAAAGAATCTCTGTCATTCCGTCCCAGCCGCCGTCCTTCAATAATAATTGATGGCCGGTACATTCCCTGGTCCTCTTGAACCAGTTGTGGAGATAGGGGTTATCCAGTTTTCTGGCGACCATCCCCAGACGAAATCCAAAATGTCCGAACGTGATGAGTGTTGCTTCCCAGTTTCCGAAGTGACCGCCAACCAGAAAGACGGGACGTCCAGAGAGCAGGGCATTCACGCAGATCGCACGATTGCGAAACGTGACAATTTCTCGGAACGTCTGCCGATGGAATTTTCTGGGGAACTGAATGATTTCGGCAACCAGACGGAAAAGATGCACCCACATGTCATAGATCATCTGATCGATTTGACGTGGGTTGAGCTCACCTTGAAATGAGTCGCGGATGTTGTCGAAGGCCACGTTATAGCGGCTCAACTTCTTGGGTAAGACACGTGTGAATAGCCATGCAAGAAAATGAGCGGCTCGGCAGGTCTGTCGGGGGGAGAGCACTTCGATCAGACACGCAAAGGCACGAAACGCCAGATATTCTCCACGCCAGCGAACGTCTTTGAATGTCATCGCTCCTCCATGAGCGTCAATTGCCAGGTCGGCCGGACCGATGGTCTCACATGTGGTCGCATAGCCACCGCCTCGTGAGGCAAATGGCTGAATTCCGTGTGTCAGAAATGCCACATCATTTCCGGAACCGCTTTCACGATCGGCGAAGCAGATTGACTCAGCCGATGGAATCGTCGTCAGTGTGGCAAGAAATACCGGAACAGGTCAACACAGATTACGAGAGAGACGCCTTCTGACAAAATGCAGAAAACGGGAATAGCAGGCAATACGGCTGCTTGATGCCGACAAAAAAAGCAGATGCCAGTACGGATCAAAATGACCCACTGGCATCTGCTTGAATACGTGCATTAAGTTCGATGAGCAGGCGAAATCGCTCTGGTTACTTCGAACGTTTGCTTTTGGTTTTCTTCGGGACCTTCTTCGTCACTTTGCGATTCGGTGCAGCAGCTTTCGTCGCAACTGGACGTGATGCTGTCGCCTTCTTGACCGGCTTCTTCAGACTGACAGCTTTCGCTTCCACTTTCTTGGAAGCAGGCGCTGCAGGTGCGGCCTTGGTACTCTTGGCTGGTGCAGCTTTGGGGACTGGCTTTTTCTTCTTCTTTGGATTCTTGAAGAGATCAGCCAGACGTTGCGGAGCATCAAACGGATCCAGATTGTCTTCATCTGGACCGTCAGCGAAGTGCTCGATCAACTCCGGATCGACAGCTGTTGCCTTGAGCAACATACAGAGCAGTGGAGCATCTGGCTTCTTGATTCCAGACTTCAACTCTTCTCCAGCTGTTTCTTCGTCACACTTGGAGTCAACCAGACCCAGCCAGATCAACAACTTCAGGATCGTATTGTCGACGGGGATAATGTGTGCCCCGAGAACCTGCTGAATCGTGAAGTTACGGATGAATGCAGACTGGTGTGGGATCAGCGCGAGTTCTTTGGTCCCTTGCTCCTGCGTTTTTCGCTTCAGAAACTCAAGATCAAAGGAGTACTGCTTTTCAAAGATGAATTGCAGTGCTTCACGAATTCGCATCGCCTTCCAGTCGGCGTGAGCGACTTCACCCAAGGCCTGCTGAACTTCGGCAACAGAGCTGACACGAACTTCATTCAGATCGAAGAAACTGTCGAGCAGTCGTGAGTAAGCCGCATCCGCAGCTTCGTATCCGCTATCTTCCAGACAGGCTGCAAACAGCAATGTTTCAAATGCAGTGTGGGAATGCTTTGGGAGCGAACCACCGTATCGGCGCTTCATCTCAGTGACGAGCTTTTTCAAGATCGTCTGTTTGTCTGCTGCCTTAAGGGATTTGGCAGGCATCAATGCCTCCCGATGCTAATGTCATTGTGATTTGATACGTCTCTGCAGGTTTTTGGCCTGATGTTGAGACCTGACCCGTTAAAATCTGACGACCGGCTGGAGCATCGCAACGACTCAAGCAGTCTCCATCACATGATGTCCAGACGACCGTTTGTAAACGATGTGGTTTACAAACGGTCGGGACCATCTTAACTACGAGGCAGAACCTGACTGCGGTTCCGGAGGATTTTCATCCTCAGCATCCTCGGACAATTCGTCGATTTCCGACTCGTCTGCTTCTGACTCATCGGCTTCGTCTTCAGGAGTAATGACTTCTCGTAACATCTTCGAGATTTCAATGCTCTTTTTAATGCCGTGGTCAACCACAAAGGTCAACACCGGAGTGAGACGAAGATCGAGCACATCTGCGATTCGAGACTGAATCCAGCCTCGAGCTGCATTGAGCCCCATCAGGGTCAGGCGAGCAGCCTTTTCGTCACCCAGGATACTGATAAAGACTTTTGCAGTACGCAGGTCCGGTGGAACCTCGACGTGGAGAACAGTGACCCCGGTTACCCGAGGGTCACGAAGTTCAAACAATATTGCACTACTGACGACCTGTCGGACCGCCGCAGCCACTTTGGCTGTTCGTCTTGTTGACATGCTTATCTACCTGGAATTTTCCATGTTACGTTCATTTTGACTCTGGAAAACTCAACCTCAATCTTCCAGTGAACGCTTACGCTCTTCAATTCGGTAGGCTTCCAGCAAGTCCCCTTCTTTCACGTCATTGAACCCGTCCAGACGGATACCGCACTCATAGCCCTCACGGACTTCACGAGCATCGTCCTTCTCACGTTTCAACGATGCGATTGCATAGTTGTTGAGAATGGTCTGGTCGCGAATGACGTGGACGCGATTGTTTCGGTCAATCGAGCCGTTCAGAACGCGGCAACCTGCGACGGTGCCAATCTTGCTGATGCTGAATGTTCGCAAGACCAGAGCACGACCGGTGGTGACTTCCACCTTCTCCGGTATCAGCAATCCTTCGAGTGCCTGTCGGATGTCTGACGTGACGTTATAGATGATCTTGTAACGACGAATCTCGACGCCTTCTTGACCGGCCAATGCTTCGGCGCGATCTTCGGCGATCACGTGGAATGCGACGATGATCGCTGAAGACGATGATGCAAGGTACACATCGCTTTCATTGACACCACCGACACCCATGTGGAGGATCTTGATTCGAACTTCTGGGTGTTCGAATTTGTCAAGTTCGCCACGAATCGCTTCGAGTGATCCCGGGGTGTCTGCCTTGATGATCAATGGCAGATCTTTGATCGCTCCGTTGCGTGCTGAGAAGAAGTCTTCGAGTGACTTCGGACCGCCGCGGCCAGCCAGTGCTGCGGAACGTCCGCGAACACGGCGCTCTGCTGCGATGGTGCGAGCTTCGTCAATATCGTCCATCACGAACAAGTGATCACCGGCACCTGGAACTTCGTCCAGACCTGCGATGCGAACCGGGGTACTTGGCCCCACTTCCTGCACTTCTTCATCGCGGTCATTGTACATCGCACGAATACGACCGAAGGCCGGACCGCAGAGTACAAGATCCCCGACGCGAAGAGTCCCCTGTCGGACGATTGCCCAGGCGATTGGTCCGCGACCTTCGTCACGAAACGCTTCAAGGCAAACTCCGTCTGCAGCTGCATTGTCGGATGTTCGCAGGTCTGCGATTTCTGCAGTCAGCAACAAGGTTTCCAACAAGTTGTCGACACCGGTTCCGGTGAGACCGGAAACTCGAATGACTTCAACGTCGCCGCCCCATTCTGCTGGCAAAATACCGTGCTGTGAAAGCTCGGTCAGGACACGCTGTTCGTTGATGTTCGGCAAGTCCATTTTGTTCATCGCCACGACGATTGGAACGCCAGCTGCTTTTGCATGGCTGATACATTCCACTGTCTGTGGCATGACGCCATCGTTTGCAGCAACAACAAGAACGATAATATCCGTGACGTTGGCACCACGAGCACGCATTTCGCCGAAGGCTGCGTGACCTGGAGTATCAACAAACGTCAGCTTCTGGTGGTTGTACTCAACCTGGTAAGCCGCGATGTGCTGGGTAATACCGCCAGCTTCGCCTGCAGCGACATTGGCTGACCGGATTCGGTCGACCAGAGTCGTTTTACCGTGGTCGACGTGACCGAGAATCGTGATGATTGGTGGTCGTGTCGATGAAGGCACATCCTCACCTGTCTGGGTATCGCTGAGTCGTTCTGCCAGAGCGTCTTCGAGGTTCGCCTCGTGTTCGATCTGCAAATCGATGCCGAGCTCCATTGCAATTTCCATTGCAGTTTCGTCATCGAGCATGTCATTGATTGTGACCATCTGTCCTTGCTGGAACAGTAAAGTCAACAGGTCACGGGCTGGCCGTCCGAGGGCTTCGGAAAGGCTTCGCACCGTAATTGGTGCGGCGATCACGGCTGATGTCTTACGCTCAATGCGTGAAGACGATCCGCGTCGACCTGAACGCTTGTTACTCTTGCGAATCAGGTTTTCGTCGTCTTCGGAACCTTTTGGCTTCTGGCGACGACGGCGTCGAGCTTCGCGAGCATCTTCCAGGCCCAATGTCCGACCGGACTTCGCCTTGGCTGCTGCTGCTGTCGTTTCTTCTTCTTCAACCGTCGGACGACGAGTTGCGTCATCCCGATTTTTCTTCAGGATGTCTGCGAGCTTGTTCTTCTTCAGAACTTCGCCAGTGAGAGCGAGGTCGGGTTTTTGAACCGCTTCCTCTTTGTGCTTAATTACTGGCGGTTTGAAGTTTGGAGTCGCAAGTGTCGGAAGGACCGGTCCCCGCTTTTTATCGCGGCGTGGTGGAATCGGACGTTCTTCAGGTGGTCGCTTCAGAGGCGCGGCAGAGGAAGCTGCTGGCGCTGGCGCGGCTGCTGCTCCTTGTGGGCGTTCCTCTGGGCCTCGATCTGAAACACGGACGGTGCCGTGTGGTCGCATTTCGCGAATCGTAGAACTTCCGCCGGTCGGGTTAATATAGTCGGCGCGACTGAGCGGTGCCGGACGAACAACAGGTGCCATAGTTGGAGGGGCTGGAGGTGCCGCTGGTGGGGCTGATTGAGCAGCCGGTGGAGCTACCTCTTTTTTGATACGAGGTGGGGCCGCAGCGGGGGTGACTGGAACGACTGGTTCGGCCGGTGCAACGACTGGTGGCGGAACTTCAAGAACTTCAACAGGCTCCGGCTCAACCTCTGTTTCAAGGACAACCGGTGCTTCAGCAACAACTTCCGGAACCGTTGGTTCAGGTGGTGTCACGACTGCTTCGACAACTTCGACTGGCTGAGGAAGTGGTTCCTCAACTGCTGAAGTATCAACCCCTTCCGAACCTTCAGTACCTTCTGGGGAATCTGATGGCGGAGCGCGACGAACGCGCATCTGGGTCGAGAGCGGGCCACCCAGGTCGCGCATTTCACGCGCTGGGGCCTCACGGCGGAGTGGTTCCCGAGGCGTCATCACCGGCTCTGCTGGCTTGGCCGGGATCGGAGCCTTGACCGGGATCGGAACCTTGGCGGGAGGAGGTGCCTGCGGCGCGGGGGCGGCCGACTTTCCTCCTGCAAGCTTCTTCAAATAGTCCATAAGAACGTCACGTTCAGCAGGCGAAATGCTTGCTAACGGAGAGCTCTTAACATCCAACCCTGCGTCATTGCATTGTTGAATGAGATCTTTGCTGTCGACACCGAGTTCCTTCGCAAGTGCGAAGATGCGGATTTTCAATCGTCACCCCTCTGAATTGCATCCCCGCACTCGGCCGCGAATCCGATCGGAGATCTCTTTAAGGAGGACCGCGGTAAGCGATCCAGTTCTGGCTCTTAATCTGCTGCCGGAGGACGTCTCTGCTAGGAGACGCCCACGCTGATTCCGGTTGCCGGAGTCCAGCAGGCTGGCCCGGCCTGAGTTGCTGCCTCATGACTACGCTGCTGGCTCTGAGTCTGAATCAGTTTCGACTTCAGGTAGAGTTTCACCTGTTTGAGACTCAGCTGAATCCGGTGTGGATTCCACTTCATCACCCAGTCGATTTCCAGTCATCGCGTCGAGTTCGGCAGCTTCCTTTTCAACTCGTTTTGCTTCTCGCTCGATCGCCTTGCGACGATCGGTTTCTTGCTCTTCACGCTCTGCTTCACGCTCGGCGTAATTGACGATTTCCTCAATGTCTTCGTCGCTGAGACCGCTTAATTCCTTAAGGTGGTCTGGCTCAATTACTGAGAGATCTTCAAAGCTGAAAAAGCCCTGAGAGACCAGCGATTCTGCGAGGTCGTCTGTGATTTTTGGAATTTGTCCGAAGGCGGCTACTGAACGTTCCAGTTGCTCGTCGAGTTCGTCCTGAGTCATCACTTCGATGTCCCAGCCAACGAGCTTCGAGGCAAGTCGTACGTTCTGCCCCTTCTTGCCAATGGCCAGTGACAGTTGGTCGTCTCTTACGAGAACGATCACACGTCCCAGCATCTGGCAAAGGATGACGTCTTCTACTTCCGCGGGCTGCATTGCGTTGGGAATCAACACTTGCAACGAGTCGTTCCAACGGACGATATCGATTCGCTCACCATCAAGTTCATCGACGATGGTCTTGATGCGGGAACCTCGAACGCCAACACATGCTCCCACGGCATCGATATTGTTGTCGATACAGGAAACAGCAACTTTTGAGCGATATCCTGCTTCACGAGCAAGTGATCTGACGTCGATCACTCGTTCCGCAACTTCAGGAATTTCCACTTCAAACAGGCGTCGGACCAGTTCTGGATGGGTACGCGAGAGAACAACCTTGATGCGGCTGCCTGCTTTGCGGACTTCAAGGACGACTGCTCGAACACGATCGCCGACGCGGTGAGATTCCCCTGGAATCTGTTCGCTCTTGGGCAGGATCGCTTCGACTTTTCCGAGGTTGATGGATGCGACTCCATGATCAACGCGAACAACAACACCGTTAACCAGGTGTGTTCGCAGATCGCTGAATTCGTCGAACAGTGCATCACGCTCTGCTTCGCGAATCTTCTGAATCATCACCTGCTTGGCAGTTTGGGCCGCAATGCGTCCCAGCAGGTCGCCGAGCTCTTCCGGAGGCAATGTCTTGCTATTGAGCATTGCGCTGACATCACCTGATGTGCGCGCAATGCTGATTACAATTTCCTGATCTTCGCCGTAGTGCTTGCGTGCCGCTGACAGGATCGCAGCTTCAATACCGCTAAAGACGATTTCTTTATCGATGCTCTTATCGCGATGGATGGCGTCGACGATACGCAAGACCTCATTGCCATTCATGATCGTTGTGCCACCAAGTAGGTGAAAAAAAAGAGCGGGTACAAAGTCCCACTCGTCGTCCAAACATTACAGAGAAAAGGGCCACTCGCACCAACAAACCACGTCCCCACTCATGGAGTGGGAAATCAGGTCTGCTGTCGCAGAGCACCGGCCGCTAAACGCCAATGCTTACATGAGAAGCCTCTTCTCTGGCCGGTCGAAACCGGATGGGAATAGTCCAATCGACGCTGGTTCAATATCGAACCAGTCGTAAACAATATGGGGCGTGAACAGATGTGTCAAGAATCACACAAGTTTGCACCCTGCGAAATGCAGTATTTCACGCAAATTTCAAATCTCAGGGGGCGATTTGTCCTCAGAGTGGACACACAAGTCGTTTTTTCAATCCGTTTTTTCTGTGCTTGCTAAATTTCCGGATCGCAGTATTCAAGTGCATCTTGTGTATTTTGACGTTGAGTTTGTAGGTGTCGTGGAGGTGTGTTGAAATAAAACAGCCTCAAGCAGAGCTTGAGGCTGTTTGTTCTGTGCGTCAGACAGCAAAGCACTCATCCGAGTGCAGTGCTATTGCTTCGTCAAGCTCGCGATTCGGGTGAAATCGAGTGTAACAGCCTTTTTGTAAAGGACTTAACCCACTCGCAGCCAGAATCGGCAGCGTTGACAATGACTTTAGTTGATCCCAACTGCTCCCTGGAATTCACGGGCGAGATCGCGGCGAATTCCGTTCTGGGCGTCGTATCGGGAAATCCAGTATGCCATTTCTTCGTTGGTCGGAGCGCGTCCGATCAGGAGTTCGTGCATGCGGCTGATGTAGACCCGCTTGTCGGCGTTGCAGCTATTGAAGAACTGCTCGTTGGACAGCAGGCTCAATTGAACCTGAGACATCGACTGGCCCTGACTGATCGCTTCAAGCCACGTGATCAGCTCACGATCGGTTGGGTTGCGACCAAGGTAGTCGTTGAACCATTTTACGATCTGTGCAATTTGTGAATCGCGATCGAGGTAACCCACCTGTGCTGTGTTCGGGTTGTTGAACGCAACCTGTTCGAGCTGCATGGCAACCGGGCGGAACTGTCCATTGGTTGCGAGGATCGGCGTCTGCTGAGCGGTGCGGTAGATCTCGCGACCGTTTACAGTGGCGTTCGCGTACACGATGTAGCGAGAGGTCGGGCTAATCTGGTTCGGGTCAAAGTCGACCGTGAACGGGATTGGGTACTGGTTCAGGTTTTCCACTCGGCGTGATGCAATCGTGGCAGAGTGGTTATTGTTGTTGGACAGAATCTGGCGGAGTTCCACGGTCACGATGGCGTTTTGTGGAAGTGCCTGTCGGTTGTTCGTGGAAAGTGTTCCTGTCAGTGATGAGAATCGAGAGTCCAGCTGGACTGGAACGTTGACCAGGGAGCGGTCACGGGCGTTCTGCACCAGCAAGTTGACCCAGCCGTTCTGGTCAGCGAGGCGATCAAACTCGGTTCCGCAGTCAAACAGTTGCCCGTTGACGTAACCGACCTGATACCCGTTGACAGAGATGATCTGGTCGTTGACTTCCAGTCCGGCGCGATGGGCGGCACGGCCTGTCACGACTTCATGAATGCGAACGCCAGTGTCCAGATCCTTTGAGTAGACTCCCAGCAACCATTTACGGGCTTGCTGTGTTCCAGGTGGAACGTAAGTCGGAGCGATATTCGGGTTCAGCCGGTCGCGACCCGTCGCCGGAGTGGTTGGAGTGAAGGTCACTCCGGTTCCCGGCAGTGTTGGGTTGATGAGTCCCGGATAATTTGGGGTGGTCAGCAGGCCTGGGTTGTAGAGGGGATCGTTGCTGAGGTTTCCGCCCAGTCCGTTATTGTAGTATCCGCCCAAGTTTCCAAGGCCGCCCAGACCTGGCAGTGTGGTGCCGTAAGGCTGGACCTGATTGCCTCCGTTTTGGCGACTTGGATCAACGGCTGATGCTGAATCTGGCACAGAAGCGGCAAGGCAACCTGCCAGTGCGGCGGCGGCCAGTGAAATCCGTTTCATGACTCGACTCCTGGTCTCGAATAAATTGAATGATTTTAGTTTGAGCAAACAACCTGCTGTGCGACCGACAGAACAGGTGGAAATGACCGTGCCAGAAAAGACACGGTCAGGTAAAGAGACAGGGCCGAGCCCGATTAGTTCAATGTGTGCAGGCCGACTGCTTCGAGTGCGGCTTGTGCTGGGACAGCTGAGACTGGGACATGACCGCCAATGATGACGTCGTGTTGGCCCTGGCGTGAGAAGATGTACTTGAAGAACTCGCGCTGAGCATTCCCCAATTGGGTGCCTTGTTTATGGTTCAGGATGATCTGAAGAGGGCGGACAAGTGGATACCCAGCCTGGTGCAGTCCGATAGCTGGAGTTCCTTCCTGTAGCAGGATTGGGACAGCTTTGACGTCTGGGTTCTGGAAAGTTGAACCGCTGAAGCAGATCGCATTTGGGGAAGTGGCAACAGCCTTCATGGTGTCGAGCCCGTTCTGGTTTTCAACCATGTCGTCTCGGTACTCTCCGCCGGCCAGGACAGCCAGCTGGAAGTAAACTTGTAAGCCTGTTGAGTCACGTCGTCCTTGAGTAACGATTGGTTGACCAGCGAGAGGGCCTTTTACTCCCACATCTCCCCATGTTTTGGCCTGCTTTTCAGCTCCGCGACGCAGTGTCTTGGAGAAGATGGCGTCCAGTTGGGAAGGTGTCAGTGATTCGATTGGATTGTCTTTGTGGACGTAGACTGCGACCTGTTCCAGAGCTGGAACGACAACTGTTGGCAGGTAGCCGAACTTGTCCTGAAACGCTTTGACTTCTTCAGCTGTAATCGGGCGGCTCAGCAGTGCGAAATCGGCTTGACCGCTCAACAGTGCTGGAATCGCGTTGACAGATCCCTGGGCAACGAGTTGGAACTCTGTGCCTGGGTTGTTTTTCTTGAAAGAGTCAGCCCAGATGGAAGCTTGCTGTGCCATGGTCAATGACCCGGCAACAGTGACTTTTCCGGTGACTGCTTCTGATTGTGTGTAGAGAGGAAGTGCAGGATCGACAGGCTGTTCAACGCCCTGTTGAGCAACGCTTGTACGGGAAGCAGTCATCAACACAGCAGCCGCAAACAGCAGCTTGGCTCCGAGCATTCTCATCAAAAATCCCTCCTTGGGTCATAAGCTGCGTCTGCAACCCGGGGACCTCCACATTGAAAATGAATTCAATGTCCCCTGTAACGCCGGTGTCACCCCGGGAAGATTGCACTTCGGGCGCAGCAGTGATGTCGCAATATACGAGCATCGGCAGAATCTGCTCAAGATGAATTTTCCAGTCAGGCAGGATTCGCCAGATCCCCTGAAGAATGTGGGTTCCGGATTCGCTCCATCCTTTTATGTCACCGTCAATTGGATCTACTCCATTTGGTTATCTTTGAAGGCAGGGATTGCCGGGTCTGCTGCTCAGTGTCTGCCTGGATTCGGTCTTGCCGGTGTGACTGGCTTAGAAGCGAACCTAGTTCTGGCGTTGTTTGTGAGGCTGTCTTTTTGTGTTCCAATCGGCCGATTCGCATCAGTCAAACGCTGGGATATGCGTCAAGGTTGATGTATAGTCGCGATTCTTGTCCGGTCTCTGGTCCTCTTGGAGCGTGGTTCGATGCATCAAATCCTGGGCTTAGGTGCGTTCTTGGGGATGGTCTTGCTGGCAGGAGTCGTGGCGCAGGCCGATTCGACGGTTGTGCGGTCAGAAGATCTCTATGAAACCGCTCCATTCCCAAGTGTTCATGCATCAACAATTGAACAATCTGAGGATGGCAATCTGATTGCGGCGTTTTTTGGTGGACAGGACGAAGGGAAGAACGACGTTGGAATCTGGGTGACCAGACAGCTTGAAGGGAAGTGGTCTCCTCCTGTTGAAGTAGCAAACGGAGTGCAGGCAAACGGAACAAGGCATCCCTGCTGGAACCCGGTCTTGTTTCAGCCATCGTCTGGACCGTTGCTGCTCTTTTATAAGGTTGGCCCTCGTCCTTCGACATGGTGGGGAATGCTGAAAAGCAGCACTGACAACGGGGCAACTTGGAGTGAGGCAACCCGTTTGCCGGACGGCATTCTTGGTCCGGTGAAGAACAAGCCGGTCGAACTTTCCGACGGGGTTTTATTGAGCGGCAGCAGCAGTGAACACGATGGCTGGCGAGTGCACTTCGAACGGAGCACTGATCTAGGAAAGACGTGGAAGCTGATCGGTCCGGTGAACGATGGAGTCGAATTCTCTGCGATTCAGCCGAGTATTTTGAAGATGGGGGGCGACAAATTGCTGGCGATTGGCCGCACCAAGCAGAAGTCCGTCTTTCAGATTGCGTCTGAGGATGCCGGAAAAACTTGGGGAAAAATGACTGCGAGTTCCCTGCCAAACCCGAATTCCGGGACAGATGCCATCACGCTGAGTAATGGGAAACATCTGATTGTCTATAACCATACAATCAAAGGCCGCTCCCCTTTGAATGTCGCAATTTCAGATGATGGGGTGAACTGGCGAGTGATTCTGGTTCTGGAGAATGATCCAGGTGAATACAGTTATCCGGCTGTCATTCAAACGAAAGATGGACACGTCCACATTACGTATACGTGGAATCGGAAGAAGGTGCGGCATCTGGATATCACGTCGCCCATCTTCACTGCAAAGTCGCCATGATCCGTGAGTTGCAATGTGAGTGCCGGAGAAGTCTTGCGGACAGATTTTTCTGTAGAGACGACGTCTATTGCGCCACTTGATAGACCGAACTGGTCCAGAGATTCTACAATCCCCCGGAAGTCGGGTGACGTGATTTGTCTGATGTTTTCAGGCAGGCGTTTGTGGCCAATGATTTCGGCTCATGAGACGCCGGTTTCTGAATTCGCGACAGCACGACCACAATTGCTCTAGAATACTCAGGACAAGAACGTGTCGCAAAAAGCGTGGGGCGGTCGGTTCAGCGAACCAACGGATCTTCAGGTTGAACTCTTTACGGAATCCATTTCCTTTGATTCCCGTTTAGCTGCCGTTGATGTGGAAGGATCACAGACGCATGCCCGAATGCTGGCACGCGTGGGATTGATCTCCAATGAAGAGTGCGAACAGATCTGCACCGGCCTGACCGAGATTCTGGGAGAAATCCGTCGCGGGGAGATGGAATACAAGTCTTCTCTCGAAGACATCCATATGCACATTGAATCCGCGCTGATTCGCCGTTTGGGCGATGTCGGCCGGAAACTGCATACAGGTCGCTCGCGGAACGATCAGGTTGCGACAGATATCCGTCTGTATATCCGCAACTGTATTGATTCACTCGATGCACAACTGGCTGCACTGCAACATGCATTTGTCAGCCGCGGAGAACGCGACCTCGATATCGTCCTCCCGGGCTACACCCACCTGCAAAGGGCTCAGCCTGTCAGCGCGACACATTACTGGCTCGCATATTGTGAGAAGTTCCAACGGGATCGCGAACGCCTGGCGGACTGCCGTAAGCGATTGAATTTCTGTCCATTGGGTGCCGCTGCACTGGCCGGGTCGACATTGCCGCTGGACCGCGATTTCACAGCGCAGGCTTTGCACTTTACTGCACCAGCCGCCAATAGCCTCGACATCTCCAGTGACCGTGATTACCTCGCCGAGTTCACTTCGGTGCTGTCCCTGATTGCAGTTCACCTGTCAGGCTGGGCGGAAGAGTGGATTCTGTGGTGCACGACGGAGTTCGGCTTCCTGAAGCTGCCTGATAAGTACACGACCGGTTCTTCCATTATGCCTCAGAAGAAGAACCCGGATGTTCTTGAGTTGATTCGCGGCAAGTCGGCCAGAGTCATTGCGGCTTCTCAGCAATTGTTTGTGCTGCTGAAGGGACTGCCAATGGCATACAACCGGGATCTGCAAGAGGACAAGCTCGCAGCGTTCACCGCTTTCGACACGATCGATGCCTGCCTTCAGGTGGCACCGTCTATTGTCGCTCATGCGGAATTGAATCGAGCACGAATTCAGGCACGCATCGAAGAAGGCTTCCTTGATGCAACCGCATTGATGGAATACCTCATCAAGATCGGTGTTCCGATGCGGACCGGGCATGAGATCGTCGGAAAACTCGTTGCTGAGTGCGAAGGACGCGGATGCCGATTGGCAGATCTGACACTGGCGGAGTTGCAGGCCGTTGCACCGGCAGTGAAAGATGACATCTATTCAGTTCTTGGGGCTGAAAATGCTGCGAACGCTCTGATTACATTTGGAGCAGGTGGAAAAGCTCAGGTTCAACAGCGATTGGCTGCCTGGATCGAACGACTGGCTTAATGACGTTCGCACGAAGTGCACGGTTTCGGAGGCTTCCTGCGGAATCGTGCATTGAATCGTTTCATGTGCATGTTCAGAACGCGTGAATGTTCAGGACGCTGCAGCGTCACGTGATCGACCAAACCGATCCGGTCGAGGAACTGGCAAAGGCGATGATCTCATGAAAATGCAGCGACATTCTGGAAACCGGAACCCGCTTTTCGCGACCCGAAGGGCGGGGATCTCGCTTCTGGAAATCATCATTCTGATTGTTCTGGTCGCTGGGATAATTCTGCTTGCTGTTCCTTGGATCTACTCCGCGAGATCTGTCGCTCGAAAGAAAACCTGCGAGCAAAATCTCGTTGATCTCTGGGGGGCAATCGACGGGTATTACGGTGTTCGGCAGTCGTTTCCAGCCGGGGCGATTTACGATCACGACCTTGTTCCACTGGGTGAGGACGTGAATTCACGCAGTTGGGGGATTGACCTTCTTCCAGCGGTTTTGGATCGTGACATTGCTGAAGAGTTTACGGTTGCCTTTCTGGGAGGAGAGTCCATCACTTCGCCTGACCTGAAAGCTCGTCGGCAGAAGTGGATTCCCAGATTTCTCTGCCCGAGTGACGACCTCCCGCCTCGCAGTCAGGATGGTAACGGGTACGCGCAGTCAAATTATGCAGGGAGCTATGACCATCGCAGCCTGCCAATTGAAACAGGAACGTCTGGGACGCTGCTACTGAACAAGGCTCTCACGGTCGAAGACATTCCGGATGGAGTGGGATACACCATTCTTATTGGAGAAATTCGTCGAAGTTCGACCGACCTGGGCTGGGCGTCCGGGACGCGTGGAATGATGCGAAACGCCGGGACGCCGATGAATAAGTCCCCATCAGGGGTTCTGTCGAATGACGCGTCTGTGGGGGCGGTTGCAGGTGATCCCGGTGGTTTCGGCAGCTTTCATCGAGGAGGCTGCCACTTCATGTTCGCTAATGGAAGCGTGAAGTTTCAGGCGGACAGTATCGATCCGGCTGTTTATCTGCAGCAGGCAAACCGTGATGACGCAAAGGCCGGTCGGGCTGGCGAGTTTTAACGACTCTGACAGTTCGCCGCTGGAACCTCCGGGAATCGGCGGCTTTTGCTGGTCATGGCTCACGGAGCAAATTCACATTGCCGATCTAGATAGCGTAGCACGTACTCGCGTGAAAACGGGGATAGAGCGCCGCGAAAGCTCGCCTGTTTCTCACTGGGTAACCCGTTGAACAGACTGGGGATGCATTCACGCATTTCAAGGTTCACAGCGGGAATGGCCATAGATCGTCAATGAAAAACCGGGACTGATGAGCATTCAGGGGACGTACACTTCACCCCTTTACGGCCCATGTGATGCTGTCGCCGGATATAAAGAGTTGAGACATGCCTGTAACACCTCGGAAGTCTTGGACACGAATTCGTCGGCTCCCCGTCTTGCTCGGTCTTGCGGTCGCAGTTGGACCACTCGCTGGTGATGCAGATGCTGGTTGCAACAAGTGTAAGCATGGAAAAGCGGCTCCAGCTTTCCAACCGATGCTCGGCCAGCCCATGGTGATGGGCCCGGTCATGGCTCCAATGGTTCAACCATCTGCTCCTTGTGGCTGCGGACCAGCTCCGGTTCAGATGATCCAGCCAATGCCGATGTCCACAACATATCTGCGTCCGCAGCAGGTTGTGACCATGCAACCGGTCACTCGAACAGAGATTCGACGCGAAGCACAAGCTGTGAACGTGCCTGTCACAGTTCAGCGACAAGTCACTGTCGATGAAGGGGGTTACCAGTCTGTTTGGGTTCCAAAGCTGGTAACCAAGAATGTTTCTGAAACGGCAATGCAGCAGCAGATTCAGTACCGTGATGTGGCTTATCAGGTCACTTCACAGGTCGCAGTATCACAAACCCACATGGTCCCGACTCAGGTGACTGCATTTGGAGTGGCGACTCCAACTGTGGTGGGGAGCGTTCCATATTATCAGGGATTTGCGAATCAGGTCCCAGTCGGAGCCGTTGCTTCTGCTCCGATTCCAGACCCGACGATGAGCAATGGCTCCGCAACTGCGAACCCTGTTGCAACAGCAGCGAATCCAGAATCTGACCAGAAGTGGAGCAAGGTTCCGGCCAAAGCACCTGCAGCCAAACCGATTGAATTGCAGAGCTACGAACAGCAGAGTCCATCCCGTGCCGCTGGACGGTTCTCACCTGCTCCTTCAGCAGTGACTGTCTGGCAATCTCAAGGTTCGTTCACTCGATAAGCGAACCCAACTCGAAGCCCCCTCAGAGAGACTCCGTGTTGTCAGGATGGCAACATGGAGTTTTTCGTTTGATACGGCTGCTGAGCGGGAAGTCGAGAGACTTGCCGAATCTAACTTTGAACTGGTTCCGACTCGCTTCCCTGGTGGGCTTCGTCAGGAATTGTTGCTTCGACTTGCTTCAGGCTGATTCCGCTCAGGACGAAGAAAATCATTCCAGAAAGCGTCACTGGAACCCATTGCGTGAACTGGTAATAGATCGAGGCGGCGAAGACTGCTTCTGAGTTGTCAGTAAAAAACTTCATGACTTCCATGAAGACGACCTGCATCACTCCGATGTAACCGGGGGAAGAAGGTAACGCGACACCAAATGCGATCGCTCCCAGCAGCACCATGGCGATAGGGATGGTGTGTGGAAGGTCGAAACTCCAGAGCGACAACAAGACAAGGGCTCCGTTGAGCGCCCACTTGATCATGGAGATGGCAATAATTGTTGCCACCAGACGAATGTCTCGTAGAGCCGACAGCCCTTGTGCCCCTTGTTCCAGAATGCGACAGAACCCATGCGTGATTTTCTGGGGGAGGAATGGAATTCGTTGCAAAATGGTTTCGAAAAGAGCAACAAACGGTTTTGACCAGATCACATAGCAGAGTGCTCCGATGACAACGCAGCTGGCGGCGATCGAAAAGCCAATCGCTCCCTGTTTGATTCGCGGGTCGAGTCCTTCGACAAAGAGCAGACCAATCGCCAGATAGAAGACGATTGCCATTCCGTCGAAAATGCGTTCGAGTACCACGCTTGATGCGGCGACAGTGAAGGGGAGTTTCTGCTGCCGGGCGAAGGTGCTGATGCGGATGAGCTCACCAATTCTGGCTGGCAGAATATTGTTGAACCCGAACCCAATCATGATCGGGCCAAACAGATCTTTTAATGGATCGTATCTGCCGACCGGTAAAAGTAGGATTCTCCACCGCAAGGCTTTCAGCCAGAAGAAGATGAAGAGAATGATGAGGATCGCAGGCAGGGACAGATAATTTGCATTCTGGAATGCCTTCACAATCTGCTGCCAGGCATCCGGAGTGCTG
The DNA here is from genome assembly GCF_051465645.1 of Planctomicrobium limosum. GTDB lineage: Bacteria > Planctomycetota > Planctomycetia > Planctomycetales > Planctomycetaceae > Planctomicrobium. The sequence goes on along the minus strand of NZ_CP195790.1, from coordinate 2,225,974 downwards.
AGCATTCCACGTACCGCCCACCACAGGCAAAGCACAGAGACGACGAGTCCAAGTAAGACTTTTAGCCCACCGTTGCGCCGCACAGATGCTGGAGATCCCATTTCAATTCCATTTAGTTTCTGGCGACGGTTTTATGTCTGGCGATAGTGTGGGGCAGAGCAAGCAACATGAAATTGGGTTTCGTGCGAGGGCAATGGTCGTGCAGGGGTTGGAAGGACCAATGGAGCAAAGACGCTTCAATTGTCTGGATTCTGCCTGCCGAATGGTGCCCCTGAAGGTGGTGTCCCCACCTGCCGATTGTTGTGTTAAACCGGCGATTTGGTGCCAGCGAGTTTACAAACGGCCTGCCACTCCTCTTTCGTCACGGGAGTGACTGACAACCGGGAACCTTTTTGCATGACAGCCATGTTTTCCAGTCCAGCTGCTACTTTGAGCTGATCGCGAGTCACTGGAGTCTCGAACTTTTTCAGCAGTTGAATATCGACCATGAACCAGGTTGGGGACTCATGGCGACTCTTGGCGTCATAGTGCTTTTCAGCTGGATCAAATGCAGTGTGGTCCGGGTACCCTTTCCGGACAACCTGACAGATTCCGGCAATTGCCAGCGGATCGGAATTGCTGTGATAGAAGAAGACTCCATCACCGGGTTCGATCTCGTCCCGAAGCATGTTTCTGGCTTGATAGTTTCTGACACCGTCCCAGTACGTCGTCTGCTTCGGTTCGCTTTGGAGATTGTCGATCGAGTAGCAATCTGCTTCTGATTTGAACAACCAGTATTTCGGTGCTCGCTTTGCTACCGATTTCGCCATCGCACTGTGACTCCTGATAGACAGACGTCGTGTTCAAACACGTATTCAATGGCAGAAGGTTCGGGGGCCATTGAGTTTTTGATCATTTCTCAGCGGCGGCATGTTAGAGGATTTGGAGTCGCGATGCACGGTGAAGGAATCGTCCGGTATCCGTTCAAGGGGATTTCTGAGATTGAAACCAAATTCGCGACAACCACTCAGGTTGGTCTACTTTGCTGTTGAATGCTGTATTAATGTGAAATTGGGGGAGGTGGGGTGGATTTGCGTTTTTCCTGGCAGGAGTCCAAGTTCGCATCGTGGAATGATGTCACTGATTTCTCTCATCAGTTTGCTGCGATGTCTCAATAGAAAGCAGCTGGCTGGTTGAAAGAATCCGAGTCGACAAATTGGAAAGGACTTCTGGTCGTTCAACTGCCGATGGAATTAATGTCCGCCCTTGTCGGGATTTTCGTCATCGAATATTCTCGCATCACCTTGCATTTCCGAAACCGGGGGATGTTTCGGATTCGGGACGACGCTAAACCAAGCCGAAAATTCATCCCGTTCCCCATAACGGGATTGATGAGACTGAAGGAGCGCTGCTGTGCTACTCTGCAGCTTCACACGCAAAGTGACTTGCCTGCTATTTCTGTTCGGAGTACTTGCAACAACAGCTGTTGCCAAGGAACCTTCTCAATCTGGTCAGCCAACTCGGGTGATCATGGGAATCGGAACTGCAGACCAGATTCTGAACGCACTCGAATATTGCGTCGTTGATCTGGCCGGCAAGAAGGCGTCGTACGAAAACGACATCAAGCCAAATCTGGAAATCTTTCTGTACGGTGTTTCAACCGATCAGCCGATCCGGTTCGACACACTCTTCGATACGAAAAACGGATTGCAGCTGCAGGCGACAATTCCAATTTCGAATCTGAAAGAGTTTATTGATGACAACCTCGACCCGATCGGGATTGTTGCCAAGCAGGAACGCTCTGACAAAACGCTGTATAAGTTGAGCGGCGAGGTATACGAAGGTTACTTCCGTTATCTGGCCAAGCCTGTTCCTTACGCTGCTTTCTATCCTCAAAAGGATGGCTTGCCGAAGGACATGGCTCACCCGGTCACTCGTCAGCAGGAACTGGTTGAGAAGAAGTACCTCGCTTTTCTCTCACAGACCAACGAAGCCGACGGTGTTGAAGATCGTCGGGTTGCATTCGACAAGTACGTCTCAACCGAGATGGAAAAGTTCCAGAAGCTCACCACTGAGACCAAAGAGCAGTTTGCATTGCGAAAACGTCTTCGCGAGCAGCTTCTCAATCTGGTTGGACAGTGGTTCTCGGAACTGGCTGAAGTGCGAGCAGGGGCACGGGTCAACAAGGAAAAGGGCGACGCTCCTTCCGACATCACTGTTTCCGCAATTCCAGGCACCGGTCTCGCCGAGAATCTGAAGAAGTTGCGAGAAACTCCAAGCTTATTCAGTGCGATCGAAACCCCGGAATCGTCGATTCTTTCTGGTCGAATTCGTTTGCTCTCAGACGACAAACGCAAGAAAGACCTGCATGAGATTTACTCCCTCGCTCGTGCTGTTGTTCCGCAGCGGATCGACGAAGACACCGCTTCTACGGAAGAGGAACGCACCGCACGTAAGGAAATTGCAAATCATCTGATCGATGTGCTGGACGAAGGTGTTGACTCTGTTGGAGGAGTCGACGCATTTGTCGATATCTCTTCAGTGAAGAAAGCCCATACCCTCATTGCAGGGATCGCCAGCACAAGCCCGGAGAAATTGATCAAGTTCCTTGAGAAGTTGCCTGCGGCCAAAGCTGGCTGGAAGATGGAAATTGCAGTTGAAGAAGTCGGCGACGCCAAGATTCACAAGCTGAGCTTTGGGAATGCCCCTCCGAAGTCCCTGACGAAATTCTACGGGGATTCAAATGCGATTTACTTTGCAACGGCAGAAAAGACATTCTGGATCGCAACTGGGGAAGAGTCCCTGCCACAGTTGAAGACCCACTTGGAAAAGGCCGCCAAGCCGCTTCCAGAAAAAGGAAACGGTGTCCTGCTGACCGTCAAGATGAAGGCCTTGCCAGTCTTGCAACACATTCAGGAAATGAAGAACGATCCTGAACTGGAAGTTCTCAAGCAGATTGACTTGCGAACACGCAAGCAGAAGGAAGCCGTCACTGATGGCAAGCCGGCTGATACCAAAGGTCGTGGCGGAAACCGCGCTGCAGAAATCGCATCGTTGGAGTGGCATGACACCGCCATCGCCGCTTTGGCCGGAACGGACGATAACTTCGAATCGTCAATCATTGTCAACGAAGAGTTCGTTCTGCACGGTCACTCCAATGCTCAGAAGGGCATCCTCAAAGCATTCGGAGCGGTTGTCGCCAAGTTTGCAGATGAGAATCTGAAGTAAGCTAAGATCTCTGTAATTGAGAATTTTCGTCAGGCCCGGTGAGTGATGCTCACCGGGCCTGTTTCGTTGTTCACCCCGCAGTGCCCGATTTTCTGAGAATAGTGGTCGCGACCATTGTTCATTTCTCCGTTCATGATTTCGGAACATTGATGTTCCGCCACGGCCTCTGCATTGAAGCTGGCAACAAACGGAATAATCGTTGCAACTTTAAACCAGTGGGAGTTGCTTGAGGTTAGATCAACAAACGTGAAGGAGTGAAAAATGACACTACATTCATTGGAGGATGCATTTGCAAATGAACTCCGAGACATCCTGAGCGCGGAGCGGCAAATGTCAAAAGTGTTGCCAAAACTGGCGAAGTGTGCGACGAGCGACCGATTGCGAGCGGCGATTGAACATCATGTTAAAGAAACACATGAGCATGTGGATCGTCTTGAACAGGTGTTCAAATCGTTAGAGCGATCGCCGCGATCCAAGAAATGCGAAGCAATGGAAGGGTTGGTGAAAGAGGCGGCATCGGTCATCGATGAACAGGCAGATGATCAGGTGAAGGATGCGATGATCATTGCGGCCATTCAGAAAGTTGAGCACTATGAGATTGCGACCTACGGGACTCTCTGCACTTGGGCAAGATTGCTCTGTCACGGGTCCGCGCTGGGATTGCTGAAGGAGACCATGTCTGAAGAAGTGATTGCGGACAGTCTTCTTTCTGAAATCGCGGAATCCGTGAATGTCTGCGCAATGGAAGAAGCCACGGCAGGCACAATGGAGGAAGAGGAAGAAGAGTGAGAGCGACTAATCGCCAGCCCCTTTCTCTTCGACATCAGTAAATTGTATGGGGATGACTGGGATGCCGGCTCAATGTCACTCGATTCGGGAGGCACTGGAGTCGCCCCTGTCCTCCCTGTGTTACTGAAAGTGCTTCAAACTAAGCGTTCTGAAATTGCACAAAGCCTCAATCGGCTCTCAGTAATCGCTTAATTCCTTGGCTAACTCCAGAGAAGTAGTGCAAGCTGGCCGATGAAAAGCACGGCGGTACTGTGTAAGCACAAGGCACGCGAAGCAGCAGTGTCAGATCGAAGTGAAACCACAACTCCGGTTACTAAGCATAATGAAATTGCAATTGGAGAGAGAAAGAACGTTCCCATCAGATACAGGCGATCTTCGCGTTCGTCGAGCACTGCAGTGAGGAAAAATATTGCTTGCGCGATGCAGACCAGTATTAAGAGCGACAGGAGTGCGAAAGACGTTAACTTCATGAGCTTGTGTTATATCGCCCGCAGCAGCCTTCTAGATTGGAGAACGACTGAATTTTGCGCGCCAGATACGCTGCATGATCTCTGGAAATACTTCAGTCAGAACATCCAGTGAAGTGGGTAAGGTGTTTGCTTTCAATAATCGAATACAAGCGACAGCGATGCAATGTGCGTTTGATGTGGTGGACATCGCTCTCTGAGAATGCGCACTCAGGGAAGGCAACGCCAACCGAACCTCTTAAGTTGTTCAACGGTGTTAAAGTGTTGATCTGTTTCATCGTGAGGGGCGAATCAAAGGAAATCCTGTACTCTGTCCCAAGTGGCCACACAGGGATCGAGAAACACTTACCTCCGAAGTCATTGACGACGCCGATGATCTGTGATTCCTTATAGCGAATCAGGGAATAGTCCACTGTGAGACCGACCGCCACGCAGGAGATAGCGATAAGGGCGATCCTGGTCAGCCTGTTTACTGTGTTGCCGGGAGTATTCATCACATCGCTGAAAATTGCTAAATATGTGATAGATCAGAGCAAGTTGCGAAGAGTGACGCCCGTAGGCGTGGCAGGGAAAGCAGTGTTTCCCTGAGAAAAGAGGGAAAGAGAGTGGTCGCGACAGGACTCGATAAATAGCCCGAAATACTGCAAAAACTTCAATTGCTAGAAGTTGCACACCACTTTGCACACCAATCGCCCACATCGTGATGGTAACTGGTTCAGTCTGACGGGTCGCCGTAAGATCTGGTTTTAGCACGAAGCGACAAAGAGGGACGGTTGACGCAATGAGCGAAGCGACTGATTCAGAGTGGTTCGACGCAATCGACTGGACTCCACTATCCGACACGACGCACTGGGTGGCGAAGTGCATTAAATCTCGGGCTTCTCTCTCTACTCTATTGGAACTGTTCTGGCGTCAGGTCGCACCGATCGAGCGCCAAGTCCTGGAGGGGGAGCCGGTGCTACCAGATGTCGAAACTCTTTTTGCGATCTCTGACATTCTGGCCGCATGGTCGGTTGAAATCAATAAGGCACAAGGCCAAGGAATCAACTCGCAGCCTGCAATGGAATTCCCGTTCCTGGCTCGCAGGCTGAACGGAACGATTCCCGGATCGACAGCCAAAGAATCAGCACTGCAGGCAATCGACCGACTGTCGGCACTGTTGCGGTTTCTGATGTTGAATTTCGGTGAGACTGCACCAGAAGAGGTTGAGCCAGACGAGGACGACAAGACAACCGAGAAGCCTGCAACGTCAGAGAGTTTGCGACAACACGGACGCTGGACTAGGAGCGAACCGCCACTGAACAGCTACATCTGGAGATCGCAATTACACCGTCCCATCATTGCAACGCAGGAAGAAATTCGGCGGGCAATGGAAGTGGATATCAAGACAATGAAGAGGCGGGCGGCGTCAGGGGACATGCACGTTGTGGCTTCAGGGAAGCGAGGCAAAGAGAACCTGCTGCACTGTTGGTTCCGTGACGAAGATCTGCACGCCGAGATTCTTGACCAAGTTGATCGAAACCGACGCCAGCAAGATTCAAAACGGTAACAGAACTGGCATCAACGGGATTCTTTGGTCCCGTTTTGTCCGCAAGAATTGCATTTCCATAGTGTTTGAGCGAATTCCCGTTCAGGCTGATGGCGGATTTCTCCCTATTGTAGAGGCACACGTGTAACGCATCACACGTCGAACGGATTCAGAACTGGTCATCTGTGTTCTGAAACCCTGCCAGCAAATGCGACACGCAAACACACCTGTTCGGCCTACGGTCTGCCCTGAACACGCCACCGATTCGCAATCTTCTATCACGGAACCTTAACAATGAACGTTCATCCATACCTTGCGATCTTCCCGTTGATGACAACGGATGGCCTGCGTTCCCTCGCGGAAGACATCAAAGCGAACGGCCTGCAACTTCCCATCTTGATTGACGATCAGGATCGAATCATTGACGGTCGCAATCGCCTCGCCGCATGCCAGATGGCTGGGGTTGAGCCGATCTTCGAACCGGTCACCGGTAGCTTTCAAGTGCAACGGGCTCGCATTATCAGCCTGAACAAAGAACGCCGTCACATGACGGAAGCACAATGGGGAATGACTGCTGCCAAGCTGGCGAACATGACGCATGGCGGAGACAGGAAGCAGGATTTAACAAAAGATCAAGAGGCACCGGTGCCTCTTGATCTGGAGGTTGAACCGATCAGCCTGAGCGATGCTGCCAAAGAGGTTGGCGTCAGTCGACGAACGGCAGTGTCATGTAAAAAGATCCTCCGCGAAGGCGTCCCCGAACTCGTTAAGGCAGTTGAAGCTGGCGAGATCAAAGCCAAGCCAGCCGAACGCATTGCATCGCTCCCGAAAAAGGAGCAGCCGCAAGCCATTCAGAATCACGTTAATCGTGTTTCTGCTCCTGTCTTGGAACAGGAGAAGCCTGAACCGCTCTTGTCAGAAGAACCGGAGGTGAAACGCAGCCCACTTCAAGAACTGGTCAGTCGTCGCCTCGAAAAAGAAAACCCGATTCAAGTGGCTCACGACGCCATTGGATTATTGAAGACCATTTCACGAGAGCATCCACTTCACCGAGAAGCATGGGTCATTGTTCGCAATTTTATCAACTGCAACCTAGACAAAGGAAAGTCGTAATGAGCACTGCACACGCCACACTCGACACAAACGCAATGGCGGCTCTGCTGGAATGCAGCGACCGAATGATTGCGAAGCTCGACAAGAATGGAAAGTTGCCAACGCCGGTGCGACTTGGAGCCCTGAAACGCTGGGTGCGAGCCGACATCGATCTATGGTTGTCGGCGGGATGCCCTGACCGAGACGAGTTCTCAAAGCTGAAGGCATCATCGAGCGAACAGACGGCACTGTGCGAAGCCGTTGGGGCGTGAAATGCTGGCCCGCATTCTCTTTCATTCGTCGGCACACTTCCGCCTGTTACGCCATGCCCAAACGTATCGAGCAAGCCCGCAACCCGCGTGTGTGGGAAATGTGGGATTTTGTGGGAAACGTGTGGGAATGTTAAACTCTATTCGTAAAAGGACTTAGGCTTGGTTTCCCACATTCCCACACATTTTCACTATGAGGACTTTCCAGTTGATTCGTTGCCCAGCCTTGTTCGGGATTTTGCAATTGCAGTTGCTAATTCTCTGAGTTGCTCACTGGGGCATCCATCTACTGCATCACTGGCGGTTCTCTCCACAGCAATAGGAAACACGCGTCTCGTCGGTCGGAAAGACTGGAAAGAGCCTCCAGTTTTTTGGGGGGCATTGATCGGACAGCCTGGTTCGCTCAAGACGCCAGTACTAAAGGCTGTGACAAGACCATTGAAAGATATTCAAGAACACAGCTACTCAGATTTCTGCAAGGAAAGGCAAAAGTACGAGACTCAAAAACAGGAGTACGACCAACAAGCAAAGGTCAATAAGTCTCAGTCGAAGAGGAAACGTAAAGAGCCCCTACAGGAGACCGAGGAAGAGGAGATACCGAATGAGTGCTTCAATCCAATTGAGCCAATTCCGCCACACTTCAAGAGAACGACTATCGATGATGCAACAGTTGAATCCTTGGCGGTTCAGTTGTCGATCAACCCGCGTGGGTTAGGGCTCATTAAAGACGAGTTGTCTGGCTGGATGATGTCATTCAATCAGTACAACAAGGGTGGGTCTGACGTTGCAAAATACCTGGAGGCATTCAACGCAAATACTATCGAGATCGACAGGAAACAGTCATTCCCGCCTATCATCCGAATCCCGCGTGCGTATCTGTCAATCTTAGGTGGCATTCAGCCCAATATTCTGTGCAAGTTGTTCAGGGGCGATAATACAGACAACGGACTGTTCTCTCGTTTCCTGTTTAGCTTCCCTCCAGATATGCCAGTGAAGCTACAAGACGACAGGCTTTCAGATGAAATTCAATCTCAGTGGTCGAATTTGATTTGGACGATCCGCTACGGTCTGGAACTGAAGACCAATGAGTTCGGCAACTCTGAGCCAGATCTAATTGAGTTGGACTACAACGCATGGAACCTATTCCATGTGGTTTTCGAAGAGATAGAGCAAGAGAGAACAAGCGAACTGGCCACATTTGAAGAGAAGACATTTCTATCAAAAATGCGTGGCTATGTTCTGAGAATCGCCCTCATTCTTCACACTGCAAAACAGGCACAAAGGGAGCCTCGAGTCTTCGATCCAGATGAACGAATTTCTGAAGAGACACTGAGAGAGGCGAGAGAAATTGTCTGGTGGTATTTCGGAGAGTTGAGAGAGATTGTCAATTTCTCCAGTCACCAGAAATTCATCAGTGAGCAGAAGCCGCTTGACGAGAAAACATTCTCGAAGGTTCGTCAGTACTTCCTGAGGCGGGCAGCAAAAGGCGAATCAGTCGACGCAAGGGGACTGAGGTCAAGTCATAGGGACTTGTTCGCAACGACTCAAGACGCTGCTATCGCTTTAGACTCACTTGCCCGAATTGGCTGCTGCACATCCATTGGTGGAAACTCGAAGCGAGCGTACATCTGGAATACCACGCAAAGTGTGTGAAATGTGGGAAACCACACCTAACTCACTGCAAGATAAACACTTGACGTTCCCACACACTTCCCACATTTTCCCACATGTGTGGGAAATCCTACGACCTAAACACCAGAAGGCACCGACACATGGCAGATTCATAACCCCTGGGCGGAGTTAACCAAGCTCGATTGTGCAAATTTTCTCTAACCCTTTCAAAGGAATCATGAATGGCAGCTAAGAACACAGACTGGCTCAAGACGAACTACGGAATCGCGAGTGGAGCCGCAATAACCGAATCGGAAATGGAGGCGACTGTCAGTAACTGCCGGGGGATGATGGGACAGGTTCGCCCGTTCACGTCTACGATTGACAGCCTGAATGTAATGGCAGCACTGCTGTTGATTGCCGAACGGCTCAAACCACTGTTTCATGTGGCGGGATGCCTGGATTCAATTTCCGGTTACATGGAGGAGATCCACGGCACATTGCGGGGAACCCGATTCGCTGCACAGAACGCGGCTGGGAGCTTAGAGATGGCCGTTAGCCGAAGCGTCGACCTACTCGGTATGCAGACGTTCACGGAATTCATGCAGCAGGAGCACAAGCATAAGCCCATTAGTGAGTCGGAACTCTCAGCAATTCAGTTGAGATGCTCAAAGGCGACTGATTGCCAATGGGTTGTAGGCTTCAGAGACGAGAACGGTTGCTCACTCGGTGGAACAGTCTGTGCCATGGATGAAGACGAATCAGTTGTTGTCGGTCGAGTGGGAGACTTTGGACCAACCAACGACCCCAAGGCGGACGCTGAGTTTATCGCACATGCTCGCGACGATGTGCCGCGACTGTTGGCTGAAGTCGTTCGTCTACGTCGCCTAGTCAACCAACCCGATGATGCATCGCAGGGCAGGTAGCGGGTCCTTTTTGACGAAAAAATCCCTCCCCCTAGCCTGCGGAGGAGTCAATATGGCAGGTAGTTACACGGTGCGACCCCAGGATCGTTCAGAACGCAGCGCAAACTGATGGCGAATGAAGTTTACCGCCTACCAGTTGCAGGCCGTCATGGGGCAAATGCGGGCGTCTGGTGATGTGTGGCTAGTAAATGGAATCGACCGGGATCTGGGGGTGTTCCTGGATTCTGCAGCGGTTCGAAATTCTAACGAAAGGGAATCTTGATGGGATGTTCGAAGCAGCGTGGCGAATCACGCATAGGCCGCTTGTGGGCTCTGCTCACGAGCCGTAATGCCAAAGTCGACAGTCGGGGCATCCATCGGCGGACTTCAGCCACAAAGCTGAATGCAGGCTCTGGCTTCCAGTCGGCACGTTCACAAGCTTCTAGTCGGTCGCGATAGATCGACGTGCTTTCTGAGTTGTTTGCCCCGTCTGTCTGACGCGGGCTGTTCTCTCACTGTCAATTTCGTGGCCTACGGTCTGCGCCGACGTCGGATTCAGTGCCTGGTCGCAACCATTTTTAAAGGACGTTTATGAGTTTTCAAATTCGAGCGGATGCAGGCTCTGGGGCGGTCCCGGTGCTTTACATCCATGATGCCATCGGACGAGCAGAAGGGGGCGAAGGCGGCTTCACTATCGGCGACCTACAGCAGTTCCTTGACCGGAACCGGAACGCACGTGAGATCATCGTCGAGATTTCCAGCACTGGCGGGGACGCTTACGCGGGCCTGGCGATCCACGACAAGCTGGTTCAGTTCCCGGTGAAGGTGCGGACGCGGGCGGTCGGCATCGTGGCGTCTGCAGCATCGATCATCTTCCTTGCAGGCGACGTGCGGGAAGTCTCCGAAAATGCCGAGATCATGATCCATGAAGGATCGATTGAAGCATTCGGCTCTGCTCAGGCGATGCATGACGCCAGCCGGATGCTTGAGCAACTCAATGCCAAGATGATGCGACTGATCAGCCAGCGGACGGGGCAACCTGAACAGATCGTCAAGGCTTGGATGGCTGCTGAGAAGTGGCTGGGGGCTCACGATGCCAAGTCACTCGGGTTCGCGACTCACGTTTCTGGTGCGGTCAAGGTGACGGCATCGCTTGATGTCAGCCGCTTCAGGAACACGCCGTATCGCGTGAAGCAGCTTGCACAGGCCCGCATGATCACGGCCATGCACTCGCATCCAGACAGCCGAGCGGTAAAGCAGTCGCCGGAAGCCATCGTCAAGAAGCACGGCCAGCCTAAGAGCCTGGCAGACTTGATGTCAATCACGAACGGTCGCGTTCCAGCGTCAGCCAAGGCGAAGCCAAAAGCCACAACCGGCAAGGCTCCAACGTCCCTGGCTGAAGTGATGGCATTGACGAACGGTTCTAAGACCTAAGCACCCGAGCGGACTTCTAGCATCCCTGGTCGTGTTGGCTGGGAATGCAATTCTTCACCGTTGAAAACATTTTCGAAAGTAAAAAAACATGTCAATTGAATGGACACCGCTAGATCAACTGGAAAGCCTTGGTTTCGATACTCCTGAACTGGAAGCGGCCCGGGAGGAATGCAACGCGGAAATTGCGGGGATTCACGACGAGCGGGAACAGATCGACCTGGCGTTAAATGTCATCCGAGACACTCCAGTCGATCAACTCACCGTTCAGCAAATCGCGAAAGCACGCGAAGCCAAGGAACGGAACTTCGAGGTTCTTAAGCGAGAGTTAAGGCTCAGAAGGGGGGGGCTGTCCAATTATTACGACACTCTTCGGCGTGCGGCCCTTCATGCAGCGGGTGAGCAAGAACTGGTTGCCAACAACATTGAAGCCGAAGTTATCGCTGGCATCGAAAAGCTAGGGTTCGAGAAACAAAGCCCCAAGTGGGCTCTCGGCTACGACGACGCGTTTCTTCGCAGAAATCGCAGGGTGTTTGATTCACGTCAGCGACGGGATCACCTCCAAGACTTCTCCAGAAATTACCAAGCATCCCGAGATAACAATTCAGTCGCGGACACCCTTAACCATGCATTGGACGTTGCTATGCGCCAGCTTGTGGGCGTCTCGAATGGCATTGGCGTCTCTCAGGCTCCCCGCAACATCTTGTCGAACGGTATCGGCTAATTCCTAGCACGTTCTCTATGCCAGTCGCCTGCACTCAGGGCGGCTGGTTTCTCTTTCATTCAAACTTTGAAGGCTCCCAATATGCCTGCATTTATCGACGCAAACGGTATCGAGCGAACCATCCAGCTTGCCCCAGTCAACGTCTTGAAAATCAACGATGACCTGACTCCACTTAATGAACTCACAGAAGGGACCTGCTAATGGGTTTGATGAATCGCTTGTCGGTTCAGATGCGAGAACGCAAGAGTAGCGGATCCAATGCGTTTTCGAGCTTCGTCGTCAATCACTTCTTTGACCAATCGAAGGTCATAAACGCGATTGATAAGAAGAAGATTGAATCGCTGAAAAAGGCGGGAGCATATACCCGTGCTGTCGCACGCAACCTGATCAAGACGTCGAACAAAACAGGCGTCCCAAAGTTCTTTCAGGATCGCTACGACAAAGCCATTCGAAACGCGATTCGCCGCAAAGAGCGAGTTAAGTACGCTGCCCCACTTGAGTATCCGCTGTCTGCTCCACCTGGCAAGCCTCCATACGACAAAACTGGAGTTGGTGCCAATAAAACGATTGGTCAATCACGCCACTCTGGCTATCTGCGTAACAGCATCTTTTTCGGTTACGACGTGCTTGCAGGATCTGCGATTGTCGGGCCTCCAAAGATGTATTCAGGCACTGCTAACGTGCTTGAACACGGTGGAACTGCTGTCTTGCCGGACTGGCAAGGGAACGGTGTGACGATGCGTTTTCAAGGCAACCCGTTCATGGGGCCAGCACTGAAGAAAGCGGCTCCCAAAGTTGGCGATTTCTTTAAAAACATCCTTTGACCGCAGAAGGAACCAGCCCTGATACTATAGCAGCGTACCGGCCAGTTCAGTCTCCCCCGCCTGCTGATGAAGTGGGCGGGGGGAGACTGAAAACCGCGCACCCCCAGTTGACATTGCGACGTCGTTTGACGCCACGTGTCGTGTTTAGGATCAACGCCAGCGACAGGTGGAGGGCGACATGGGTCTGGAATTCGCTACTAAAACCATGGTGATCAGACCGTTGCACATTGAAAAAAGGGTGAACAAACTGAATACTTCAGTTGCAGATTACGCTAATCCCCCACCACTCGATCTTGACCGTGCATCAATGGCCTTTCCGTCACCGACATTCTCACGAAGCAAGGTCAATTCGGCTGGCGAATACTTTGCAGAGTCAAAGTTCGACACAGAAGACCCCACCAGTGACAACATTAGAGAACTAATGTTGTCTTTTAGTGTTGTCGAAAACTGGCGGCTCTGTCATGGCTACGCAATCAACACCTTCCAAGCGACACTTCGGGGAAGATCCGCCATGGTTTGCTCGTCGGCGATTGTTGCTCAAAGATTAAAGAGATTCCCCACTATCATTGATAAGCTTAGGCGGCAAAAGGGAATGCAATTAGCTCGAATGCAGGACATTGGAGGATTGCGTGCAATTGTGACCAATGTCAAGCAAGTCAAGAAGCTCAGGGATAATTATGTAAACTGCAAATCCAAGAAGTTCCTTCACGAATTAGTGAAAGAACAGGATTACGTGAGCAATCCGAAAAAGTCTGGGTACAGAGGGGTTCACTTAATTTACAGATACAAGAACCAGCAGTCTCCACAATATGATGGATTACTTCTGGAGCTTCAAATTCGATCACGACTACAGCATGCATGGGCAACCGCCGTTGAGACAATTGGCGTCATTTCCGACATGTCATTAAAATCGGGTCAAGGATCGTCAGAATGGTTAGATTTCTTTGCCATAGTTTCCTCAGCCTTTGCTGACATGGAGAAAACTCCGAAGCTTCAAGCTCACCAGGACATGAGCATCGAGAAGATTCATGAGGAGATTCGAACAAGAGCCGCTTCACTAAAGGTTGTGGAGAAGCTGCACGCAATTAGCGTTGTGGCTGAGCAGATTTCAAGGAGGTCCCGCCGTGCGGCGGGCGAATTCCACCTGATTGTGCTGAGCCCAAATTCAGACGAAAATACCAAGGCAAGTGTGCAAATCTGGGGCTTTCACAAAGAGGAATTCCAAAGAGCGAATATCGAGTATTCCAAGATTGAAAGAGAAATACTAAACACGCCTGGGGACACCAGGATGGCCGTGTTGGTTTCAGCGGGGTCGCTCGCCGACTTAAAAAAGGCTTACCCAAATTTTTTCCTAGATGTCCACAGTTTTTTAAGCCATATCCGTAGGATAACCACCACACAGCACTCACCCTAATGACTGTTGCAGGCTCCAGAACAACAGAAACCCCGATCAGCTTACACACTGGTCGGGGTTCATTTGCCTACCTCCCCGGGGGCGGGCTTAGGCTTGGTTGTGTTCGCTTTCTGCGCCAAGTTCCGGTCATCATCTTCCATGTTCTGAATCGCTTGGGCTCTGTTCACTCCCTTTTCCTTCTGGTGGTATCTCAGCTTGGATTCTGAAAGGGTCTTGTGTTGTGTCCATTGAGGTCGACTAAGCAACGTTCTGGGGGTTCTTGGCTCTTTGCCTCCATTGAACACACAGACCCAAGAGACAAAACGATCCCAAAAGATACCCACGTTACACCCTCCTGATAGAGCGGGAAGTTCACAACATCCACTGTTGCGGCTTCTAGGAAAGAAGAATATGGCAGTGAGAGAAAAAACACTGCCTATGTAGCAATCTTTCCATTGTCCCACCCCGGACGGTCGGAATCAATCAAAAAGCAACCTTTGAAAACGCTTTGTTAAGAAAGGCTCAACAATGGCACAGTGTCAAGGATTCTTCCGGGATTTCGTCGTTCGAGATAGCCAAGCAACAGGCAACAAACGGGCGGTTCAGGTCGATATCAGCCATCCGAGTGAAGTCTGGTGTCAGTTTCACATCATCGACGGCAAGAAATCGGCCCGGTTGTCTATTCCAATGACGGCGTTCTATGAACTGGTTCAACGGATGGATGGGTTGATGGAGGCTCAGGGGTGATTTGAGAGACCGGAGGGCACCGGTGCCCTCCGGTGAGGTCGAACCGGCAAAGGATCAAAGAGCACCGGCGACCTTTGATCCTTGAAGTTGAGCCAGTGAGAGGTTCAAGATGTCCGCCGGCGGACATCTTCCTGAAGTTGAGTATTCAAGCAGACCGCCGGCGGTCCGCTTGAAGGATGCTGCTGCCAAGCTGGCGAACATCAGACCAGAAGACACACGGGCGAACCTGAAGCAACACCGGAGACCGCCCGCGGTCTCCGGTGAGGTTGAGCCAATCAGCTTGCAAGACGCTGCCTCAATTCTGGCGATACGGTTCTCTCGACAGTCGAAGGCTAATCATCGGTGGCAACTGCCTCAAGGACGTCAATCAGAAGCGCCTCATGTTTAATAATTTCTGCTCCGTGTTCATCTCTAGTGAACCAAAAGCAGTGAAAAGCCTGCCGATTATCGCTGTACGGAGCACCAACTGTCATGTTGGGGCCTCCACTTTTAAGCCGCACGACATCGCCCGTTTCAATTCTTCTCGTTGCCATTCTTTGGCCCTTTTCTTTCTTCTGGTTAGTTTCCGCCATCATCCGGCACAATCACCGTTTCACTGATGCGGACTCCAGCCCCGGATTCCGCTGCAGCGATGATCTGGCGAGCACGCTTTCGGCAGACTTGCACCATCCATCTTTGGGCGGTGTCTGCACCTTCAATCATTGCCGCACGTTCAAATAGCTCAGCATCCTCATCCGTACAACGTACGCTGAGTTGCTGGCCTGATTGTTTAGTTGTTTTGGTGGTTTTCTTCGCCATGTCGCCATCAGAAATGAAACACCAGCTGATCGCAATTGAGAGAAAGCCATTACATTCCCAGAAAAATGCTAAAGATTCGAAGAGGTACCTATTGCAACCTTTCGTGAGGCCTAGTATCTTTCACTCACCCACAGCGAGTTGGACGAGAACTCCTGACGGATGACATCTTGAATCTCCGGGCACTCTGCTCCGGTTCTACACCCTGAACATTCGGCTCGTCCCCGGATGCTCAGGGTTTTTCTTATTTGAAAGATGCTGACATGCAGCTCCACGTCGAAGAAATGACACCAGAAGAGATTGAGCTTCACACGAAGCGAACCATTCTGAAGGCTCAATTGCGGGGCGAAGCGAAGGCCGCGAACGACGGCGAAGTGTTCTGCACGTTCTGCAAGTGCAAGCTGTCGAACTCCGGGACGCGACTCAGTCACATTATCCCGCTGTCACAGGGAGGCGAGACGGTCGCGAAGAACGCGGTTCTGTCCTGTCAGAGCTGTTGCGACTCCAAGCGTGCAAGACCGCTCAATGAATGGTGTTCTCATCTGATGGTCATGCAAGGCGAGATCCAGCAGTTGATGGCAACCAGAACCCACAAAGCAGAAAAGCCAGCAGCTTGAAGGCTACTGGCTCGAAAGATTCAACCAACCTGTTGTAGTTTTCTCAGGACATCAACAGGCCAGCAAGGATATTGTACGATGATCCAATCCGTTGAAAAGCCCGAAACTGAAGAATTCGAATCCAGCGTACTCAGCCTGGACCAGCTTCAGACCATTTTGCACGGTCATTTCGATCGTAGATTCACACTCGAAGATCAGACGTCGAGTGATGGCAAGACTGACATTCTTGTGAAGCTCGATCTGTTCTGCCGCATGAACTATTACAGCGGCCCCGTCGACAGCCAACTCGCGAACAGCCTGCGGGCAATTGCCAGCAAGTGCCTGGCAGCGGCGGCAGAGATTGAGACCGAGGTCGGAATTGAAGACGAGCCAGAACTCTACATCTGTGATGGCGGTCGGCGTGTGGCAGTTGTCGGCATGGAAGACGATTTCAGTATCGACGTTCTGAACTCAAGCAGCGACAACGATGCACTCCGGCAGGCCCGAAAAGCCATTGCCTACATGACGAATGGCAAGCCGATCCAGAAGCCCGCGAATTATGGCCCGGTGAAGCTCCTGACACTGGAGCCACCTGAATACCGATTTCAATGTGACACGGACCGGTTTCAGAACTGTGAAATTGTTGTCCGCAACCAGTCAAACAAACGCGATGCCAAGCAGGAAGCAACAGCCTTCATTGACTGGTTGCAGGCTCAAGCGTCGCCAGAAACCAGCGACCAGCACGAATTGAGAATCGCCTGATTCTTGTGAACTTCCAGCCTGCCGCAAACTGGCTGGAAGCCTCTTTGATGGCGGCAAAACGTCAAAGGGGCGGGTTCCTGCTGTACGGCAAATGCAGCGGGAACTATTTGCCTGACCGTAGTAGCAGCGGTTCAGGCCCCCGCGTGAGTAGCAGCACGCGGTTTTCTCCGGCACCGGTTGTATGTGGAAGTGCAACCGGTGCCGGGTTTCTTCTCCCCCTTGCAGGCTCAAACAAGGAACCTAATGGCTACACTGACGAAACATCGCAACGGCTGGAATGTTCGATACGTTGACATCAACGGCAAACGCCAGTCGTTCTATCCCGGAAGCATGACGTCCAAAGCTGCAAACGGAGTGAAACGACATCTAGAACAACTGCTGTCTTCGCTGAAGTCACGTACAGCCCTGACTGATGAAACGGCGTCATGGGTTTCGAACTGCGGTGATGCCATGCGACAGAAGCTCTACAAGCACGGATTGATTGCACAGCCAGAGAAGGCACAGCCGAAAGCTACCATTGCCGCTTTCACGCAGACCTATATCGAACGGCACTCAGCAGCCAAGCCAGCCACGAAAGCAGTCTGGAAGCGGTGTCGTCGATTGTTGCTGGCCTGCTTTGGGGATTCCATGAGCCTGCAATCAATTGGAGTCGGCGAAGCCAAAGACTTCCGTCACTGGATGCTGAGAGAAGGGAACCAGAAAACACGGGGAACAGGCTTGCAGGAGAACACGGCCCGCAAGATGTGCAGTGTGGCGGCTCAATTCTTCGCAGATGCAGCAGACCGAAAGCTGGTGGCGATCAACCCGTTCACTCACAAAGACATTCCCCGCACGACAAAAGAGAACAGGAGCCGCGACTATTTCTTGAGTCGACAAGATGCCGAAGCGATTCTCCAAGCCTGCCCTGACACGCAATGGCGGTTGCTTTTCGCATTGAGTCGATACGGCGGCTTGCGGTGTCCGTCTGAACATCTCAGCCTGAAGTGGGAAGACGTGGATTGGAAAGCGGGTCGGTTCACAGTCAGGTCGCCGAAGACGGAACACCACGAAGGAAAGGAAAGTCGGGTCGTTCCGATCTTCCCGGAACTGCTCCCCTATTTGCTGGCAGCTTTCGACGAGTCGCAGGACAAGCGGGGGTTTGTTGTCACCCGTTACCGCTCGACAGAAGCGAACCTGAGAACGCAACTCCACAAGATCATTCGACGTGCAGGCTTGGAACCTTGGCCGAAAGTCTTCCACAACTTGCGGGCAAGTCGGGAGACTGAACTGGCAGCGGAACATCCAATTCACGTTGTCTGTGCCTGGATCGGGAACAGCCCGACGGTTGCGGCTCGACACTACCTGACAGTAACGGAATCCGATTTCACGAAGGCGTCAAATGTACGCCACTTTGCACACCAGAATATGATGGAAAACGAAGGAACCGACGTGAACAGGGACACAGAGAGGGTGAAGAAATCCCGCAAAAATGGCGGAAAATGTGTTATTTCCCTGAGAAAAGAGGGAAAGAGAGTGGTCGCGACAGGACTCGAACCTGTGACCCCTTGCGTGTGAAGCAAGTGCGCTAACCAACTGCGCTACGCGACCATGTGAAAATCAGACAGCAATCTTTTTTGGAACCAGACTTGATATGCTCTTAAGTCTCTGTTCTGCAAGAGATTACAGTAAAGTTGCTGGGGTGTTCTTTAGACAGCCATCACTCTCACTGTGTCGATATTTGAATCGAGAGTGGCGATTTCTGCAAGGGTCGGAGGCGGGCCAATTTCGATCGCTTCCGAATTCGCCTTCGAACGTCTCACAATCGTGCTGGCAATTGTGGCTGTATTGGCGGGGCGACAGAGGTGTGGGAACTCCCCTGAATTCTTCCTCAGTCCTTAAAACGGTGCCATTTGGGGACAACTGTCAGGCCGGAATCGGTCACCGTTAATCCACGATGCCGGTCTTCGTCCCGATCGAACCCGATCTTCATTCCCTGGGGGATTCGAACCTCCTTGTCGATAATGGCTCGGCGGATTTGGGCGTAACGTCCGACTTCGACCCCATCAAACACGATGGACGAGTCGATCGATGAGTAGCTGTTGATTCGAACATTTGACGAAACGACGGAGTTTCGAACTTCTCCACCTGAGATGATGCTCCCCGGGCAGACGATGCTGTCCAGTGCGTGCCCAACGCGTGGTGGCGATTCGTCGTAAGCTGAAAAGACAAACTTGGGCGGCGGCAGAGGAGGGTGGTGTCCCCGAATTGGCCATGTGGAGTCGTACATGTTGAGTTTCGGGTCGACGGACACCAGATCCATCTGTGCTTCGTAGTAAGAATCGAGCGTCCCGACATCGCGCCAGTAGTACTCGGTGCCCGTGTTGCGGTCTTGAAATGGATAGGCACGAACACGGTGCGTCTCGATGATGTGAGGGATCATGTCTTTTCCGAAGTCGTGAGATGAATTCGGAGATGTCGCGACGCGGCAGAGTTCGTTCAGCAGGAAGTTGGCCTTGAAGATATAGATCCCCATCGACGCCAGGCACCGATCGGGTTCGTTCGGAATTGTAAACGGGTCGGCTGGTTTCTCTTCGAATCTGCCGACCCAATAATCCTCATCGACCTCCATGACTCCGAATGATCGGGCTTCATCCACCGAAACCGGAATGCAACCAATGGTGCAGTCGGCATCGCATTCAATGTGCTCGGCAATCATCCGGGAGTAGTCCATCTTGTAGATGTGGTCTCCGGATAGAATCAAAATGTGTTTGGGGCGGTATTGCTCGATCGTGTAGATGTTCTGGTAGACCGCATCGGCTGTTCCTCGATACCAGTGTTCTCCCAGTCGCTGTTGAGGGGAGATGATATCGATGAATTCGTTGAGCTCGCGGCAAAGGAAATGCCATGCGTTGTTCACGTGGCGATCGAGGCTTGCTGCCTTGTATTGAGTCATGACCAGTACGCGACGCAGACCGCTATTGATGCAGTTGGAAAGCGGAAAGTCGATGATTCGAAAAGTACCTGCGAACGGAACTCCTGGCTTTGCTCGATCGCTTGTGAGTGGCTCGAGTCGAGTCCCTTTTCCGCCGGCCAGAATCAGAGTCAATACATCGCGCATAGGTTGCATTCGGTGATGGGGGCACTTGCAAATGTTGATGTACAGCGTCGCAGGAAATTCACTTGAAGGGTTGCGAGATTGGTACGGTCGATGATGTGTTCGCGCTGCAGATGTTTTGTTCGATGAGGTCTGGCTCGCGTGTCTCCAGAAGAGTCACCTCAATTCAAGAAGCGCTCTCGATGGGGGACTCAGTTCAATAAATAAGATGTTATCGATCGCGTGTCGCATTGGTAGTCCTGAATTCGCTAAAGCGCCCGGTTTGTATTCCAGTCGTCATGTTCATTGAGTGCGCAAGTGATCTAAGCGTACTCGAAGATTTGCTATCGAGTACTCGTCAGGTGGGTGGGCGATGGGAGTATGCAAGCGGTTGAGGAGGTATCAAAAAGAAAGCGGCTCGCACCCCTGAGTTGGATGCGAGCCGCGAAACGTGCGATCAGAATTTCTGTTCGGGATTGCAGTCGATATTAAGCGTGTGGTTCGGTCATGCTCATTGGATCAAGAGCGGCAGTGAGTGTGTCGTCTGCGAGAATCTGTTGTTCTTTGCAGAGTTCACGAATGGTCTTACCGGTCTTAAACGCTTCTTTAGCGAGCTGAGCCGCTTTTTCGTACCCGATGAAAGGGTTCAGGCTTGTCACCATGGACAGGCTCTTTTCCACGCCAGCTTCGCATGCTTCTGGATTTGCTTCCAGACCTTCAGCACAGAAGTTGACGAAGGCGTTGGTCCCATCGGCCAGCAGTGCGATTGACTCCAGGGTTGTCTGGCCCATGACTGGCATCATGATGTTCAGCTGGAAGTTCCCGCCGATGCCGCCACTGACCGTAATCGTGCCGTCATTGCCGATAACTCGGGCGCAAACCTGCATCAGGCTTTCGCACATGACAGGGTTGACCTTCCCTGGCATGATGGAGCTGCCTGGCTGCAAATCCGGAATCATGACTTCGTAGAATCCGCAGCGTGGGCCTGATCCTAGCCAGCGAATGTTGTTTGCCACGTTCAACAATGTGGTGGCGATGGTCTTGAGTTGCCCGTGACACTCGACCAGACCGTCTCGCTGTGCGTTTGCTTCGAAGTGGTTGACAGCTTCGATGAACGGAACGCCTGTTTTTTCGGCCAGCACGGCGGAAACGCGGCTACCGAATTCTGGGTGGGTGTTAATCCCGGAACCGACGGCTGTTCCCCCGACAGGGAGTTCGCAGATTGCTGCGAGTGCGCGTTCGGCGCGTTCAACAGAGAGTTGTAACTGGCGAGCAAATCCACCGAATTCCTGTCCCAGTCGCAATGGGGTCGCGTCGGCGAGGTGGGTGCGTCCGATCTTTATGATCTTGTCCCACTCGGCGGCTTTCTGGGTGAGCACTTCCTGGAATCGCTTCAGCGCTGGAATCAGGCGTTCTTTGATGGAGACGCCGGTCGCCACGTGAATCGCGGTTGGGAATGTGTCGTTGGTGCTTTGTCCCATGTTGACGTGGTCATTGGGGTGGATCAGCTTCTGGGCAGTGAAGCGGTCTCCGCCAACGATCTCGATTGCGCGATTCGAGATGACCTCGTTACAGTTCATGTTACTGCTGGTGCCTGATCCTGTCTGGAAGACGTCGATCGGGAACTGGTCATCGAATTTGCTGTCGGCGACTTCCAGAGCCGCGTTCAGCATGGCTTCAACCTGCTGGTCGTTCAGCGGGTTCTTCCCGGAACCGGTCAGCTTGTTCAGGTCGCGATTGGCGACTCCGCAGGCGTACTTTGTCAGTCCCATTGCGTGAATGAGGGTCGGGTGCAGGTTCCACCCGGAAACCGGAAAGTTCTCGACGGCACGCTGAGTCTGGGCACCGTAATAGGCCTGAGCGGGAACTTTCACGTCCCCCATGGAGTCTTTTTCAATACGGAATTCGGACATGGTCACAATTCTTCTGAAGCCAGATAACGGGACAGCAGCTGCTATTTTATCGAAAACTGAACGACGTCAAACGAGAGAGCATAACGACTTGCGCCCGAGCAACAAAAACGACTCTCCCGGAAAATCGACCATCCGAGAATCTTTGACTTCAGAAACCGGAAGACGTGTGGAAGAATTTCGATCGATGTGCTTGTGGGAAAGACGAAAGTCGATATAGTATACGGTTCTTCGCACAAAATAAGTAACTTCTGCGGACCCTTGTCGAGGGGGTTCGAATTTTTTGACATTTGGAGGGATGCGTGGTCCGTTTGCGTTTGCGTGACAATGAGTCCGTGCAAGATGCTGTTCGTCGTTTTCGTAAGCTCGTCGAGCACAGCGGCGTGAAAAAAGAACTCCGTAAACGCGAATTCTTTGAAAAACCAAGCGAACAACGTCGTCGGGAAAAACGTCGCGCTAAGAACCGCGCTCGTATGAACCAGATGATGAACGGCTGATTTTCTTAGAGTGACGACACGCCGGTGCGAAATTCTGAGCTAACTTCGAAGCACGCAAACTAATGCGTGCTTTTTTGTTTTTAGGCACTTGTTCATCCTGGGCCAGCTGGGGCCAGAGACGTGAAAGTCTGTTGATATGACGCATGCATGGCACGATGTCACACCGGGCGAAGATCTGCCTGGTGAATTTACGGCAGTTATTGAGATCCCAATGGGGTCGAGCGTCAAGTACGAACTCGACAAGTCAACAGGGCTCCTCAAGGTTGACCGAATTCTGTACTCAGCGGTTTATTATCCTGCGAACTATGGGTTCATCCCGCAGACTTACGCAGAAGACGACGATCCGTTGGACGTTCTGGTTCTTTGCCAGGAAGCGGTTGCTCCGCTCACTTTGGTTGAAGCTCGGGTGATCGGGCTGATGACAATGGTCGATGCTGGCAAGAAGGATCATAAGATTCTCGCTGTTGCCACGCACGATCCTGAGTATTCCGGGGTGCGGCAGTTCCACGAATTGCCTGTTCATCGTCTGTCGATGGTGCGACGTTTCTTCCAGGACTACAAGATGCTGGAAGGAAAGACCGTTGAAGTGGATGAGTTCCAGCCGGTCGAAGCCGCGATTCCAATTATCGAAGAGGCACTGGAAGTCTACAGTGCGAAGCGTCGACGCGGGTTCATCGACCGCAGCCCAACGTCATACTAGACCGATTTGGTCTGTTGGTGTGGCCGGGCAGCAGCCTTCTCACGTTGGAGAAGGTTGAATCCCGCGTTCCAGATGCGCTGCGTGATTTCTTGATTTATTCTCGTAGTGGCCACAAGTCGATGAGATGACTTGCGGACTGTGGCTTGAACTTCAGCCGGTGGCATGGTCTGGTTTTCATTAACTGGAACGTGGAATCGGTTTCGAATTATCGGTGTCTGAAGAGTTCTTCAAGGCGAGTCCCTCAGGGCTCGCCTTCTCTTGTAAATATGGGGCTCTTCATAGAGGCTTTGTGAGTCTGTTGTTCACTCCTCAAATGCTCATGTTTCGGGAAGGATTGTCCGCTGTGACTATGCAAAAAATTGAGGAATACCTTTCCAGCCATGCAGATGCGAATCTTTCAGAACTGCAGGTTCTTCTTCGTATTCCCAGCGTGAGCGCCGATTCGCTTCACAAACAGGATGTGGTTGCTGCCGCTCAGTTTGTTGCTCAATCGCTTTCAGATGCCGGGTGCACAGCAGAAATCTTTCCGACCAGTGGCCATCCGATTGTCTGGGGGGAGTGGACCAAACGCCCCGGGGCACCCACCGTTCTGGTCTATGGGCATTTCGACGTTCAGCCGGCCGATCCACTTGATCAGTGGCATTCGCCCCCGTTCGCTGCCGAGATCCGCGACGGGAAAATTTATGCCCGAGGAGCAACAGACGACAAAGGGCAGATGTTCACACACATCAAGTCCGTTGCCGCTTGGCTGCAGACCATTGGGGAACTTCCGATCAACGTGAAGTTTTTGATCGAAGGCGAAGAGGAGGTCGGAAGCAACAATCTGGATCTGTTTATTGAGCAGAATCGAGAACGATGCGCATGTGATGTTGCTGTCATCAGCGACACCGCTCAGTACGGGCCAGACATGCCGGCCATCACGTATGGACTCCGTGGGATCATGGCCTGCGAAGTCACTGTGCTGGGGCCAAAACAGGATCTACACAGCGGTGTGTTTGGTGGCTCGATTGCGAATCCGGTGAACGTGCTGACCCGACTGCTGGCGAAGATTCAGGATGACCAAGGACGAGTCCTGATTCCTGGATTTTATGATGACGTGTTGGAACTGACTCCTGAAGAACGTCGGGAATTTGCGGCACTTCCATTTGATGAAGCCGCCTACTTAAACGGCCTCGGAGTTCCAGCGACTGCTGGCGAGGCAGGCTTTTCGACATTGGAACGTCGCTGGGCTCGACCGACCTTCGATATCAACGGAATCATTGGTGGCTACACGGGCGAAGGACCCAAGACGATTATTCCTTCGAAAGCGACAGCGAAGATCACCTGTCGACTTGTTCCGAATCAGATGGCTGCAAAGTTGACCGATCGCCTTGAGAGTTTTCTCCGCGAGAACTGCCCGGTCGGAGTGCAGTTGAAGTTCCACAAGTGGCACGGATGCGAAGCAGTTCTGTGTGACCTGCACAGTCCATATATGGCAGCTGCTCGATCGGCGATTACTCAAGGGTTCGGGAAACCGCCGGTCATGATTCGAGAAGGTGGCTCAATCCCAGTTGTTGCGACATTCAAACGGCATCTGGGGGTCGATACACTGCTCTTGGGCTGGGGGCAGAATACCGATAATCTCCATAGCCCCAATGAACACTTTAGTGTGGATGCATTTCATCGGGGCACACTGGCCAGTGCCTGGTTGTGGCAGGAGATTGCCAACAAGCAGTAGACTTGGGCGCGACGAGCTACTGATCGATTCGATTCCGAATTGGATTTCAAATTTGATTTCGGACATTCCGGAGTGATCTGGCCGGTCTTGTCGACCAGTCAGGGGAGGAGAGCCAATGTGTTCTGCTCTCATGCTGGTGTTTCAGCGTCATAGATCAACTTCCTTACCGTTTTTTATATCAACCCGATTTCCCCATGCTTGACCTCCAATTTATCTGTGACAATGTGGATCTCGTGGAAGCAAATTGCCGGGCACGTGGTGTCCCTGCTGATTTGTCAAAGCTGCTGCAACTGCGAGAAAGCCGTGCCACTCTGATCAGTGAAGGGGATGCGCTCCGGCATGAGCAGAAGGAAGTCGCAGGCAAGATTCCCAAGGCGAGCCCGGAAGAACGTTCAGCGTTAGTCGAACACGGGAAATCGCTGAAGGTTGAAGTCGCAAAAAACGAATCCGCATTGCGTGAAGTCGAAGCGGAACTTCGCGTCGAACAGTCAAAAATTCCGAACCTGACTCACCCTGACGCTCCAACTGGTGGGGAAGCGGAATCCATCTCGGTTCTGGAATGGGGCCGTAAACCCAAGTTCGATTTCAAGCCTCTGGACCATGTTGAGATTGCTCAGAAACTGGACCTGATCGACTTCGAAGCTGGTGCCAAAGTCGCCGGTTCCGGGTTCTACTTTCTTAAGAATGAAGCAGTCCTGCTGGAACTCGCACTAGTCCAGTATGCGGTTGAAACGGTTCGCGCAGCCGGCTTCACTCTGTGCACGACGCCGGATCTGGCACGCGATGAAGTTCTGGAAGGGATCGGGTTCTCACCACGCGGAAACGAAACCCAGATTTACTCCATTCAGGGAACAGATCTCTCGCTGGTTGCGACCGCTGAAATCACCCTCGGGGGATCGATGCGAGATCAGATCGTCAACGAGTCTGATCTCCCCATCAAGATGGCCGGAATTTCCCACTGCTTCCGAACCGAAGCTGGTGGTCACGGCAAATCTGTTCGTGGAATCTACCGCGTGCATCAGTTCACGAAAGTGGAGATGTTCGCGTTCACTGCTGGCGATGTTGCAGTGTCCGATCAGGTTCACGCCGAAATCGTGCAGATCGAAGAACAGATCTTCCAGGGGCTGGGGATTCCTTACCGGAAGCTCAATATCGCTTCTGGCGACTTAGGTGGCCCGGCTTATCGCAAGTTCGACCTCGAAGCGTGGATGCCTGGTCGTGGAACCGACGGCGAATATGGCGAAGTCACATCGGCTTCAAACTGCACTGATTATCAGGCACGCCGACTTGGGATTCGCAGTAAATCGCCAGACCGAAAAGGAACTCAGTTTGTTCACACGTTGAACGGAACAGCAGTCGCCTGTACTCGGGCAATCATTGCGATTCTGGAGAATTATCAACAGGCGGATGGCAGCGTCATTGTGCCTGAAGTTCTGCGAAAATGGGTCGGTGTTGATCGGATCGTTGCCAAGAAGTAATTCTGCTGCGATGTCATGCCCGGCCGGAGAATCTTGATGGGTTTCTTGTGTGAGGGGCATTCTCACACAAGAACAACGTTGACACCCACAACTCTGGTGGAACGGAATGGACAGCAACGGGAAGAAGACCTTGCAGGCGACCAAGGGAATCATACTGGCTGGAGGAGCAGGGACTCGACTGCATCCGATGACGGCAGTTGTCAGCAAACAACTGCTTCCCGTCTATGACAAGCCGATGGTGTATTACCCGTTGAGTGTTCTTCTGCTGGCGGGGATCCGTGAAATACTGGTGATCAGCACTCCTGTTGATCTCCCGCTTTATCGGCGACTGCTGGGTGATGGCGAGAGTCTGGGAATCTCGATCCAGTATGCAGAACAGGAAGCTCCGCGAGGACTGGCGGAAGCGTTTATTATCGGGGAGTCGTTCATCGGCGGTGATCAGGTCTGTCTCGTTCTTGGTGATAACATCTTTTACGGGCATGACCTTCAGCAACTGCTGACGTCCGCAAGAGAGTACCGGGATGGAGCCACCGTCTTCGCGTATCGGGTACGCGATCCAGAGAGATACGGCGTCATTTCATTCGATAAACAGGGACGCCCGACCGACATCATCGAGAAGCCCAAGCAGCCCAAGTCGCGTTTTGCAGTGACTGGCCTGTATTTCTATGACAATGACGTCATTGAGATCGCGAAAAGTGTCAAACCATCGGCCCGAGGCGAACTCGAGATTACGACGGTGAATCAGACCTATCTGGACCGTCAGAAACTTCGGGTGGAGTTGATGGGGCGTGGTTATGCCTGGCTCGACACCGGAACACCTTCGGCTCTTTTACAGGCGTCGGGATTCGTCGAAGCCATTGAAAGTCGACAGGGGCAAAAGATCTGCGTCCCTGAAGAAATTGTCTGGCAATTGGGCTACATCGACGACGATCAACTTCGCAAGATCGCAGAGCCGCTGGCTCAAAACGCATACGGAGCCTATTTGCTGGATCTTCTCACTGAAGGACGAACGTATCTGCCGGGGGGCAGTTAGAGCGAACCGGTCTTGCCTGCAAACAGAGGGCGTGTGCAATTTGACACCATCCCTCTCCGCTCTAGAATGAATGAATTGATCTAAGTGAGATATTTTAAGTCTGCTCAATTTGCAGGGACGAGGGTCGCAAAATGAAAAAATGTCTGCGTTGTACGAAGCAGGCGACCTTGCACATCACGGAACTCAAGGCTGGTAAAGCTCTTTCGTTGCATTTGTGTGAAAACTGTGCACAAGAATATCTGAGTACCGTCGATGTCGGCAGTATCCCTGAAGAGTTTGCGAACGCTGGCTCAGCTCAGGTTCCAGAACCGCCCGAAGCCGATGAACCAGAGGCAGCAACCGACACGCCTCAAAAAACGTGTCCAGATTGCGGAATTACGTTCAAAGAGTTTCGAAGTCAGGGACGCCTTGGGTGCCCGAAAGACTATGAAATATTCCGCAGTGAACTGCTCCCGTTGCTGGAGAGCATTCATGGCGAAACTCAGCACGTCGGGAAGTTCCCTCCGCGCGTCTCCGATTCAAGTCGTCGCCAATTTGAATTGGTTCGACTCCGTAGCGAGTTGAAGTCGGCGGTCGAAGACGAGCAATATGAAGCGGCTGCTAAGATTCGTGATCAGATTCAGCAGATCGAAACTGATACGAAAACGAACTAAAGCATTTCCAGAAATCATCCCACGTCTCTGGCACGCAGGCATCAGATCTTTGTCCGTCAGGGCTGTGTTTGAGGTTTGATTGCAGTTCGTTCAGGAGAGTTCGTCAATGACATTCAAACCCGGAACTGAAATCATTGTTGGTGTGGGCGGCGGGGTAGCTGCGTATAAGACTGCAGATCTGGTCAGCAAACTGGTTCAGCAGGGCGTTGGTGTCACCGTGGTGATGTCGGCCTCGGCTTATAAGTTCATTGGGGAAACAACGTTTCAGGCGTTGACCAATCGCCCTGTTTATTCAGAGGTCTTTTCTCCCAAAGAACACTTCCTTGGCGAGCACATCGGTCTTGCGAGGCGTGCAAACTTGTATGTGATCGCCCCGGCGACTGCTCATGTTCTCGGCCGCATGGCGAACGGGCTCGCTGATGATCTCCTGACGACTCTCACACTGACGGTAACTTGCCCTGTTCTGCTTGCACCTGCGATGAATAACGAGATGTGGGTGAAACCGGCGGTACAACGAAATGTGAAACAGCTTCAGGAGGACGGGATTCACTTCATCGGTCCCGCTGATGGCTGGCTGAGCTGCGGCGCCATTGGTCCAGGTCGCATGGCGGAACCGGTTGATATTCTGCAATCAATTCAGAATTTGATTTAGACCGGTTCGGTCAATCAAGCAGCGGCATTTCCTTCGCTCCATGCAGAGAATTTTGTCTCGCATGTGACTTGAAGATCGCATTTTCTTCAGGTGTGTTGAAAACACTCTACCTCACGTTTTCCCACGCAAGCTGGAAGACTTGTCTTTCCCTGCGCTACTGAAGCGCCAGCAGATTCTGTCTACGAGAATCTGCCTACGAATAGTTGCGCCGGCCAGTAAGCATTGGCCATACCCATGTCAGTACGAAGAATGCGCCAATGACGGGCACGAGCAATTGCGGAGACCGGATTGTGCGCCCGATGACCACCATCGCCAGTGCGGCCCCCAGAATCCAGTACGGCGAAATCTTCTCCCACGCCGCTGCCCGTCCTTTGCGAGGCATTCCAATCCAGAACGCTCCCATTAAAACACCGGCGCGAATAAAGCTCCCACACCAAATGTTTGTGTCCGAATCAAACACGCCAACGGCAATTCCCGCCAGAATAAAGAGCGGCGAAAGAATGCCAAGCAGGATCCGATTCCATTTGGGAGACATGGCAACTTGGTAAGTTTGTGAAATGGTCCGGGTGATGCACCCGATTTTTGGATTGGTCAGACTGAAAAATCTCAATCAGCACTCGACTGAGTCACAATATTAGTCGACAGACCAGAGGTTGTCCGCCTCATGTGACAGTTGATTGATGAATAACAGAACCTTTGCATCGGCAATTTTTGTCGATCATTCCCTGACTGTTTAAACTTGCCAATGCCATCGACCGCATTATCCCTGCTCCTCATTTTGACATGTCTTGTCAGTGGATGCGTGCGTACGGCCGTCGTCAAGTTTCAGAATTCCGCAGGCGTTGACGTTTCTGACCTGCAACGTGTCGCGGTCATGGACTTCTCCGGTGAGAACGGCGAATCCGTCGCAACGTCGCTTTCTGGGCAACTGTGGAAGAAAGATGTCTTCGCGGTTGTGACAGAGGATGATTTTGATTCAAAGTTCAAACTGGCCGCTTTTGAGGTGGCAAGTTCTCCAGAGGCTCCATCGTTTGATAGTTTGCTAGGTTCGGCTCGATCACAAGGAATTGACGGGATTGTTGTTGGCGAAGTTGTTGAATACCGCTGCGAGGATAAACAGGCGAGAAAGACGCCTCTTCGCCCCGGCATGAACAACGCACCTACTTCAGAATTTCTTGTCGACGGTCCACTGAGCGAATTGCGAGATGTCACTGTCAGGGAAGCGTGTGTCACGGTTTCCTTCCGTCTGGTGGATGTGGATTCCGGTGAAGTGCGTGCCTCTCGTGAAGTGAGTCATCAGTTCGAAGGGATTATTGAACGTGGAACGCAGATTCCCAGTCAAAGCGAAGTTCTGGAACAACTCACGCAGAAGTGCCTGACAGAGATTGTTTCGATCCTCGCGCCCCATGAAGCCACCTCAGAAATTCAGCTTGCCTATCCTGACCTGCTCACTCGTGGGCGACGTGAAACCCGGGAAGGGGTGAGTCTGGTACAGGCTGGAAACTGGGATGGAGCCGAACGGAGGTGGTTGGCCGCTCTCGAGAAGCACCCTGATAATCACGCGGCCCTCTTTAATCTGGCGATCGTTGCCGACCATCGACGTGATTACGACCGGGCTGAAGAGCTGGCAATGCAGGCGATGAAGATCCAATATAAAGATCAGTACGCTGCTGGTCTGGAAGCGATTCGAGAACATCGGAACGCGGCCTCGAAAACAGCGGAGCAAAGGGACGCTCAGATCTCCCGCATCTTTCGTGATGAATGGCGATAAGCTTTTTGATTTCCGTGTGCCAGTGAAGCGACAGGATTTCCGGTAATGCTCTAAATCGGAAGTGTCACGGAAAACGTTGTCTGCCGAGGCTGTGCTTCCAGGAGTTCGATCCGCCCGTTCGCCTGTTCGACGATGTTCTTCGAGATGAACAGCCCGAGGCCGGTGCCGGTCGATTTCGTTGTGAAATACGGTTCGAAAAGTTTGGACCGATCCGCTTCGATGATTCCTCGCCCATTGTCTGTCACACTGATGAT
Source organism: Planctomicrobium limosum (assembly GCF_051465645.1). Lineage (GTDB taxonomy): Bacteria > Planctomycetota > Planctomycetia > Planctomycetales > Planctomycetaceae > Planctomicrobium. The sequence continues at coordinate 2,195,096 of NZ_CP195790.1, read as the reverse complement.
TACAGATTGATCGGTGTGAGTCGTTTCAATCGTGATGCCTTCACCCTCTTCCGTTGCATCCAGTGCGTTCAGGATCAGATTGAGAAACACCTGAAGAATCTGGTCACGTACAGCGGAAATCTGTGGAAGATTATCAGCGAACTTTGTCTGGATCGACTTCCCCTTTTTGCGTTTGTAGTACTTCGCAATATTAAGGGCATTGTTGATGACGTCATGCACGTCAAATCGTGTGACCTGTTGCAATCCTGGGCGAGAAAACTCAATAAGCTCGCGGAGTGTTCGCTGAATTCGCAACAACTGTTCATCAATCAGGCCCAAACGCTCGTGCATTTGAGGGTCGAGTTCTTTCCGGTTCATCAATTGAACGAGTGAGCTGATTGCCGCCAGCGGATTCCCAACTTCGTGTGCAATCCCGGCAGCCAGCAACCCAAATGCAGCCTGTTTTTCCTGCTGCACCAGTAACGCTTGCGATTGTTGAAGGTCCTTCGTTCGCCGCTCGATTCTCAGCTCCAGATCACGGTTCAACTCCGAAAGCTTCTCACCTGATTGCCGGATCAGCGTCGTTAACGCGATGCTCGCCCAGGTTGTCCAACCCATGAAGACAATCATCAGGATCATCGTTGCCAGATGATCAACAGATGCGGAGGTCAGTGAGAACGCCAGCATGGAAAAACTGGTGGCATGCAAAGCAAAGGTCGAGTACGCCACCATCGGGGAATAACGAATGGCGCAGACCAGCAGCGACAGGAAGTAGTAATAGCGAAAGAAGCTATCGATCCCTTTGTCGAAGTAGCAGAGCAAGCCGATGAAGATGGCTTCCATCAGCGAAACGAAAAGCGGGAACTTGCTGAGAAAGACTTCTCCTCGACGATGCCAGATCCAGTCGAGAAAGGCATAGCCGAACCCAACGGTGAGCATTCCATTCAAGTAGAGTCGATTGTCGGGTGCGGCGATGGTGTTCACCACGAGATAACCCACAATCAAACCGAACCACCTGATGCGGAGCGTGATCCACTCAACCGATAACTGCCAGTTGGCGTCAGCCTGTTCCGATTCAGAATTCGGAATTTCTTCTGGTTCGTCTGTCATGGATTCTGATTTGATCGGGAGGTGCGACGTATTGCTCTGCCCGAGTCATTCACATCGACCTACCGAATTCAGGAAGCCCTTGTGCGGAGCAATCCGCAAGTCGGCCTGAAATGGCGATCCAGAAGAGAATGCGTTCACGGGTGATTCATCATAGTTTAAACCCGATCGAAGCGTACCTGGGAATAGACCAAAGTCCACAGGGATGCGGCAGAGAAATCCGAGCGTCATGATGCGGTTCTGAATAACACCGCTGGAAGCAGTCGTAGTGCTTCTGATCTTTGAACTGGTCTCAAAACAGTGATCGCGTAATGGCGTTTCGCTATTGGAAACGCCATTACGCGAGAGCACGAAAGACCAGTTTTGACTATGCAGATTTGAGTTGATCAAGTGGGATCAACTTGGGGATTGGGACTTGCAGTCCAATCACCCCACCGTGCTGCTTAAACAGAGATTTGAAGTCCTGATGCAGGAAGTCATAGAGGTATTCGGAAGGGCGGCTCGAAAGGTACTCTCGTGCGAAGACTTCCATCTGCCCGTCATAGTCTTGCTGACTCGCTGAATGGACGTGATAGCGACCGCCAAAGCGACGAATGTCCCCGTCAAAGTTCGGGCTGATGTGATACAGCTCGTGGAGAATCGTGATGAATTTCTCTGTGAATGACTGATCGAGAAATCGTGGGAGATAAAACGTGAGGATGTAATACATCTCACGTTTGCCCATATAGAGCCTCTGGACGGTCCATTTACGCCCCCGACGACGGCATTCGAGAGAACCGCCTTCGAACCGCATCGGCGTTAACTTCGCCTGCAGACCATGCAGGACACGCGACCGGGTCTGTGAAAAGCAGACAGCCACTCGTGACATGTCGATATGGGCAAACGCTTCATGTCTCTCTGTAATATCATGACAGAGATTAGAAATCGCTTGCGTAAAATCGAATGGGCCAGCTGCCAAAGAATCGTCTGCCTCGTCCCAGCATTGATGGATCTTCACCTGCGACTCCTTTCCCCCAGTTCCAATCACGGAAACCGACTCGATTCCAACCGAGATTTCAGGCTTTTCACATACTTGTTTGAGCCACTGTTCGCTGTCTCCGCAAAGACAACGAACTTCCGCAGGGTATCATGAAGTAAATCCAGTTTGCCACAGAAATCGGCCAATTCTGCGCGGTGTCGACCGAATCTGGTCGCATAGTAACAGATCAGTCTTCGGAGTTGCTTCGATCGATTCAGGTGTCATTCCGTGGCAGAACCTCACATCAGCAACTGATGGATGACTTCACCTGAAATGAATGATAGTCGTAAACCTCAACTGCGATCGGACTGAATCTGCATTAGGACAGACCACTAAACGACGAAGGGCTGCGGACAAATGTACCGCAACCCCTCGCGTAAACTCAGAATCGCTGATGTCAGCGACTTATGCTTCTTGTGTCTCTTCGACAACGACTGGAGCCTGTCGACGACCCTTAACGCGATCTCGTACACCAACGAATTCGATCAGGGCACGTTCACCGGCATCGCCGAGACGTGGCTTCGCCAAACGCAAGATGCGGGTGTAACCGCCTGTGCGTTCAGCAAATCGTGGAGCCAAATCTGCGAACAGAATGGTCACAGCTTCTTTGTCTCGCAGTGCAGCGAATGCACGACGGCGAGCGTCAACAGCTGGTGCTTTGGCTTTGACCCACTTTGTCCAGTTTTCTGACTCACGCCACTTCTTGTATTCGTCTGTTCCACGTTCAGCTGTTGTTGCAAACTCAGCAGCAGCCGCTTCGTGTGGAAGAGCTTTCTTTGCCAGTGTGATCAGCTTCTCGATGAACGGACGCAGTTCCTTGGCCTTTGGAACTGTTGTCACAATACGGCCAGAAACCTTCGGGGTGCCGACTGCATCGCTGTCGTTACGGACAGTTTTGATCAGACTTGCTGCCATGTTCTTGAACATGGCTTTGCGGTGGCTGGCATTACGGCCGAGAATACGGCCTTTGACGCGGTGTCGCATGACTCATCATCCAATTCTTTGCGAAGACGTTACCGTCATTCGATGTATTTGCGATCGTGTAGTTCGGCCTGCGTGATCACTTCCAAGTGAATCGGCAGGAGCATCACAATAACAGAGCTACTTGCTCTAGGATGCGTGCGGACAGTCTCAGTAGTCTGAAAGTTCCTGTAAATCCGCTCGCTACAATCTCATTAGAGCTGTTGGACTCTAGCGGGATGGCTTCTTCAAGCGATCAGGAACTCGCATGCCAAGACGCAAACCGATCTCGGCGAGTCGCTCACGAACTTCGAACAATGTTGTTTCGCCGAAGTTGCGAACAGTCAGAAGCTGATCTTCTGATCGGCCAACAAGGTCTCGAACGCTCGTGATTCCTTCGGATTCCAAGCAGTTCGTTGCACGGACGGAAAGGTTGAGTTCCGCCAGGCTCTGATTGAGCTTGTCTTCCAACTCCAAGTCGATTGGAGAGTAACCTGTTGCTTCCAGCATTCCCTTGAGACTGGCTTCTGGTGGAAGTTCCGGGCCAGGCTCTTGGTAGTTGATGAACGGATTCAGGTGCTTACGCAGAATCTTGGACGCTTCAACCAGAGCCATATCTGGCTTAACGGTTCCGTCGGTCCAGATTTCCAGTGTCAACTTATCGTAGTTTGTACGTTGACCAACGCGTGTTTCTTCGACTTTGTATCGAACGCGTGTGACTGGTGAAAACGCAGCATCGAGTGGAATTGTTCCGAGTTCTGGACTCTTCTCGTAAGCTTCGGTTGCCGGCATGTACCCGCGACCGTTTTCAACTGTCAGTTCCATGCTCAGTGGAACGTCATCTGTCATCGTGGCGATGATCAAATCTTTGTTGATGACTTCGACCTGATCGTCGGTGATGACGTCGGCGCCAGTCACAACACCACGCTGATGGCGTTCAATTCGCAGAGTCTTGGCAGTGCTGCTGTAGTTCTTGACAACCAGTGATTTCAGGTTCAGACAGATATCTGTGATGTCTTCGACGACGCCTGGAATCGTGGTGAATTCATGCTGGACACCGGCGATCTTCACGCGGGTCACAGCACTGCCTTCGAGGCTGGACAGCAGAATGCGGCGCAAGCTGTTTGCAATCGTGTGTCCGAAACCACGTTCAAATGGTTCTGCAACGAATACTCCGTAAGTGGAGGTCATCGTTTCCAGGTTCGGGGCAACGCGACTTGGCAGTTCGAGATTTCGCCAGCGAATTCTCATTGATCTATACTCCGGTAATCAATTTGCAATCTGCTTATGACGTCCAGCGGTTACGGGCGAGATTGCTAACCCCTTTCCGTGGACCACAAACTCATTCATGTACGCATCACTTCGCTGCAGACATCAAACACATTAAGTGACTTGTGCCAGACAGCAGGCTGAAAATGCGAAATGTGTGTCTCGCCTTGTCATTGACCAGGATACGAAACACACAGATGCAAACAGCAATTAGACGCGACGACGCTTACGTGGGCGGCAGCCGTTATGTGGCAGTGGTGTGACGTCTTCGATTGACTTCACAGAAATTCCACCAACCTGCAGACCGGTAATGGCGCTTTCGCGTCCTGAACCTGGTCCTTTGACGCGGATTTCGAGTTCGCGAATCCCGAACTTGCGAGCCCGGTCGGCACAGGTTTCAGCAGCACGCTGAGCAGCGAATGGTGTGCTCTTACGTGAACCTTTGAAGCCAACTGTTCCTGCTGAGGCCCAGCACAGCACTTCACCGTTTGTGTCAGCAATTGACACTGTGGTGTTGTTGAACGTTGCTTTGATATGGGCGACACCGCGAGTCACGTTACGACGGACTCGCTTTTTCTGCTTCACCTTTGCCACAAACGAACCCCTTCGGATGCACTTTATTTAAATGGCCGCGTGTTTTACGACGACCCAAATATTACCCAACAAGACACCAAGCCAATACGCAGCTGCTTGTGTCGGAAGATCACCAGGCGATGTTTGCCATCGACTGGTGATCATAAACTACTGGCAGAAGACACTTGCAGTGAAGATCCGTCACTTTTAGTGACGCATATCCTTCACGCCCTTCTTACCTGCCACTGTCTTCTTCGCACCCTTACGAGTACGTGCATTCGACTGGGTGTTCTGGCCGCGAACTGGCAAGCCACGACGATGACGAATACCGCGGTAGCACTGAATTGATTTCAGGCGGGCGATGTTTTCGCCAGTCTGGCGACGCAACTGTCCTTCGACGACGTATTTGCCATCGAGAAGGGCGTTGATGCGCTGAACATCGTCATCGCTCAGTTCACGAGCGCGGCGTTGTGGGTCCAAACCCAGAATACGGCAGATTTCGATTGAACGAACATCGCCAACGCCCAACAGGTATGTCAGGGAGATGCGAGTCGGCTTATCGTTGGGGATATCGACCCCGAGTACACGAGGCATAGTTCCTGCTTCCTATCCTTGACGCTGTTTATGACGGGGATTTGCTGAGCAAATGACGTAGTTACGGCCTTTGCGGCGCACTGTTTTGCAGTGCTCGCAAACTCGTTTTACGCTCGAACGAACCTTCATGTTCCTCGCACTCCGCGTATTGATACATTCTGCGGCTTTGGTCTGGTCTTTGGACCGTAAAGTCTTCAGTTAGTGCCTGAAGACTTCAAACCTAGGCCAAAATGGTGATTCCCGGGGTCAAATTGCAACCCGAGCCAGTTTCGATTTTGGAAGCGGGAGAGTATAAGCGACGAAGTGTTGTGGAAACAAGTTACGGAAATGGAATTTTTACAGACCGACTGGTTTTGATGGGATTTTCGGTTTTTTCCGCAGAGTCGGTCCACGTTGGAGGGGTTGTGCAGTGGCGTTGGGGGTGTTTCTTTGGAATGTGTCGCAGTGCGCTCTTCGCTTGGTTCTTGTGGTTTGGGATTGGGCTTAGGTGGACAGCACCTGAGGGCTCTGTTGTTCAGTTTCTGATCCGCAGGGGTTATGATCGCCAGTTGCGGCGATTTTCCCAGTTCTAATCGGATCTCTTTTGGTTTTTGGGTTTGTCAATTATGTCTGAGAATTCTGTTCCTGTGTCCCTTGGTTATCGGATGCCTGCCGAGTGGGAGCCGCAGGAGGCAGTCTGGCTATCGTGGCCGTATAAGCTGGCGTCTTGGCCGGGAAAGTTTGAGCCGGTTCCGCGGGTGTTTGCTGAAATTGCGAAACACATTACTGATTGTCAATTGGTTCGGATCAATGTCGCAGATGATGCGATGGCTGGTCAGGTTCGTGACGTGCTGGCGCAGGCTGGTGTTAATCTGGATCGCGTCCACTTCCACTTCAATCCGACGAATGATGCCTGGGTGCGTGATCATGGCCCCATCTACGTCGTCCGTGATGTGAATGGCAAGCGGGAGCGTGCGCTGACTAAGTGGGGCTACAACGCTTGGGGAGACAAATACCCCCCTTATGATCTCGACAACGCTGTTCCGGGGCGGATTGCTTCCGAGTTCGGAGAGCCAATCTTTGACGGGGGCATGATCCTTGAGGGCGGCTCGATCGACGTCAACGGTGCAGGGGTTTTGTTGACTACGACGTCATGTCTGCTGAATGAAAATCGTAACCCAAACCTGTCGCAATCGGAGATTGAAGAGAGGCTTAAGTCGTTTCTCGGTGTGAAGAAGGTGCTTTGGCTGGGGGACGGGATCGTTGGTGATGATACTGATGGTCATATCGACGACATCACCCGATTTGTTGGCCCGAGAACGATTGTGACTGCGGTGGAAGAAGACACTCGGGATGAGAATTACCACCCGCTGCAGGAGAATATGGAACTGTTGCGATCGATGACCGACGCGGAGGGGCGTCCGTTTGAGATTGTGTCACTGCCGATGCCAGAGCCTGTTTTCTACGAGGACACCCGGCTTCCAGCGAGTTATGCAAACTTCCTGATTATTAATTCGAAAGTGTTGGTTCCGACCTATCGCAGTCATCGTGATCAGGAAGCAGTTGCGGTTCTTCAGGGGCTGTTTACGGATCGGGAAGTCGTCGGAATCGATTGCACTGATCTTGTCTGGGGATTGGGGGCGATCCATTGTGTGACGCAGCAGCAGCCGCAGGTCTAGTCGTGGGTGCTGCTTGAGTCTCCACTGTTCGGCAGGGAACTCGGGCCTGCCTTGTGTGTTCGGGGGCCGGGCGAGAGAGGCTCCTTGATTTCAGCGGAAATCAGGGTTTGCTGAGGGCGGGCTGCGTCGATTTAATACAAATGCATGCGAATTGATGGGTTCGTCTGGCGTATTGTCTCTGGGGGAGGTAATTTCTTTCATTATCTCGAAACCTTTTCCCAACGTTATCGGTAATTCAGATAGCGACTCCAAGGTAGACTTATTTGGCCGAGGAGCTTTTATTTCTGGCTGAGCGCTGTCTCAGAGGGGACGGCGACGCCCTGCGCGAATTCGTGCAGCTTTATCAGCAGCAGATTTTTTCTTTGTGCTTCAAAATGCTGGGGCACCGGGAAGATGCTGAAGATGTTGCACAGGAATCACTCGTGAGGGCACTGAAATATTTGGGGTCTTGGGATTCATCGCAGCCATTGACTCCCTGGGTGATGAAGATCGCCGCAAACCGCTGTCGAACAGCGATGACGAAACGGGCTAAGCATCCCGTCTCAGGCGAATTCGACGATGTCGTGAAGATTTCGCAGGTTGATAATGCTGGTCTTGCTGAAGAGTTGCAGTTGGCGTTGGATGTGCTTCAGGAACATCAGCGAATGTGTTTTGTTCTGTTTTATGAACAGGAATTGGGGATCTCTGAAATTGCCGTAATCATGGACGCTCCAGAGGGGACGATAAAGACTTGGCTGCACCGCAGTCGAAAGCTGATGGCCCAGCGTCTCAGAGAACGTGGCATGGCCCCGAATTCAGAAGCAATCGACTCGAAAAATGAACTGCAGTGAATTTCAGTTGGAACTTGATCGAGCGATCGAGACGCGAACCGCTTTAGGTTCGGATGCTCGCTCTCATGGTTGCGCCTGCACTCACGCTGCTTGTCAGGTTGCATGGGAAGATTACGTTCTGTTGAATCAGGTCATGCCTGAATTCCGTTCGACGACTCCCCAAGTGGATCTGACGAATCTGGTTCTTGCGAAATTACAGGAGCAGGCTTCTTTCGCCACAAAATCTCGCGAAGCCAGTCAAACACTGTTTACGAGTTTGCAGAGCGTTTCCGGATCCGGCAGGTCTGGTTCTCGCGGTCTTGCGATTGGGGCTGTTGGTGCGGCATGTATTGTTGGTGGATTGGGACTTCTGCTTGGCTTCAATGCATTAATCTCACCACCTGAATTCCCTTCATGTACTCCGATTGAGCCGGTTGCAAAGATGCACACTGGGGAGGCTGTTCAACCTGAGGCAATATGGGCTCCGGAATTAGTCACCGCATATTATGTGGAATGGGTTGAAGGGGCGTCCAATCGAGTTGGGGCGTCGTTGGGATCAGTCGCGTCTGGGACACATGAATCACCAACCGAAGCACCGGTGAGTGGCGATTCACTCTGGCTGGATGTTTTTAGGAAACACCTGAAGCCACTCGAAGAAGAGCTGGGCAAGGCCGTTGAGACGCTGACCGGTAAGTCAGATGACGATCTCTCGTAGTTTGACGAAGAGAGTCTTCGCGGAATCTTCGTGGGCGACATTGAAGTCGATTCGTGCATCGCATCTTCAGCGCGAAAAATGCTTCGCGGCGTGCAGCCGTTCTAAACTTGCAGGCTACTTTCTCGTCGAGTCTGCTTCGGTACGTTCTCTGTAACACTTGGATGTGCAATCCCTTGCGTCTTCTGGGTGAAGTGCGGCGCTGGGGGCTCTGTGGGTAAGCAGGCCAGAGTTCCACGGGAGACATCGGTCTGCATCGAAGCATTTTTGGTGAACAGCCGTCGATTTTGTGGAGTCATCCCACTGGCGGTGCCGATAATAACTTCTACAAAAACAGTGATTCAAAGGCGGAATCACTCAACTTTTCAATGCAGGATGCCACGCAATTGATTTGCGTGTAAACAAAGCACCAGGACGGTCGCCGGAGCAATTCCATGCGACCAAGCTTTTCAAACCGCTGTGCAATTCATTTCAAGTCACGCAAACCCGGATTGTTTCTTGCTGGGGGATTGGACTACAATAACCGGCAGATTCTGCCGTTGATGATTGGTCCTGTGCAGGGCAACGACGGTAGTTCCCTGCCTTCCGAGGCAGTTATGAAACGATCCCGGAAATCATTGCCAAATTCTTCAGCCAACTCAGGCGAGTCGGCTCAAGGTTCGACTTCGGTCGAAACTCGGGCAGAACGCTTGGCACGCATCAAGCGTGAAATTGAAGCCGGAACTTACGAAACTCCGGAAAAGCTGGATGCGGCAATTGAGCGAATGCTCGGCATTTTGGCCGACTGATTCTCTCCGTGCGTGGAGTTTCTGAGGTTTGCTGTGTTGCTTGAAAGGCTGTGTTGTGTCGGAGTTGGATCTGGAGACGATTCGAGTTGCCGTCGCACCTGCGGAGAAATACCGCGAGTTTCTGGCAACTAAAAGTCTAAGAATGACGCCGGAACGGGCGATCATTGTGGACGAAGTCTTCGCATCCCACGAACACTTCGATGCTGAGCAGCTGATTCAGCGACTGACACGAAGAAACGACCGGAAGCGGGTGAGCCGTTCGACGATTTATCGATCACTCAAGCATCTTGAAGAAGCTGGTTTGATTCGAAAAATCGCTCGTCAGGATGACCGTGATCTTTATGAACACGATTATGGCTACCCGCAACACGATCACTTGATCTGTAACCGTTGTGGGTCTCTGATCGAGTTCCATAACGAAGAGATTTCCAAGATTCTGGAGCAGGTCGGTCGCGATCACGGCTTTCGTATCGATGGACACAGAACCGAAGTTTACGGGCTGTGTGATGCATGCTGTCGTCCTCCTGTGACTCGACCAAAGAAGCTGAATCTTCTTTAGAGATCAAGTCGACCAGTCGGTGGATGGTTGGGCTCGTCGGCAATCTTCTCAACATGAGATTGAATGCCGCGGGACAGAAACGTCACCTCTTTGAAACGATGCCCTGGTGTGTCGGCATGGCTGAGGCCCTGTTCACTCAACTCCTGGCAGGTTGGATGAGAGTTCATGGTCGCTGCGGCTGAAGTTGTCTTCTGGTGGTTTCGTTGTCAAAACAGAGTTCTTGATCCCAACTCTTTTACCAGTAAGGCGTGGTTGCTCTTCGATGGCCGAGTCAGTTGGAGAGCGAAAGCTTCGCGCTCAGAAAATTCTGAAGCAACTGGAAGTCAGTTACCCGATCGCTGAATGTGCTTTGGTTCACAAGAACCCATTTGAACTTGTTGTCGCAACAATTTTGTCGGCGCAGTGCACTGATCAGCGAGTGAACATGGTCACTCCGGCGCTGTTTGAGGCGTATCCAACTCCAGAAGCACTGAAGCAGGCGTCTCTCGAAGAGATTGAGACACTCATCCAGAGTACCGGTTTCTTTCGCGCCAAGGCTCGAAGTCTGTCAGGATTGGCTCACGCACTGGTTGATCACCATCAAGGTGTTGTTCCACAAACGATCGAAGAGCTTGTGGCGTTGCCGGGCGTCGGGAGAAAGACGGCCAATGTTGTGCTGGGTGTCGCGTTTGGTATTGCGAAGGGCGTCGTTGTCGATACCCACGTGCGGCGCATCAGTACACTTCTGGGGCTGACAAAGAGTTCGAATGTCGAAGTCATCGAACGTGACTTGATGAAACTTCTCCCGAGAGATTCCTGGATCGACTACTCTCATCGCATTATTCATCACGGACGAAAGATCTGTATCGCTCGACGTCCCAAGTGCACTGAATGTCCTTTGCTGGCGTACTGCCAGCGAGTCGGTCTGCCCAAGTTGCTCAATTGATTGCCTGGGCTGAAGGACGCTGCAAATTCTGATTTTGGAATAAAAAAGCGACTGGATTCACATGAATGGAATCCAGTCGCTTCGTGTTTCAGCGAGCGTCAGATGCTTTTAGAAGTGCAAGTATGGGACAATCGTTCGCACGATTACTTGCTGCTGGAAATAGTCTGGCCATTGATGGCTGGTCCCGAGATATGCAGTGACATCGACTTCGCGAATTTTTCCGGAGTTGTAACCGACCTGATCATAGTCTCGGTTCGTGAATCCGGATCGTGCCAAGGCTCGAACAGCAAATGGGCGCGAGAGTGGGTAGAACGCCAACGCAAGATCGTGTCGATTCCGCAGATTCAACAAGCATTCCAACCGGTTCAGGGCACATCCGTAACGTTGTCCCGGGTTGAGCCAGTTATGATCAATGGCTGCAGCTGCAAGAACAGCTCGGTAGCGGCGGTTGGCACCCATGGAATATGGGAAGTAGTGCCCTTCAACCGATCCACCGCCTGCAAGGTGCAACGCAGAAAGAACAATTGCGACCCCATGACTGTGTCCCATCAGCGTCACTGGACAGGCTTCAGGAATTTGAGACACAAGATAGGCGAAGTGGAAGCCATTGAAGTCTGCGCGACGGGCCCGTACGGCAACATCGATTGACGGGATGAAAGTCTTTGGTCCGTCACTCGGCCAGGTGAAGAAGATCATCTGGAGATTCTCGCCATAGCAGGCAGACATCCGCTGGTAGAGTGCATGGGCCTGACGACACTGACTTTCCCAGCTCACAAAACTTCCATGCGAGAAGACACAGACAGGGAGGTTTGGATTCAGTTGGGCCTTCAGTGAGGAAATGTTGCTTCCGACGAGCTGACCGGAGGGGAGACGCTGGTAAACGTTAAGTCCCCAAGGGCCGCGACAGACATCGTGAATGCTCTGAATGGAATTCCGGCTGCTGACGATCCAGTAACCACCCTGACAGGTCTGGGCTGGAACCGTTGGGTACTGGCTGAGGGTGTCGACTTCCGGAATGGGCAGGGATGCAATCTGTGTTGCGTTTTCCGGAAATGGAATCGGCCGCGATTGAGTAACTGCCTGTGAGTCGTCCGTTGCCGCAGCAAGTGCTGGTTCAGGGATGAATAACGGGACGGTTTCATCTGCTGTGACCGGCAATGCAATCAGCGAGCAGGCAAGGAGTCTGAAAAGGAAATTGACAGTGCGTCTCATGGCTGGATCTACGTCGATTATCAATGACTGGAATTAGACACATTCGCTCCAATCCCTGAAGCCATTGTCCGCCAGACGCTGCTCGTTATTTATTCCTGTATTGCGGCCCAGGCCGCTGCACCACGCATCCTCATGAGCAGGCGTAGAAATCAAATCGGTCCAGAAGTGGATTTGATTTACACCGCACTGCGTATTATCGGCAGTAATCGCCGGAGTGCGGCGGGTACAACACGATAAACCCGATGCACTTGTTGCATTCAATTTGCAGGATTTACTGACTGTTCCGAATGTTTCGTTGCGAATGCTCTCGCACTCTCAGAGTCCGTTCTGGGGAAAAGGTAGAACAAGACTCAAAAAGTGCCCGGAAAATTCGGCGCATAAGACCTAGTTTTACCAAATTACGCGGCGCACGTCTGAATTTGGTAGAGGTCAGTTTGCAACAAGCGTTCCATTGTTGCGTTTTAAATACTCTTCCCATCTCTGTACAGCAGATTTTCTCTCTGCAGGAGGGGCCATCGGCAGGTAATCATGGGTTCTCGCCGTGAGTTTCGACACATAGAAGAATGCTAATTCACGAATGGCAATCTCGTCGTCCTTCATCCATTCGATCAGCTGCTTCGATTGTTCAGGGTTTTCGGCGTCTTCAGCATTGAATCCCCAGAGTAGGCGAACGATGGAATCCACTTTTTCTGCTGCGAATGTTTTGGCCAACTCGACTTTCAGGGCCTCTTCCTGCCCTGGATTCACTGCGAGCCATTGTCGCAATCCATCAATGGCAGAAAGTCGCGATTCCTGATGATCACTTTTGAGTGCAGGAACAAGGACTTCCCATTCCGAGATGAGTGCCATTGTTTTGACGGCGAGATCCGAGATTCCGGCCCGACGATCTTTTGTGATCGGTCCAATGCTGTCGAGAATCGGTTGTCCAATCGCAAATTCTTTCTGGAAGTGCTTCGCAAATTGACGAGCCGCTGGCGTCATGATCGGCGGATCAGGCTGCGCCCATTCAGGGATTGTCAGGTCAACTTTTGTGACCAGACCTGATCCTTCGACTGGCCAGCGTGCATAGCCGCTCTCTGGAGTCAGCTCCATGACAGGCTGTCCGGCTGTGACGACGGAGATCCGGCCTTCGGCGACGACGATTCCTCCCCCGATTGACATTCCATGCATCTCTGCTGGTGGTCCATTAGGGGTCGGTGGAATTAGCTCGATCCCGAAACGAGTGCCGGGAGTTAAGGCCGAAATTACCCAATCGCGGCCAAGAATTCTCAGGCGAACTCCAGTTGGGTTCTGCGATTCTGCCGGGTGATAGAAATTCAATTGTCCTCGTCTTAACAAGATGCCGACGTCAGTTCCGTTGGTTCGAATAATTCGTTGAACACGTGTTCCCGGATGCAGTGTCAACTGGAGGTTGTCTCCGATGCGGTACGAATTTCGAAACGGAACTGGCGATGCGATTTCCTGTCCAACTTCAACTTCGAGTTGTTCGGAAGCAAGGTGCCAACCTGGTCGGGTGGAATTGGCTTCTACCACAACGGAATCGCCGCTCAGGTAAGTCATGTCCAGTTCAGGCTGCGTTTCCGGGAGAACTGGAACGACAGGTCCTGCCATGGGCGGGGTGTTGTTTGGTGCAGGCATCGCAACTCGTGGATCGGCGGGAGTCATCGGCGCTGTTGGAGCTGGCGTCGCGACAGCAGGCATCTCCACGTCGTTTAATGGAGTTTGTCCCGGTGTGAGTTTTGGTACTTCTTCGCCTGGCTGAGCACCTGCGGGGGGAGCGGCGATAATCGGATGACTTCCCATCACAACTGGTGCATCCGCCCCTGAGTTTGGAGCAGGAGTTCCCCCTCCCTTTGCTCCGTTCATAGCCACATCAGCCCCCGTTGGCTCGGTGACTGTCTCCGCCAGAGGCGGGGCATCTGTTTGCTTGTTCCAGAGCGAAGAATCGTTGGCGATCAGGGCTAGCCAGCCAGCGAAAACGGCCGTGACAATGATTGGAATGCGGTAACGTTGCAGGAATGGCTTCTGCAGCAGGTAGTCAGGCAGCCCGGAAGAGAACGGGGATGTCGAGGATTTCCCCATTCCTTCTGTCATCGGTTGAGTAGGAGCCGACTCTTTGGCCGTGTGAGCCGCCTTATCCGATCCCAGAAGATACATCCGTTCGGACAGTTCATCTGAGACGTCGATTGGTTGCCCCAGGACCATTGTCAGCACTTTGTGGCATGCAGCGACCTCAGCGAGATGCACATCCGATGCCTGACACAGTCGTTCCAGCTCGACAACCTGATTCGGCGGTAACAGGTTCTCCAGATACTCCGAAACCACATTCGGGTCGGGGCCGGAACCGGGGCCGGCGATCTCCGGAGCACCAATGCGTCGGCGGCGTAAAACGTCCCGAATCCTTGCCACGAGTGCGGATGCTTCTTTTCCTTCGGTGATTTTCTCGCCAATTTCGCGAGCCTGACCGGGAGGGAGAACATCGTCAAGATAAGCCAAGATGGTTCGTAGAGTCAGCCGCATCGAATCTCTCCTGCACACAGTAATGCCACTTATTTAGTGGGGGCTGAGGCCGGTTTTCGTACAGGAACTTTGAAAAATTTCCAAAATGAAATGGTCTCGAAGCCTGAGTGACGCAGATCGATTTGCGGGAATCCTATATGTGTTCACTCGTTATATCGATTCCCAATTCGTTGCGAGTCAGCAAGAATAGATGGTGTTTTGACCATGAGACTGCAACACAGCGGTCGCCCATGGGAAGAACCGCAAGTCGCACATGAAGATGCTGCCTCAATGAAGCTCAGGGATCATGAGTCGATACGACGAATTCGATGAGAGCGATGACTGGGACGACGATTACCCGGAGGACTCGGATGAACCGGGAACGGTCCCTTGTCCGAGTTGCGGTGCCGAAGTTTACGAAGACACTGACCGCTGTCCTCTTTGTGGTGATTACATCATCCCGGGGGCGACATCGTCAGGTTCGATCTGGAGCGGAAAACCCTGGTGGTATGTCGCTCTGGGGATACTTGGTATTCTCGCCGTCATCGTTTCGATGACTCTGCTGATCTAAGAGCGATCGGCAATTTCTGGCATGCAGCAATCGGCCCTTACTTTCGAGAGGGCCGTTGCGTGAACACACATGATAGACCGAAAAGGTCTAATCGATCAGAAGTTGTTCGGCTGGGAAGATCGGACCTTCAACGCAAGTGCGGCGGTAGTCCCAGCCCTCTTCGTTGCTGGTGTCTCGCACTTTTGTCACACAGCTGAAGCAGGCTCCGAACCCGCACGCCATTGGAGTTTCCAGGGACAACCAGCACGGGATTCCGGCGTTGCGGCAGAGGCGGGCAACAGCGTGCATCATCGGTTCTGGTCCACAGCAATAGACGCCATCCGGGCGATCGCTGCTTTGGAATGCTTCTTCGATCAGACTGGTGACGAACCCTTTGTGGCCTTCGGTTCCGTCGTCCGTGGAAATTGAAATATTCAGCCCTGACAACGCTTCGAGATCGGTTAAGTCCGCTCGAAACCGTTTTGATTGCACCCCGTAAAACAATGAGACTTTTGGGGGTGTCGAACCATCAACGGGGCGTCGGGTTGTGTCTGTTCCGTATGTTCGAAGACGGAGTGTTTCTCTGGCGACTGCAAAGAATGGGGTGTAACCAATTCCCCCACCAACGCAGAGTAGGTGCTTCCCCTGAAAGAGTGGGAACCCATTCCCCAACGGACCCCAGATCTCTACGTTCTGGCCTGACTGCCATTGGCTCATCAACTTGGTCATTTTGCCAACGACATGATATGCGAACTCAAACGCAACGGGGGTTCCATTCTCGTCCAGAATCGTGTCATACAGGGCAAACGGACGCCCGAGCATGGGATCGGTTCCGCGGTCTGGACGGATCATGAAGAACTGGCCAGGGATCATCTGTTGAGCAACTTCCGGGCAGGCAACTCGCACAACGTGCGTGTGTGCCGCCAGCTCCCGAGTCTCCAGAATTGTCGCACGATACTGCTTGGCATGGGGGATCAGTCCACACAGATCATGAACAGAGGCTGGCTGAATCAATTGAAGCTCCAGAAGTCATTGATGACCGGCTGCCGTGAATATTGAGTTCAGGCTGCACGCATTTTCGTCGGAATGTGCGATTAATTTAGTAAGTCGGCCAAACCGAATCCAGAACCGGACAGAGAAGTTTGCACGGTTCCCGTTTCCACATGCAATTCACACTCACGCATGCGTATGGAATGGCACGTAAATGGAATATGAAGAGAGCCGCTTTTCAATGTGTGAAAAACGGCTCTGAAGACATGCTCGACTGGTTCGATCGGCCTCATCCGGTCGTTCTAAGACGACTCAGTTCTGCTTCGGCTTGTCGCGTTTGCGACAATTCCCGCAGGAGGATTCTCATTTCGTTCTCGACTTCGGTGGTCATGTTGACTTTGACCAATTGTCTGTCGATTTCAGCGGCTCCCGTTGGGGAAAGATCCGCTTCTTCCAGTGATGCAAATCGATCGGCCGGATTCGGCGCGATCATCTTCGAAATCATGTGAACGAGTGTTCCATTTCTCGCGACATCTTTTGGCAGCAAATCAGGAATCCGCCGCCAGATATCTTTCTTCACACTGATGAGTTCAGCGACATCTGCCACCCCGGCGAACGGGTATTTCCCTGTCAGCAGTTCGAGCAGGACGTATCCAAGGCTGGCGAGGTCTGAGAGTGGCGTGTGTGGTGCCCCTTCCAGAACTTCGACGCCGGCGTATCGTGGTGTCCAAGTCGGGCGAATCGGCAGTTCATCACGAAGAAACGCCGATCCGAGATCGATGATTTTGCAATTGCCGGTTTGTTTCACCATGACGTTTGCTGGTTTCAGGTCGGCATGGATGATTCCCTGCCGGTGAAGTGCAGCGAGCCCGGAAAGGCATTCGCGGATAATGGCAATGGCCACACCGGGCATCATTCGCGACTGGAATCCGGCGTCGGTGATGATCACGTCATTAATGTATGACCAGCGATCGTTATCCACCGAGCGTTTGATCTGCTTCAGTAATTTCGGAGTGGTCAACTGGCGAAGGTCGTAGCCGTCCACCCATTCTGAGACGAGAACGAGAATCCCCTGATATTCGACGACATTGTAGACGTCGACGAGGTGGTCCTGCTGTATCCGCGCCGTTTCCATGTTCACCCGCGCCATGCGAGCCATCTCGCGGCGGTAGGTTTGCACGTCTGGATAGCCGTCGGGGCGGAAAAATTTGAGTGCGAGTGGAAATGTGACATCAAACGCACCGGAACGATCAGCCAGGAAAACGACCCCCTGTCCTCCGGCTCCCAGCCGTGAGATCAGACGGTATGTCATTTCCCAGGAGACATCGTTGCTTTCGATGATCGCCTGATACTGTTCGTTTAGCTCCGACGCAGACGTATACACGCTCGCTCCCGATGCCCCATGTTCACCTGCAGAGAACAGGCGGGTGGCATCAATCATTTCGGAATCTACATCCCTGCTGGTAGTCATGCAGCTTTCACTAAAATGGAACTGCCGGGCGCTCGGAATCCATTCTGAAATCGCAATTAAGGATCGCACCTGAATGGCAGGCAGCTGAAAATTTGACGGCTGGAGAATTCCGCTGTCGACGGTGACGAGACGGCATCATATGTCGATACCTGATTTGCCGCCATGCATCCTTTCACGACATTCTAGGGTATTTCCAGAACCGAAACAGACATGGATTCAGGCGAATCGCCATATCTGAGCGAACAGTTTTGTACTGTTGAGTGATTGACGTATTTCACATTTTGGTACACGTCGTTTCATGTAACGAAACAGTTCTGAAGAACTGTTTCAGGTGTCCTTTTCTGGGTGCGAGTTTGAGCTTCTTGTCCTGCTTGCGTCTTAGGTATGTAGGGGAATACTGAGAATGAATCGCATGCGATTCGGTGTCGATTCTCAGTGTTGGATGCGATGTTTCGTTATTCGAAACGATTTAATTCAGGATCGCGTTGGAACTGAGGAGACGTTGGGCACGGTTGAGTCGGCCGATCCATCCCTGAAGTTCGACGGCAGAATCCCGGTCGTGAATCGTGTTTGCTGAGTGCAGTGCGTTTTTGAGAAAATCAATTCCCGCTCTCTGGTCTTCTAATTGAAGTGCCCAGTTTGAACCCAGCTTCCCGTTCAGGATGTTCGAGTGAAAATCCCCATGCATCAAAGATTGCTGACAAGATTCTTGAAGAGATGAGATGGCGCTTCTTCCGGAACCTGATTGCCATTCGAATGATGCGCGCACTCGCAGTACTTCTGGCTGACTCTCGTTGTCTGATGCTCTCGCTTCTTTGAATCGGTCGACCCAATTCAGAGCTTCTCTGTGATTGCCGGAGTGAGTACACACAAAGGCTTGTTCCAGAGAGAGTTGAGGAGGGATGGCATCGTCGGCAGTGATCTCATTTTCTGTCGCTCCGTTCTCGATGCGATGGAAATGGCTTCGCCAGGCAAGCTGGACGAATTGCCGGTGCCCAATGATGTCCTCCATGAGCCGGTTGCACGCTGCAAGTTCTAGGCAGAAGAGCGTTTCGGGAAGTGAACGCCTCATTCTTCTCGCGTGGTTCCAGCCCTGCTCGAAGAGTGCAACGGCATGGCTCAGGCGTCCTCTGAATCGGAGGGATTTCGCCCAGTCAGCGAGAATCGTCAAGGAAAAGTGCGTGTGTAAAGCGGTTTCAAACACGCGGTCAGCAGAAACGAAATCGCCTTTGGCGTAGCTGAGCCAAGCCTGCTGACAGGCGCGATCGGCTTCCAGAGTGCCTGGCATACGACGATACTGCTCCAAGGGACCACCCTCTCTGTTGAGAGAAGTAGAAGCCACTTGAGCGTCGAAAGAATGACCTGAGACGGTTTGATCGTATCGATTCTGTCGATTCTGTCAATTGCGAAGGCGCGAACGTGCCGTTTCAGGTGTGTTGAGAGTATGGCACAGAAAGAGCCGCCGGAATCTGGGATTCTGGCGGCTCTTCGTGCGATGTCGTGTCCGATTAGTTGGCAGACAGGGCTCCTGCCGGTGTGTTCGCGGCCAGATCGGCGATCATTGCGACGGTTGCCGCATGAACCGCTTCTTCCCAGCGTGCTTCTCCGAATTGTTCAGCCAGCGGACCCTTCTTGTATCCAAACAGGATTCCGCGGGAATTATTGACGAGTCCCCCGAGACCGTTCTGGTCGAATGCGGCGGCGACATCTTTGGAGGTTCCTCCCTGGCTTCCGTAGCCCGGGATCAACAATGGCGAGTGTGGCATCGCTTTACGAAGGATCGAGAGTTCCTCCGGGTAGGTTGCTCCGGTGACGGCGCCAACCAATCCGTATGGACCGCCGTTCGCTGTCAGTTGTGCCAGAGCTTCCACTTGAGATGCAACAGCTGAGTAAAGCGTTTCGCCGTCGGTGGTTCTGTCTTGAAAGTCTCTGGCGCCGGGATTGCTTGTTCTGACGAGAACATAGAGACCTGCTCCGACTTCGCTGGCTCGGTCAACAAATGGCTGGAGAGTGTCGACGCCCATGTAAGGGTTGATGGTCAACGCGTCTGATGCGTATGGCGCGGCGTCCGGGTCTTCTCCTGCAAGATAAGCGGCGGCATAGGCTTCTGCAGTTGTACCGATGTCCCCTCGTTTGGCATCGCAGATGACAATTAACCCGGCGTCTCGAGCGCGGCGGATCACGTTTCGGAGAACGATCTGCCCTTGAGGTCCGGTCGCTTCAAAGAATGCTGATTGGGGTTTGACTGCCGGGACGAGTCCAGCGACGACATCGATCACCCGATAGCAAAACTCTTCATATGCTCTTGCCTGAATTTCCCATGTGCTGCCGCCTGTTTCTTGTGCCCGATTTCGCAATTCGGATGGCAACTGTTCCCAGCGAGGGTCGAGGCCGACCAGTGCCGGGGTCTTTTTTTGTTGAATTGCTTGATGAAGTCGCTCAGCAAAACGGGACATGGACGAGACTCGATGGGGCAGAAGACGCATAGAAAAAACAGGATTTCACACAGCATAGTCGTTCTGATTTCGCGCGCCCACGATTCGTCTGGACACAGAGACCACAAAACGAGTTAAATTCCCACAACAGGACGTTGCAAGTAATTCATCCCCAGTCACGGAACGACACGTGGATAGCTTTCCCAGACTTTGGCCCTACCTCCGACCGCATCGCGCCCGACTTTTCGGCTCGATGGTTCTCGGCCTGCTCATCGCAGGGCTTTGGGGAGCTAATCTGACAGTCGCCTTCCCGATCATTAAACTGCTGCTGGAAAACACAAGTATCCATCAGTATGTCGAACAGGAAATCACGTCTTCAGAATCGAATGTTCAGCGATTGCTGGTCGAGACCGAAGCGACTGAACAGCGGATCCGTGAGTTCGAAGGGATGCATGGCGAGCATGGCAACGCCGGCTATGTCGAACTGTTGCAGTCAAAAGCCAAGCGTCAGCGCGATCTGGCAGCGTTTCAGTGGCAGCTTTATCAATACAGCTGGCTGAAGGTGTATATCTTGCCGTTCGTTCCACAAAGCGAATTTCAGACTTTGTGCATGCTGTTTGCGATTCTGCTGGGAGCGACCGCAGTCAAAGGGATGTTCATGTATTTTCAGGACATGCTGATTGGCAATGTTTCTGAAGCAGCGGTGATGGGACTTCGAAAAGACCTGTTGAAGCACGTATTGAAATTGGATTATCAGTCTCTGCAGCTCGAAGGCCAGCATGGGCTGATGTCACGGTTTACATATGACGCCGAACAGCTTTCTCAGGGGATCACGACCCTCGGTGGACGTGTGATTCGAGAGCCGCTGAAGTGTCTGGCCTGTATGGTGCTGGCCTTGTGGGTGAACTGGCGACTGACCTTGTTGGCGCTGATCTTCATTCCGCTGTTGGGGCTGTTTCTGGCGAAGATGGGTTCGTTGCTGAAGCGAGCCAGTCGTCGCATGATGGAGAGCATGTCTCTCATCTATAAGGTTCTTGAAGAGACGTTCGATGGGCTGAAAGTTGTGATTGGTTATCACAATGCTGAGCACCATCAGAAGCAGTTTGATGAGCAGTACAAGCAGTACTTCCGCAAAGCGATGCGAGTGATTCGCATTGATGCTGCCGGGAAGCCGCTGCTGGAGTTGCTGGGGTTGGGAGCGATGTTCGCCGCCTTGATTCCCGGAGCTTATCTGGTCATGCGACAGAAGACGGAGATCTGGGGAATCCAGCTTTCCTATCAGGCGATGGACGTCGCGGAACTCGGCATGTTTTATGCCTTGCTGGCCGGACTCCTCGACCCTTGCCGCCGTATGTCTTCCGTGGTTCCGCGTCTGAAACGGGCGACAGCTGCGATTGACCGCATCTTTACGATGATTGATCGGGAAAGTCTGATTACCGCACCTGAAAACAGCGCTCCACCAGAGCGACACCATCGCAATATCGAGTTCCGCGACGTCTCGTTCCGCTACCATGGAAAAGAGACTCAGGTGCAACGAGGCCTCGCGCTGGAGCATGTCGACCTGAACGTGAAGTTCGGTGATGTTGTGGCCATCGTTGGGACCAATGGTTGCGGTAAATCGACTCTCGTCAATCTGCTGCCACGGTACTACGACCCTGAGTCTGGAGAGATCCTGCTCGATGGTCGCCCGATCAAAGATATCGCTTTGAGCGACCTGCGGTCTCAGGTGGGGATCGTGATGCAGGATACCGTTCTGTTTGACGGCACGATCTTCGAGAACATTAAATACGGTTCGGACAACGCCACCCGAGCAGAGGTCGAAGAGGCTGCTCGTCGGGCACACGTCTTACCGATCATCAAAGGGCTGCCAAACGGATTCGATACCCCGATTGGTGGAAAAGGAAAAGAACTTTCCGGCGGTCAGCGTCAACGGATTGCTCTCGCCAGAATGATTCTTCGCGACCCGTCGATTCTGATTCTGGACGAAGCGACATCCGCTGCTGATGCTGAGAGTGAAACACTGATTCACGAAGCGTTGAAAGAGTTTGTCAAAGGCCGCACGACATTCGTGATCTCACACACCCTGTCTCAGAGCCTTCTGTCCCTCGTCACGCGCATTGTTGTGATGGAGAACGGACACATCATCGCGTCGGGATCGCACGATCAGCTGGTGAATACCTGCCCGGTCTACGAACGACTTTACAGTGCTCCATCACGACAGCTCAGTATTGTCAGCAAAGCTGCTTGACTGACTTAGTCTGCTGAAGTTTGCGAGTGCTTTCGAACATGGGCCGCGTGCAAATTGCACGCGGCCTTTTTGTTGGCAAAGCACCCAATTTGAGTTCCTGTAGCGGAAAATTGGTTATCAGGACTGTCTAGTTGTGTCCGTGGTGCCCTGTCTGGCCTTCACGCTCTTCGTTGCCATGGAGCGACCGTCCCTAATTGCGGCTGAATCTGATTTGAGATGGTTTCACATCCCTGAGTCGCTTGATTGGTTGACGAGTCACGTCAGACTGATAGTCTCGTGGCATCTCATCTCTGCTGTCACTCGGTATTTCCCGATCCGGAATGACGGAAATGGTGTTGGCGACCTGTTTCTTCTTCGAAACGTCCCTGGACCGTCGAGATCATTCACACTGGTGATTAAGTTTCACGACAAGGAATAACCATGCGTTTTCACTGGATGGCCTTTATCACTCTGGTGTGCCTGGCTGGAATTTCTGCCGTTGCGCAGGCAGAGGTCCAAACCAAAGAAATCACCTACTCCCATGATGGTCAGTCCCTGAAGGGGGTTCTGGCCTGGGATTCGTCAGTCACGACTCCACGCCCGGGAGTGCTTGTCGTTCACGAGTGGTGGGGACTCAATGAGTACGCCCGCACCCGAGCGATCAAGCTGGCTGAACTGGGGTATGTCGCATTTGCCGTTGATATGTACGGCGACGGAAAAGTGACTGACCATCCGAAGCAGGCTGGCGAATGGGCGTCGATGATTCGTGGAAATACAGAAAAATGGCAAGAGCGAGCCCTCGCTGGCCTGAATGTTCTCAAAGAACAGCCAGGAGTCGATCCGACCAGACTTGCCGCAATTGGATACTGCTTTGGCGGATCAACCGTCTTGCAGCTTGCTTTCACCGGTGCTCCTGTCAAAGGTGTCGTCAGCTTCCACGGTGCACTGGTTTCACCGTCTGAAGGGACGAAACTGGACTCAAAAGTTCTGATCTGCCATGGGGGAGCTGACCCGTTCATTCCTGCTGCAGCCGTTGACGCATTTGCCATTTCGATGGATCAAATCAAAGCAGACTACGTGATCAACGTGTTCGGCGGTGCGAAACACGGGTTCACAAATCCAGATGCCGGGAAATACGGACTTGAAGCGTTGGCATATGATGCACATGCAGACGCCAGATCGTGGAAATACATGCAGGTCTTCTTTGACGAGATCTTTGGCAATAAGGCCACCAAGTAGGTCGTGCTGTGACTTGGAGTTTTACTGGCTGATTGGCAAAATAGTCAGAACAGACCGCTCACGCTCATTCGAGTTCAGCGTTTGTTGATCCTGGCATGGTGGTCAGCTTTTTCAGTGGGGACCAAACCGTTCAGGATCGACGAAAAGTCGATTCGAAACCCACCGTTTCAGTTAGCTCCCAGACGTCGTCTTCTCATCCCTTTATTCTGCAGGAATACACACGTGATCTTTGGCTTCGGACGAAAAAAAGGGGCAGAGAAGGATCGTGATGAAGATCAGGAAGAGGAATTTGTCCTCTTTCAGGGAGCATACAACGGGAATAACCCTGATCTCTCCGCACATGGACGTCTCGTTCAGGCGGGACTTCTCCCAACGAAAAAGTTGATCAGCGACGCTCTGTCAATTCGAGGCGAGATGATTCGTCTTGAGCAGAAGGGCCCGGTTGCTGTTTCCACTGTGATTGTCGATACGGTTCCGAATCCGCCATCGAAGATGCCAGCGCTGCAGGGGCAGGCGATCATTCAGATGATCAAACTGCTGTCTGGAATCGATATCAAAGTGAAAGGGGCTCCGCAGACAGGCTCGATCAAAGCTGAATACGGTGGGAAGGGATACGAGCTTCGTATCAATACCATGCCCATTGAAGGGGGCGAGCGTCTGATCCTGCGGGCAATTGATCCGAAGCTGAATCTGGAGAAGCCAAAAGATCTGGGCTTCAGCGATGCAATCATCGAGAAGATTCGCGGGCTCTCCTCTCAGCGCAACGGTTTATTTATCGCCGCTGGACCGCCGTATTCTGGTGTCACGACTCTCAAGATGGCACTGATGCGGTGTTCGGATGCATACATGTATTCGATCTACTTTCTGGCGGACATTGGACGCGAAGTTTCGTACGTCAAGATGTTCGAACGGATGGAAGGCGATGACCTTGCCAGAACGATGCTGAGAGCTCGTCGCGAGGATGCCGATATTCTGGTGCTCGATCCGATCGATAACCCAGCTGATGCCAAGGTCGCACTTGAGTTCTCGAAGGAGTGCTCGATCGTTGCGGATATGCAGGCACGTGACGCTGCGGAAGCGATCCTGCGTCTCGTGAAATCCGCAGGAGGGCCTCAACTTGTCGCTGAACAGTTGAAGATCGCTTCCAGTCAGATGTTCATTCGTGCGTTGTGCAAGAAGTGTCGTCGCGCATACCGTCCCAATCCGGCACTGCTGAGCAAGATTGGGCTTCCTCCTGAAACTCGGGTTCTTTATCGCCCGAACATCGCAGGGGTTGCTCGTGCGGCCGATGAGGAAGATGCCAATTCCCCAGAGGAGTTCTGCCAGGAGTGCAACGGACTCGGCTACAAAGGCAAGATCAGCCTGTTGGAAGTCATTGAGATGTCTGAAGGCATGAAGCAGGTCATCCTGAAGGGGGGCGATGTCAAAGCGATTCGCTCTCAGGCTCGAGTCGACAAGATGCAATCATTCCATTCAGACGGGTTACGAGTCGTGGTCGAAGGCAACAGTTCTCTGGAAGAACTGCAGCGCGCATTTCGAACCCAATAATGCAGAAGCGATAAGCGATTGCCAATTCGAAGAGGAGCAGGTTGATACAGCCTGCTCCTCTTTTGCGTTTCCGGCCAGCACTCGCGTCGAGTATCGCACCTGGTTCCGGGCAACCTCCGTTCCATTCCATTCCGTTTTAGGCATGATGGGTGTTCTGGAAATATTCGGCGTATTCGATTCATTTGTACGGGTTGCCGTACTTTCTCCAGATTCTCTTCTAGAGTCAGGAACAGGCTGAATTCGCATTGTTGTAAATCCGACATTTGGATTAGTCTCCGTCCCGTCTGACGGTCCCCCGGTGACCTAGGGATCGTCTGCAATGTCGAAGACCACATGACAGCGTTTTGCTGTTGTGTCTGAATAAACGGTCTGTAGTGCGAGTTGCCGCCATGACATCCCTATTTAAAATCGCGACCGCCTTGTTGCTGTTCGTGGGAGTCCCTTGCGCTGCAGGCGAGTCGATTCAGCTTCCTGCAGATCCGACGATTCCTGTCGTAGAGCTCTGGTACGTTGATCAGGGACAGGTGCGTGAACCGGAAGTTGCCGTGTTCGCGAATGGTCGAGTTCGGGTGAATGTCGGCGAAGGAGCCCTGTGGGGAGAACTGACTGTTGATCAGGTGCAGAGTCTGGTTGCGAGCCTGTTGAAGCAGGACGGCATTCAGGTCATTCGCACTGAAACGATTCAACAAGAGCTGGAAGCGGCTTCTCAACGAACCGGTTTGTCCTGTGTGATTGACCGGGCAGGCGACACGATCATTCGGGTTCGGACGGCCACTGAGATCTATCGAGTCGATGGTCACGCGGTTGGGCTGTTGTCGACCCGATTTCCTGACTGCGGATGTCTGCAGCGTCTTTATTCCGCACAGTGCCGATTGGAGAACATCCGGGCAATCGTGATGGCTGGCGGACTTGAATCTGCCAGACGACTTGCGAAACTGGCAGAACAGCAACTGCAGGCGGATTTCAACGAAACTTACGCCATTACTCCTGCACAGTTGTCGATGGTACGAACATTGGCTGACGGAACACGGTTCAGCCAGTTTTTGATTCCCAGCCCCAGTAAGGGGTTGAGCAATCCAAAGATCATTACGGTCTTTGAATCGCCTGGGGAAGTCCCTCGAATTGGTGTTCTTCCTGACGGGCCAACTTATCAATGAGTCAGAGTGGGAAAGTTGACCCTCACGTTCGCAATCTGCTGTGGCGAGTCATTCAGATCGCCTTTCAGATGTTCTTCATCATCTGGTTTCGCTATCGGGTGAAGGGGCTTGAGCGTCTGCCTAAAGG
This sequence comes from Planctomicrobium limosum, assembly GCF_051465645.1. Lineage (GTDB taxonomy): Bacteria > Planctomycetota > Planctomycetia > Planctomycetales > Planctomycetaceae > Planctomicrobium. The sequence continues at coordinate 2,168,690 of NZ_CP195790.1, read as the reverse complement.
GGGCGCGCTACTGCTGGTAAACCATCAGAGCTTTATCGATCCGCTCGTTGTTGCGGTCGGAATGAAGCGTCCTGTGAGCTATCTCGCCAGACACGATTTGTTTCATATTCCTGTCATCGGGTGGATTCTCAAGAATACCTACGTGATCCCGATTCGTCGTGAATCCGCAGGGACCGAAAGTATTCGCCTTGCTGTCGAACGGCTCAAGCAAGGGTACTTCGTAGGCTTGTTTCCAGAAGGAACCAGAAGTCGCGACGGGGAACTGCAGGAGATCAAGCCGGGCTTTCTTTCGATTGTTCGGCGTGCTCAGGTCCCGGTTGTGCCGATTGCGATTGCCGGGGCAATTAAGGCCTTGCCGCGTGGCGCAAAGTGGGTTCGCCCTGCTCCTGTCCGAGTCGTGATTGGTGAGCCATTACCGGCCGAGGAAGCTCAGGCGCTCGCTCAGCGAGGCCGTGAAGACGAGTTCATGCAGTGGTTGCGAACGTCGTTGCAGACGAATCTCGATATTGCCAACGATTGGATCAAGTAGACCGTATCGGTCTCTCATGTGGCCGCGCACCAGCCTTCTCGATCGGAGAAAGCTGAATGCCGCGTGCTTGTCTCGCCACACCAGTTCAAGAACCACTCTCGTCGAGTCACGACTTGGCACAGCCGGTTCTCAAGCATTGACTGCGTCGCAGCTCGTAACTGCAAATAGAAAACTCCGCCTGAAACTCGTTGGCCTCAAGCGGAGTCTGTCATCGTCTCATCTCTGTGCAAACTGAACTGGCTGACTCAGCTGAATCGCAGGGCCAGTCGGGTTCATTCTATTTCGCATGCAAGATCTGAATTGCGTCCGCATGCACTGTTCCGCGTGATCCCGTCGTGCCTATGACGACTGACAGGCGGTCTCCTTTGGAGATGTTGAACTTTCCAAGAGAGATGAAGTTGTCTTTCTCTTTGGGGTGTTCAGACATGTTCACACGCTGAGTTTCGGACTCCTTGCCTGCGATCTCGACAGTCACTGGAACCGCTTTGCCCCGGTTTTCGTGAGGCAATGAAGCGACACGAATTTCGATGGGACCTGTTTCACCTGCTCTCCATTCAAAAGTAATGGAAGCACCACTTCCTTCCCCGGCGTAGAGATATTCATAGCCCACAAAGCCTTTGAGACCGCGTCCGACTGTCCAGTTTCCGGTCAGCTTAGCGTCACGATTGTCGATGATGACTCCCTCCAGTTTGGCTGGATCGAGACCTTCTGGAACTCCATACGGACCGGCCAGTGGAAGGGCGTCCGGTGGAATGGTGAATTTCTCGTTGACGTTCGCGCGGTAGGCTTTGCCAGGCAATTTCAATAATTCGTCCATCTCTGGCCAGTAGCGCTCGTAGATGTCGCGAGGTTCACAGCTGTAGAGCTTGCACAGGCTGGCTGCTTTCCCAACGACTTCGCCCATCATTCCACAGGTCTTCATCACACGTACGGTTCCGAGTGCTTCGTGTGTCACGCTGGCGCAGCGGCCTGCCATGAACAGATTCGGAATGTTACGGGAGTAGAAGCACCGGTATGGGACCGGATACCCGAAATCGCGGTCGACACTGCGATCGAAGTCGGCATACGAAATGAACGGGTTGTCAGCGTACTTCCCAAGAAACTGTTCCTTGGGGTAATGGAGATCAATGCTCCAGGTACTCGGAACGCATCCATCTTTGAACTCTCGCTTCGAGACAATGTCTTCCTTGTTCAGAACGACATCTCCCAGCAGGCGACGTGATTCACGTGGGCCGCCCACGTATGCAATCCAGGTCAGATATGCTGTCTTGTGTTTGTCTGCTCCGTCGCGATTCTTCATGGCATTAAATGCCCCGAAGACAGCTCGCAGATTCCAGTCACGAATTCCTTCCGCATCACCCAGCGGATCTTTATCAAATCCACTTTCCCAGAACCATTGGCCATGGTGATCGACTGGGTACGGGAAGTCCTTCATGTTCAAGTCGAGAGCCCAGGGGGTTGCGGGAAAGGCGATATTGTTTTCAGCTTCCGCCCATGCCCACATGTTGCTCATTCCCATGCGGCCTTTATCCGTCATGTCGAATTCAGCCTCAGCAAGTGCTCCGATCGTTCCGTGACCAGTGGCATCGCAATACAACTTGCCAACGAACTTGGATTGCTGACTCGTGCGCGTATCGAAGGCATAAACACCGGAGATCCGCGCGCCATCCTTTTCGACACGATACGCGTGGTGATTCAAGAACAGGTCGATGTTCTTCTCTGCGAGAACCAGACGCTCTTTCTTCTCGTCTTCAAATTCTTCCGCAGTGCCAGGGGACTTCTTGGCGTGGTCGGAGAACTCTTCGACAATTTCTCCAATACGCGGATATTTCCCGCGGCGAATCAACCCTTGAGCCCAGACTCGAACTTCGCTTGAGCCGTTGCCACCGAGAACAGGACGATCCTGAATCAGGGCAACTTTGCAACCCATTCTCGCTGCAGAAATCGCGGCTCCCATGCCGGAGTAGCCGCCACCGACAACGACAAGGTCATATCCTGCTTTGACCACCGGTTCAGCTGGGAGATTCAATTGAACGGATCGCCATTGCGCGAGTTGCTCGCCTTCGTTTGGAGGGAGCGCCGAGTCAGTTGTCAGTACGATGGCATCACAACGGCCATTGAACCCTGTCAGGTCATGCAGGGAAATTTGATTCTTACCTGCGGCCAGTTCAACTTCACCACCGGGTTGCCAATGCCATCTTTCGCCCGTCGTTCCGAATGTTTCTGACGCGGCCTTGTTGTTGATCAAGACCTGGAACTTGCCTGGTTGCCCTGGCGCCTTCCAACGTGCGACCCAATCTTTGGTTCGGACAAACAACTTGTATTTGCCAGCTGTCGCAACAGTGAATTCGGTCGTGGCATCAGCAACGGGTTTACCCAGTCCATGTGCCAGAAGATACGGCGATCCGACACTGCTGATGAACTGAGTGTCGAGAGACCACCCGCCTCGTTGCTCGAAACTTTCTGCTTCAATCAGAATGGTTTCTGCATGCGTGACTTGCGAATGGAACAACACTCCAAGTGCTGCTGTGAAGAAAAAGAGAACGCGAAGCATAAGCTGTTTTCTCGCCATTTTGAGGTACGAGAGATTCGACAAGCGACATCTGGACTTTGCGTGTCACATACAGTGACATGAATTCAAGATTCGCTCTAATCCATCAGTATTGTGGAATGTAACGAAATACGCAGACAATCCCCAGTGTGCAGCCCATTAGCGTTTGATTCAGGAAGCAGGCGCAAGACCCTGATGCAACAATAAAAAAAGCAGACTCCGGGTGTGGAGTCTGCTTTGAAATCGGCAATAGATTTTGTCGATCAGCTGCGTGCTACCGAGTTGAAGTCTGCACTTCGAACTTGCTCTGCTGGATTCGCTGCTTGTTTTCGGTGTGTCCGGTGGTCACATCGCCACGGAGCTGGCCGTTCACCGTCACCTGGAATGTGTCCGTGATTTGGACATGGTCCCCTTTCTGGACGGTGCCAGCCGGTTGCCCGTTGATTTTCAAAGTTCCGTTTTCACAGACAACGGTCAATTCCGGGGAGTCGTACATCAGGCTCCCGTTCTTGCCTTTTTCCACTCTGTGGAATCGTTCATCAGGGGCGATCGTGTACTTGATGCCTCCATGTGACTGCCGGGACGAAGTCATCACGGAGCGACAGGATGTCACCATGAACAGCATCAAGATACAGGCGTTGATAACGCGCAATCGACGTACGGTACTCATGACTCGGTCTACCAGAAATGACAATCGAAATCGTCAGCTCTATTGGAGTTTCAACATCACCATTCCGAGGATCGCCAGCAATGCCGAGCAGATCCAGAATCGTGTGACGATCTTAATTTCGTGAACGCCTCGAAATACAAAGTGATTGTGCAGCGGACTACATGCCAGTAACCGTTTTCCGGTGAGACGGTAACCTGTTAACTGGATGATGACGCTGAGTGTTTCAATAACAAAAACTCCCCCGATCACCACGAGAAGTGCCTCTTGTCGAGTCACAACCGCGGCCAATGCGAGCAATGCTCCGATCGGGAGTGATCCTGTATCTCCCATAAAAACCTGTGCGGGATGACAGTTGAACCACAAGAATCCCATCAGCGCTCCGACGAGAGCACCAATGATGATGCTGAGTTCTCCTGCTCCCGAAATGAACGGGATTCTCAAGTACTCCGCGTGTGTTGCATGTCCTGCAAGGTAACAAATTGCTGCGAGTGCCGCGCCGGACAGAATCGAACATCCCGTCGCCAATCCGTCGAGGCCATCGGTCAGATTGACTCCATTTGAAGTGGAGACAATCACAAGACTGGACCATGGAATCATCCACAGGCCAATCCCGAGAGTCCATGCTCCGATTGGTGATACCAGTTCAAGCCCGTGCGGCCGGTCTTTCTGTATGACATAAAGCCAACTGCAGAGAGCGAGGGACAGAATCACCTGAATGTAAAATTTCTGTCTGGCCTTCAGGCCACGTTTACTTGTGCTGAGTTTAATCCAGTCGTCCATTGCTCCCAGCATGGTGAATGCGGTTGCCATGACGATTGAAATTTGAACGTATGGATTTGTCAGATCTGCCCAAACCACGGACGACATGATCACCGCTGCGATGATGAACAGTCCTCCCATTGTCGGCGTCCCCTTCTTATTGGCGTGGAGACGATTCAATGTCGGTGAGGCGCTGTCGATGCGTTCGCAGAATCGGGATTTCAACCAGCGAATCGCCGCTGGCCCAAGTATGATCGCTGCAAGGAATGAAGTCAGTGCAGCGAGAGCAATTCGAGCCGTCAGATTGATGCGCGAGTTGCCAGCGGTGTGCTGATCCAACTGTTCCGAGAGCGGAATCAGATGTTGCAGCAACCAGGGAATCATAGGGGTGTCAGTATTGAAAGAATTTGGGAACGGGAATTGAAAGGCGAGAGTGATTCAGATTTGCACTGACAAATTCTGGTGACGTACGAACTGGTTGGTGGGGGTTACGCAACGCGGAGTTGTGTTGGGGAGTTCTTGCGAATTTCTGCGAGTGTTTTCAGTTTTTCGACGATGGCTTCCATCTTCATGCCACGGGACCCTTTAACCAGAATTACATCATCTGGTTCGAGCCAGCAATCGAGCAGCATGATCGCGAGGTCATGGTCCCGGCAAGATCCCAGGCAACCGGGGTCCATCCCTGTGACTTTGGCACTTCCGGTGACGATCGCTGCCTGTGCTCCGACGGCGATGAAATGCGTTAACTTCGATCGGGCGACTTCTTCTCCAAACATCCGATGAAAGTCGTTGGTCCAGTCGCCAAGTGACAGCATGTCACCTGTGACAAGAATCCGTTTCCCTGTTGTTTTCCAGTCTTTCAACGTGTGGCAGGCCGCCGACATCGAAAGCGGATTGGCATTGTATGTGTCATCGATCACCGTCCAGTCGCCCAATTTCAGGATGTTGCAACGGCCATCTAGTGGTTGGAAGTTTTTCAATCCATATGCAATCTCTGCATCGGACATTTCTAACTGTCTGGCGATGCCCATCGCGATCAATGCCGAGCTCAAATGCTGACGCCCTGCCACTGAAAGTTCGAAATGGGATTCGTCGACATCAAACTTCAGGACGCTGTTTTCGAGTGTGACATTCTTTGCCTGAATCTGATTGTGATCTTTTTCCCCGACAAGAATCGCCGGGCATTGTGCTCGCGCGGCCATCTGGCGAATCTGTCGATCATCTCCATTCAGGACGACAAATCCTGATTCTGGAACGGCATCAATTAGTTCTGACTTTGTCTTAACGATGGCTTCAAGCGTGCCAAACTGATCAAGGTGCGCCGGACCGATTGCGGTAATCACTCCGACTTCAGGTTCGGAGACGGCCGCCAGTTCTTCGATCTCCCCTGTTCGCGATGCTCCAAGTTCAATGACTGCGAACTCGTGTTCAGGTTCGAGCATCAACAAGCTTAACGGGACACCATATTGATCATTGAAATTCTCAGGACTTTCGAACCCGCGATATCGGGTGGAAAGAACGGTCGCAATCATATGGCGGGTGGTCGTCTTACCGACACTTCCGGTGACACCAATCACCAGTGCTTCAAACTGCTTTCGATACCAGTTCGAGAATTGCCACAATGCGGCAAGCGTCTCTTCGACTTCAATTCGAGGACCTTGAACGCGTGATGATTTCTTTGCGTCGACAATGACTGCAATCGCGCCATTTGCGAACGCCTGTTTGATGAACTTGTGACCATCGTGACGCTTCCCTTCTAACGCCCAGAAGAGATCTCCGGGACGAACTGCGCGGGAGTCCGTTTCGATACGTGTGACAGGTTGGTCCAAGTCGACGATGTCTACCGGAGTTCCTCCGATGACTTCAATCAGGCTCTGGAATGCAATGCTCTGCATTCTGTTCTCTCTATAATCGGGCTAGTGGTGTGACCACTCTACTCTGGCAGGCTCCCGAACAATGTTTGCAGGTTTATGGACCTGCTCGCTTCGAGTTCTTCAACCTGTCAATCGGGTTCGATGCTTCACCAGACCAAAGCGGCCTCTTGGTGTTCATACAACATGACTCACTGAGAATTATTCACCGAGAACGACGACATCCTGATTCGTTCTGAAATGCATTCCACTTCGTCGCCCAATCGCTGCAAAACGATTGAAGTTTGAAGTGATTCTGACCTGTGTGTTGTTGCATCGTTTCTAATCAGTTGTTGCCAACTGATCAGATTGTCTTTCAATGTAATTGTGCGAATTCATCAACCCGGTAATGGCGATCAGGTCATCGTTTTCAGATGACCTCTTCGATGCGTCCATTTGTTTTCGAATTGTGATTCAAATTATGCTGCTCTTGAATGCGAGTATGTTCGGAAGCCCGATCTTTGTAATACATCCCGACAGACTTCGACGTCATCGAATGGCAGCGTTTGATCTCCTAAAATCTGCATGCGTTCATGACCTTTTCCGGCAACGATGACGGTATCGCCGGGTTCAGCCAGTTGAATCGACGCCTGAATCGCTGAGCGTCGGTCCACAAAGATCTCCGGAGTTCCCCAGGATTTGGGAATTCCAGAGCGAATTTCTTCAATGATCTGGTACGGGTCCTCTGAACGAGGGTTGTCACTCGTGAGGACGATTTTGTCTGCCAGAGTTGCAGCATGGCCCATCAGTGGACGCTTGCTGGCATCACGATCACCCCCTGCTCCAAAGCAGACAATGACGCGGCCGGTTGTGAAATTTCGTACGGTCTGAATGATGCGGCGAAGGGCATCGTCCGTGTGGGCGAAATCGACGTAAACTTGAAAGTTTTGGCCGAGATTCACTTGTTCCAGGCGACCGGGTACTGAAGTGCAGCGTTCGAGGCCGACTGCAATCTGTTCGAGAGTCAGGCCAAAATGGAGTGCGGCAGCGGAGGCAGCAAGACAGTTGCTGACGTTATGTCGTCCGGCGATTGGAGTGAAGCAATCGATTTTCTCTGAACCGGTGCTTAAACGAAATCGGGTTCCGTTGGCCGTCAATGAAATTGAATCGGCGTGAAGATCAGCAGGCATATCAATGCCGAATGTGCGAACCTGAATACTGCTGTCCAGACGCTCCAGGACATTCTCTGTGTTTGGATCGTCGGCGTTCAGGACGAGGAGTCCACCGGGCTTCAGCATTCCGGCAATACGGGACTTCGCTCGAATGTAATCATGGAACGTTTCGTGGTAATCGAAATGATCCTGAGTGATGTTTGTGATGATCCCGACATCAAGTTGGATGCCGGCCGCTCGATTCTGTTTCAACGCGTGGCTGGAGAGTTCCATCGCCGCGTGATTGGTGCCGCTGTCTCGCATTGATGCCAGGGTTTTGGCAAGAGTCAATGCATCTGGCGTGGTGAGCTTCGACGGAACAGAGCGAATGCCGTCGTTGTATTCAATCGTGCCGATCAGACCGGTGGGACGTGAGGCCGATTCGAGGAGGGATCGAACGATCCAGGTCGTGGTCGTTTTGCCATTAGTCCCTGTAACCCCCGCTACTCCCAATGATTGAGAGGGGAAGGCGTATAGACTCTGGCAAAGACGACCATAGACCTGTCGTGCATCAGGAACGATGCATTGTGGAAGTGAAACATCGGCGAGTGGACGATCTGTGATAATCGCCGCGGCCCCGCGTTGATGGGCTTGTTTCACGTAATCGCGACCGTGTGCCTGTGTGCCAGGTAAGGCCGCAAACAAACAACCAGGTGTGCAGTCATTGCTGAACTCTGTGACTCTTGAGAACGCAATGTCTGCACAGCCTACGAAACTGGCCATAGAAACCAGTCTGCGAAGACTTTGTGTGCCAGGTTGTCTGAAGGGATGATGCATGTGTTAAAAGAGGGGCGTCCTTGCCCCGCCGTCTGAGTAGATCAAACGGTGTCTTCCGTGACAATTTTCATCACCCCGAGGACACTCTGAAGTGTTTAAGGAGTAATGCCTTGCGACATTTGTTTCCCTCGTTGGCAGGTGCCGTTGAGGTGGCGGGGATTCTTCTGATTTCTCCGGTTTCGGTCAATAAGGCTTCATGTGAATTTCAAATACCTGTGACCCAGTTTGTAACAGTTACCAAATCTGTTCCTGATTGGTCTGAAACGCTGCAATTTTCATGTTCCGTTGACAACCTTCCGCATGAGCATGAGTGAAGTGGCGTTGTTTGGATTGAAAAAGACTCAAGGCGCAACCAGTCCCATTGAAATTGAAACACAGCCATATTTCTTAGGGACAGTGAATCAATGCAACACGTCACACTGCATGAACGGGTGGAGAGCTGGGCAGAGGAGTTATCGATTGATGGGGAACGTCGCATTGTGCGAAACGTGGCACTGGCCGGTTCGCAGTCACGGAATGGATATACCTATTCCGAGAATGCGTTGATTGCGGCAGCGGCACTCTATGAGAATCGCCCTGTCTTTCTTGATCACGCACAAGGTCCACAACGCGTTCTGGATCGTAGCACTCGTGATCTGGTGGGAACGGTCATCAACGCCCGCTATTCAAATGGTCGAGTCCGTGGTGATATTCGGGTGCTCGATACCGACTCTGGTATGACGTTTCTGAAACTCGTCGAAGGAAACTCGCCCGGCGTTGGGATGTCACATGTGGTGATGGCGCATCGCTCGGTTGACGGCAAACGAGTCGACAGCATTGTTGACGTGGTTTCAGTGGATGTTGTTGTGAATCCGGCGACAACATCAACCTTCAGTGAATCAACCAACAGCACTTCAACTCATGAATCCGGAGTGGCGGAACTTGAAGCTCGGGTGCGGCTGCTTGAAGGTGAACGCAACGAGCTTCTGGAACGCAGTCGACGTCTTCAGTTGCAATTGAACGAGTTGCAGCATCGTGAGTCCGTTCAGCAATTGCTTGTCCAATCGGGGCTCCCTGCTGAATCGATTACTGAATGCTTCCGGGAGCAACTGACTCGCGCGGAAACACCAGAGCAGCGACAGGCTCTGATTGACGATCGTCAGAAGCTTCTTTCTGAAGTCAGCCGCTCTCACCCGGCATTCAGTTCACTGCGTCCGTCCGCGTCTTCCTCGAAAGCCGCCTCGAATGAAGAGTTCCTTCGCGTGATCCGCCGTCGCTCACGGTAAGGGAAGCGTCTCTCGAACGTTTCCTGGATTAGTGTGAGTCTCTGACACACGGGGTTCCGCCTTTGTGAGCCCCTCCAGAAACGATTGTGATCGTTGCTTCGATCCCAGTTTGCTTTGTGATTGCCTTTGTGCTTGAGACGCAATGCTGCAGCCGGGAATGCCAGCTGGCGTTGCGCTTCTGTCTTCTCCTTCACCATGATTCCTGCAGAAAGTCCAAGATGAACAAACTTCGATTTCGGTCCGGTCAAGTGCATCTGCGAAAAGTTCGAGTCGACTCCGCTACGGTCATCGAAGCTGGTGATCTGGTGTGGTTGGATACTGATGATGCCAAGCCTGCGTCTGCATTCACCTGGACAACGAATCTGGCGACGACTCAAGGCAATTTTGCGGCGAAATTTCTGGGAGTCGCCCATCAGCCCTCTGCGGCGGGTGAGACCGCGCCAATCTCGATCGATGTCAGCCCGGAAAGCGTCTATGAGTTTGATGTTGCCAGCGCTGCCTATGAACTGGGAGCGCCGCTGGGGCCAGACGAAGGTTCGTCCAGTCTGCAGTCCAAGCAGCTTGAGACTGCCGTGACAACTTCAGCAATTGCACGTGCTGCGGAGTACACCGCAGGCAGTGTCACGACGCTGCGAGTGACGTTCGCGTCTGCTTTTCACACAGCAAGTGCCAATGTGAACGCTGCGATTGGTTAAGCCTGTCTCCTAAGCGCGTCTCAGGTGTCTTTTGATTGAGAGCCTGAAGCAGACGCCTCACCCACCCTTCTCCAGGATCGGGCTTTACTGAAGCCGGATTGAGCTGTTCCTGATTGTTTCTACTTCTTCTCCTTTGAGGTTATTTGATGCACGGAACGTCAATTAAGTCATTGATTGAATCCCACGGTTCGGCTGGCTTTTATCATAAAGTGGTGAGCCTGCTGAACGAGAAATCGCTGACCCCGGATGACTTCTCTTACTATGAATTGGCGGATGCGTGTGGGGTGCTGCCACGATTGCGGTCGTTGAGTGACGCACAGCCGGTGCATGAGCGGGCGCTCAGCACTCCTGAAGGAATCACGCATCTCCTTTCAGAGTCCAATCCGGGGATGAACTCCGGGCTGTTTCAGGTTATCACCGGCGAATTGATTGGTCGCAAGGTGATTGAAGGGTACGAGGACGACGCGGGATTCATCGGCGACAAGTTGGTGAGCACGGTTCCAAGTCGCTTTCGGAGTTCCCGCATTGCAGGGTTTCGTGCTCTTGCAGGACCAACGGAAGTAGCGGAAGGTCACCCGTACGAAGAGTCTTCATTTGATGAGAAGTTCGTGACTTCGAAAGAGTCGAAGCAAGGACGCATTCTCAGCATCAATGAGGAACTGATCACCTTCGACCAGACTGGCGAGATCCACCGCCGAGCGATGGGGCTGGGGTATTATCTGCGTCAGGAACGTGAGCGGACGATCATTCGTGCTGTGACCGACGCGGATGCTGCGGCGTCGAACTTTGTTTACCGTCCTTCTGGTGTCGGCAAGGCGCTCTATGCCACGGATGGATCGAATCGAAACTACATCGGTTCCGGTAACACGACCTCGTCTGCTTTCAATGCTGCGATTCCGTTGCAGGACTGGACTGACATTGAGCAGGCTTTGAGTTATCGCGCGACGGAAGTGAAAGACGATCGAAGTGACGGGCAGAGCCGACCAATTGTGGCTCCTGTCCGCCAGTTGCTGGTTGCTGAAAAACTTCGCGGGACCGCACGCAGTATTGTGCATTCCACTGAGGTTGCGCTGACAGGGACCGACACCGAAACGAAGGTCGCTAATCCGCTGCACAACCAGCTCGAAGTGCTCCACTCGCCTTATCTCGACGAGCAGGGATCGACTGCGTCCGCAGCGTGGTATCTGGGTGACTTCCGCCGTCAATTTCTCTGGACAGAGATCTGGCCGGTGCAGACGTTCCTGCAGCGTTCAGAAAGTGCCGCCGCATTCGATCGCGATGTCGTCCTGCGTGTGAAAGCCCGTTATTACGGCGGCGTCAGTGCAGTCGATACCGTGTTTGTCACGAAGGTCGCGGGAGCATGATCTCTGCAGAGTAATTGAAGAATGCCTTCTTCCAGCGAAGCTTTTAGTGAACCTGATCAGTTGCTCTCAGCGACTCAGAGCGGTTCAACTGAAGGCTTCGCTTTTTTCGTGGTACTGGTCCGACATACGCCCTACATAAACCTGAAATGAGCAACGACGGACGAGGAAGCCAATCATAACCAAGCCCCTTAAGCCAGCAACGTCCGATTGGCAGCGCAAGGCGTGGGGATTTTAAGCAGATGGTTTCTGAAGAGCATACGTCACCTGAGTCCCTTCGATTTTCACAATGCCGCGATGACGCAACTGTGAGATCAGCTCATTAAGTTGCTTGTCAGACAGTTCTTTGTTGAACATCGCGTGCAATGTGGATCTCAGAGTTTTTGGGGACTTGGGCTTGGAACCGTTCCGCTGAGACAGATTTGTAATCACTTTTTCGACATGAACATTTGAAATTCCCTGCGGAGGGCGTTTCAACGTCACGATTTCTTCGATCGACGTACATCGATCAACGGCAAACTTCTTCGCTTTCAGAAACGAGATCAATGAATCAAAACCGGTATCTTTTGAAATAATGGAGAAGCGAGCCTGAGGTGATGTGACTAAAAGCTTGCCAATATAATAAGCGATCAGAAAATCCAGCGAGTTCTTCCCAGATGATTCAAGTAATAGGTATTCCGCATTGTCTCCGAGACTCTGAATTGCCAGTGCCATGGAGACTGGAATTTTGGATTGCTGTGGCCCCACAAATACCATCAGCTTGCAGGAACTGTTCTTCAGCAGATCGATATTCTTCGGCTTCACGTTTTCAAAATCGACCAGGATATAATGTGTCTTCATGATTCCTGAATCGCTGAGGAACGGCATCTATAAGTTGACAGCCTGGGATTGGAAAGAGCGGTATTGGTACATAGGTCGCACTCCCATGGCCATCAACTCAATTCTCGGCCGGATTCATAAAAAAATGGAAGGACACGACAGTCATTCCTTTTCTTCAGCGAAATTGCCTTTTTTCTGCCGGGATGAAAGGCTGTATTCGTGACTGAACAGCCTCAAAAATCAATACTTGGCAATATCGCTGCGTTCACTGTTGAGCGGCTGGCGGAAACATTCGTGGAGTTTTGTCGCGTGGTGGTAAAGCAGTGGCATGGAGAAAAAGTACAGCCCTTTGTGAACAGGATGATCTCATGCCATCCGCCCTCCGTCCAATTCTGAAGCAAGGACGAAGTTGAATGGAGATCGATCCTGTTGATACCGTGTTTGTCACGAAAATGCGCGGAGCTCCAGTACCTGTTCTTCTTTGGGCTTGATGTCTCTCAATTCTTGAGTGCCAGAACACAACTCGCCGATGTCGAACGATTCGATCTCGGCGAGTTGTTCTATTGCATCTGCGATCGATTGCCACGACGCGCGATCTCGCTCGCGAATGAATTGAGTGCTTACGATTGCGCGATGCGGCGTTCCATCTTCAACAACGCCCGTTTCATATCGAGACCAGATGGTGCAGAGTACCCTCCAAGTCGTCCTCCTGATCCAAGCACACGATGGCAGGGAATGACTAATGGGATCGGGTTCTTGGCCATGATTGTCCCGACTGCTCTCGCCGCTTTGGGACTGCCAGACGCTTCAGCCAGTTCTTTGTAAGAAATTGTCTGGCCATAGCTGACAGACAAGAGTTGCTGCCGGACTCGCTGTTCGAATGGTGATCGATGTGTCAGGTCGAGCGGGATTTCCGACAGATCGACTTCTTCCCCACGACTGAACGCTTTCAGCAGATCACGCGTTCCCTTGACCCAGTCACCGCGTTTGTTGAGACCTTCACCGGTTTCATTCAAGGCAGCGAGTGCTGATTCGGCGTTGTCATGCCCAAATGTGAGCGCCGATAATCCTGTTGGTGTTCCGCGAATGGCCATCCACCCAAGCTGCGTGGAGAAGACATCAAGAACTTGTGCGGAAGGATTGACCATGGATCACCATGTTTCAAAAAATGTTATTGCGGCAGTCGGATCAATCGCGACGTCAATTTGTGATTCGAGAACAGGCCGGAGTCGGGATTCCGGTCCATTCAGATGAATCGGCTATAGACAGATTTTAACTTTCCTTGCCTGTGTTCTATTATGTCGCGGCGCTGTCACGTTCTCAATCTTGTTGGGCGAAGTCAGAGTTTGAGAACGATCACCGAATTCCCGGGTGCTTGAGTGGCTCTGAACATGGCTCTGTCGGAAGTCCGAAATCCATCACGCCGCCCACGATTTCGGATCGCTCTCGTACACTCTTTGCGAATCGGAATCATCGCACTCATTCTGCTGTTGATGAACTGGCAACACGCCAGGTTTTTGTCAAAAGAGCGAGCATCTGGCTTAGATTCCGTCACTCTTGAGCAGATCCAGACTCTCTTTCCAGATGCTTCGTCTCTGGGGGTTGCGGAATCGCATGGGGGACGAATCGTTCTGGCCGGAGAGACACCGGTTGGTTACGTCATTCAGACATTTCCAGAAGCCGTTCAGTATCTCGGCTTCTCAGGGCCTACCAATTGTCTGATCGGATTTGATCAGCAGGGGAAAATGACCGGAGTACAGATCCTGACCAGTCGGGATACTCGAGATCATGTTGAGTTGATTCAGAAGGACCAGCGATTTCTGTCTGCGATGAAGGGACTGGATGCGCGTCAGGCCGCAGCCGCCAAGGTTGATGCTGTTTCAGGAGCCACACTGACGAGTCTCGCAATTCTTCAAGGAGTTCAGGCTCGACTCGGACAACAGCCGGGATCACTGAAGTTTCCACAGGCATATACGGTTGAGAATGCCAGAAAACTGTTTCCGGATGCAACGGAGGTTCAACAGGATGGGCAGGTTCCAGAGTTGTGGAATGTGTCCGATGCAAAAGGAAACCATCTCGGGGCACTGCTTTCCAATTCCCCTGTCGCTGACGAGCTGGTGGGATACCAAGGCCCCTCTCGGGCGTTTCTGGCAATGAGAGTGGACGGGACGATTCTCGGACTCGTTATTGATCAGAGTTTTGATAACGAACCCTATGTTGGGTACGCACGCGGAGATTCCTGGTTTGCTGAAATCTTCAATAAGAAGAAGGTCGAAGATTGGGCAAAGATCAAGTGGAAAGAAGCCAGAATCGAAGGCGTCTCCGGAGCGACAATGACCAGCCAGACAGTGGCGGAAGGCTTGTTGCTTGCAGCGGAAAAACTGCAAAAAATTCGTGAAGTGCGCCTCGACGAGCAGAAGCGTACGGACGTCATGCGAGTCAATGCAGCCGTGACCATCGCCATTGTGATCCTCGGGTTTGTGATTGGATCAAAATGGTGTCGAGGGCGAATCTGGATTCGACGATGCTATCAGATTCTGTTGATTGCGGTGATGGGCTTCATCAATGGTGACCTCTTATCGATGGCCATGTTTGTTGGTTGGGCCCAAAGTGGAATTCCTGTCGCCAATTCGCTGGGACTCGTTGTACTCGCAGCTGCTGCGATCATTGTTCCCGTTGCAGCAGGTCAGAATCTCTATTGTGATCACATCTGTCCGCACGGAGCGTTACAACAACTGCTGCCAAGAAAGTGGAAGTGGAAACGCCGGCCTGTTCGACTCATTAAAGCCTTGCACCTTGTGAGACCCATTCTTCTGGCAGTGGTTGTTCTGGTTCCCATGCTGGAATGGTCGTTGAGTCTCGTCGATCTTGAGCCGTTTGATGCCTATGCATGGAGAGCGGCAGGATGGGCAACGATTGCAATCGCAATCGGGGGCATCATTCTCTCTGTCTTCCTGCCGATGGGATATTGCCAGTATGGATGCCCGACGGGGGCTGTGCTGGGGTATCTTCGCAGACACTCTCATAGTGGACGTTTGGGTCGGGCTGACGCCATCGCACTCTCACTGCTCGTCTTGGCGGCAACCTGCTTCCTTTGGAAATAGTCTGCTTCACGCCAATGGAAAACGAAACTCATGCAGTTTGAGTCCTCTTCAGGAAACAGACTGCATGAGTTGGTATGAACTGGCAGGCTCTTTTTTTGCGCTACTCTTTTGACCAATAGTCAATGACGGTGACGTCTTTGAGAAGTGGCTTCAGTTGGGCAACGAACTTCAAGTGTTCCGGGTGAGGAAGGTACGCGTCGCGATCGGCTTCTGTCGCAAAGGTCACGAGGAAGCAGTGAGTGTGACCCTTTGACAACTTCTCAGGACTGTTGTCGGTTCCCCATTCAAAGTCCTTGATCTCTTTGATTCGGGATGGAAGCTTCTGGAATTCCGTGACGATGTGATCGATCTGTTCTTTCGTCGCTTCCGGGGTGAATGTGAAGAGAACAACATGTCGTAGTACCGACGTTGACTTCTTGTTTTCAGCGAGACCGGAGTTCATCAGGATTCCAGAAAAAAGGAGCAGAGCAATTCCGGCACAGAGCTGTACAACGGTTTTCATTCGCATTCTCCTTGCGGTTTGTCTGTATTCAGACGGGAGTGGAAGCTGTCAATGTGATTAAACAATCAGATGTCGCTGCGATTCGGAGTTGTAAGTCTCACTTTGGAAACATGTTATGGTGTTGCGTTGCTTGTGACAATACTTTGACAGTTGTGGCAAAAGTTTGACTGAAGTTTTCCGCCGTTCTGACACAGATCTGGCGATAATCTGATACAACGCCTTCCACTTTAATGTCGCTTTCTCACGCTGGATGGACGTGGTTCTTCGAAAATGGTTGCTCAGAGAGCACCCAGTTTTAGAACACCCAGGTGAAGTGCGAGTTTGTGGCGAACACTGTCAGGTGGTATGGGAAACGTGCCACTTTTGAGACGAAAGAGCTCTCCATATGTCTTCAACCACTTTTGATTCACAGGGGGATGACGCTGCCGTGGATGCTGAGGCATTTGCTGCGGAGTCAGTCGCCGACGAGATTTCGCAAGGTTCTTCAACTGAAGCGGCACCGAAGCAGATGAGCGTTGCCGCTCGTGAACGTGCTGAACTGGTTTCCTACTTCTATAAAGACAACCTGAAGCTTCGCAATCTGGACTGGGTCGTTGTGGCCTGGATGCTTGCGATGCATATCGGGTGCTTGTTTGCTCCGTTCTATTTTACCTGGCAGGCAGTGCTTGTTGCTCTCGTGTTGCACTGGGCAACATGCAGCATCGGGATCTGCATGACATTCCACCGCTGTCTGTCACACCGCTCTTTGAAATTGAAGAACCCAGCCAAGTTCGTCGGGATTCTTTGCGGAACAATTGCTGGTGAAGGAACTCCCCTGATGTGGGCAGCGACTCACCGTGTCCATCATGGACACTCCGATCAGCCTGGTGACCCGCACTCTCCACTGGAAGGCCCTTGGTGGTCACACCTGTGGTGGATGATGGTTAAAACAACTGACCGCAAGAAGCAGTTGCTGTATCAGTACTATGCTCCGGACTTGTGCCGTGATCCAATGTTGCGATTCTTTGAGCGAACCTTCGCTCTCTGGCTGTGGGCATCAGGTCTGGCATTGCTGTATTTTGGCGGCCTGTCAATGTTCCTGTGGGCAATGTGCGTCCGTCTGGTTCTCGCTTATCACAGCACCTGGTTTGTGAATTCCGCTACTCACCTGTGGGGGTACCGGAACTACGAGACAACAGATGCTTCTCGGAACCTGTGGTGGGTTGCATTGTTTGCCTATGGCGAAGGTTGGCACAACAACCATCATGCTCACCCCCGTCTGGCTCGTGCCGGTCATCGCTGGTGGGAATTTGATATGACCTGGTGGTCAATCAGTTTCCTCCGAGCAATTGGATTGGCGACTGACGTGGATGATCGAATTCCGGAGAAGAATGCCGCAGCAACTCCGATGTAATGTTGATGGTCGGATGAAACTGATCTGATGGCGAGCGACGCCAGTGGAAAAAATGAAGGGAAGCCTGAAATCAGGCTTCCCTTTTTTGTTTGGTGCTGCGTTCCGGTGCAGAGGTTTGTCAGTCGAATCCGGACTCAGGTCACGATTTAGAATTCTTGACTCACTCAGCCGCATTGAGTGTAGAAGCCGTGACAAACGTCACCTTGAAGCAGACTACTTTACTGGTGAGTTGCGGTCCGGCATCCAGGTGCTCAACTCGTTGAAGAGAGTTCGTAGCTCACCGTGCTGTCGAACTCCGGCAAGCAATGAAAGCGGCTTGATTTTGCGTCGTACCAGTTCCTTCTTCAGCTGCGGAAGCAGAGTCGTGTAGAAGAGCTGATGCTGGCAAACTTTCCCCCAATACAGGGCCACATACAGCGACAGAAACGCCAGTCCCGGGATCAGATACCAGCGTTTCATGGAGACGTCCATGATTCCATGAACGAAAATCGTACTCCAGAAAACCAGTGTTGCCGCCACCAACAGCGGAAACAGGTTGCATCGTGTCAGTTGTTCGTTTGACTGAACAAGCAGACCATAAAGTTCAGAGTCGTCGACGCCGTCTCGCAGGTCGCTGGTGTTATGGAATGGATGGCATACCAGCTCACCTGACTCACGAGAGACGATGATCTTCTCTCCCTCGTCAGGAAGATATTCAGCCAGGTACTCGAGTTCTTCGAATGGGCTCAACATCCCGATTCTCCTGCAGAACGGTTCAGGTGGTCTGACCAGTTCAGATCATCGTCAATCGTGCGTTGCCGATCATTTTTTACGGCGTGCCTCAGATTGATTCAACTGCATTGGTATATCGACAGGTGGATATACCTAACAAACTTTATTGATGACTTCCAGAATTGAATCGAGATTATTTTGAACAACGATCGGGCGATTCTGGAATCGACCTGTCGCATTTCCCTTAGAGTCCCCAGCGTGATAGTGAACCGTTGCTGTAGGATCCTTTAGTTGGTGCCCGGTCAGGATGCATACGACACGATCACTTGGGGCAATGATTCCTTGCTCACGAAGAAGTTTCGCGCCCGCGACACTTGCTCCACTGGCAGGTTCGCATCCGAACCCACCGGCTCCAACCTGAGCTTTCGCGTCGAGAATTTCTTCGTCTGTGACTTCGCGAACAACTCCGTCGCAGGCATCCAGTGCCCGCAAGCATTTCTCCAGATTGACAGGGCGATTGATTTCGATGGCGCTAGCGAGCGTGCTGGCTCGATTGTTCTTGTCGTCCATGTTTTTGTAGAACGACTCAATCATTTGGGAGTCAGGGCTGCCGCCATTCCATCGCAGTCCCTGCTTTTCATAAAGCTGGTAGAGCGTGTTCGCACCGGCCGCGTTGATGACTGCCAGTCGTGGAATACGGTCGATGAGCCCGAGCTGCTTCAGTTCGATGAATGCTTTACCAAACGCGCTCGAGTTGCCCAGGTTCCCGCCCGGGACGACGATCCAGTCTGGAACTTCCCAGTTGAGTCCTTCCAGAACGCGGTACATGATGGTCTTCTGACCTTCCAGCCGGAACGGGTTCACACTGTTGCACAGGTAGATTCCTCCCTGCTTGCAGACGTCGCGAACTTGTTTGAGTGCGTCGTCGAAGTCCCCTTCGATCTGCAGTGTGGTTGCCCCGTAGTCGAGTGCCTGAGACAGCTTGCCGTAGGCGATTTTTCCGCTGCCGACAAAGACAATGACGCGAAGCAATCCGGTGGTTCCAGCGTAAATCGCCAACGAAGCACTGGTGTTTCCAGTCGAAGCACAGGCTGCAATCTTGGCTCCAACCATTCTGGCGTGAGTCGTGGCCGCGGTCATTCCGTTGTCTTTGAATGAGCCAGATGGATTCAGTCCTTCGTATTGAAGGAACAGCCCACCGGCGTTCATCCCCACGTATTTTGCAACATGGTTCGAGTTCTGGAGAATCGTCTGGCCTTCACCAATCGTGACGATCTGGTTGTCCGGAGCGAATGGAAGCAGCTCGCGGAAACGCCACACCCCGCTGAAGTTCAGCGGATTCGAGCGTTGGCTCCAGCGACTTTCAAATTCTCGCAACGATTTTGGAACCTGAACCTTGTTCCAGTCGTATTGAATGTCCAGCAGTTGTCCGGTTGCTGGACAGGCCGTCAACACTTCCTGGATTCCGTAAGTGTGTGATGGGCCGTTGCCGATGTTGGTTTGAAATGCGACTTCGTTGGACATGGTTCTATAGGAAGTTTCAAACGGCGTTTTGGTTGCGAATTCGGTGATTGAGACCTTGGAGAAATCTGTGCGGTGACTGGAATGACGGGCTTCCCGCACGTTGGTTCGAGCAATTTTCGCCAGAATTAAGGAATGGAATTCTGCGGCGAGATCGATCTCGAACCGGACGCTCCGCAGGCAATTGCGTGAGCGTTTCTCGATTTGCAAGGTAAATAATCATCTTGTTTTACACACATTGACGCAACTCCGAACGTCAGGACATCCAAAGGGAAATCCGAAGTTACGGAAAAATGCGTCGCGATTTTTCTGTCGACCGAAGCAGATTCTTAAAAGTCGCTTCCCCAGTCGACTTTCGGCCGATACACTATTCGGCTTCTCGAAACATGAGGTTGTCCGGCCATGTCCCTGCCGGAGATAATAAAATCAGTGAGGTAGTCATGGCCAAAACACAACGTCGTCTGAAAAAAGCCAATCACGGAAAACGCCCAGCTAGCTCAAAGGCTCGCCGGCTGAAACGAGCTGGGATCAAGACATAGTTCTTGAGTGCTCGCATGACTCGGAGTGATGAGTTGCTTTGGCAAGTTGACTCCGGGATATTGAATTCATGAAGTGCCGGTTTCTGCAGTTGCGGACCGGCACTTTATTTATGCGCTGCTTTGTTGGTGCGCATTGGCGCGGTCATTTTCAGTGCTTGCCGGGTATGCACTCCATGGGCAGCAGTCTCGTCATTGAAGATCTGGAGCGTTGGGGGCCCGATCGGACCTGGTCGGAAATCGGCCAGGTTGATGCAGAGGCGTATTGCCGCAGGCTCGCAACGACCCAATACGAGAACTTTCCTGTTGTATCCATCTTGCTGCCGAAGCGTTTGCGTCAACATTTCTATAACGTTTACGCATTTTGTCGCTGGGCAGACGATCTTGGCGACGAATCCGGGAGCACAGCGCAAGGAGTGAAGCTTCTTGCGTGGTGGCAGTCGGAGTTAGACCGTTGCTATCTCGGGGAAGTCTCGCACCCTGTTTTTGTGGCACTTCTGCCAACGATTCGCCAATTCGATCTCCAGAAGTCTTTGTTTGATGATCTGATTGCTGCCTTCGTGCAGGACCAGTCGGTCACTCGATATGAGACATTCTCTCAACTGGAGGATTATTGCAGGCGTAGCGCAAACCCTGTTGGAAGAATCGTTTTGGCG
The DNA here is from genome assembly GCF_051465645.1 of Planctomicrobium limosum. Lineage (GTDB taxonomy): Bacteria > Planctomycetota > Planctomycetia > Planctomycetales > Planctomycetaceae > Planctomicrobium. The sequence goes on along the minus strand of NZ_CP195790.1, from coordinate 2,147,780 downwards.
TTATGTGGTCGGTTGAATCGTGAGAATGCTGTGCTGTCAGATCGTGTCTGTACTGGCCTGCAGTTGGCAAATTTCTGGCAGGATGTCGCTCGAGATTATGAGATCGGACGGATCTATCTTCCGGAAGAGGATCGCGTTCGGTTTCGGGTCACGGATGAGATGATGGAGATGCGGCGGACGACACCGAAGTTTCAGGCGTTATTGCGGTTTGAAGTCGCTCGGGCGCGCGAATTCTTGCTGGCGGGGCAACCTCTCGTGGGGAAGATGCCGGGACGGCTCAAGTTTGATATCGATCTCTTTGTCCGCGGCGGGCTGATGATTCTCGAAGCGGTGGAGCGAATTGACTATCAGGTCTGGGAACGGCGTCCTGTTATTCGGAAGTCTCAATTTCTTTGGGAGACGGTGTGTAGCGTCCCGAGGGTTTGGCTGTCGCGGTAGCAGGTGTGACCACTGTTGCGGATTCTGTAACATATGTAATGCGAGTATGTTGCGGATTGGTTCTCTGTTGTGGGGAGCTGAGGGGATACAAATTTTTCTCGATTGCCCCGAAAGGTTTCCGGCTGTTCTGACTTTCCCAGTTGGGGAAAAATGTTCGGGAACGGGTGTTCAATGGCGAGAATTTTGGCCTGACACAAGCGACGGTCGATGCAATGTTCCTGTACAATCTCTAAACCGTACACTATTACCGAGATGTTCAATGGCCGTTTTGTAGGCCAGATGCATTGAAGTCCCACCTGAATTTTCTGACTGAATCGTCTTCGTTTTCCCGCCATGAAGATTTGATGTCAGTCAGCTTTGACGTCCGATCAACTTCACAAAAACGCTCTGTCATTCGTATGAAAAGCGGTTTGATACTGTCTGTTTGCTTGAGCATGCTGTTGTCAGCAGGCTGTGGGGATAGTCCGCGCAAACAGGGAGTCGGAGGGGGAGCCTCGGCACCTGTCTCTGTTCGCCTTTTGTACGATGAAGCTCCTTCAACAGAAGTCGAAGCGCCGGAGTCGTCAGAAGAAAAAATCACAACATTTGGAACGCTCAAAGGGCGTGTCGTTGTGAAGGGGACGAAGAGTCAAATCGCGATGCTGGCTGAAGGGGGCAAGCTGCTCAGGGGAGCAAAGCACCCCTCAGGGAAAATCGAAGACCAGTCTATTCTCGTCAGTCAGGATGGCGGGCTGGCAAACGTCTATGTTTATCTCTCAAGAATCCCGAATACCGAAGTTCCTGCTGCTTCTACGGAGCCAGTGTCATTGACGCTGAAAGATGGACGATTTGAGCCTCGGTGTTCCGTCGTTCGAGTTGGTCAGCCGTTGAAGGTTGTGAATAATGATGTTCTGACTCCGAAGCTGCGTGCTTCCGGGGTGGCGAATAAGCTCCTGCTGAATGTCCCGGTTGGTAAAGAAGATGTTCTGGAATCTGGTTTTCAGTTTCCTGAGCGGAATCCGATTTGGGTTGCGTCAACATCCCACAAATGGCTGGGAACCTGGACATTGCCATTGGACCACCCTTGGGTGGCGATCACGAAGCCTGATGGGACATTTGAAATCACAGGAGTCCCTGCAGGGCAGCATGAATTTATTGTTTGGCACGAAGGTCTGGGGCGAATCGAGAACCGCTTCGTTGTGGACATTCCAGAAAACGGGTCTGTCGAGAAGACAATCGACGTTTCAGCAGCAAGATTGCTGGGGCAGACTTGGTGATTTGAGCTGCTGGCTCAGGCCCGCAGCTTGTCGTGTGTTCGTTTTTTGTTTGAAACTGGTGGTAGAGAAAGCATTTGTCATATGTCGGTGTCACTGTTGAGAGTGGTCCGTTTCAGTATGGCTGATGCCCTTGTGGTGTTGCTTGTGCTCACAGTCGCAAGCCTGATTTTCGGCACAATGGTTGGGTGCAGGGTAGAATCATCTCGCACGCCGACCAAAGTGCAGACGACAGAAGACATCAAAATTCACGTCGGGCCAGAAATGCCTGCCGCAACTGAAGAGAGCGGCGACGAATCCTGATTCCAGTTGTTAGCTGGCAGGGATGGTCTCGAGTGACTCCGTTTCGCATCTCGTCGAGATGCACCTACTTGAAAAGTTGAGATTGTCTGGTGAGAACTTCCGTTTTCATTATCGCGATGTTGATGCTGCTCCCCGGTTGTAAAAAGCCGGAGTTCTCGCATCGTACAGATTTTCATGACCTCGAAGGGTTCGCGCAGGAATACGTCAGCAAGGTTCTGGACAACTACTTCGGTGACGTCTCCGACGTAGTCGTCTGGGATAAGTTGAAGCTGAATGCGAGTCTTGCAGAAGGTGTGGTTGAACTGGCCTCGAATGAGACAGGGAAAACCAGGGTCGCATTCACCCTGCCTGAAGACCATCCGGAAATCACACCAGGAACTGAAGTTATCTGGGTGACCGGCGATCTGGCTGGCAAGGAAAGTGCCTGGATCTCTGAGTGGGATGCAAAAACTCAAACAGCAACGTTTGAAACCAAGCTGGAAACATTGCCGGTTGTGGGGGCAAAGGCGCTGATTGGCCCGGGACAAGTTTTGGTTCGAGGGCGGCACCTGTATGCAGAGCACTGTCAGCATTGTCATGGCATGTCGGGAGATGGAGCGGGCCCAACCGCACAATATCTTAACCCGAGACCACGCGATTACCGAAAAGGGATCTTCAAATACACTCTGACTCAGGCTTCTGAGCGTGCCAGCCGTGATGACCTCAAGCGGATCATCAATGACGGGATGCCGGGAACCTACATGCCATCATTCAAACTGCTTAGTCCAGAGGAGATGGATTCTGTCATCGAGTATGTGCTTTGGTTGTCCATGCGAGGAGAAGCCGAGTATCAGCTTGTGAAGTACCTGATGACCGACTATTCCAAGGTCGCTGTTTCCGAGCGAGTTGAGGCCGGTCTGAAAGAGAAGCAGTCTGGTTCGGAAGACTATGAAACCTATGACAAGATCGCGAAAGAGTTCTATGAACTCGCGAATGATCCTGAAGAATTGCTGTATGAGTTTGACAATGCGGTCAACATGATGGTCTCCCGCTGGCAGAGTGCTCAATCTCCTTCAGCGCTCGTTACCCCTCAGGAAAAATGGGTGGGGAATGATCCAGAGTCCATTGAGCGCGGCCGAAAATGGTACTTGTCGGCTGATTTGAACTGCTTCGCCTGTCACGGGGAAGCGGGTTTCGGCGATGGACCACAGCAGTTTTCGATTACAAAAGACCTCGAGACCGGAAAAGACAATCCAAAGCCCGGCCTGTATGACACTTGGGGGAATCCGAACCCTCCACGAAATCTGCATACCGGAATTTACCGCGGAGGCCGCCGGCCGATCGACCTTTATGCCCGTGTGCATGCAGGGATCAAGGGAACACCGATGCCTGCGTTTGGAACAAAATTAAAGGATCAGGATATCTGGGATATCGTGAACTTTCTGTATAGTGTGCGATTTGACGCACCTCAGGCGGGTGACGGATTGAAACAGGCGACAACCTCGGCCAAAATCCCCCAGGATGTTGCGACCAACTGATTTTCGTAGAAGTGCTCAGGCGTAGGCATGGTGCCTGTCTGGATTACTTCAATCACTTCAAACCATTGGCCATCGCAAGTCCGAGATCGGGGTTCAACAAGTGAAGTGGTTCTGGTGTGTATTCTTCATGATCTGGCCGATTCTGGCAGTCGCAGTCTGCCTGATTGCGCCGTCACAAGGATGGTGGTTTCATACTGAATCTCCCAATCCCCTTGGTCGACGAATTGATCACTTGTTTTACGTGATCCTTTGGATCACCACGATTGTTTTCATCGGGACTCAGGTGGGTTTGGGATACGTGCTCTTTCAGGGAGCACGCCGAACAGAATCTGGTTCAGAGAAGCGGGCCTGGTATTCTCACGGACGTCATGAACTCGAAGTTCTGTGGAGTGTTGTTCCCGCTGTCGTGCTGCTGTTCATCGCACTTTACCAGCTGGATGTCTGGGCAGAGTTTCGCGTCACAGATTCCTTTCCCAAAAAGCGAATGGAAGAAGTCTTAACGCGACTGGGACAGAAGCGAACTGAGCGAGACAGTCTGGCGATTGCGGAGTTGACTGCCAGACAGTTTGAATGGCGAATTCGCTATCCAGGATTTGATGCAAATGGCAACCTGTTGACATTGCAGCGGGAACCGCAGCCAACGGACTTGTACTCGGTCAACGATCTGCGAATCCCAGCAGGTTCTCCAGCAATGGTGAATCTGAAATCTCAGGATGTGCAGCACTCGCTGTTCATTCCGGATTTGCGAGTGAAGCAGGACGCTGTTCCCGGCATTATCATTCCTGTCTGGTTTGAAGCCGATCACCCGAATCAGCATCAATTATTGTGTGCTGAACTCTGTGGGTGGGGGCATTACAAAATGAATGCACGACTGGTCGTTCAGACCGAAGAAGATTTTTTGGCATATCTGAAAGAGTTGCAGCGTCAGCAAAACTATGACGGCGTCAAAGACGAAGCCGCTGTCGCTACCGAGTGAGTCTCGTCAGTAAGCGTGGGTCAGCTGATCGCAGGTTGCGGCTGCTGACAGAAAAGAATGATTTCAACTCGACGGTTGGATCGAAACGTCGCCGCCAGGCGAAAAATGTGTGAATCGCCAACCGATTGATTGGGAGTTCCAAGGTGAGTTCCGTTGTCCTGCCTCCGACTGCCGCCGCCAATGACGGTGCCCATCCCGCCCACGGGGATGATCACTTGGCGTTGCTCAAGCAGGTCTACAAATTTTCGACAGATCACAAGATCATCGGGATTCAGTTTCTGCTGACAACGATGTTCATGATGATGGTTGGTGGCGCTCTGGCCTTGGCGATTCGCTGGCAGCTGGCTTTCCCGTGGGAACAGATGCCGATCTTCGGTCAGCTGGTGGCGAAGAATGCGGAGATGGGCGGACAGATCACGCCTGAGTTTTACACGATGCTGTTTACCATGCATGCATCGATCATGATCTTTCTGGTGATCATTCCCGTGCTGGCCGGTGCGTTCGGAAACTTTCTGATTCCGTTGATGATCGGTGCAGACGATATGGCGTTCCCGCTGTTGAACGCATTGAGCTACTGGTTCATGTGGCCGGCGATTGTCTGTTTTGCACTCGCAACAGGCGTTGGGGGCGAAGCATCTGGGGTGCGAGGCGGTTTGAATGCCGGTGCAGCTCAAGGCTGGACTTCATATCCGGTTCTGTCTGCTCTCCCTGAAGCGGCGCCGGGTTCAGAAGCAGCTCAATTCTGGTGGTTACTTGCAGTGACGTTTGTCGGCTTCTCGTCGATGATGGGCTCAATTAACTACATGACGACCATTATCAACATGCGCGCGCCAGGCATGACGCTTTTCCGCATGCCGTTGACGATCTGGTCGATGTTTATCACTGCGATTCTGCAGGCGTTCGCCTTGCCGGTGCTCACCGCAGCGGGGTTCATGCTGCTTGCGGATCGAACGTTTGGTACTTGCTTCTTCAAGCCTGCTGATCTGGTCGTCAATAATGCTGATCCGACACTTGGAGGCGGTCAGCCATTGTTGTGGCAACACCTGTTCTGGTTCTACTCTCACCCTGCCGTTTACATCATGCTGTTGCCGGCGATGGGGATGGTTTCGGATATGCTCGCCTGCATGTGCCGTAAGCCGATCTTCGGTTATAAGCCGATGGTTTATTCGATGGCGGCCATTGCTGGTCTCGGTTTCATCGTGTGGGGACACCACATGTTTACCTCGGGGATGAATCCGTTCATCGGCATGACATTCATGATCTCAACGGTCATGATCGCGCTGCCATCTGGAGTTAAGGTCTTCAACTGGATTGGAACAATCTGGGGTGGACGACCTGAGTTCAATACGGTCTTCCTGAACTGTATTGCGTTTGTCTCGATGTTTATCGTCGGGGGACTCTCTGGCATCTTCATGGCTGCAGTGCCAGTGGATGTGTACTTCCACGATACCTACTTCATTGTTGCTCACTTCCACTATGTGCTGTTTGGAGCAACGTTGTTTGGTGTCTTCGCTGCGATTCACTTCTGGTATCCAAAAATGTTTGGCCGGAAGATGAACGAGACTTGGGGAAAACTGCACTTCCTCCTGACCTTCATCGGGTTTAACGGCACCTTCTTTCCGATGCACTTGCTCGGAGTTGCAGGGATGCCGCGACGCTATGCCGACCCATTCCTGTACCCATATCTTGAGCACCTGTTGCCGATGAACCAGTTCATGACGGTTTGTGCGATGGTGATGGGCTTTGCTCAGTTTATTCTGATCTTCAACTTTGTGTTCAGCTGGTTCTCGAAAGAAGAAGTCGGCCGAAACCCATGGCATGCCAACGGTCTGGAGTGGATGACTCCATCTCCACCGGGGCATGGAAACTTTGATGTTCCAGCAGTCTGCTACCGTGGTCCTTATGAGTATTCTCACCCGGATCGAACGGAAGACTATTGGCCACAATGGGAACCTCCGATCCGAAAGAAGAGCTGAGCCCTTCCCTTCCTGCCAAATTTCCGCAGGTGAGCGTCTCGGACCCTCCGGTTCTGATTTGAATCTGCCCACCTGCATACTGCCGAGCTTCTTGCTCGAAACTTCAGTCGCCGAGGCGAACGTAGCCTTGGGGAAACGACATTGATTCATGAGTACTCAGGTAAAACCCTCGCGGACTTTTTATTACCTCGCCATCACGGAAGTCGTGCTTGCGTTGGTGACTCTCATTTTTGGTGCGCTGACCACTTCCAAAAATGCAGGAATGGCGTTCACCGACTGGCCGACCAGTGACGGCTATTTCATGGTGACCTATCCTTGGCTGCAAGACTTTGCCAAGAACTGGGATAAGTTTCTTGAGCATGGGCATCGACTGGCCGGAATGGTTGTTGGCCTGTGGTCAATCCTGCTTGTCGTTGTGGCATTTCGTATCGAAGATCGCCGCTGGGTTCGTCGACTGGCAATCGGAATACTGCTTGGGGTGATCTGCCAGGGCCTTCTGGGAGGTTTCCGTGTTCAGCTGGACGACCGTGGACTGGCGATGTTGCATGGTATTTTCGCTTCGATCGTTTTCTCGCTGATGGGAACGATGGTTGCCGTGACCAATCCGCAATGGCAAGTCGCGTCCGAATCCACGACCATAACTTCTCTGGGAATTCTCAAACGGTCAAGCATCGTTTGTGTTGTGCTGATTCTGACTCAGTACCTGTATGGCAGTTTGATCCGCCATCAGGGAACTGGTCTGCATGAGCACCTTGGGCTGGGGTTTGTTGCTCTGATAGCGATCATCGTGAATACGGTACTCGCCTATCGGCAGAAGCACCCTTGGTTGAGACGATCTGCAGTCGTGTTGCTGCTGATCGCCCTGACTCAGGTTCTATTCGGATTGAAAACCTGGGTATTGAAATATGGTTTTCCCGCAATGGGGTATGTCGCAGTTGCCGATTCGATTCAGGCAGTTTCATTGCGAACACTTCATATGGTCTGGGGAGCCGTCATCCTTATGGTTGCTGTGGTTAACGTGTTAAAAGTTTATCGACTCGCCGCTGTCTCATCGGAATCCGCATCTGCGGGCGCCGCTTCTTCTGAGTTGCATCAGGCGACCAGTGGAGGCCGTTCATGAACAGTCTGGCTCCCTCAATTCCGCATTCATCAACTGCGGACGACTCTGTTTCCAACCAGTTTGATCTGGCAGTGCCACAAACCGGTCGGCTGGCTGCTTACAAAATGCTTGCGAAGCCTCGCATTGGCCTGATGGTGTTGCTGGCAACATCGGTCGGGTATGTGCTGGGCTTACGCGGGGATTGGCAGACCATTCCGCTGGTGCATGCCTGCTTCGGGATTCTGCTGGCAGTCGTCGCTTCAAGCTCGTTCAATCAGATTATTGAGCGCAAGACCGACGCCAAAATGCCACGGACGAAAGATCGTCCTTTGGCCTCGGCGAAGCTCTCGGTGCTGGAAGTGACGTTATTCGCAATTGCTTGTGCCGTCATTTCTGTTGTGTATCTGTATTTCGTCGTGAACCCGATGACAGCCTGGCTGACACTCGCGACGATCCTGCTTTACTCTGTCTGTTACACACCGCTGAAGCGTTACACGTCATTGTGTACTGTGATTGGAGCGGTCCCGGGAGCGCTGCCACCTGTACTGGGATGGGCGGCTTCAGGAGCTCCATTGGATGCAGGTGCGTTTAGCTTGTTTGCAATCGTGTTCGTCTGGCAGTTTCCACACTTTCTGGCGATTGCCTGGCTCTATCGAGATCAGTACGAGATGGCCGGCCTGAAAATGCTGCCTGCCAATGGACGACCGGGAATCACCGGAGCCATTTCTTCGGCGTATGCCGTCGTGTTGCTTCCAATCAGTCTGCTGCCAGCCCATTGGGGATTGTGCAGCGACGTTTATGGAGTTGTGGCGATCATTCTGGGGATCATGTATGCCTGGATGGCCGTGCAGTTCCAGAGAACAGAGTCTCGTCGCGACGCTCGCCGATTACTCTGGATTTCACTTGTGTATCTCCCGGTTGTGATGCTTGCTTTGATTCTCGACCACCTACGATTGATGAACTGATACCTGCAGGGGCTTTCAGTGAATTTCTGTTAGATCACCTGCTTTATAGATACCGCCGATAGGGAACATCACAGGATGTCGCACAGCGCCAGTCAGCACACTCCGGCCCTGAAAATGGGGCTCCCCATTCCTAATGGGAAGCTTGGCTTGTGGCTGTTTCTTGGCACCGAGATCATGTTCTTCACCGCGTTTATCGGCGCCTATATTGTGCTGTACTTTGGATCGCCGGGATGGCCGACGGATTCCAATGTGACTCACATCAAAATCTGGGCAGGGGCGTTAAATACGTTTGTTCTGCTGACCTCCAGCTACTTCGTGGTCGTCGCCCATGAGGCAATGGCGGCCGGGAAGTATCAGAGGGCGTGGAACTTTCTGGCCCTGACGTTTGTCTGTGCGATCTTCTTTCTGGGAATCAAGGGCGTTGAATATTACGGGAAGTTCCAGCATCGGATTCTGCCTGGTCAGATTCCTGAATCAGCGTTGCGATCTGTGCAGATGTTGCGGGACGATTGGCTGAAGCATAGCGACCGTGAACTCGACAAGTTGATCCCCGGTCCCGGGTTGCCGCATGAGAAGCAGGCAAAGTTGCAAGAGGAACTCGGAGCGACTGAAGATGTCGCCCGTAAAGAAACCTTGCAGAACTGGTTTAGCCTTTATCAGGCATATACTCAATTTCGCGACGACGTTTCCAAAAACATTGTGACGTTGGCGTCTGCTGAAGACAGATTATTTGAACTGCGCAACACCGGCGTCTTCACGATTGGCGGAACAGAGCGAACGGGTGTTCTCGCTTCCCCGTCAGAAATTGCTCATTCTGCTGACCACAAGCACGGGCAGAGTGCAGGAGAAGGGGAGACCGTTGTTTCGGCATTGGCCATCCCTGAAGTGAAGCCGGGGCAGGACGCATTTCGCAGTGCAGGAAGTGCCTGGGAAGTGATTGACTCGAAGAGTGTCACCGCTGCGAAGTATCAGTACCGAGATTTGCTCGGTTCACTCGAAGTTCGTCAGCCGATTGTTTTCGGAAATCTGTTTGCGTCCACCTACTTCCTGATGACAGGGTTTCACGCGATCCATGTCATTGTCGGCATTATTCTGTTCACCGTCGTCCTGCTTCAGGGATCACGATTGAATGAGCGCTGGTCAAATTACGTCGAGAACAGTGGACTGTACTGGCACTTTGTTGATCTTGTCTGGATCTTTCTGTTTCCGTTGTTGTACATCCTTCCCGGGAATATTTAGTTTCCGGAATTGATCCGCATTGAATGGTCGGTAGATGAGTGTGTTCCGGCTCAGGCAACTGAGAGCGAGTCGGAGTTCTGCGCTTTACAGAAAATCGCGTGACTTGCGAGTTGATTTCATTGGCCTTTAGAGAGTTCGAAGCATGCACAATTCATCACAATCGCATGTTGAAGGCCATCCGAACGTCAATTACTTCATGATTTTCATGGCCTTGTGCGCGTGCACAGTTCTGTCAGTCGCATTCGATCTTGTTCACTTGCCTTCGGTGGTTCTGGTCACGCTGGTGCTGGCTGTCGCGGTCGCTAAGGCCATGTTTGTAATGACGTATTTCATGCACCTGAAATTCGAAGGTAAGTGGAAGTACATCATCCTTTCTCCAACGACAATCCTTGCCGTTGGACTGGTGATCGGTTTGGCTCCTGATATCGCCATGCAGTACTATGTCGATGATACGCCTCAGGCTCGCCTTGCAGCTGACAGGCAGGCTGATGCCAGTCACCCGAAAACTGGCGCTGCAACTCATTCGACTGACCATGTCCCGGCAAAGTGAGTCAGGTGAATTTGTCGATTCGCAGTGAACACCAGACGAGCGGCATTTGAAAACGCTTGCTGTTCGATGTCTCAGTCGGATTGGCATACGAGGCAAGCTGCTTTCCTGATTGCGAGTTCATCAGCACGGTGGCTGTTCTGATTGAGAGCCGATTCTGGTAGAGTCGTTTGTTGTGAAAGCCATTTTCGCATTCAGTTGGTCCCTGAAATCAATGCCGTAACACGCAGTTGTCTATCCCTTCAAAGAATCAGTCTGAATCCATATGCCAGCCGTTGTCGTTGATCAGGTCGAACACCGTTATGGGGAGCGTCAAGCTCTTGCCGGAGTCAGTTTCGACGTTCCTCAAGGCGATATCTTTGGATTGCTTGGCCCGAACGGTAGCGGCAAGACAACACTTTTTCGCATCCTTTCAACACTGATGCCGTTGCAGAAGGGGCGTGTTGAATTAGGGGGGCAAGATCTTCTTCGTAACCCTGATGCGGTTCGTCGCCTGATTGGCGTCACATTTCAGGCGCCAAGTCTGGACATTAAATTGACCGTCCGGGAAAACCTGATTCATCAGGGACACTTGTACGGGCTCTCCGGGAAGGCCTTGAAAGACCGTTGCGATACCGTGCTTGAACAGCTTGGAGTTGCTGAACGGGCAGGGGACTTTGCAGAACGCCTCTCCGGTGGTTTGAAGCGTCGTGTTGAGATTGCAAAATGTCTGCTGCATGCCCCGAAGATTCTGTTACTGGATGAACCGAGTACCGGACTCGATCCGGGGGCTCGCCACGAGTTGTGGAAGATTCTGGAAACACTGCAGCGCGATTTTGGTGTGACGATCCTAGTGACGACTCACCTGATGGAAGAAGCGGAACGCTGCAGTCGATTGGCAATTCTCGATCAAGGCAAGTTGATTGCCCTCGGACGTCCTGACGAGTTGCGGGAAATGGTCGGCGGGGACAGTGTCACGATCAACGCCGAACAGCCAGAAGCCTTTGTAAAGAGTCTAGAGCAACGATTTGGTGTTCAGTGCCAACGCGTTGGTGCCGCGATTCGAGTGGAACGGGAACGTGGGCACGAACTGCTGATGGAGATTGCAACAGCATTCCCCGGCGAGTTCCGCTCACTGACTGTCGGAAAACCAACGTTGGAAGACGTCTTTATAAAATTGACGGGCCGTGGATTGATCTCTGTTGAAACAGATCCGGATCCAAAGAAGAAAAAGAAGAAGCACTAAGGGACTCAGCTTCAGATTCGGCCATGCAGCGGTGACGTTGAGATTCGAATTGTCTCATCCAGTAGCCGGGCAGGTGTTGTCTGAAATGAAATTGCTGAGGGTGCTGGCAGGTCGATCTTGTTTTCGGATCCGCAGAGACTTCGAATCACTTTTTGAAAATGCTATTTCGTTATGAACCAGTCGCAAGCATCTGCCATTCAACCGAAAAATGCATGGCTTTGGGCGTCATGGACGCTCGCCGTGCGAGAGGTTGTTCGTTTTTTGAGGCAGCGTTCACGAGTCATGGGAGCAATCGGTCAGCCGATTCTGTTCTGGATTCTGTTCGGGGCCGGGTTGTCTGGTTCATTTCAGTTTGGCGGTGGTGACGCCCAGTCAGGTGTCTCGTTTCAGGAATACTTTCTCCCTGGGATCGCAGTTCTGATTGTTCTGTTCACCTCGATCTTCTCTTCCATCTCTGTCATTCAGGATCGGAATGAAGGTTTTCTACAGGGAGTTCTTGTCGCTCCGGTTCCACGGTCCTCGATCGTGATGGGAAAAGTACTGGGAGGGACATTCCTCGCACTGCTGCAGGCGTTCCTGTTCATTATCGCGGCGCCACTGCTGCAGTTCGTCGGACTTGCTCCACCAATGAACATGCCATTCAACCCCATCACGTTGTTGGGGGCGGCATTGTTCCTCGCGCTGATTTCGCTTGGGCTGACTGCATTAGGCTATTTCTTTGCCTGGAAGATTGATTCCGTGCAAGGTTATCACGGTGTCATGAGTCTGGTCCTGTTGCCGATGTGGCTGTTGTCAGGTGCGTTCTTCCCAGGGACCGGCAGCGTTTGGATGACCTGGTTGATTCGACTGAATCCATTGACCTACGGCGTGGCAGGATTGCGCCGTGTTTTAACGACAGATCAGGCGGCACTTGCCAACTTCCCTCCATTCTGGGTTTGCTTGTTGGTGACGACCGTCTTCGCATTGGCGTTGCTGTCGATCGACGTGTGGATTACTCGCCGCGACCGTCCGGTCTAGACCTGTTCGACGGACGAAGTGGTCGAGCTCGGCTTTCTCATCTGAAGAAGGCGAGAAACACAATTCAATTTCTGGATTGGCTCAAATGGCATCGATCCAGCGTTCGCTGCCGAATTTTGAACTCAATAATGTGTGTCGCTATGTTTGATCGAATCGGGACTGGGCGTTCAGCAGTCATGCTTGTTGCACTCATGCTCGGCATGCTGACACTGATCTCTGATGCGGTCGCTGCAGATGAGGCAAATGTTCCCGCTGCGGCAATCGTGCTTGAGCCGGGCGACGATGTTCCTCCGTTCGTACAGCTTTCACCTGACGAGGCTCCAATTGTTTGGGACGCCAAGCACGTTGGGGAGTTTCAGCTTGTCGATCAATGGGGAGATCCGGTTACTAGAGAGTCTCTTCTGGGAACTCAATGGGTTGCGAACTTTGTGTTCGCACGATGCGTGACCCATTGTCCTATGATGAGTCGGAAAATTATGGAACTGAATCAGGAACTGGCAGATGTTCCCGTTCGTTTCGTGACCATCACTGTCGATCCGGAGCACGACAGCGTTCCGTTGATGAAAGAGTTTTCCGACACCTGGAACGCAACCAAAGATCGTTGGCTGTTTTGCACCGGTGAGCCTGATCAGGTCTGGAACCTGATTCGCAAGGGCTTCAAAGTCGCGGCATGGGAAAATGTCGGAACGAAGAAACTGCCGGGGATGGAGTTTGCTCATACTAACCAGCTGGTGCATGTCGACAAGAATGGCGTCATTCAGGGACGCTATGACAGCGGCGCTGCATTTGAAGTTGAAGTCTTAAAGAAGGTTCTGAAGGGGCAGATCGCGACCCCAGTGAAATATCGCCCTGCGACTTTGGATGCCGAAGGAAACGCGGTCGTTCAGAAAGAGAATCCACTGGATAAGTTACCGGACTGGGCGAAGCGATTGCCGGCAACAAACGCCATGTTGAACAGCCTCTCGACGTTGCTGTTGTTGATGGGGGTCTTCGCTGCAAAGGCCGCAAAGTTTCGCCTCCATAAGCGATTGATGCTGACTGCGTTTCTGGTGTCGATCGTCTTCCTTGTCTGCTATCTGACCTCGCACTGGGCATTGCATCATTATGCAGGGCTGCGTGGACGACCGTTCAATGGAACAGGCATCATTCGCCCTGTCTACTTCGCGATTCTGATCTCTCACGTCATTCTGGCGGCCATGGTTCCAGTGTTGGCAATCATCACAATTCGAAATGGCCTGAAAGCCTATCCTGGCAACGCCACTCCAGATCAGTTGGCAGCACTGGGACGCGAGCGTCGCGTTCATCACCGCTGGGCAAAAGTGACGTTCCCGGTTTGGCTCTATGTTTCCGTGACTGGCGTCGTGATTTACTTTATGCTGTATTGGATGTGACAGCATTGTAATTGACAGCGTGTGGTGTTGAACGGTCTCTGACTGGTCGTGGAAGCAGATCGATTCAGCTCAGGTTCAGGAGCCTCTGATGCAACGAACACTGAAGATTCTCTGCCTGATGATCGCAGGCGGATTCGCGCTCACCGCTCAGCCAGTTCAGGCTTGCCCGATGTGCAAGATTGCACACGAAGATTCGACCGATCCCGCAGTCGCGGCTCGGCCTCGGGCTTATATGTACAGCATTTTCTTCATGCTGACGATGCCAGCGACAATTGTGACCGGTCTTGGAGTTTCACTGTACCGGATGTCTAAGCAGGAAGAAGCGAGACTCACTTCGATGGACCAGAACGCTTAAACCACCTGAAGCGCGGGTGAGACGCCAACGCCCATGCAGCATCAGGTGCGTTCACACGCTCTGTTGAACACGAAGTCGGACCGGTCATTGGCTGGGCATGTTAAGGAGCGGCAGACCTCGCAGAAACTTGCTCAGTTCCACTCAGGATGTTCGCATTGAAAGTTGAAGAGGCGACGCGATTTCTGGGATTGAGCGACGAGTTCGTCCCAGATGGCGTACGGATCCTGGTGGAAGACGTAGTCTGATTTCGCTGGAACAATCAGCCAGTCCCCCCGAGAGAGTTCGTCTTCGAGTTGCCCCGGTTCCCAGCCTGCACAGCCGCAGAAGATTCTGTATTTCGAGGCACACGGCTTCTGAGTGTTGGGGCTGACGATGTCTTCGAAGACCTCGGCACTGCTTCCCATGTATACCCCAGGGATGATCGGAGATTCGTCCGGGTCCAGTTTTGCGCAATTGTGAATGACAAACAGTGCGGCAGGTTCGACGGGACCGCCACAGTAGACAAGGTCACGCGTTTTCGGCAGCTCAATATGGCCTTTAAGCGCATGCGACACAGTGGTACTGGTGGGTTGATTCACGACAAGCCCCATTGCTCCGTCGGTCCCGTGTTCGACGATCAGGACAGCCGACTTGAAGAAATTGGGGTCGCGCAGTTTGCAACCGGCAACCAGGAACTTTCCTCGCAGTGAATTGCTCATACACTCTGGAATCGTGTTTAAGCAGAGCGAATCTGCGAGCGCAGACTCAATCTACTCAGCTTGAAGTGCTTGAAAATATGCTGTCAGACTGACATCGAATCATGAGACGATTCGCAATCAATCCCAATGTCAAAACGATCAGTTCGATGAATAACGGATTCTGGAGCCAATTGCTCCACCAATTATCCGTGCAGTGGGCGAGAGGACCAACGAGTGTCTGGTCCTGATCTTGCAGGGGACGTGGGGTAAAATTGAACGGAAGTGGAAGTCCCCTTCAATTGCAGTGTTGCATGGACAATCTGTCCATCGAACTTTTTCTCGCTGCGGTTCATATTCCAGATTCGAATTCTGGATGCAATCACGGAATTATATCTGGCGAGACTTTTGAGCCAATCCCCTCAATTCTGAAAGTCGCCCCCGGTGGTCGGAATAGTGCTTTTGGCTTTGATGAATGCCAAGATCTAGTGCTTTTTTGGGGGATACCTGTCGGTTAGAGGCAGTTTGCATCGCAGGATACGTCCGATTCTTTGTCTTCCTGGCCTCCGAGTTGGCTGGAGATTGTCGAATCAACATAGAATGATGTTAGAGTGGATGTCAAAGTTGTCTGGCTTTTCCGGCTCAAGGCATCCCGTCTTTTTCCTGTTGAGAAGGCTGTTGCACGGCCGCATAACAGACCGAATCGATCTCATGAGATTGAATCTGATCGGGGCGAATCTGCACGTCCATTTGCCTAAGTTCTCCTTTTGCCTTCATGCGGCGCCAAATTTGAATTGGGAATGAACCGTGATTAAATCTGCTGTCACAATCAGTCTGGTTTCGGAAGCAAAGGGGGGACCATTTGTCTTCTGGAGTGATCTGCCTGAGTCCATTCAATGTGCCGCGGAACTGGGATTCAACGCTGTCGAGCTATTTCTGCCAGGGCCGAACGCGGTTGCTATTCCCGAACTGAAACAGATGCTCTCCGAGAATAGGATCGGGGTCGCTGCTGTCGGGACCGGCGCAGGGATGGTGCTTCACAAACTGAGCTTAACTGACGCCTCTGCCGATATTCGGCATCGAGCAGAAGAGTTTATCTCTGAAATGATCTGCTTCGCCGGCGCGTTGAAAGCGCCGGCAATCATCGGGTCGATGCAAGGACGCTGGACGGAACAGCTGGGGCGGGAAACGACACTTGATCTCTTCGGAGAATCGCTGCGGCGATTAGGAATGCAAGCAGCAGAGTTCGGGGTTCCGTTGATCTATGAACCATTGAATCGGTACGAAACGAATCTGTGCAATACGCTGGCGGAGGGGGTGCAGCTCATCGAGTCACGAAATCTTGAGAACGTGGTGCTACTCGCCGATCTGTTCCACATGAACATTGAAGAGATCGACCTGGCAGAGTCATTAAGAAATGCAGGCCGACATGTGGGGCATTTGCATTTTGTGGATTCCAATCGCCGTGCCGCCGGGTTCGGGCACATCGATCTGGAAGCGGTCGCGTCTGCACTCAACTCGATTGGCTATCAGGGATACGCTTCAGCGGAAGCACTTCCCTGGCCTGATTCCAAGACTGCGGCTCGACAAACAATTGATGCGTGGAGCAATTGTTTCCGCAGAGACGTTTTGTAGAGAGTTGCAGGATCAGCAGTTCAATAAAACAGGCTGCCATCTCGATTGAGGTGGCAGCCTGTTGTTCACTTACTGATCTGCTTAACTTCGCTCAGCTTCACAAATCTCAATTATTGTGCAGCTGGAGCAGCTTCTGTTGCAGCAGGAGCCTCTGTTGCGGCTTCTGCTGCTGGTGCGGCCTCAGTTGCCGGTACCGGTGCCGGTGCCGGAGCAGGTGCAGTTGCTGATGCGGCAGCTGGAGCAGGTGCCGGTTCTGTTGCAGCAGCAGGTGCAGTTGCCGGTGCAGCCGCAGTGGCTGGAGCCGGTTCTGTTGCTGGTGTCGCTGCGGGAGCAGGGGCGATCTCGGTTGCTGGAACTGGCGGAGCCGGCACCTTGCTTACCGATTCAACTTCTGCGTTACTCGGAGTCGGCTGCATTCCATCATCCTGTGCGACTGGGGCACAGTTATTGGTGACACAGCCATTTTGTGCTGTCATGCAGTTCACTGGGACATCAACCAGAATCGTTTGAGGAACGAGCTTGCATACCTGAACGTCGACGGTCTTTTCGACCTGATAAGGAACCTGAACCGTATACTTCTGGGTAACGGTGTTTCTCTCGGTTTCGTACTCGACGTAGGCGACTTCAACCTCGCGTGTCTTCGGAACACAGACTGTTCTGGAAACGGTGCGAGTCTTTTCCACTGGAACAACTTTGTTCACAGTGATTGTCTGTGACTGAGTTTCCGGGCGATACTCGACGACATCGTAATCGTATGCAACTTCGTCAGCGACGCGACGGCAGACTTTGTGGACTGCCTGTTTGACTTCTGGTCGGCAGACAGTGACGTCGTACTCGTAAGGAACTTCACGAGACACCTGACGGCAAACTTTGCGAACAACCTGTCTGACTTCTGGTCGGCAAACAGTGACGTTGTACTCGTAAGGAACTTCACGAGAGACCTGTCGGCAAACTTTGCGGACGACTTCCTTCACTTCTGGTCGGCATGAGTTGAAAGTGTAGGTATATGGTTCTTCAACTGTCACCGCTCGACGGACAGGAACGTCACAGGTCTGGGTTTCAGCCTTACAAACGGTCACGGTGAATTCGTAGGGCTCTTGAGTGCAGACAGGTTTGCAGACAGTGTACGGAACCTGTTCCTGAACGATGTTTGGCTGCCAGACACGGACGCATCGGGTGCAGCAAGGGTTGTTTGGATCTGCAACCTGTTGCGTTTCCCAGCTTCCGGCATCCCGGCAAACTGTGCGTGTCATTGTTTGCTGTTCGTTCTTCCACACTGGGCGGAATCCGGAACGCACCTCCTGATGAGGAACATACCTGGTGAACTGCTGTTGAACGGTCTCGTCAACGTATTTCACAACCATGCGGGTTGCTTGACGTTCTTCCTGAAACGGGACCATGACAGTGACGTTCTCTTTCACGTCGTCCCAAACAGTGTCATAGACCGTACGGGTGGCAGTTTTCGTTTCGGTGTGTTGAACCGGAACAGTGACGTCCACGGTGACATCTTCCCAAACCTGTTCATAGACAGTTCGGGTGGCGGATTTCTTTTCAACATGCGGAACCATGACGGTGTAATTTGTTGTCACGTCATCCCACACGTTGCGATAGACCGTGCGTGTTCCTGATTTTTTTACGGTGTGAGGAACCATGACGGTTCGCTCGATGGTCTTTTCTTCGGACTGATTTTCGTAGGCTGTGTATGGGACTTCTGAAGTCTGAACTTCATTCTCATAGTACGTCACGGTTTGTGTACGCGTCTTACTACGTGGAACCTGACGGCAGACCTCGTAGGTCTTTTCCTTTTCTTCAGTGCGCCATTCCGTCACTGAGACAGTCCGTTGCTCGGTCACTGTCTGCGGAACCTGAATTGTCCTCTCGACTTTCTGCGTCGTCACCTGTTCACAAGGGCCAGAAGCACATGGTCCCTGATCACATTGTGATGGACAACAATTCGACGGCTGAATCGCTGGAGCACACGGCTGTGCATAAGACAGGCGGTGCAGGCGACGGTGCCGGCCATGGTCACGCGCCTCGGCAGATGTGGTAGACCACATCATCGCCATGACTGGAATCATTAACCAAAACCGTTTCATAGAAAGCCCCCCCATACGCCTTCATTAAATCGTTGCACTTTCGAAGATAGCGACCGCTATATAAGTGCAGTCACTGTCGTTTGGGCCCCCCAGCCGATTTCGAAGTGCAAACCACAAATTTGTCAAAATAGGACATCTTTATCGTCATTTTGGCTAAAGTAAGACGGATTTGAGATGAGGCAAGGACGAAACTTGAGATTATTCTAAGAGTTTTCAATTTAGAGGATTGTTGTGAATAAGTGTTTAAAAATCTTTGCGCTGGTTTGCGCTGTCGTTTGCATTTTGCATGAAGCGAATCGAAACGCTCGTGCGGAATCAAACACGGTGATTGATCCTCCACAGCGGCTTCTGGTTGTGGCGGAGAAGTCGCGTACGATGGCAGGGAATGACTCGATCGGTAAGGTCCCGCGTGGGGCGATTATCAAGGTCACTCTATCGAATGCGAACTGGCGGTATTCACCTGAAGTGAAAGGGTGGATTCATGTCAGAGACACCATTCCCCTTGAACGGGCGATCACAGAGCTTGATGCCCGAATTATGAAGGAGCCGTCTGCGACGCTGCACCAGCTGCGCGGCATTGTCTGGATGTCTCGGGAGCAGTGGGCGAAAGCCTCTCAGGACTTTGAGAAGGCCTATGAACTCGGAGACAGTTCAACCTATCTCCATCACAATCTGGGCTTGTGCTATGAACGGCTGGGAGAGTCGCAAGCAGCGATGGAGGAGTTCGATTCGATCTTGAAGGTTTACCCGGATGAATTCCCGACATTGCTTGCTCGCGGGAACCTTTTGACTCAGGAGCGGCAGTTTGTTGCGGCATTAAGAGATCTTGATGCGGCGGCCAAACTCAAAGCCAGATCGTCAGATGTTCACAATTCTCGCGGTATTACTCTGCGGATGCTCGAACGTTATCCGGATGCGCTGGAAGCATATTCGACGGCACTTGAAATCAATCCCAATCGAGCCGACTCACTCTGCAATCGTGGATTCGTGAAGAAGAATTTGGGGGATCATCAAGGGGCATTCGCAGACTATGAAGCGGCTCTGAAGATCGCTCCAACTTCGAGTTCTGTGCGGAATGATCTCGCGTGGCTGTTAGCAACTTCCACCGTCGAGTCAGTTAAAAATCCGAAGCGTGCCGTCGAGCTGGCGGAAGCGGTTTGTATTGAAAGTGCCAATCGGGATGCCGACTATCTCGACACGCTCGCAGCAGCATTCGCAAGTGATGGTCGTTTCGATGCAGCAGTTGAGTCCGCAAAACTGGCGATCACACTTCAGACTGATGCCGAGGAGGCTGCCCAGATGAAACAGCGTCTGGAACTCTACGAGAAGAAACAGCCTTATCTTGAACAGGCGGAAGTCGGCGTGAAGGCACTTCGCCCGGCTCGAATTCCCGTAGAGGAATAAACAACCTGAACTGACCTGCATCTCAAGTCCGGCCTCGAAGCATCTACGGTCTGGTCACATGATAGACCGAACCGGTTTAGCGTCGGAACTGCGGAACTTCCCGACATCATCGTTTGAGGCAGGCGACGAATTGATGGTGTGTCGCCCAACCGGAAATTGTGGATGTCGCGAGCAGTGGTCCCTGGCGTTTGGTGGTTGACAGCTAGACGCGTTCTACACTTGATCCTGCGGTCGCAGGTACTTGGGCCCAGCTCGTCAACGGATTGCAGAAAAGCAGGCTGACGAAAATTGCGATGCAGCAAACACGGGCGATCATCTCAAGCTTGCCTTTGAACTCTGAAGGTGAGGTGGGATTTTGCGAGTAGTTCCGGGAGGCCCACTCTGATTCCATCTTCGGCAGGGAATGGAGCGGGGCACTATGGGAGGAAGTTGGCAGTCACGAAAACGGGGGCACTCGGGGTGGCGATGCCAGATTCGCTGTCCGTCGTGCTGCAGGGCTTGCAATCAGCATCTCGGACTGGAATTGGCGTGTTGCCGTAAAGAGAATTTACACCGACTACCAGTGTTGGCCGAAGAATGGTAACTTCCAGGCAATTTTTCTCTGCAAAATCTAACGTTCATCGTTACAGAACATTTCGGAGTAAGTCTCTCGCTGACTAGCAAGGTTTAACTTGCTACTCCATCAGTGTTTATCGGCGTTTTGAGAGTAAAGCTGATGATCTCTCAGATCTCTCTGGTTTGAGAGTCGTTGAGTTCATAACTGGTTGAATTTTGTACGACAAAAATGATAATGATTGGTTGATGAATTTGATGAAGCAGGGGGAGTAAGTGCGATTGGAATGAGTGCGTCATGCAGGATGCACTTAAGCAGTCCTTCGTCTGTTTCCTGTTTGTGTTGATGTTTTGCAGGTGTTCCTGAAAGGTTCAGGAGAATAGTCTTTACACTCCAGTGAGTTCGAAATGCCGTTTTCAAAGTACGAAAGCATTCTGTATTCCGCAGTTGTGAGTGATGCTCTTGATGCATTGGGGTATCGAAAGCAGGTTGCTGTTTCAGAGTTGCGTCCTGTGACGGTCAGTCGCACGTTGATTGGACGTTGTCGAACGACACTTTGGGGTGATCTGTTCCATTCAGATCCAGACCCTTACGCAAAAGAGCTCGAAGCAGTCGATTCTCTGACTCCGGGTGATGTCGTCATTGCTGCTGCTCACGGGTCGATGTACTCAGGGATCTGGGGAGAACTCCTCACGACCGCTGCTTCCAATCGCGGATGCACCGGCGCCATCATTGATGGTGCCGTTCGTGACGTTGCGAAGATGCGCGAGTATGGCTTCCCGATTTACGCTCGCGGGAATTGCCCACGTGATAGCCAGCATCGCCAACGCGTGCTTGATATCGATGTCCCAGTTGAGATTCTGGGTGTCACTGTTCGTGCTGGCGACCTGGTGGTTGCTGACGAAGACGGAATTGTTTTCGTCCCGAAAGAAGTTGAAGCACAGGTTCTGGAAAATGCGATCCAGAAGGTCTCTGCAGAGAATCGTGTTCGTGATGCAATCCGTAATGGAATGCTTGCCACAGAAGCGTATCGCACCTTTGGCGTGCTGTAATCGATCTGTCTGATTTAAGCGATGTGCATGCATTCCGGTGGAGTGCATGCACATTTTTATTTCAACTCTTCGTTTCAATTCTTTGTCAATTGCTCGCCGGCAATCTGGAATTCATCCTGCCTGCCTGGTTCTGCATCGCATATTGCGCAACAAAAAAACTGGCCCGCTGCAGGTCGCAACGAGCCAGTTTTTGAAGTGCTTCGAATTTGAGAACCGTCGGGCGATTCCCCCTAGGTCCTCAACTGCTGATTCAACTTACTTCACGACGAAGTTGACCATTTTCTTTGGTACGCAAACAACCTTGACGATTGTTTTGCCTGCCAACTGAGACTGCACGGCTTCATCGGCTTCCGCATATTTCTGCAGCGCTGCCTGATCTGCATCTGCAGGAACCTTGAGCTTGGTTTTCAACTTCCCGTTGATCTGCACCGGGATCTCGATTTCGGTCTCAACGACTTTTGTTGGATCGAAGACAGGCCATGGTGCGTAGGTCAGGGATTCCTTGTTGCCAAGCACTTCCCAAAGCTCTTCCGCAATATGCGGAGCGAACGGGGCGACGAGAAGAACGAACTGTGACAGGCACGATTTTGGGCGAACATCCATTCCTGTGAAGGCGTTCGTGAACTCCATCATGCGGCTGATCGCGGTGTTCAGTGACAGTTTGTCGATGTCATCGGAGACAGCTTTAATCGTCTTATGCAGGATGCGTTCCTGTTCTGCAGTCGGAGCAACGTCCTGAACTGCTGAAGACAATTGAAGCGATTCTGAGTCGTCATCGACGATCATTCGCCAGACGCGTCCGAGGAAGCGGTAGACACCTTCGACTCCGCTCATGCTCCATGGCTTCATCTGTTCCAATGGACCCATGAACATTTCGTAGAGTCGCAGTGAGTCGGCACCATATTGGGACACGACTTCATCTGGATTGATGACGTTGCCGCGAGACTTCGACATCTTGAACGCACGGCTTTCGACGACGATCTCCGGCTGATCTTTCAGCGCGAAACCTTCGCCTTTTTTCGTGACCTGCTCGGCTGTCAGTTTTACGACTTCGAGCTCTTCGCCGGTCTTCGGATCAATCAGTTTGCCATCGTCCAGCAAAGAGATGTCAAATCCCTTAGTGGAGACCCAGGTTCCTGATTTGGTTCGCAGGCCGGTGATCTCGGCTTCACCAAGAATCATCCCCTGATTGACCAGCTTTTTGAACGGCTCTGGTTGTGAGACAAATCCACGATCGAAGAGCACCTTGTGCCAGAATCGAGAGTAGAGCAGGTGCAGCACCGCGTGCTCCGCTCCCCCGATGTAGAGGTCGACTGGCAACCAGTACTTTTCGAGTTCAGGATCAATGAAGGTGTCGGAATTCTTGTTGTCGCAGAAGCGAATATAATACCAGCAGCTTCCGGCCCATTGCGGCATGCTGTTGGTTTCGCGTTTCAGGCGAACACCATCTTCGGCAGTCTTATAAAGCCAGCTGTCTGGAGCCCAGCTGAGCGGTGGATCAGGTGTTCCTTTTGGCTTGAAGTCTTCCATTTCTGGAAGAGTCACCGGCAATTCACTCGCCTCGACCGGGCGGATCTTCCCAGTCGGTTGGCCTTGCTCGTCGAGTTCATGCCAGATTGGGAATGGCTCACCCCAGTATCGCTGGCGAGAGAACAACCAGTCTCTGAGACGATAGTTGACGGCTGCTTCCCCGAGCCCTTTGGCTTTCAGGTTCTCTGCGATCTTCTTTTTGAAGTCGGCAGTGGTCAGGCCGTTATATTCATCTGAATTAATGGCGACGCCGAGTTCCGAGAAGACCCGGTCTTCGACTGATGGAATTTCGCCATCAGCTTTTCCGACAACAGGAATAATTGGAATATGGAATTGCTTGGCGAATTCCCAGTCCCGTTCGTCGTGAGCAGGAACGGCCATGATCGCGCCGGTTCCGTAGCTGATCAGGACGTAGTCGGCGATCCAGATCGGAATGCGTTTCCGGTTCACTGGATTGATGGCATAGGCACCGGTGAAGACTCCGGATTTTTCCTTCGCGAGATCGGTACGGTCGAGGTCACTCTTCAGTGAAGCCTTGCGACGGTACTCCTCAACAGCCTCCAGGTTCTCGCTGCTCGTGATTTTTCCAACGAGTGGATGTTCCGGAGCCAGAACCATGTACGTGACGCCGTACAAGGTGTCTGGTCGTGTCGTGTACACGCGCAGAACATTTGGCTCTGGATCACGGGGAACGCCGAACGCTACTCGCGCCGCTTTCCAGGCATCGAAGATCTTCTCGGATTCTGCTTCGGTGAGCTTTGTCTGCTTGAGCAGTTGAACACTGTCTTCGGTGTCGGTCAGTCCAACTCCTTCGACAAGGAAATCGACTTCCGCCCCGACGCTGCGGCCAATCCAGTTCCGTTGCAGCAACTTAACCGATTCTGGCCAATCGAGTTCTTCCAGTTCGGAAATCAGACGTTCAGCGTACGCAGTGATTCGTAACATCCACTGACGCAGGTTCCGTCGTTCAACCGGGTGATTCCCGCGCTCGCTACGACCGTCGGAAGTGATTTCTTCGTTTGCCAGCACGGTTCCCAGAGCGGGGCACCAGTTGACCGGAGCATTCGATTGATAGGCGAGTCGGAACTCATCCTGATAGTCCCGGATGGCGCTTTCACCAGCCTGAGTGACGTGTCGAGGAATTGGAAGATCGGAGATCGGACGCCCTTTTCCGACGCGTTCGACCCCGTTTCCATCAGTCCACTTGAACTCTTCGTCGTACCATGTGTCATACAGTTGGAGGAAGATCCACTGTGTCCACTTGTAGTACTCTTCGTCTGTCGTCGAAAGTTCACGGCTCCAGTCGTAACTGAAACCCAGCATTTTCAGTTGGCGACGGAAGTTGTCGATGTTCTGATAGGTGGTCACCCGAGGATGGGTTCCGGTATTGATTGCGTGCTGTTCTGCTGGGAGACCAAATGCATCCCAGCCCATTGGGTGCAGAACATGCATCCCTCGCATGCGACCGGTACGGACGACGATGTCGGTCGCGGTATATCCTTCCGGGTGGCCGACGTGCAGTCCGGCCCCGGATGGATAGGGGAACATGTCCAAGGCATAGAGCTTGCCTTTGGCGTCTGGCTGTGGGGTGCTGGACGTCACGAACGTCTGATGCTCATCCCAGTAGGCTTGCCACTTTTGTTCAATCCGCTTGGCGTCGTAACGAGGCATGGAGAATCGTCGGTTAAATAGAGGGGCGTAATCGCAATTTGGAATACGGCAGTTTATATGGATCAGCCGCAGTGTACCACGCTAAGCCAATCTGATGGTCCCCGGAATGGGATCAGAACCCGTGGCGAACCATTCTGAACCAGCTTTTCGACGAGTCGCAGTGACATATTTTGCCCAAAGTGCGAGGTTCGGGTTTGAGGAAAAACGTGAAAGAAGCCGCGTATCACAGGGACACGCGGCTTCTTTGCCGTCAGATGGTCATCAACGTTTACTGATTGATCTTGTCGTCTTCTGTCTCGTTCCATTCAATGTTGAGTCGCGCGGATGTGTCACGGCGAGAGGAGAGATCGCGAAGACTTATGCTGGTGGTTGGTCAGGCATTGGAGGAGCAGGTGGGCGTCGTTCGCCTTCACGCCGTTCCCCATCCGGGCGGTCTCCTTCCTGACGATCCCCATCACGTTTTTCCCTTTGTGGAGGGCGTTCGCCTTCTGGGCGTGGGCGGAAGCCTTCTTCACGTCGTTCTGGAGGTCCACGACGTGTATCTCGTCCTTCACGAGCACCTTCAGGTGGACGTTGTCCGGGTTCGCGCGGTTCACTTTGTTCGCGAGGGCGATCTGCAGGTGCTGGTGGTCGTCGATCAGAAGGGCCGCGATCTGCTTGAGGGCGGTCACCATGTGGAGCTTCTGGGCGATCTCCTTGCGGCTTTACCCCCGGAGGTGCATGACGTGGTCCGTGTTCGCCTTCGTGTGGGCGTCGGGCTTCAGGTCGTGGGCCACGGTCTCCCGGACCTGCCCCTCGGTGCTCAGGGGAATCCCGGTGGAATCCCGGCCCGTGGTCACCACGTGGTTCTGGTCGAGCGTCAGGACGGCCTGGTCCTTTGCCATCGTGATGGAATCCTCCTTGAACATCGCGTCGGCCAGCTTCAGGACGCCAGTTGTGACTTGGGCCGTGGCCATGTTCGCCAAACCGTGGACCTCGGTCTCCAAAATGATGCCCCGTTCGTTGCCCGGGTGTTCGATCGTTTGTGATGTAGAAGTTCTGCACGATGATTGTGCGTCCCTGAACTTCATGGCCGCGACCGCGATAGGAATTGCGACCAGAGAAATTCTGACCGTGATGCCCGTGGTGTGGACCTTTTTTGAAGTGGGAAGACTTGTGGAAATCAGAGCGTGGTCCACGATTTGTGTTCGAAGGACCGCGATGTGAGAAGTGTGGACCACGACGGGCGCCGTGCTTGCTTGGCCCTGATCGGTGGTGCTGGTGCGCGCTCTTCACTCGCTCTTTCAAGTGTGTGAGACCAGCTGAAAATTCTTCTTGGCTGAGTTGTCCGTTTCCGTCCTTATCGAGGCGTTTGAACAGTTCTTTGTGAACCTGTTCCTGAGCTTCTTTTGAACCACGGTGTTCTGGATGTTGCGGCCGCGAATCTGGTTTGCGGTCCGGGTGGGCTCCCTCTGGCCGCTTGCCGTCGAACTTGCTGGAGTCAGGTTTATTTCGCTTCTGTTCAACCGCCTCTTTCTCGGATCGTTCCCGATGTTCCTTTGGCTTGTCGGATTTGTCTTTTTCCTTCTTCTCCGAGTCAGACTTATCGGACTTCTTTGAATCCGTTTCTTTCTTGTCTGCATCCTTCTTTTCTACAGATGCTGCAGCCTCGGAGTCAGGTGAGTCAGCGAATGCGATTTGGCTGGCGGAAACGCCTGAAATCGCAAGAGCCAAAGAACTGAAGTAGAGAAATTTGCGCATAGGGGCGCTCCTTGGAAACGCAGGTAGTTACCGTACTCGTTGGGAAGCCGGTCAGTGTCGTAAAGAAGACGGCCGTCCTGGCCAGGTTTCGTGAATCAGCATCACGAAACATCTCCTGAAGGATGGTTTCATTATCTCAAAAAATGGCAGCGTTCAATGGGCAAAATCTGAAGGTGGATCTCATTCAAATGCCGCGGAAATTGATCGTTTGAGACGGGTGAACCAAGGCCGAATCTGCAAGTGTGGTTCACCATATCTGGCACCAGTTTTGTTTGTGCTGAGGACTCGATATTGAGTTGTTCGCAGCAGGTGTCGCCTGGTGTTAAGAGATAGAACACGCCAGAACGGAAATGGTTTCGCACGTTCTTCCAAGAATCTTGAAGAATGATTCTGAAGCGATTTCGAAGGAGAAACTCGCGGGTGTGAAATGCTTCAGCGTGCCCAGGTCCATTCCAGTCCCAGGTTTTTCATTCCATGGATCGTCCGGGAGAGGCGAAAGGCCATTGTTCCGCTGAATGGAACGACTTGCACCTGATCTCCGATGATCAAATCTTGTGATTCCGGGCCAAGCTGCAAGATGAGACTGTGATCGGAAATCCCTGTGACAGTGGCATCAGGGAGGGGGCGCCCGAATGAGGTTGCTCGAACCGCATTCTCAAGAACACCGTCTCCCAGAGTCAGTCTGCCAGCATTCAGGATCGCTCGTTCCAAGGTGGGGCGACTGACGACAGTGGCCATTACGAAGATGTTTGAAGGTGCAGCGGTTTCGAGAGGCATGCTGAAATCGGAACTTTCCAGCAGAGTCTCGGTTCTGATCTCTGTGATCTCAGGGATGTCGAAGAGAGGGCGAATGTTGCCTGATGCCGCAATCGACACGCGACCTGATTGGTGGGCGAGAGTTCGGGTGAGTTTGGTGAGCAGGTTCACCTGTGAGTGAATGCGTTTTGAATCATGTGATTCACTGGCGTCGATGTGTCCCAGATTTCCTGACGCACCGGCGATATAGACACTTGGGAGAGTTGCGATTCCTGTCGCCAGATCCCACGCATCAGGGCCCGGTCTCGCCCCGTATTGATTTTGGCCAATGTTGATTTCAATAAGGATTGGTAATTGCTTGTTCAACTTCTGCCCGAGTTCGGAGATGAGTTCCGCCTGAGCAAAGTGATCACAAATAAAGGTGAGATCGAAGTCTCGACTCAGGTTGGAATATTGGGCGAGTTGCGGGGGTGTCACAACGATGTCGGAGGCAATTAGAGCGCAAGTGTTGTGATCGAATTGCGCAAGAGAAAACCGATGGGAATGAAGTTGAAAAGATGGGGGGGCTGTAAACCCGCATGCACCGGAACTCAATGCGAGTTCTTGGATGGCAGGCAGGATGACTTCGTCGCCACCGGGAAACCATTTCTTCTGATGTTGTGAGCAGAGCGCGCCCACCTCAGCAAATCGCAATTCGAGGTGATTGAGGTCAAGGCAAAGGGCAGGCGTGTCTGGGATCATTGGACAGTTGTGAATCTGAACTGGCTGCGGGCTTGGAAATTCACGGATTCGTCATCATCCGGCCGTCCCGACGATGTTACAGCAGGTGGGGGGGAATTCGAATTGATTTTCAAGCGTTTTCGCAGCTTTGATTGCCGGCACGTTTCCCTGTGATGGGGCTCACAACCAATAAAAAAACCGGATTCCCGCCAATTTGGTGGGATTCCGGTTTGAAGTCGTCAGCATGGAACTCGCACTCAACCTTGAGTTCACCAGCACATCCATGTCATGGCGAGTATTTCTGCGATTTGCGTTTCATTCGCTGGCACTTGGAGTTACCACTGCCCAGCGATGAGATTCTCTGAGAACACGTGCAAACGCAACAGGAGCGGACTTGATCCAACCCATCGGATTTGCGAAGGCCATCGGCTCAAATGAGTTTCTGGCTCAGGTGCGTCTCGATCTCGGCGTCTTAGAAGTCGTCGTCGATATCGAAGTGACCGCTGTTATCCGCTGGGAAACTTTCCAGTGAATCAGCTGGTCCGTGATCGTAGCAGTCTTCATCGTGCCACAGAGGAACGCCAGCAGCATAACGCGCGGCGAGCATCTTCACTTTATCCTCAGAACCTGGCTTGGCTCCGGTTGGATTCAGTGGGTCGATGTTGGCTAGGTCCAACACTTCAACAAATTCGAGATCCTGTGCATCATCATCAAAGGACAACTCGGTCCCAATGGCGACATCAACGTCAGGATTGACCTCGAAGGAAAAATCCATACAGCACGTCTCCCCTCTAAGCTTTGATTCCGACAAAAATTTTCGATTAAAAAATCGCAGTTAGCCAAAAGCCAACAACAAGAACGCTTCCGCACTACCGGGCAGGCCCCCTCCAATAGGTTCTGCGCGATGATGCACAGATGCCTGGTAGTTTTGTCCTTAAAAAGCGACCCCTGAAAAGCGATTGAGTCGCTATGCAACTAGGAAGCTCATCGGCGGCAACATGAACTGGCTGACTGATTTTGATTTTTTCTCGGTCAGGCGGTTGTGTCAACAAAAAAAGCTGTTCTCGTACGCGATTTCCGAATTTGTAAGGCTATTTCGGCCGGTCTAAGTCCTCCCCCAATCAGAGGAAGACGTCATCCTGCACCAAAACATTACTTCGGATACGGACGACTGTCTTCATAATCTTATTTTTGTCGT
The DNA here is from genome assembly GCF_051465645.1 of Planctomicrobium limosum. Classification (GTDB taxonomy): domain Bacteria; phylum Planctomycetota; class Planctomycetia; order Planctomycetales; family Planctomycetaceae; genus Planctomicrobium. The sequence goes on along the minus strand of NZ_CP195790.1, from coordinate 2,118,450 downwards.
GAGAAACGGAATCTTTGTACTGGGGAATCCGCAAAGTTTCCTCCTCTTTCTCAAATGCCCATGCCATCCGAGTTGGCTGATTCAAAGTTGAGTTATGGGTGGGTTGGTATCGAGTTTTACTGATTTCTCGCCGGGACTGTGAATGCATCAAAATGCGTCGATAGTAAACTGTAAATCATGCGCTGGAGTTTATTGATGGATGTCGTCGGAAGTTGTATTCCTATGTTGGGAGGGAAGGGCTGGGCGACTTGTATGGATGTGAATGGAGATGCCTGAAAAAGAAGTCGCGCAAGGGAATTCAGGCTGAGGTCGATTCAGGTGACGGTTGCTTAAGGTATTTCCACGGGATTCGATACAGCGAGACCGGAAGCTGGATTACCTGCTGGTGATCGCGAGCAATTTGCTCTAAAATAGTTTGAGGTAGTCAGTGAATGTTTCCAGCGTTGTGCGTGGAGTACCCCGGTTTGCATGGCTGAAGGTGTCAGATCAAGTTCGAGGTTTATGCCTTGGTGATGTCACAGCTTCTGCCATGCTGGTAAGGATTCATGCCACAAGTCAGCTGTCAGAATTGGGCTGTGAAAGCTTAGTTCAGTGCACGTTTCCAGGTTGACCCATCGTATTCACTTCCGAGCTTGATGCTCATGGCCCGTGAACTCCACCTCGATCAGATTGCTGCAACTCAAGAAGCAGTGCAGGCTGTCGTTGCGGAGTTGGAAGCCGGCGAGCTCGTCTGTATGCCGGATGATTGTGGGTGGAACCTTGTCGGGCTCGCCACCCATGAGATGGCGATTCGAGCAATTCATGGTGCGGCGAACGCAGCTGGATATCAGACTGCGATTGGTGTTCCTCATGCGAGTATGGTCAGTGATTACGTGACTGATCCATCGTCGCTTTTTTTGAAACTTTCGAATCGGTGCTGGCCTGGTCCGGTTGTTCTCCGTGGCGGTGCGGCGCAGAGCGAAGGTCTCGCCAGACAATGGCCGATCGGGTCGCAAGGCTGGGCGTTGAATGACCGAGGGCGCGCGTTCTACTGCCCGTCAGAGTCGTTTTCGCAAGAAGTGCTGCGTGCCGTATCGTCTCCGGTCCTCAGTCTGATTGGTTCGTCCGAACGGCCACTCCCGACTCTTGAGGAGCGGGATGTCAGTTTGATTGTGCGTGGGGCTCGAAGTCGTTTTCAGATTCCCCCGACAGTTGTTTCAGTCACAGGCAATCAGTTTCAAGTGGAGCGTGCCGGAGTGGTGAGCGAACGGATGCTGGAAAGACTGGCCGGAGAGGTCTATCTGTTTGTATGCACGGGGAATACCTGTCGCAGCCCAATGGCCGAAGCCATCTTCCGTAGAATGCTGGCCGATCATTTGAATTGCCGCGAAGACGAGATCATCGATCAGGGATATGTGGTCCTGTCGGCAGGATTAGCGGCATATCGCGGGTCACCAGCCGCCCCTGAAGCGGTTCACTTATTGAGACAAGATGGAATTGACCTGAGCGGTCATGAAAGTCAGCCGGTCACTGAGGAATTGATTTCTCATTGTGATCATATTTTTACAATGACCCGCAGTCACCGGGATGCATTGGTTTCGGCATTTCCGGAGCTTGCTGGTCAAGTCCGATTACTCTCTTCACAGTCCCAGGACATTCCTGACCCGATCGGCGCAGGAATGGATGAGTACATCCGATGTCGGGACGTGATTGCCAAACACTTACAGCGATTGCTGGAAGACATTAATTTGAGTGGAAGCAAAGGAGCTTCAGCATGAAAGTTGCGATTGCCAGCGACCATCGCGGTGTTCGCGTAAAAAGCCAAATCCTGTCCCAGATGAAAGAACTGGGGCATGAAGGGGTGGATTGCGGTCCTGACGACCTCAACAAGAGCGTGGACTATCCTGATTTCGCGTTTCAGGTTTCGGAAGCGGTTTCAACCGGCAAGGTTGATCGCGGAATCCTGATTTGTGGAACGGGGATGGGAATGTGCATTGCTGCCAATAAGTTCCCAAATGTTCGCGCCGTCACTTGCCATGATGATGTGACTGCGGAATACAGCCGCCGCCATAATAACGCCAATGTGATGTGTCTCTCGGCAGATATGCTTGGTGACAAACTGTTGGGACGAATCGTTGAAATCTGGCTGCGGACCGAGTTCGAAGGGGGACGCCATCAGCGCCGCCTTGAGAAGATCGCTGCATACGAAGCTGGACACGTTCTGCCAACGGACACGTCGGATGGTCATGGTTGCTGCAGCGGTGCTGTTGCAACTGAAGCCACGTCTGACAGCAAATAGTTGAAATTCGTTTTCTGTACTGGGTTCGCCGGTCAAGACAGTGTTCTGGCCGGCTTTCCTGTTTATTTTCCCTGCGATTTGTTTCGTTATTCAACAAGGGTAATCACTGGTATGAACCCCACAGAGTTGAAGTTTGCAAAAACACATGAATGGGTCGCACTGCAGGGACAGGTTGCCACGATTGGCATCAGTGACTTTGCAGTCAAAGAACTCACCGATGTTGTGCACCTCGAACTGCCACAGGTTGGCAAAATCGTCTCTGCTGGTGCAGAGATCGGAGAAATCGAGAGCGTGAAAGCGGTCTCGGATATCTATGCGCCTGTCAGCGGCAAGATCATTGAAGTGAATTCATCGCTTCAGGACGATTTGTCACCATTGTCGGATGATCCATACGGTGCCGGATGGATCGTGAAGATTGAGACAACTTCGCCAGCCGATCTGGATGCTCTCCTGAGCTTCAGCGACTATCAGAAAGATTGCGAAGCACACTAGTCTGACCTGGTCTGTCTGGTCGACATGCAGCGTTGATCTTCTCAATAAGAAATCGACTGAGCGCCGCGTGACCAGCTTGCGACATCGGTTCGACAATGTTTTTTGCAAGTGTCTTCGGGGACGGTATTCCTGTGCATCAGGGATGCCGTCCTTTTCTATTGTTAGACATGTTGACGCAACCTTCGCAAATTCTGGATTCTACGAGCAATCTGAAACCTGAGGAGGAAGCTGGCGGGTAGCGTTTCACAAGAGACGTGCGCTCTTCACGTGACCGGTTCGGTCGATCATGCGACCGCAAGAATTCGAAAAGTGCTCTGAAGTACCTGAGATGGGGGAAAGATGAGATCGTGTCGTCAGGCAAGGATTCCCCGACTGTTCAATTCGATTGCGGTGTTTGCCGGTGTGTTCTGCATCAGCCTTGGTGTTCTAACTGGGAGTGCGTTCGCAGATCTTGCGGGACTCGTCGGATCGAAATATCAGGCGAAAGATTCCCTTTCCGTTGGCGATGAATCGCGTGAAGATGCAAAGCAGTGTCTGCAGAATCTCTGTTGGAACTGCAGTGATTTTCAGGTGACAATTGCGGCACCCGTCGACCCGAAAAGAGAAGATCTTCTGGTGAGATTTCCATCGCCGCTCTCGACGGTGGAAGATGAATCTTCGATTGCGGTCATGGAGTGGTATTGCGCTCGTGATGCAGACCAGAAAGTATTGACCGCCCCGGCGGTCGTTGTGATTCATGAATCCGGTCGCAAGATGCCAGTCGGGCGAATGATTGCTAAAGGATTTCAGTCACGCGGAATCCATGCGTTTCTGCTGCAATTGCCGGGCTATGGTGAACGGCGAACGGCACGTCCGACGGATGGTCAATCGTTATTGACTCGCATTCGTCAGGGAATCGGCGATGCACGACGCGCACGTGATGCCGTCGCTGTTTTGCCGCACATCAGCCATGATCGGATCGCGTTGCAGGGGACGAGTCTGGGAGGCTTTGTTGCTTCCACGACAGCCGGATTGGATCGTGGCTATCACGACGTCTTTCTGATGCTCTCCGGGGGAGATCTCTATGGAGTCATCAAGAATGGAGAGCGAGAAGCGGCACAGATTCGGGAGATGATGAAGGCTTCCGGATTGAATGATGAGGCACTACGGGAAATCACAGATTCAATTGAGCCGAACCGCCTCGCACACCGGTTAAATCCAGAACGAACATGGCTGTATTCAGGGCTGTTTGACACTGTTGTCCCGATCAAGAATGCCAGGTCATTCGCGAAAGCAGCCAGCTTGAACGGCGTCCATCATTTTCAGATGCCGACCGATCACTATACCGGCATCGTATTGCTGCCAGCGATTCTTGATCAGATGTCAGCTGAGATCTTGCAGATTCCCATCGATCAGGTGAAGTCGCCGCTGACGCGCGCTGCAGAATAGCAAGTCCCATCCAAGCGACGTTCATTGAATTGCGCATGGATTCTGGAACAGAAAAACGAAACTCCCGCAGGCTGATGAACAGGCTGCGGGAGTTTTTTATTTTTGCTTTGAATCGCTTAACGCTCAGGCCAGTTCAAGTGTTTATGTAAAAACTTGTACGTGCCGACCCCATGAATTGCGTGCGGGCCGTCGAAGTATTCGATTTCAGCAAGGTCTCTGATTCCCAGCTTCATGTAGGCTCGCTGAACTTTGGCGAACTCATACGCAACCCATTCGTCTGGTGCCACTCCGTCATCCAGCCCTCGTTCAACCATGAATGGACGCGGGACCATGAGCCAGGTCAGTTCGGCATAGTTGGCGATGTTCCCCATGTTCCATTCAAAAATTTCGTACTCACCGTGGAAGACATACGAATAACGGTCTTCTCCGGACGCGTTCTTCAGGATCCACTCATTGAAGTCTGCCGAACAGATCGAGAGACAATAGCCCGGCTGATCAGCAGTGGGAGGGAGCATTGGGGGAATGCGAACGGCGGATTTGCCCCCATAAGAGATCCCGTAAAATGCGATTCTGGCGGGATCGACATAGGATTGATCTGCCAGCCAGCGAAGCGTCTGTCGATGCTGCTCAATGATGTAACTGAAGAGTGAGCGGCCCAGCGGATTGCTTTTTCGCTGAAGCACTCTGAAATTATCAAATCCACGAAACGGATTCTGTGGGGCGTAGACGATGAAGCCTCGTTTGACGAGTTCAGTACTCGCGGCCTGATAAGCCTTCCATTGGCGAGTCGATTGATCCTCGGTGATCGTGTCGTTTGGGGTTCCCTCTAATCCATGCTGAAAGACGACGACAGGCCGCTTCTCATTCGGTTTCAAATCCTTTGGCAACAGTAATACTCCACCGGCGAAGATCCCGGGATCGGCCTGATTAAGAGCGTCTGCTGCTTTAGTGTCACCTGATGGGGCAGGGATCACATCGATTGTGATCTCGAATCCAGAGTGGGTCGGGGTGTCGATCACTTTTCTTGAACGTGCATTGTGGGGAACGTTCGCATTCGGCAAACGACCGATGAAAGTGTCGTGGACCAGATTGCGATACTCGTCCATTGATTTTGAGAACTCTTCTGGCGTCGTGAGTTTTGCTTTCGACCAGAGTTCCCGTCGGGTGTGATGGCATGAGTGCAGGATGCGATAGCAGTCATCGTTAATCTCGTCGACTTGCGTTTTCGAGCGAGCCTTCAGGTATTCGTCACTCGGAGGGACGATCGTTGGAGCGAGTGTGATGGCCACTTCAGTCACGACGGGAGACGCACCAAGCTTCTTGAGACTGTCGTTGAGCGAGTCAATTGTATGAGATTCCGCAGAGTCGCCAGACGTGAGCAACACCCCGTCTGGGACCCCGGCTTTCTGATAATAAGCCTGAGCACGTGCAAATTCCCGCTTCACCGCGTCGAGTTGAGGAGTTCGAATGACTCCGGGAGCGGCGACGGTTGCACGATTGGGGATTTCTTTGGGCGGATCGATTTCAGCTGCATTTGAAGCATCGACAATTAAACGTCGCGGCGCGATCAGGCTCGCAAGTTCTGCGTCTCCAAACTTCTTGAGTTGCCCGTAGATGTTACGGTAGATCGGTTCTTCCCAGACACGGTTTCGCTCACTGAAATATCCTCGGATTGCAACCGCTTGAATTGCTTCTGCGTCAGCAGCAGCGGCGGCCAAGGCGACCAATCCACCTTCGCCAGTGCCGATTGCTGCAACTTTCAGTTCACTGGCCGGGAACTCTCGCTGAACGGCCTGAATTCCAGTGAGAACCTTGGCAACATCGTACCCGATTGGATGACGTCCGAGCTCAAATCCCAGACGATACGTGAACTCGCGATGAGTTTGGTTAGTGAAGCGAACTGCGGGATGTCCAGAGAAATCAGAGTTGAGATCAATTAGTGCAGGACAGAGGACAACGTAACCCTGCAATGCCAGGATTTTCGCGTATTGTTGGTCATCTGGAATTCCAGGTTGAATACCGAAACATTGTTCCGGGGTCTGATTGGCATCTGGAATAACAACAATGAGTGGCACTGTTTTCTTTGGCTCAAGTCGCAACTGCTTCGGGACTGCAATCATCCCGCGCCCCGTGATGCGGTCCGTGGTATTCCATTGGCATGTTGAGACAACCGTGACGATGTAGTCGGCCCACGGTGCGGTGTGTTCAGCAGAGAGAGCTCCACTTCCAGCGATTGAGAGTTGGGGAACAGAAGACAATGGCTCCGGAAACCCGATGATCTCTTTCCATTCTTTTCTGGCCGCATCACGGTCAGCTTGACCTTCCTGCGAATTGATCGAATGGGCGAGCCACGGAGCGTTCCGTTGTGCTTGTGAATTATTCAGCTCTCGCTCTGCAAAGAGACTGATCCCACGAACCATGGCGACATCGAGTGGTTCTGCAAGCTGAAGTTCCTGCGTTCTCGGTAATGTCTTCGCGTTCTGTGCCGGGATGTCACTGGCATCAGTACGTTGAGTCCAGACGAAGAGCATCACGATTGCCGCGATACATTCAGACGCCAGCCAAAGACGAATCGCAAGTCGATAAGACATGACTTCCTTCCAAACCGGATTGGTCGATCGTGTGGGCACGCAGCAGCCTTCTTCTCGACCTGATTCTGTGCCCGTGTGCCTGAGATGGCCATTTCAAATCTTGAACGCCTCTCAAGCAAGCGAAACTCAGAAAAAGCAGTGATCGAGCGATGTGATCTCAGAGACTGAAATCAAGGCCACCATCGATTATCGATTCCACTTTATGAGTGAGCATTAAGAGGTTTTATCTGGAGGCAGGGGATATATCGAGCCATTATTGAAAATATTGACTCAACACGGTTGACTCAACCGCTTTCCAAGTCTTGAATGGACGCATCAGATCATTGTGATTGATACAATCCGTTCAGTGACGGGCCGACCTCTCATTGCGCCATTGCTTCGGCTGGCGGTCTGAGTGTTTCTCTCGCTGGAAGGTGTGTGCTTTTGCTTGATATGTTTCAGTTCGGAAATCATTGGGAAAGACTTACTTTCGTTTCCAGTGACTTCTGAATGCATCTGATGTACTGATGGCCGGTCTGATGACTTCGTACACGCGACTTTGTGTGCTCTGAAAATCAGGTCTGAAAGCGTTTCGCGGTAACTCTATTTCTCTCCCCTGATAAAGGCCCACCTGTGATGTTGAGAACGCTGTTCCCTGTTGTGCTAGGATGCCTGGGGCTCATTATGAGCACCTCAGCGCAGGCTGAAGATAAGAAGGCCGAGAAGAAAAAGGTCATTGTTCCAACCGAGAAGATTGAACTCTTCAACCGTAAGGACCTGACCAACTGGTACACTTGGATGAAAGACACCAAGTACGAAGATCCTCGCAAGATCTTCACCGTGCAGCCAAACGGTGATCTGCGCATTTCTGGTGACGGTTACGGGGGATTGATCACCAACGACGAGTACGCAAGCTACCACCTGATCATTGAGTACCGTTGGGGTCCTGCGACCTGGCAGAACCGAAAAGACCGCACCCGTGACGGTGGTCTGCTGCTGCATTGCCAAGGGGAAGACGGAAATCTCGGAGCATCAAAAGGTTCTCCGGGACCTTGGATGTCTTCAATTGAATGTCAGATCATCGAAGGGGGCGTAGGCGATATCCTTGTTCTGCCAGCCACAGATTCTGACGGCACCATGCATAAGCCAACAGCAACTGTCACCATCTCTCGCGATCGTGACGGCGAGCCATTCTGGGATCCAAAGGGAACCAAGACCGAGTTCACCAAAGGTCGTATCAACTGGTACGGTCGCGATCCAGATTGGAAGGACGTTCTGAACTTCCGTGGTCCAAAAGACGTTGACAGCCCGGGACAGGAATGGACACGTCTGGAATGCTATGTCACTCCAAGCGAACTCGTTTATGTCGTCAACGGAACTGTTGTGAACCGCGCTACTGAAGTTGCTCCAGCTTTCGGCAAGATCCTCCTTCAGACCGAGTGCGCCGAGATGTTTGTTCGTAAACTCGAACTGCACCCACTGCCAAAGAAGATTCCGTAAGACCTCAAAGCTGATGGTCATCTGAAAAGTGAGGCCGGTTCCAGAATGTCTGGAGCCGGCCTTTTTCTTTGAATCAGTCTTGGTTAAGACACAGCCATTATTCTTACGGAGCTGTGACGTCGGCCTTTGTCCACTCTCCATCGACGAGACGCCATGTCAGGTTGTTTGGATTCTTGTTCTGTAGTGTCGGTGGAAGGCGATCTGGTCGCACGTTGTCATAGCACTGCAACATCGCAAATCGCTTCAATGAGCCAGGAACTCCGACAGCAGTGAAGCCTGGGTGACCGGTTGCCGGGAAAGGTCCGCCGTGGTTCATTGCAGAACTGACAGCAACGCCTGTTGGCATCTTGTCATTCAGTAGACGCCCGACTTTAAACCTCAGGACACCTGCGATTCTGTCATAGAGTTCATCGTCTTCGCCGGTGGTGCTGGAATAAATGCATCCGGTGAGGTTTCCCATGAAGTGTCGCGCGATCGATTCCAGTTCGAAATCATCTTCCGCCACGACGATCAGCGCTGCATTTCCAAACGCTTCCGTCTGGAGTCCGATCGGATCCAGCAGGAAATCGCTCCCGGAGACTCGCAGCAGTGTGTTGGCATTGCAGTAGCGGGAAATATCGGAATTTCGGTTTCCTGTGACGATTTCGGCTCCTGCTCGCTGCAGCGTGACGATGCCAGCTCGCAAATGAACTTCTGTATTTTCGTTCAGCAGTGTTCCGACTGGACTGGAATCGAATTTCTCGGCGACCATTCGAATGAACTGTTCGGAGATTGGCCCAGCCTTGAGGACTACAAGGCCGGGGTTCGTGCAGAACTGCCCTGTCGCCATCAAAACGCTGGTGACGAACTCACCGACGATCGCTTCCAGTCGTTCAGTCAGTGCATTGGGGAGGAGATAAACCGGGTTCACGCTGGAAAGCTCGGCATAAAACGGCTTCCCGGCCAGATCCGCAGCACCCTTAAGAAGCAATCCAGAATTCCGGCTGCCTGTATATCCCACTGCTGCGACGAGTGGATGGGCGACAAAGTGAGCGCCGTCTTCGTTCCGCATATGGTAAATCAGCTGCACGAATCCGGCTGGCATTCCGGTTTCGGTTGCCGCTTCTTGAGCGGCTTCTGCCAGAAGACGTGTACTCGCCGGGTGAGACGGGTGCCCTTTGGCGATGACAGGATTTCCAGCGGCAACCGCAGAAGCAAAATCCCCGCCAGCGATGCCGTTGTAAGCGAACGGAAAGTTGTTTGGACCGAAAACAACGACCGGACCAATAGGCCCGAGTTGGGAACGGATGTTCGCTTTCGTGTCGATTGTCGCATCTCGCCATGAACCGTCGCGTGCAGCAGCAGCGGCAAGGTGGAGCTGGTTGACAGTTCGTGGAATTTCGGCATCTTTCAGACGCGGAGAGATCGGTAGGGCAGTTTCTTCGTGAGCGGCTGCGGCAAGTTCGGCGGCACGGCTTTCGATCTTGTTCGCGTAGGCTTCAAGAAACTCGGCAAACCGGCTGCCCGGCCAGTTTTTGACTTCTTCAAACGCGCGATTGGCCGCTTGCAGTGCGGTCTCGATTTCGTCCCAGATACTGATGGGGTAGTCGCCATCAATGGGCTGACGCGTTGCCGGGTTGACTGCCTGAAACGTTTGTTTGCCTTGCGACGGTCGCCATTGACCTTGAATCAACACCGGATACATCAGACGTTCTCCTGTTTTCTCTCGTATGTCGAATGATTAGTCTGATCTTGGCGAGGTCGATTTCACACGCAACAGACGAACAGAATTTCGACGTGAGTGATATGCTTCTGTCTCAATGTTAGAATGTCACCAGCGGAAGCGGTATTCCATTTGACGCGATCAAACGGCGTAGTTTTCGGGTTTCACCTTTCAAGAATTGTTGAAATTGGTCTCTTTTCTGTTCTGACCGGACGAATGCGACGCCCTGATGATGGGATCTCGCAAATTTTCCTCCCGTGTCGCAAAGGGGCATTACAGGGGGACATTTCAGCTGAAAAGTGGGTGGGCGTGCGTCTGCAACCGGTTCCGTTACACTGCGCCTGCAGGTTGAGAATCATCCAGCGTCCTTGAGGCCGATGCCATCATGAAGATACTTGTGACCGGAGCCGCCGGATTTATTGGCTTCCATGTGACGAAAGCGTTGCTGACCCGCGGCGACACCGTCATTGGTCTCGATAATCTCAATGATTATTACAGTGTCGCGCTGAAACAGGACCGCTTGAAGCAACTGCAAGAGTCAACTCGGTTCCAGTTTGAGAAGAAGGAGCTGGCCAATCGTGAAGATTTGCGGCAGCTCTTTGAGTCAGAAAAATTTGATCGGGTCGTTCACCTTGCAGCACAGGCTGGTGTCCGCCATTCGATGACGCACCCGCACACGTATGTCGACTCCAATCTTGTCGGCTTTGTGAACATTCTCGAAGGATGCCGGGCGAACGACGTTCAGCATCTCGTCTATGCGAGCAGCAGTTCCGTTTATGGGGCGAATACGACGCTGCCGTTTTCGGTTCATGACAATGTTGATCATCCGCTCAGTCTGTATGCCGCAAGTAAGAAGGCGAATGAGTTGATGGCTCATACCTATAGCCATCTTTTCCGGCTGCCGACATCAGGGCTGCGTTTCTTCACGGTCTACGGCCCCTGGGGGCGACCAGATATGGCGATGTTCATGTTCGCCAAAGCCATCCTCGCTGGGGAGCCGATCAACGTCTTCAATCATGGCAAGATGAAGCGTGACATGACCTACATCGACGACATTGTGACTGGTGTTGTGCGGACGATGGATCATGTTGCGGAACCCAACCTGAATTGGTCTCCTGCGAACCCTGATCCAGGAAGCAGTTCCGCCCCTTACCAGCTCTATAATATCGGGAATCATCAGCCAGTGGAGTTGATGTACCTGATTGAAACCTTGGAGAAGGAACTGGGAGTCACTGCCAGAAAGAACTTCCTCGGAATGCAGCCGGGTGATGTTCCGGAGACCTATGCTGACGTCGATACTCTCATCGCTGCTGTCGGGTTCAAGCCCAGCACAAGTGTGGAAACTGGTGTCGCGCGCTTTGTTGAATGGTATCGCTCATATTTTCAGGTTTAGAGCTGATCGCGGAAAAGCCAGTTCCAATGTTTTCAGGTCACAATTCTTAATCAGCGATCGACCGCTTTTACTTTTTGTCGCTGTGCTTCTTGTGGTCGTGATCATGTGAATGATCATGACTGTGTTCATGGTTGTCCGTTGGCGCCTGGCTTCGTCTGCGGTTCAGCTGGGCCTCTGCAAAGGCGAATGAAGCGCGATGGGCAGCTTCCCATTCATCGTTTCGAGCCTGCTGGATAATGTTCTGAAAATGCTGTCGCTCCGGCTGTGACATCTTGCCCTCTTTAGAGCGTTCATCGATGGCAAGATTGACCTTTTCGATCATCTCTGGACTGCGATTGGAAACAGCCGTTGTCAACAATTGAATGTATTTGAGATTGTCGAACTCGACAGCAATCGGACGCGTCCACCATTGAAAGGCAAACCAGCCGATGACGCAGAGAATAAGTACTCCTGCCGCGACGATCACATTCTGACGTGAATCTCTGCTCCCGGTTTCCATTGCATCTTCCAGTCGTGCGCAGTTGAAGTTGTGATCGAGCCAGATCAGAACCGGACATGCCAGGCTGATCCGAGCCCGATTATGACAACTTCAACTGCAATTTGCACGTCAGTGTAGCAATGGCTACGGTGCTGATTCGGAATGTCGAATCATGTGGAAAAATGCTTGGTTCGCTCGATTCCGTCTTTCGAATTCTCCGGGTCAATGACCGGTGCCGCGTTATCTTTTGACTCGGTTTGTGTTCCCGATTTGCCGCAGCCAGGAGCAAGTAATACCGAAACAAGCAGGAATGACCGTGTGAGATTCAAGATGGTTGTCATCAGAAAGCAGCCCTGAAGATGTGTCGTAGAAATGTATTGAAGCAAAGGCGTCGTGATTGAGTCTGCCTCTAACTCAGATTGTGAGCGGATTTCAATGGTTGAAAACTGCTCGCTCTACTTGAGATTGAGATGAGCCGGTTTCGTAGCTCGGTTTACCATTCGCCGACGGCAACTCCGGAGTTTCGTTTGCAGAGAGCGAGAAACGTCTCATGGTGAATGCTGTCACTCATGAATCTGACGGATCCATCTGCAAGCAGGACACCGACGCCTCCAGAGTGAATTGACCGCAGCGGTTTGTTCGTTTCGCCGCCCAACGTGTCGGGACTGGTGTTCCCTTTTCCGTCAGGTCGGTTGGAACTGTAAGTCTTGTCGTTGAGTTTGTAGCGGATCGTTGTGATCTGGTAGGTGTGCCGTTCGCCTGTGCAGCACCCACTGATTCCGGGAACTCCTGTTAAATTCGAGCTTGCGCCAAGACTGAATGGTGTTGATGACCGGAAATCAATTTGCTTTCCGGTTGAATCTTTTGCGAAGTCAGACTGTTCGCCGATCATCAACGTGTTGCTTGTTCCATCTGTGATTTCCGCGATTCGCACTGCCTTGTTCACTGGTAAGACCCCGTTGGAGTTCATCGTCCCCCGGTTTCCAGTCACGAATCCTGATCCGGCATCAGCTGTTCCACTGATTCCTACGAATGTTGGAAGTGGAGCCTCACGCACCTGTGCCGTTGGTAAAGTGCGAGTCGGGAGTGGGCTCGATGGACAGAAAAAAGACTGCGGTGACAGCTGTCTCAAAATATTCTGGTTTGCAGCGATCGTTTGCGAATTGGGAATCGCCTGCCACCCTGCAAATACTGCAGATTGGTCGAGCAATGGAAGTAAGCTGATCCAGAAGTTTCCAGTATTTGCGGCCGCGTCGGTGCCGATGTTCCCAGGCGGAAAGCGGCCGTAGATATCCAGGTAGTTGTGGAGTGCCAGCCCGAATTGCTTCAGCTTATTTCGACACTCAGTTCGACGTGCCGCCTCGCGAGCCTGTTGGACGGCTGGCAATAACAGGGCAATGAGAATCGCAATAATGGCAATGACTACCAGCAGCTCAATGAGTGTAAATCCGGGAAGGGGGCGAAATCCTTTGGTGGCGGGAAGTGTTTTGCGAGAGAGTGGTCCAACTCTAGACACGGATTTTGAGGTTTGATCCATAGTGGTGTGGGCCCATGACTGAATGTTGAAGATGAATATTCGCTAGAAAAGTCTCTTATGCGGTTCGGAGATGCCTGCTGAAAATGAAATGCCCCGTTGACTGTGATGGTGTGTTGCAAGCAGAAAACGTGTGCAAATGGAACGAGGTATTCAAATAGATCGAAATGAACTGATGTGTATTATGCATCGCTGATTAGGACGCAGCAATTGAATTTGATGCGATTTGTTATTTATGCTTTTGAGTGCGTTCCTTTCTAACTCGCCGCAATTCACCATCTTGTGCAGGTGGTGAATTCTGAGGAGTTTCCCCTCTGCGAGACTCCTGCCTGGTCCTTTGACGATTTCAGCCAGCCTGTTAGTCTCGTTACTCGATACACATGCTGGTGTTGCATCCCTCCGTTCGCTCTGAAGGTCGAGCCCCACCAACGTTTGCAAAGTTCACCACTGACAACATTGAGAAGGTCTGGCGGAATGGTTTCTACATTTGCACCTGCGATCGAGGCGGTCCCTGCAACACCTGCGATTGTCATCGATTTCGCCACTGCTGAACGGAATAACCAGCGTCTGGTCGACTATGCTCGCCAGCACAACATCAATGTTCGCCCTCATACAAAAACACATAAATCGCTGCGTTTTGGGCAGATGCAGATGGCTCAGGGCTGCTCAGGCCTGACTGTGGCGAAGGTGGGAGAAGCGGAAGTGATGGCGAAGGCCACTCATGATCTGCTGGTGGCATATCCTGCGATCGATCCGGCCCGAACCAAGCGTCTGGCGAAGCTGGCTGGTGACCTGACGCTGCGTGTTGCAGTGGATAGCCGTGAAGGCCTCGAAGCTTTGGCCTCGGCGGCTCGTCAGGCTGGAACAACGATCGGCATTCTCGTTGATCAGGATGTCGGGATGGGACGCACTGGCGTACCGACTTCGGAGATCACTTTAGAGTTGGCCAAGTTTGTTAAGCAGAACGAGCCTGCATTGCGTCTGGACGGTCTCTTCTTTTATCCCGGGCAAGTCTGGGCACCGGCAGATCAACAAGGTCAGCAGCTTGCTGAAATTGATGCCATTTTGGGGCGGACACTTGAACTGTGGAGATCACATGGGTTTGAAGCTCCGATTGTGTCAGGCGGTTCGACCCCGACGACTTATCAGTCCCATCTCGTGACAAACGGAACTGAGACCCGATCAGGAACGCACATCTTCAATGACATGAATACGCTGCGTGCGAATTTCTGCACAGAGCAGGATCTTGCTCTTGGTGTCATCTGTACGATCGTGAGTACTGCGGTTTCCGGTAAGGCAGTGATCGATGCAGGATCGAAAACTCTGACGTCTGATCGTAACGTCCGGTTACCGGAGTCTGGTCACGGTGCTGTTCTAGAATACCCTGGCGCGAAGATTGTTCGTCTGAGCGAAGAACATGGTGAGCTGGATCTCACTCATTCTGAACGCCGTCCGAGAATTGGCGAACGCGTGACTGTCATTCCGAACCATGTTTGCCCGGTGGTGAACCTCCACGATCGACTTTGGTTGCAGGAGAAAAATGGGGAACTGGCGACGCTGCCGATCGAAGCCAGAGGACTGATTTTCTAAGGTTGGTTCAAATGTTGAGTTGTCCGCACGGCAGTGTTCTCTTCAGGAATACTGCCGTGCGGATTTTGTTTTAGAGACCCTGCCGTTGATCTGTGTTCATCGTGTTCAACTCGGATGATCGAACTCCGAGTAGCCAGAACGGCGCGAGAATTCTTCCACACATCGAGATCATCATCAGTGTGAGAAATGCAGAGGCTTTGGGGGTACCAGTTGCAGTGAAGTAGACGAGCAGCCGATCAAGCCCCCAGCCACCAAGGAGCCCTGCCATACCGGCAATGAGTCCAGAGATTTGCTCATAGAGCGCGAAGTGCCCGAGGTTGTTTCCACGGGGAGCAAGTTTGAGACACATGTTTGCGCCACAGACATTGACGAGAGCAAACGCGCTCCACAGCGAATACGCCACAATCAGCCACCACCAGTTCTCTGCACTGGAGGCCAACCAGCAGGGCATCGACAGACTGACAAGGAGCAACCCCAGAAACATGCCTCTCCGATCTCGATTGGAATCGCTGAGCTTGCCAGCCCACCAGCTAACAGGAATTTGAAGTAAAAGCATCAGGCTGATGAGGATTAAATACGTCTGCAGGGGGATCTTCAAAATGTCGTAGGCATACTTGAACAAGACTGCCTGAGTCAGTCCCTGAAAGAATGCAGCGGTCCAGCGAGAGGCGAGCAGATAGCCAAAAGATCGATTGCCGGTGAGAGCGGCAAACCAGCGTACCGGTTTGCGTTGTGCTGCGGTTGCTGGAACTTCAGGAAGTGGGAGTAACGGACCAGCGGAAGCAAGGACAAACAGTCCTCCCAACACAAAGATGACCGCGTAACTCCAGCGTTCTGCTTCATCTGGCAGTGTTTTTAAAAATTGATTGCGGAGTGCCAGCGTCCCGAGTGGCATAAAAACTCCGACAAGCAGACTGGCAATCTGACGTCGTGAGAAAAGCTGTCCCCACCGGGATCGAGGAGCAAGATCGCTAAGCCACGAGTAATAACTGACGTAAGAAATGCCTTGTGCGAGATACCAGACGACGGTGCAGCACAAAATGTAGGTCAGAGCTGTTGTCTGTTGCCCTTGCGTTGCCGGAAAGAGCAACGCCATCGGGATCATCATCGATGCCAGGCGACCAATGATCAGCCCGGCCAGCCAGACTTTCTTCTTATGTCCCACCCAGGAATAGAATCTGGCAACGAGCGCACTCATCGACTGACATGTTTCCGGGAGAATCATCAGGACCGCGAGCCAGAATGCGGATGGCTGAAAGCTGGATACGAAGTAATTGAAGAAGCTACCCGTCGTTAATGAATTCCCCGCCTGAAACAGCATCTGATTGGCAACGACTCGCGGAATCACCTGACCGGGCTGAGGAGAGATCTGATCTTCCGAAGAGGCCTGGTTTTCCAAATTGGACAGTGTCTGCTGTTCTGTTTCTGTCAGTCGAGGCATAGCAGATTGAACTCAGGCGGGACGAGGAGGAGAGAGAATTCAATTGGGGGGAGGGTAGGAAGCAGTTCTGTTGGATGCTATCCGCTTATGGCGAAAATCTGATGCTGATGTGCATCAGACTGTCAGATCGAACGGTAAGGTGGGGCCACGGGGAGTCCAATCGGTCGTTGAAAATACAAAGCAGTTTGACTGCGGACCTTGACACGATGGCTATCTTTACGGCACTCTGAAAACGCTGAATGCTGGCAGATTATCGGGGTATCGAACCATCCAGACATTTTCGTAACTGGCACCTGACACGATTTGAGGAGAGTTCCGTGCGTGGATTACTCTGTTACGTTGCCCTGATGAGCAGCTTTTCATCGATTGGGCATGCTGCCGACAACTGGCCACAATGGCGCGGAGAGAATCGGGATGGCAAAGCGGTCGAACCCGGTCTGAAACTCGATTGGGAAAAGAGTCCTCCCAGCCATCTCTGGACCATCGAAGGGATGGGCAATGGCTACGCGAGTGTTTCCATTGTGAATAACCATCTGTTCACGACGGGAAACTTCCCAGAAGGTCAGGCTGTCGTTTGTATTAACCTTGCGACCAACAAGCCGGCGTGGCGGACTCTCGTGACATCAGGAAAGCCGCGACATGACTACGAGGGGTCTCGCTGTACTCCGACCATTGATGGCGACCGCTTGTATGTTGTCAGTTCCGATGGGGGCATCAGTTGCCTGAAAGTGGACAATGGCGAACTGCTGTGGTCACGTAAGTTTCAGGACGACTTTGGCGGAGAATTGATGTCAGGCTGGGGATTCTCCGAGTCTCCATTGGTCGACGGTGACAAAGTTCTTTGTACGCCCGGCGGAAACGATGCCGCTATGGTCGCTCTCGACAAGGTGACCGGAAAAGAAATCTGGCGCACAGCGGTTCCGTATCAAGGGGATCGTGGGAAGAAGGGGGCAGGGTACTCTTCGATCGTGATCTCTGAAGCCGGAGGGGTTCGTCAGTATGTCCAGCTCATTGGACATGGATTGATCGGAGTCCGTGCGGAAGACGGGAAATTGCTGTGGGGATACGACAAGGTTGCCAATGCCGTCGCGAATATTCCAACACCAATCTGCAAAGGTGACTTCGTCTTTGCATCAACGGGGTATCAAACGGGCGCCTGCCTGTTGAAAATTACGAAGGCCAAAAAGGACGAAGTGAAAGCCACCGAGGTCTACTTCCTGGATGCGAAGACGTTTCAGAACCATCACGGGGGGATGATTCTGGATGGCGACTATGTCTATGCAGGTCACCAGCACGGCAAAGGAATTCCGATTTGTATTCATCTTCCAACTGGGAAGATCCGTTGGGGAGGTCGCGTTCGCCCTGTCGGAGAAGGGTCTGCCGCAATTACTCAGGTGAATGATCAATTGATCTTCCGCTATCAGGACGGAACACTCGCATTGATTAAAGCGACTGAGAGTGAATACGTTCCTCAAGGTTCATTTGAACCGGTGTTTCAGGAGCGCGAAAGCTGGGCACATCCCGTTGTTGCCGGAGGAAAGCTTTACCTTCGCGAACAAGACAAACTGATGTGTTACAAGCTGTAACCTGTCCCCGGATTGACTCGAATATCCGGCAGAGATTCTCTCGTCTCTCCCGTCTGGCTGTCGCCATCTCGAATCGGCTTAATCGTTAAACTAGACCGGTGGACCTTCCTGTGAACGGACTGGTCGACCGGTCTTTAACGATTACTGTCCGAAAGACCGATTTGCTGCGAATTCTGCCACTGAGCAAGTTCAAGTCCCACCTGTGATTGTTTCGATAGTTCGAATGCACTCCCTGCGGAGATTGTGCGCCCTGTCTGAATCGCCAAGTCAATGTGGCGAGATTGGACGAACGACGCAGATTCTGAATTCAGAGTCATCAGGCAGAATCTTCTTGGGAGCAGCAGATCGCGAACTTAAAATCGATTGCAGAGCAGCTGTCTCGTTCTGAGATGGTTTCCTGAAGTCAGGGGCTCTGTTGCGGGAACATGCCATAAGAGGTGTCTGAATGACGTAACGCCAGTGCGGGGAACGTCAAAAGAGACCGGGCAGCGAGATGGCCAGGGGAGTCAAGAACATGCGGCGGAGTCTTTTGAGTCGAGTCCCGATGTGGGCTGCTGTCTGCGCAATGTTCCTTTCGACACAGGTTTATGCTCAGCCAGAAGCACCGGAATCAGGACGTCCAGTAGACGATCCGCTGGTGGTGAAACCGAAGACCATTCCGGAAAACTTCGACGCAGCGCTGCTGATGGTGAAGTTGGTTCGGTTGGATCTTGCGAAATATTACCTGCAGCAGACACTCGAACTTTCCCCGAGTGATTCAGATTTGATGGCATTGCGATCAGCACATGGAACAGGAACCTTTCTTGAGCTGAGCCGACTGGAAGAACTCAATCCGCCTGCAACTCAACTGTTGAATCTTATTCAGGATGCAGTGAAACGTCAGGTGGAAGAACCCGGCTACGCAGAAGGTCTGATCAAGAAGTTGAACGGAAGTTCCAGAGAGCGATCAGAGGCCCTGAGCGAACTGCAGCATCTTGGTTCTTACGCCGTTCCGCCGATCTTGAAGAGCCTTGTTGGGGATTCTCTTGTTGGTCGGGACACGTTGTCGGTGACTCTGACACGGCTTGGCACAGACGCGGTTGCCCCATTGATCGGGGCTCTGAACTCTCCAAATCAGGAGGTCCGTACCGTCGCTCTGGAAGTGCTCGGACGAGTCGGATCTGAATCGGATGCTGTCTGGCTCTGGTATCCAGCATTCGCTGAAGGACAGAATCCCAGTGTTCAGGCGTCTGCTCGGGATGCTCTTGCCCGAATCAAATACCAGGACGTGAAGAAGGTTGAACGGATCGCCTTGGATGGTGCTCCAGCTCGATTGTTGCAGATTGCGAATGAGCATCTGACCGGGACGTACGTCTGGCCGTCAATCTATGAAGATCAGGCACAAATTCCAGTCTGGAACTGGAGTGAACAAGCTGGAACCGTTGTCGAATTTCGCGTTCCTCGTGAAAAGGCGTCTCTGTTCTTTGCAGAGCGGCTTGCACGGGAAGCTGCGAGTCTGGCTCCGGAATCCGAGCAGGCACCCGTTGTGCAACTTGCTGCACTGTTGATTCGCGCTGTTGAGGCAAACCAATGGAATTCGCCACTTCCAATCGGGAAAGGCGAGGCCTTGGATCTTGCCGTACGATGTGGCCCGGATGTTTGCCAGCGTGTTCTTGGATACGCCTTGGATCAGAAGCTCAGCGCTGCTGCGGTTGGAAGTCTGGAAGCACTCGCGCTCAATGGGTCGCCATCACTTCTGGAGCGAAGGAACGGTCGCAGTGCGGTGATCGAAGCTCTGGATTCATCAGACCAGAGAGTTCAGTTTGCTGCCGCAACAACCATTATGCACTGGGAGCCGACTCGACCGTTTAGTGGAAGTCAGCGAGTCATTGAAATTCTGGCGCGAGCGATCAACGCCGAATCCCGGACCGCCAGCGTTGTGATGGACCCCAATACATCTCGCGCTCAACAGACAGCAAGCCTGTTTTCGGAACTTGGATTTACTGCCTCACTGGTCTCAACGGGACGAGAAGGGTTTCAGGTCGCATCGGAACGCGGAGACATTGCACTTGCCGTGTTGCACCCTAATGTGATTCGTTGGGAGTTGACGCAGACCATTGCGAATTTGCGAGCCGATTCACGCACAGCCGACATCCCTGTTGTGATCTATGGGCCTCGTTCAATTCGCGACCGTTTTAATGATTTCGCATCTCAGTTTCAGAAGGTGGTCTTCATTGAAGAAGGAAATTCTTCGATGGACCTGAGCAGGGAATTGGCTCCATTTCTTGTGAATCTGAATCCGCCAGCTTTTACTCAAGAGCAGCGGAAGCAACAGATGCTGACAGCAGCTGCGTGGTTGCGTCGAACCGCGGTTCGAGATGTTCCGGGCGTTTTTGATCTGCTTCCTGCAGAGACGGCGCTGGTGAAGTCGATCTATGATCCTGAAATTGGAGCAGACGCGATTGTCGCATTGGGAGCAATTGGACGTGTAAGCGTTCAGAATGAATTGCTGAACGTTGCCGTTTCCGCGACGACTGCGGTTGAGAATCGCCGACTCGCTGCGTCTCAGTTGGCGTTTCATATTCAACGGTATGGGCTGTTGCTCACTCCGATGGTTACCAAGACAATTCCGGCAGCATTGAATCGCGAGACTGATCCTCAGGTTCGTCTTGCTCTGGCGAGCGTCATTGGTTCGCTTCAACCAAGCCCAGCCGCGGTCCGGAAGGAATTGCTCACTCAGCCAGCGTCGCTCAGTCCAGAGTTTTTGCAGCAGGCTCAGCCAGCCGCGACTAACGGAAGCGAGCAGTAATCCAGATCCCGAGCGGCAAGTAAGTTCGCACCTTGAACCTCTCGCAACGAAAAAAGCCTGCAAGTCTGATGTAGACCTGCAGGCTTCTGTTTTTCAGCAGAGGAAGAACCTCTTCAAATTAGTTGCACTCAGCAACTGGAGCATCGCAAGCGATAGCAGCACAGTTAGCATCGCACTGATCTGGTGAATCGTGGAAAGCTGAACCGCGGGTGAAGCTCTTCAAAGAACCGTTTGACTTACGAGCGCTGAAGCCTGTGAAAGCGTAGCTCTGGTTCAAAGAACCGATAGCGTGAGCAACGTCGTTCAGTTCTTCAACAACTGCGTACTGGATCTGGCTCAGACCGACGATCAGGCCCAGAACGAGGATTGTTGCAACGAGAACGAGTTCAGCTGAAACGATGAAACCAGCTTCATCTGCGAGGAGTTGACGAATCATTGTGTAAATTCCCGAAATCTTTGTGATGGTTTTTGTTTTGGTACTGGCCATTCAGTCAGGTCTGATCCACCCAACGAAAAGCAGTTGCACATCACGCTGATTCATGACGCACTGACGAGATCACAGAAATCAGTCTGCGAACCCGACATGTTGGCTACCCACACCCGTACCAGCTTGTGGGCATCAACTCGGTCTCAGATTGCTCTGAATCCGACACTTGATGCAGGAGACATAAAGCAGGGGGTGTGCCAAAAATGGAACGTTGGTGTTGATCCTGTGCCTCGGTGGATGTTGCCAAGGTGAGAAAAGGCAACGGGCACAACGACTTCCGGAGTGATGCAGAATTTCACCGGTGCGGCACAGACGCGGTGCCAGGCAAATTACCGATGGGTGTGCGTCAAATGATTGAAACAAACCGTTCGGCGCAATCTCGACATCATGTTCAGTGTCTGAAATAGAACATGGCACGCTCTGAGTTTTGAACTCAGAACGAATCATCAAAGCGACGGGAGATAACATTCACAGGCGATCACTGGATCGAAAGTCAATTCAGGTTGACCCCGTGAGATGGCGTGAATGTGAGTGTTGCACTGATTGTGCCGATTACAGTAATTGTTTGTTCTACGTGAGGTGTAGAATGGTTGGTTTGCGGTAAGTGGTTTTATGGTGGTGGCTTGTGGCGATGTGGCTCTTGTGGTGACGGCAATGAGTTCGTGTCGAATCAGCGGGAATAATGCAGGGGTGTTCAGGGTTGTGAGCGTTTTGTTTAATTGCGGTGGTCGTTGAGTTAATGTGTGGTGACGCAGGGCAACAAACAGACTGAACCGGGCCAAACGAGGGGCTTCGCCAATCAAGTGATGCAGGCTTTGGCATTTCACTGGGACTGGTGTTTGAATGGGCATTACAATGGTTCACCGGGCAGCAATTTTCCGATCAGCGGCGTCTTCAATATGAGCCAACGCTGAACGTGGACTCTGACTGAGTGACTGTTGTTGCTGGGCATGGATTTTCATTGTCAGGCGGTTTTCGTCGAAATAAATCCCGTTGAAATAGATTCGAGACAGAGATGAGTGAACGCTGGATTGCGGACCGGATGCATAAGATTGATGCCTCAGGGATCCGTAAGGTCTTTGACCTCGCCGCAAATATGAAGAACCCGGTCAATTTGAGTATTGGCCAGCCGCACTTCGACACTCCGGATGCGATCAAAGCTGCGATGCACGCAGCGGTGGATAGCGGCAAGAATGCGTACAGTCAGACACAGGGGATCAAGCCACTTCTCGAATTGATTCAGAACGACGTGAATCAAAAGTATGGGCACTCAGACCGAGAAGTCTTTGTCACCAGTGGGACTAGCGGTGGCCTGATGCTGGTCTTGTCAGCGCTCCTCAATCCAGGGGACGAAGTCATCGTCTTTGACCCATGGTTCGTGATGTATAAGCATCTCACGACATTGGCCGGAGGGGTGATTCGTGCGATTCCAACTTATCCGGACTTCAAGATTCCATTGGATCAGGTCCGGGATGCAATCAACAGCAAAACGAAGCTGATCATTCTGAACTCACCATGTAACCCGACAGGCCATGTTGCGAGTGAAGAAGAAGTTCGTGGGCTTGCTGAACTGGCAAAAGAACACGACATCGCTCTGTTGAGTGACGAGATCTATCGTGTGTTTTGCTACGACAGCGAATTCGTCAGTCCAGCGAAATACAACGATCAGACAATCGTGATTGACGGCTTCAGTAAGTCACACTCGATGACCGGGTGGCGAATCGGCTGGGCGCACGGGCCCAAGTCGGTGATCCAGCAGATGATCAAGTTACAACAGTTCACATTTGTCTGCGCACCACATCCAGTGCAGTGGGCAGCTTGTGCCGCATGGGACTATGACATTCAGGATCGCGTCGCGGATTATCGTCGCAAACGTGACTTGATGGTAGATGCCCTGAAAGACGACTTCGAAATCTCAGGGGCGGAAGGGGCCTTCTATCTCTTCCCGAAAGCGCCGTGGGGAACAGGGACTGAATTCGTGAAGAAGGCAATCGAAAACGAACTTCTGATTATCCCCGGGAATGTGTTTAGTGCTGAAGATACGCACTTCCGGATCTCCTATGCGGCTCCGGATGAGACATTGCTGCGAGGGGCAGAGATCCTTCGAAAAGTTGCCAAATCTGGGGGCAAGTAGTTCTCAGTTTCTGAGTTTGTGAAACCAAAAGAGTTCAGGCCGCTGGGAAGCACCTGAACTCTTTTTTATTGATTTGAGCCTGATCCGGAACTCTGTTTTATTGCTCTTTGGGATGAAAGAGAATTGCGACAGAATTGATACAGTACCGCTCTCCCGTCGGGGTTTGCGGGGCATCCTCAAAGACGTGACCAAGATGTGAGTCACACTTTGAACAGAGAACTTCAGTGCGAATCCGCCCGTGACTTGTGTCGACGACCCGAGTGATTCGGTCTTCTGCTTTTGCGAGATAGAAGGCAGGCCATCCACAACCGGAATTGAACTTGGTGTCAGAGTCGAACAGTTCAGTTCCGCAGGCAGCACACGTATAGGTTCCCGGTTCGAAGTGCTCATCGAACTCGTTCTGGAACGGTGGCTCGGTTCCCTTTTGACGCAGTACATAGTACTGGGCCGGATTGAGCCGCTTCTTCCACTCTTCTTCCGAGAGATGAATCTTGTCCGACATCTTACTCTCACTGCTGTCGTATAAAGAAAAGTTCCCAGTCAGCGATGATGTCTCAGTTTGAGACATTCCCAGAATGTGATTTCCTGATCACGTGACGTAAACGACGACACCGGTAATGTTGTCTTTCGATCCACCTTTTTGAGCCGCTTCCACAAGCTGTTCGGTTGCGGTTTGAGGATCGTCGTTCTCTGTCAGGATTCTTTGAATGGAGTCGAGCGTATTCCCGTCTGAAAGACCGTCAGAGCAGAGCAGGAAGCGATCACCGGGTTGCGGAGAAATGCGAACCGGATCTGTCCCGGTTCCGCCTTCTTTCGTTCCCAGATAGCGGTAGAGAACGTTGCGGTAACGGTGAGTCTTGGCGTCTTCTGCGCTGATCGTTCCTGCTTTGACGAGCGCCTGAGTCAACGAATGATCTTCTGTCAGTTGTTGCAGCTGGTTATTGCGTAGCAGGTAAGTCCGGCTGTCACCAATTCCGCCGACGTAAAATTCGTTATTGACCACCACGATAAAAGTGATGGTGGTCCCCATGTTTTTGCAGGAAGGCTCCAACTCACCGATTGCAATGATCTCGGCGTTCGCATGACTGACAGATTTATCAATTCCGTCGACTACCGTCCCGGAATTGGATCGCTGAAAATCGATTAAGGACGTGAGTCGACTGGAGATGAGTTCAACGGCCATTGCACTGGCTTTTTCGCCAGCGCATTGTCCACCCATGCCGTCTGCGACGAGGAAGAAACGCCCTGTCGGATCGATGAGAAAACGGTCTTCGTTATTCTCGCGGAAGTTCCCGGTGATGCTCACCGCGCCCCAGTGATATGGTCCTGATCGCCCCATGATTCTCTGGTCCGCCTGAATGTGTTTCTGACAATGGCCTGTTTCGAAATCTGTGAGACTTACGAACGAGCGCTCTGACGAAATTCTACCTGGACTGTGATCGAAACAATGTGACTGATTGTTCCGGTCACTGATCTGTTCTGGAGTTGCGCTGTGTGAGAGCCCCCGAATCAGTAATTTATGATGGCGAACGAAGTGATACGACGCAACGCGAGATTGCGTAAGATTTCAATTCGTCCTGATTCAATTCTGCGGTGACCGTTATTAGCGACATCGAACGTCGTGATTCTTCTGTCGGTGTCGCAAATATAACGGGTGCTTATCGTTTGCAGGCAGATCTCCAGCAATCGATATTACTGGTCACACCCGTGCAGATGCCGCAGTCAGTGCCTTATCAATCTCATTGGACACGATTACGCCGTAGTTTACAGCACCCAGCCACCCGGACATGATGATCCCAACCGATCCTGCGTGGTACAGACCGGAGATCTGTTCAGGAAGCGTTTGTGAGACCTTGAGTCCTTCGAACTTGGTTCCGAAGCTGGCTCCCTGCAAGTGTCGAGTATAGAACTGGAATGTTCGTGGAGTGGATGCTTCCACCCAGTCGAGTTTCGACCGAATGTCCGGGACGTATTTTTCGAGGCAGGTGATCGTGGATTCGCACAATCGCTTTTTCTCTGCTTCGTACTCTTCTTCCGGAAGGTCGGCCCAGTCTTTGTAGTTCGCATTTGTCGAGGAAACGACGAGCCAGCGGTCGGAACCTGGGCGTGTTTCCGGATAGTAAAACGAGAACGTCCGGCTGCTCACGTCCTTCGAAAGCATGGCATCGATATCGAAGCCTTCGTGTTCCGAATGGAACAGCAGGTCACCGCAGTTGTCGAACCCTTCGCCCGGTTTCAAGCCGAGGTAAACCTGACAGCTTGAATTGTTGAGCCGCACGGCTTTGGCTTCTTCGACATAGCTTTTATCGAAATGCTCTTCACCGACGAGATTCAGGATTGTCGATTTGACGTTCGAATTCGAAAGCACCGCGCTGCAGGTGATTCGTTTTCCACCAACGTGTACGGCTTTCACTTTGCGTTCTTCATCGACTTCAATCTTGTCGACGAGAGTCCGGATTCGCAGGTCGACGCCGTTGCGAATCAGTTCATCTCGCATCTTCAATACAAGAGCGTCGGTTCCTCCCTGAAAGGTGTAGACCCCTTTGCTCATGAAGTTGCTGAAAACGATGCCGTAAGTGATGGCAGGATCTTCGAGGGTCGACCCGTTTGCATAGGTGATCGGCTCCATCAGCAGTCGAACGATATCGCTGCGTCCCGGGAAGAACCGTTCAAACAGCTCTCGAGTTGTCAGCGACTGATCATCATAGAAGTTCATGTTGCGAGCAGTTGCAAAGAACTGATCGACAGTCTCATGCGGAACCTGAAACTTCTGGGTGATGATGTTGGTGAAGTCTTCTCGTGTGAACGAAGTCTTCAGCGAGAACTGCGGGTTCTCAAACCGCACGCCGGTCAACGGGATGATGCTTTCGGCAATCTCCGGGGTCCAGTACTTGCGGCAGCTCTTGATCATTCCGACGGGGAAGCCGTGCAGGGAGATGTCGAAAATGTGCCCCCCTTTACGCTTGAACCAGGTGGCCATTCCCCCCAACTGATAATGGTGCTCCAGCAGCAGGACAGAGTGTCCTTGTTTTGCGAGCACATTGGCTCCGGTCAATCCAGCCAAGCCTGACCCGATGACGACAACGTCATAGTGATCTTTCGTTCCCTTCAGAAAATCCTTGGCCATTGACTTCAATATCCCTTATGAACGTCCTGAAGCAATTTCCTCATCCACACCGTGTGAAGGTCAGACCAGAATTGAATCTGGCTGCGGCTTTCGATGCAATGCACCGGGGCTGGTTGAGAAAACGCTAAAGCGGTTTCGTATCTTTTGTTTGGTGATCACGGTTCAGGCGACTTGCCTGGAATGGCAAAGACGCCGTGGATGAGCACTCAATCTTCACGATCAGTTTTCACAATCAGATTGACTCTTGTGTGTCAGGCTGCGACATCATACGAAGCTGGCACTTTCAGGCTCTGTTCCATCCGGTCTCTGGCCTTGTAATCGCGTTTTGAATGATGGAACGCGGTTTGCGGCCTGGGACAGGTTTGTTTGAAACACAGCGAAAATCTGCTCTCGACGTCGAGTCTCGACTCACAAAGCGAATATTCTAAAAGAAATTTTCCCGGCTGTCGCTCAAGACCGGGGGAGGGAACGCCCAAGGATTCAGAATTCCCCCAAATGCCGTCTTTTTCGGCCGCTTTTTCCACTGAAACGAACCGGCGGATAGGGCGACTCTGCTAAATATTCCGGTTCTGGAGTCGACCTGATCCGGGAATCTGAGGCGGCGAATTAATCGACGGTCGAATTCGGTGAAGCGGTCGACGGGGCGAGCTCGCTGTCCTCGTAAATTTTCTTCGCGAGCCGTCTTCCCCAGGCAATCGTACAGGTGACGATGATGATCAGCAAGCCGACCACGCTCGGCGAGA
Source organism: Planctomicrobium limosum (assembly GCF_051465645.1). Taxonomy (GTDB): domain Bacteria; phylum Planctomycetota; class Planctomycetia; order Planctomycetales; family Planctomycetaceae; genus Planctomicrobium. The sequence goes on along the minus strand of NZ_CP195790.1, from coordinate 2,091,179 downwards.
GCAATTGCCACCAGATCAGACCCAACACTGTGAACGACCACTGAGTGTGTGATGAAGCGAACTCACGGAAGATGGCGAATTGGCGTGAGAACCTGACTAGAACCCATGCAAGTCCGGAAAGAACGAGGATCGCTACCACGAGAGATGGCCACTGAATGCCGGAGTTCGGGGACGAAAATCGGGCGGTCCAGTTTGAGTGATCAGGCAAAATCCAGTCGACCTGAACGGCTGCTTCTGGCTGAGCAATCAATTGAGTTAAAACAACACCAGCGGAGCTGCCGCGTTGAGGCAGTGCCTGCGGGGTGACCGGACTTCTGGAATTCAGTTCCTTCCATCTTTCGGCGAGTTCAGCGTAGCGATTTCTGTTCTCGGCTGAAGCGTTGTTTTGACTGACAAGCTCCCCGACCATTTCCTGAGTTTTGTTGATTTCATCCATCAGGATCGTGGTCATTGGCTGAGTATGTCCTGCCTCGTTCCAGAGTCCGAGCAGCTGGTCCCAACGGGCCATCCAGACCGCGATTGAACTCGTCGTTGATGCAGAAGTTGATCTGATCTTCCAGCCTTGAGGATGAATCAATGCGACAAGATTCTGGAAGGGTTCTGGGCCAAAGGTGTCAAGCAGAGAAAGTGTCCCTTCGGCTTCCTTTCCGGACCAGTAAATATTGATCCCGGACAGATCCTGTCCTTGCGGCAGCGTGATCAGTGTTTCTCGCGCTCCGTTTTTGAATTTCAGGCTTTCCGCTCCTTCGAGCGTAACGTTTTCGACAACGGTTCCATTCGGATGGCGAACCCGAATTTGAGCGGCACCATTTGGGGAAATCCACCAGCGAGTCAGCCCGCGAATACTTTGGTCCTGAAGCGGCCAAAGAATCGTTTCCGCAAGATGGACAACCGGTTCGCCACCGGCCTCGACTTTCTCGCGTCGCTGCAGGCGGAGTTCAGATTTAGGAAGTTCGAAACTGGAGAGCTGACCGCGACTCAGGTCTCGCATCCACTCCGGTGGCAGCCAGTTGGGGAGCGATTCCCGGGCAACCCGAGTGGCTCCTAACGGCTGAAAGAGTGCTTCTGACTCAACAAGGATGTATTGCGAAGCCGAAACGGCTGAGACCACTTCGATCTGCGGGACCGCGATTGGTTGACTTTCTTTCGTCACCATCGCGACTCGATTCATGTACTCAGCCGTATAACGCCCGGCCAGAGTCAGCGTCGCTGCCCCTGAGTAACGGTCAGGGACGCGAACTGTCAGGAGTGTGCCGTCGGCCGTTTGTTGACTGGAATGATGGAAAAGAGCGGGGCGGACGCGGACCGCAGTAATCTCATTCGGAATCTTGAAGACAATTTTGCGGAGCGGAGCCTCGGGAGAGGTCATGTGAACAGTCGAAACCTGATCCCAGTCTCGATTCATCGGCGTTTTTACCAACGTAATGATATTGGCGAGAAACGCGCGCGCTGGAGTGATCAGTCGCAGTCTCTTCGGGGCATCATTCGAATTTCCTCGATAGACCCCGATGACTCTGGGGCTCTTCTCCTGAACGGCGTCACGATCAGGTGTTGCAAGTGGCAGAAGTCCCTGATCGCCTTCCAGTTCAACGTCCCAGTTTGTTTCATCTGAGATCGTTAACTGTGTGTCGGCGATGATCGTGTCGACTGGTTCGATGCGAGGAATTGGGCTCCAGACTTCGACGTTGAATGGAATGCGTCCACGAATATGGAACGTCCGTTCGCCTTGCTGGCCTCCTCCCAGATAGACCGTGACAAGTTTATTTGCTCTGGTAAATCGGACACTTCCGTCATTCCCCATCAGTCCGGTTGAGATGTTCTCAATCTGAACAATTGGATCGAGCAAGAACTGATGTCGGAACGTTGGGGCATCGCTGACACTGAGTGAAACCGTTGCGGAATAGTCGAGGGAGTCGCGTCGAACTTTCAAGGTTTCAACGGTGTTTGCAGTACGAATCGGCTTCTTGCGAACCCATTCCAGATTCATCGCGACAGGGGAACTCAACAGCACCGCCTGCATCGGACGGAGGCGGCCCAGTTCTGAATGTTGCTGCCATTCCTCAATCGAGAGTGGAGTGATTTCGACACGATTGGGGATTGTCAGCGTTGTGAGTGGGGGGCTGGAGATCCCGATGTAATGTGGGATCTCCGAAGTGCTCAGTAACGAGAGCGGGGGAATGGTGACATCGGTTCCAGCTGTGGACGATGCCTGGAAATCATACGTCAGTAAAATCGAATTCGCTGGCATGCCTGAACGCAAACGCAAGGTGATATGCATTGGGTTGTCAGTTGTCGAAGTATCAACCCAGTCAATCAGATTGGAGCCAGTGATCCCGGTGACTGTTGTGCCCGGTGGAAACTTGATTGGAAGCAGTTCCGGCCATCCGGTTGGCAGTGGTTGAATTCGTGTCTGGCAGCGCACTCGCAATGCGGACACGTCGAGATAGGAATGAAGTGACTGAGCTTGTGGGACGTTGGGGGTGCTCACAATCGGAGACATCAATTCCAGCAGTCCGATCGAACCTAACTCCACGAGTGAGGTTCCGTCAGCATTGAAAGCGACTTCGCCGTTGCGTTGCCATTGAAGCCCGATGAACTCTTTGGGAATGATGAGTTCTGAATCCAGAACCCGCGGGACAACGCCGCGCGTCATCAGCGTTTGCCCATCGATTCCGGTATCTCGTGAGCGGATTGAAAAGTTGAAACGAATTTCGTGGCGCGACCAATGGGTTCCAGAAATCGGAGTTCCCGGGAATTCTCCTGGCTTTCCGAGACTGACGAGAATCGATTCGCCGGAACGCGCGGGAATGAGTGGACGTGGTGTCCCGTTGAGGAGACATTCAGCCTCGGCTGGAAACACAATATCCTGCATTGGTAACCGCAGGAATTGTTCTTCTTCCGTCTGTCTGGTCAGGATCTCAAAAGTGGCAGCAAGCTGAACAACCGGTGTTCCTTTCACCAGATCGTACCGGACAGATCGGATCAGTGAGGTCGGTTCAGGCGATGATGTGACGATCTCTGAGGTCGGTTGATCGATGTCAGACATCACATTCTGGACTGGTCCGAGACTCAATAAGAGGAGTGTCGTGGCGACAGTTGCCGGGCCACGAATGGACTCCGATTTTCTCGCGAGAAGATCTGTCCGTTGGATCCATCGTCTGGGGATCACCAGTGACAGCAAACTTCCGGAAAGCATACCGCCAAAAATGAGCGCGACGTTCGGTGGTGATTGACTGACAACCAGGATTAGAAACGCGACCCAGAGGATTGCGATTTTGCGTAACCAGAGCATGCGGAAGAGTCTGGCAATCAGACCTAAAAGCAGACAGCCGAGGAGTGCGACCCACGAGTAACTGCGAGTCACTGCGACGTTCCAGGTGACGAATTCTGCAGTGCCTCCGGCGATTGGTGAGACAAACGTCCATGTTCTGCGTGATTGCACAGTTTTGTGCACCCGAGCCTGCACCCCGCGCAGTTGTGTCCATGATTCACTGGAGAACGGATTGAATGTCAGGTCTGAAGCCTGTCGGCTCAGGGGGCCAAACATCCGTGGAGGTCCTTTTCGTGGTGGACTTCCGAGTTCATACATTCCTGGGAGTTTGATTCCCGAAAGTTGCTGAACGGCGGGGAGATCCAGAGACCATCGAAAACTTTGAAATGGGATCGTTGTCTCAGGAAGCGGTACGATATTGTGTTGTTTCAACGTCGACGAGACAGATGGCGTGACGTAGGTCAGACGGATCGTGGATGCCGTAGTGATTTCTGCGGGGATCGAAATCTCTTCGTCCCTGCGAAACACAGTGATTGATCGGTCATCCAGTTTCATTGCTGACAGCCGGCAACCTGGAGGCAGACGCAGTTTCAGGGCATCCAGTTTGACAGGTCTGTCAAACGTCAGAGCCGCATGATTCACACACTCCTGCTGATGAGTTTGTCCGGCCATTGTCAGCAAATCCAAAGACGCAATCGCCTGTGGGGGCGATGGGACCGTAGGTTGTGCCGGATCGTTCGTTGTCGGGCGTCCCTCTGCATCCTGCGTGACGGTATCAACCAGTGAGAGTGTCGCGGCGGATTCGGCTCGCGGTATCAGATTGGCAAGGACCCTTGAAGGTTTTCCTGATCCGTTCGAAGTCAATGTCGCCAGTTGACGAGGTGTGGATTCCGGAAGTCGTTCCGTCACTTCTTTCAATTGGATCAACGCCGGAAGAAGTTGAGTTCCCTCGTTGAGTCGCCAGCCATCTCCTTCGAGTAACTGGAGTTCAGAGTTGTTCGGAAGCACCAATTGATACTGAACACCAATGTCTTTCGACCCACGGATCTGCGGGACGGAGATCCGGAACGGGGTTCGCTCTCGATGTGGAGTCGTTCTGGCAAAGAGACGCAGTTGTCGGGGGATTCCACGTGAGAGTGCATTTTGCCAGGTCACGTACAGAACATGGTCATCCACATTCCACGAAGCGATTCGTGATTCCGATTCAGACGAAGAGACGGAGATCAATCGCCAGTCGTCAGGAAGTTGAATCGTTGTATCGAAACGAGAGCCGTCATCAATATGAAGTGTTGCCACTGCTGCGGTCCAACCAGCATCTGGGCGTGCATCTGTCAGACAAACGATGTCGCCATGCAAGGGGGCATCTGGCAGTCCGATATTGACGGTGAGTTCGGAATTAGGATTTCGAGCCTCAAATCGCCACGATTCTCCGCCTGTTTCATCGCTCGTGAGTCCAGTCTGCAGGAGATCTTCATGTTCAATCTCCTGCAATTGCAGAGGTGGTTCAATTCGAAGAACGAGACCTCGCTTCGTTTCCATTGCTCCTTCGATGCGGATGCGAGGGAGAACGCGAGGGCCGCTCCATTTCACTGGTTCAAATGAACGAATTCGCAAGTTGAGTCTGGATTCAGAAGCGAGAGAATCGAGCTGCACTTGAACGAGTTGAGGGTTCTCGGCGTTTCGTGAAAACGCAATTGCTGAACTGCCTGTGGGTGAGGAATTCAGGTGAGTGATGGACTGAATCTCAAGTGTTTCGGGAACATGAAACACCAGCGGTTTGTCATGCGGAAGAGGGCCAGTGATTGCAAAGTCCGTTCGCATGAAAATTCCGTCGCGACGCGCACGATGTTCGGTTTCCGTTTCGTAGCGTGGCGGGGAAGTTTTCTGCTCCAGTCCAGTGGCGGTGATCATCAGCGTGACGGTCGAAATGCCGCCGAGTTCCAATGTCCACGGACGGGTTAAACCGTCGTCATGGGCATCGCCGGCCTGTAACAATCCCTGATTGCTGCTCAGTGAAAGAATCAACGGGACATCAAGCTGGATGCGATTATTCAACGCTGGAGGAAAGCGAAGATCGAAGATTGTGGTCTGACCGATCTGCTTACCGTTTGCGCTCCAGTCGCCGTTCAGCACATCGCTCTCACGTTGAGTGACCAGTACAACGCGTTGTTCGGGAGATGTCCCTGCAATCAGCGCCTGCTTCTCCCAACTGAGGTGATTCATCGCTATGTTGACATCACTCCAGTCAATGACTGCAGAGCCTTCTCCGCGGCGGACCACGGTCAGTGCCAACTTGCCTTCGACAATTTGCTTGCCGTGAATGCGTCCCCGATACTCAGCGGATTCTGTCGTGACCAGCGTGGGTGAACTTTCGGTTACCGTAAAGCCAGGGTCAGGCTGAGCGCGTGCTGGTTCTGAAAGAAAGCAAAGTACGAATAAAGCAAGAACCGCGATTCGGCCTGTCAGGGAGAAGCCGGATCGCAGTTGAAGTAAGGCCGTCATCCGGGTGCCCTGCGAGATCATCGTGAATCCTGCCCCCGAATTTTTGTCGCTGATAATGGGCGGAAGATTCTCGTCACTGCCGACTGCTGTGATGAATCGCCTGCGGCCACATCAACTGGCCGGTGAATGGTCGATTTCATGAAAGAGCGATCACTTGATCGAGTGCGCCCGTTTGAATCAATCACAGTTGCCGTCAACGCGAGCAGCACGCCGAGAATCGCTGGTTGGATCAACAACAGAATCGGCTCAACGTACCACAAGCTGGCTGCAGCAAAGAGGAACGAAATCACGATCAGCGAGAAGACGTTCCGAGTCGCCGGAATCCGCCAGAAGACGAACCCCAATAGGAGTGTCAAACCGGCTCCGAGCAGCAGAATCAGTGAGCGGTTCATCACTTGGAATTCCACTTGCTGAACCGGGCCAAATCCACGAAACGCAAAAAAGCCGGGTTCGACAAACTGGAATTCAGGCGGAATATTGCTGGAACTGCGAGCTTCACGTTCAGCCAGATAAGTGGGCGTTGGTTCTCGATACCAGAACAGCAGATGCCGCGCCCATTGCAACTGTGGCAACAGATCCGGATAGGTAAACAGGTGTTGTCCTTCAGGCAATCGCACTTCCCAGATCGTTTCATCAACCCAAACGCTTTTGGGGAAGACAGGCAACGGAAGTTTTACTCGATTGGTCAGCCCAAATGGCTTCTCCAGTTGAGTTCGGTAACGGATTGCGATCACAGCTGAGGTTGTCTTTTCTTCCGGCAACTTCAGTGTGATTTCTTCCGTCGCACCGCTTCTCAATGAGATCGATGAACTTGGAAATGGAACTCCGTCAAGCAGGAATCCTTGTCCTTTGAATTCTGTTCCGGTTGGAAACTGAATCACAATTCGATTTGGAGGGGAATCCAGTCGGAACTCTGTCCATGATTCTGCATTGCCATCTTCGGCGAAGATGGTGCGCACTTCGATTTCGTTCACGACATACTGCTGCGATGAATCCGCAAGATTGGGGCCCATCGACAATGGGATCGAAGTTAATGGACCGTTCTTCAGTGAATTGATCCATCGGGCTTGATCCGGCGATGTTTGCAAGGCCGCCCAACTCGGGTCACCAATTCGCACCTGCAGCGTTTCCAGCGTGTGGATCAGACATTCGGCGCGACGAAAAGGAATGTTGTTGAGCGAGATAATCGGTAAGTCGAGATCGCGAGTTTCTTCTCCATCTGGAATGGGGAAGCCATAGGCGACGATGATGTCGAAGCGGCCGATCCGGTCTTCTCCCAGATCGACTTTGATAAAGTTCGGCACGGATCCCTGTTGGAGAATCAGCTTCTTTCCCTGATAAAGGACGTCAATTCCTTGAGGGACAGCCCAGTCTGGAATGTGGGTCATCAGTTCCGCTGGCAACACGAGTTCAAGTTGCCGAACGCGACCAAACTCCACGTTCAGTTCAATCTTCTGTTCAATCGCCAGTCGAGTTTGTCCAGCATCGCGGAACGCAATTTCGGTGACTGCAGAGACTTCTCTTGGATGAGTTTGAACCTTGATCGCAAACGGCTGGGAGAAATCGTCGATCTGGTAAGTTCCGATCAACCCACCCTGGAAATTATCGCTGGTCGTTGCCCCCTTGGGAGGGCTGACCGTTGGCGAGGTCGGGAGTGATTGACGATCTGCCGTTGTGAAATCAACAGACAGCTGATCAGCCGCTTCGATTGTCAGAATTGTTGGATGCAATTCAGATGCGATTGGAACCGGCAGACGCAATGAATTCCGGAACTCGTTCTCCACTTCAGGATCGGATGAATTCAACCGGGTACAAACCGTGGTGAAGGTGGCGTTCTGACTTAAAGAATTCGTCCACCACAGCCGAACGATTCCCGGCTGAGATGTTGCGTCATAAGAAATCGGACCGACGGAGTCGCCTTCAGTCGTGACGCTTTGAATTCGCCATCCCTGCTGAAGCCAGTCAGGCCAGTTCAATTTCAGTTCAGAGATTGCCCCTCTTTCAAGACGGACAGACGAACGGATTGTGAGCTCTGTGGAATTCGGTTCAAAACGCAACTTCAGTTGCGGCTCGACAAGAAAGTAAGGAGCGGTCGGTTGAATATCGAATGTCAGTTTGAATGGCTGCTTGAGATATTCAAATGCCGTTAATGGAACGCCACTTCCCAGAGATCGGACAAGGTTCACGCCGACCCGGTGAACGAGTGGCGATTGCGTCGGTTGAGGAATCACGCGGAGGTTTTCGAACTCATCGATTCGAATCAAACCTTCTTCTCGGATCGCTCCTTCAACCTGAAAGCCTTCGATTTCCAGTGTCTGTGGTTGCTGATCGAAATCACGTTCAAGCACCCAACGCAACTGAAGCCGACCAATGTTGTCATTGGTGAAATGGACTCGTACCCAATTCGGTCGGTCTGGCACCGGTTCGTAAGAACGGAAATTCTGACCAGAGACTTGCGACAGCCGGAAATCGACGGGCAATCGAACAAGCAATGAACTGGCTGTTGTTTGTTGCAGTTCAAAACTCTGCTCGACCACAAGTGACAGGTGTTCGGCCGCCGGTTTCAGATGGAACCATGATTGAACCAGCGAAATCGTTTCCCCTGCGACACTGGGGGTCTGCCAGGAAAAGAGCAGCTGGTTCCCGATGACACTGGCGTCAACAGTTGTTTCTTTCTCGCCGCGTGTCGTTTCCAGAACGGTGAGCGATTTAGAACTCCGAACCACTGCATTCGGGTCTGGAATCACCGCGCGTACTCGGGTTTCAAACTGAGGTGGGAGCCTTGGGAGTGACAGTTGGAACTGACCACCAGAGGCCGCCGCTTTCAGTGGGACCCACGCATGGATCTTCATCTGATGTCGACCAATTCCCCGAAACAGCCAGACAAGACCTTCGTCGGTTACTCGTGGGGAAACGTCAGGAGATTCGCCGCCATTGCCGAAGTATTCTCGCTTGGTGACGTGAGCAGAGCCGAGGCGTAATGGAACCCGATGCCAGCCTTCTCCTCGATTGATGATCAACTCGATTGTTGCAACAAGATTGACCCGATCCGCAGCGATCTGTGCGTCGAGTCGAACTTGAGTGAGGTGATAATCCGGGATTTCAGGAGTGATTGCCGGTTTTGCTTCACCGGTAGTCGTCCCTGTCACCGGCGCTGATGGAGGTGGTGGCGGAGATGAGAAAATGCTCATCGGGAGCGACGTTGGATCTGCTCCGGGAACAACCGGAGTTGCAGGAGCCGCCGCTGGTGCTGGGGGAGGTGTTTGTACTTGCGGAGTCGCTGCACCTGCCGCAGGCCCAGGCTGAGCGAACAGAGAGTTTGCAGGGCTCAGAATGAAAGCACAAATCAGTGCGATTAAAGAGAAGAGACGAGAGCTCGTGGTTCGCCGGTCGCAGGAACAGCGATCCTGAAGCAGAAGGAATCCTTCTTCTCCCCCAAGGTAATGACTGTCAATTTGTGGCATCCCGCCTGTGACCATGTCTGTTCCGTTGCTCCTGTCTTAATCCATTTCAATCAGAGCGTAGGTCGCCTCGCATTTTATGATCGGGAACGTCGGAGGACTATCCGATGTTTCCTATTTTGAAATATTGAGACAATGTTGTGTTTGAACCCGGTTTCGAATCCATATTGCAATTTTGTGTTTTTAAAGGCCTTGTGTGTTGATGTTTACGCTGGATTTCACAGATTCAAAGCTGTTTTTATCGCAACAAACCGTCCAAAAGCGCTAACCCAAAAATCACACACGTAGGAGGAATCGGTAAATTATGATAATTGGAAACAATCGGATTTTGTATGCATTGGCGAATGCTGATTGAATTGGTTGTTTTTGAGCCTCAGGTGACTTGGATGTCTTGCTGGGTTTGTGCACCCAACTGTCACCTCATTCACTGAATCGCTTCCGGGAAGATCTGTATCTGACTATTCTCAAGCTCGGCAGGCAGACCTCAGACGTTGCCGTTGAAGAAGACGATCTCGCGTCTGCGCGAATGATTGTTGATCGCTGACATTTGTGAGCTTCGCTGTAACAGGGTTGTAATGGAAATTCGCGCTTTCGCTGAACAGGTACTGCTGTCTCCTTCATTGGAGTTGAAGCTCCAGTCATTCGATTCAAACTGGACTGACGACGCCCCTGGCGAAGCGTTGCGTGTTGCTGAACCTGTTCGTCCAGAGAATCTGCAGTTCGCCCCACGAAGAACTGCCCCGGCGATGCCACCTCTCGGGGTGTTTCATCTTCCAGAGAAACGAGCGATTGCCCATCACATTATGGCCAATCATGAGTTGCAGGCTTTGGAGGTCATGGCGTGGACGTTGCTTGCCTTTCCAGAGGCGCCCAAAGAGTTTCGACTGGGGATGACTCAGGTCATGGCCGATGAGCAGCGTCATACGACCATGCACATTAAGCGGGCGAGCAAACTGGGGCTGGAATTTGGAGCCTTACCGGTCAATTGCTACATCTGGAAAAAGGCGATTTCATTCACGTCCGTGATGGACTATCTGGCTGGATTGCCGCTGGTGTTTGAAGGGGCAAATCTGGACCACTCGCTTGAGTTTGCCAACGCGTTTTCCGAAGCAGGTGACGAACGCAGTGCGTCGTTGATGAAGATCATTCACCGCGACGAAATCGAGCATGTTCGCTTTGGTCTCGAATGGCTTCGCAAACTGAAGCCAGAGTCGATGTCGGACTGGGACGCATTTCGCGAACACCTGCATTGGCCGTTGCGTCCAGTTAAAGCACGCGGGGATGTTTTTCAGTATGACGCCCGAGTGCAGGCGGGTTTTACGCCAGACTTTATTGAGCGCCTGATTCAGGCGACCCCTGATTCTGATTTGCCTCCGTCATTAGCCGGCGGAGCGAAATAGAGCTGAGATCCATCTGGTTGTGAATCGACAGTAATGATCTGCTTTTGACTGATCGCGAAACAAAAAGATCCCGGTGAGAACTCGTTCTCACCGGGATCTTTCGAATCATGCTAATAGACTATTTCGGCACATCAATCTTGATGTGGAGGTCACGAAGCTGACGGGTGTCAACTTCAGAAGGGGCTCCGAGCATCAGGTCAGATGCCTTCTGCGTTTTCGGGAACGCAATCACGTCGCGAATGTTGTCGCTGCCGGTGAACATCATGACCCAGCGGTCCAACCCGAGCGCGATCCCTGCGTGTGGCGGAGCGCCAAACCGGAGAGCATTCAGGAGGAAGCCGAACCGTTCTTCTGCAACTTCGGCAGGGATCTTCAACAGGTCAAAGATCTTCTGCTGAGTTTCTGAGTCGTGAATACGAACGCTTCCGCTCGCCGATTCGTATCCGTTGCAGATCAAGTCGTAGGACTGAGCACGGATCTTGGATGGATCGGTATCGAAGTGGCCGACGTCGTCCGGGTGCACGGCACAGAATGGATGGTGTTCTGCATCCCAGCGGTTTTCGTCTGCGTTCCAGGTAACCAGCGGGAAGTCGAGCACCCAGGCGCAGTTGATTTCCATCGGGTCGTACAGTTTCAGATCGCGACCCAGGAAGCTTCGGAGTGCGGCCAGGCCAGCACAGGTCACTTTCCATGTGTCAGCGACGTACAACAGCAGGTCGCCGTCTTCGGCTTCCATGCGTTTGACAATCGCCATCTGCTCGTCATCTGTGAAGAACTTGGCGATCGATGATTCCAGCTTGCCTCCGGCGACCTTGAAGTAGGCCATCCCTTTGGCTCCGTATTCACCGACAAGATTTTTGAAGTCATTGTCGAGGATACGGCGGCTGTACTTCTCGGCTCCACCTTTGACGCAGAGTCCACGAACCTTGTTTCCAGCTTCGATCGTGCTTTTGAAGACACCGAAGTTGCAGCCACCAACCAGATCAGAGATGTCCTTGATCTTCATGCCGAAGCGAAGATCAGGCTTGTCTGATCCATAATCTCGCATGACTTCTGCATGGGTATAACGAGGAAGCGGCAGGCTGATGTCCTTGCCCTGAATTTCCTGAACCATGCGGGCGACGAGGCCATCGACCATCTGCAGGATGTCTTCCTGCTCGACGAACGCCATCTCGAGGTCGATCTGCGTGAACTCTGGTTGACGATCGGCTCGCAGGTCTTCGTCGCGGAAGCAACGTGCGATCTGCATGTAGCGATCGTATCCGGCCACCATCAGCAATTGCTTGAACAGCTGCGGAGACTGTGGCAGAGCGTAGAAGGTTCCTTCGTGAACACGGCTCGGAACCAGATAATCGCGAGCTCCTTCCGGAGTGCTGCGTCCGAGGATCGGTGTTTCGATATCGAGGAAGCCGTGTTCGTCGAAGTAATCGCGCACAACCTTGGTGAGGCGGTGACGCAAAATGATTCGATCCATCAGCGCTGTACGGCGCAGGTCGATGTATCGATACTGAAGACGCAGTTCTTCGTTTGGAACGGCATCAGCGCGTGGTTCGAATGGAGGAGTGCGGCTCTTGTTCAGCACCTTCAGCTGAGTCGCGCGCAACTCCACGTCACCTGTCGCAAGCTTCGGGTTTTTGTTTTCCTTGCCGCGGTCAACGACTTCCCCGACGACTTGAATGACGTCTTCGTGTCGAAGTCCTGAGGCGACTTGCTGGATGTCGCTTGATTCTTCGAGACGAAATGAAACCTGTGTGATTCCATACCGGTCACGGATGTCGATAAAGACGACCCCGCCGTGATCACGATAGCGATCGACCCAACCTGCCAGGGTAACAGTCTGGCCGACATCTTTGATGCGGATTTCCCCGCAAGTGCGCGTGCGTAACACGAAATGGATTTCCTTCCAACAGTTCCGACAATAACGCCTGGAATGCTCCCAAAATCAGAATTCAGGTGCCTGATTGGCTCCTGGACCCTGCTTATCGAACCCGGCCGGGGAGCCAAGGCGAAGCGAACATTATAGAGAGACACGCCTTCCGGACAAAGTTCACTCCAGAGAATTGCCGATTCCCGGGAGGTGGTCAGGTCGATCGTAACGAGCATTCCAGCCGAAAATGAGCTAACTTATGGCGGAAATTGGCTGAAATCCCAGCTTTTTCACTGGAACGGGGAGTCCCTTCCCAATTGACCGTCACTTTCGTCGCCGGTCAGGAATTCAGAACGCTCAGGAGGATCTCTGGACGCACTCGCGATGAACTCTGCATCTTCGACTCCGGTAGTGAGTTCCCCAATCCATGTCTTTGGGATTCGTCACCATGGCCCGGGGTGCGCTCGCCGATTGCGGGAAGCGCTCGATGAGTTGCAGCCGGATGCCATTGTTCTGGAGGCTCCTGCCGACGTCGCCGACGTGCTGCATCTCGCCGGTTGCGCTGATATCCGTCCGCCAGTGGCGATGATCATTTATCCGCAGGACAACCCTCGGCTTTCGACCGTTTTTCCACTGGCGACGTTCTCACCTGAGTGGCAGGCGGTCACCTGGGGAGTCAGTCGAGGCGTTCCTGTCGTGCCGATGGATCTGCCGATGTTTCATCGGTTGCCGCTTGATTGTCCGGTTCCGGTTGAGGCGATTCCCACTGATCTCCCGGAATCTCTGGATCGAGTTGAAACGGGAGAGCAGGAGCAACCGCAGCAACCCGAGCCCGCGTCAGGAAGAACGTCGCCAAAGTGGCGCGTTGATCCATTGGCGTTACTCGCGGAGGCCGCTGGCTATCATGATCACGAATTATGGTGGGAAGAACTGATCGAACGGCGGCGAGATGCGACCGGGTTGTTTGGGGCCATCCTGAACGCGATGCGGGCGATTCGTGAAGAATGTCCAGAGGCGAGTGAACGCGATCTGCTTCGCGAAGCCTTTATGCGGAAGACCATTCGCGGAGTGCTGAAGTCTGGGGCAAAGAGAATCGCTGTTGTGTGCGGTGCATGGCATGCTCCGGTTCTTGATGAAGCGGCAATTACCGGCAAGCGGGACGGGTGTAAGGTCAAACAGGATCAGGAGCGCCTCCGCAAACTTCCCAAGACGAAAACAATCGCCACCTGGATTCCGTGGTCTCATGCACGACTGGCGTATCGGAGTGGCTATGGAGCAGGGGTAGAGTCTCCCGGCTGGTACGCACATCTTTGGGAATCGTCAGATGAGGCTCCTACGCGCTGGCTGGTGGATGCCGCGCGACTTCTCCGAGAACAGGATCTGGGAGCATCATCCGCATCGATCATTGAAGCACGACGTCTCGCCGATGCGCTCGCCGCTGTTCGAGATCGCCGAGCTCCCGGGTTACAGGAATTGAATGAAGCAATTCAGACAGTCCTGTGTCATGGTGATGAAGCTCCACTTCGATTGATACGGCGTCGGCTGGAATTGGGCGACCGGTTAGGGACAGTTCCGGCAGAAGCTCCGTCGGTCCCATTGGATCGCGATCTGAAACGACTGCAGACGTCGTTGAGGATGAAGCCCGGTGTTCAGGCCAAGATACTTGATCTGGATCTGCGCAGTGAGAATGGGCGTGAGCGAAGCTGGTTGCTGCATCGATTGAATCTGTTGGGGATTCACTGGGGGACGCTGACAGGCGATTCCAGCGATACGTCGACGTTTCATGAAATCTGGAAACTCGTCTGGGAGCCAGAATTTTCAATCAACATTATTGAAGCAAATATCTGGGGGAACACTGTTCTTGAGGCCGCAACGAACAAGGTCCTGGACGTCGCGCGAACCTCTGTTGATCTGCTGGCCCTGACGCGTGTGCTTGATTCCGTCCTGATGGCTGCGTTGCCGGACGCGGTGCCTGCGGTGATGCAGAAGATTCAGGCGACGGCCGCAGTCGCAACTGACGTGCTGCACTTGATGAGTGCGGTGCCACCGTTGGTCCGAGTGTCTCGGTATGGCGACGTTCGCAAAACTGCGGCGTCGGGGCTTGAACCGATTCTTGTTGGCATGGTCGAGCGAATTGTGACAGGCTTACCTGCGTCGTGTAGCAGCGTTGACGACGAAGCCGCAGAACAAATGATCGGGGCACTTGCACAAATGCAGGGGGCTCTCGAACTCCTGAATCGTCCGGATTTGATGGACGACTGGAGGGGACGAATTCGCTGGCTTTCTGAAGGAAACATTCACGGGTTGATTCGGGGCTGGTGTGTTCGCAACCTGCTTGAACAGGGATTGATCGATGTTCCGGAACTGGAACGGCTGACACATCTCGCGTTGTCGCGGAGCGTGAACCCTGGAGCCGCGGCAGCGTGGATCAGTGGATTGCTAAAAGGGAGCGGGTTACTCCTTCTGCATCAGGACGCACTCTGGGGGGTGATGGATCGCTGGTTGTGTGAATTGTCAGAAGAAGTCTTCCTTGAAACTCTTCCGTTACTACGACGGGCGTTCTCTGATTTCTCACCTGCGGAACGGCGACAAATGGGGGCGAAACTCAAACGATTGAACCCTGCTTCACCAACGTCAGCCAGTTTGCAGTTGGACGAAGAACGGAAGATCAACGACGTGCGTGCGGCGCTGGTCCTGCCAGTACTCGCGCAGATTCTGGGGGGGTCACACCATGCATGAAGAAGGCCCTGAATCCATTGCTTCCGAGTCATATGTCACTTCTGAAATGCAGAAACCTGCTGACGTGAATCAGGAAAAAGAACGCTTGCGACGCTGGCGGATGGTGATGGGGAATGAACCTGTTCCTCCTGCGGACCATTCAGCGAATCTCGAAGGGCTCGATGTCGAACTCACCGGGACAGATGCGGAAATCGATGCTGTTCTGAAAGCGGTTTACGACTCGGATCGTCGTAGCGGCCTCGGAAGTTCTTCGCCGCGAGTGAATCGCTGGCTGAGTGACATTCGTCGCTTCTTTCCCAAGTCGGTTGTCCGCCTCGTTCAGCGGGATGCTTTTGAGCGTCTGAAGCTGCAACGAATGTTGTTGCAGCCGGAGTTGCTGGAAGCGGTCGAACCCGATGTGCATCTTGTTGGGACGTTGCTGTCACTCAAGAATGTGATTCCTGAAAAGACGAAAGAGACCGCTCGTAAGGTCGTGCGGAAAGTGGTCGACGAGCTTGAGCGCCGTCTGAGGCAGCCGATGGTGTCTGCGATTCAGGGAGCGATTGACCAGTCTTCCCGCACTTCACGCCCACGAGCCAGTGAAATCGACTGGGATCTCACGATTCGAAAGAATCTGAAGAACTATCTGCCGGAACATAAGGCAATTATTCCTGAAAAACTCGTCGGATTCCGGCGCAAACGCTCCTCACTGCGCGACGTGATTCTCTGCCTGGACCAAAGCGGTTCGATGTCATCGTCGGTTGTGTACTCCAGCATCTTTGCCGCAGTCATGGCGTCGTTGCGGTCTCTCAGCACTCGATTTGTTGTGTTTGATACCGAGGTTGTCGATCTCAGTGAGCACCTGAACGATCCTGTGGATCTGTTGTTTGGAACCCAGCTGGGAGGTGGAACCGATATCGCGCGGGCGTTGAAGTATTGTCAGCAACTGGTTCAGCGACCTGAACAGACAATCCTGATTTTGATCAGCGATCTGTTTGAAGGTGGGGACGTTGAACAGACAGTACGACGGGTTGCCGAATTAACAGCCTCAGGTGTGCAGGTGATCTGCCTGCTCTCCCTGGCTGATGATGGAACCCCGGCATCAAATGAATCATTGGCCGCGACGCTGGCCGGCTTTGGTGTTCCTGCGTTCGCCTGTACTCCTGATCTCTTTCCAGAGTTGATCGCCGCCGCGATTCGCAAGCAGGATCTCGGCCGCTGGGCTGCGAGTCAGGAACTTGTGGTCCGTGGAACTGAAAAACCGAACGAAGTTGAACTTCCTCCGGAACTCAGAGTCCCGGAGGAGATTTCATTCTTTCGAGATCAGAAACTTTGAGCGTCTGTATTACGCTTGCCAGATCTGCATCTCAAAGTCACTTGAAGGAACCGTGAGTGCCAGCGTGCCCTCACTGGGGACACGTTCGATGACTTGGTTTTCCTTGATTAACTCAAGTGCCAGATGCAATTGTTGGCCGACGGTGACTTCAAGTTCCTTCCACGGGACAGCGAGTTCAAACACAAAGTTCGATGCAAATTTTCCCGCAGATTCCTGCGATGCTTTGTCATCGTGAATGATCTCAGGTGTGAACTGAATCTGCTTTCCGTCGTGAATGAGTGGGGCTCGAATCTCCAGCCCGAACGGATCGATGAAGCGGAGTCGAATTTCGTCGTACGAACTCAGGTCATGCTTCGTTTTATTCGAAGTGTCGGCACGCAGCAAAAAACGATCGGTGTCAAAGCCGAAGTAGATGGCTTTGATGACACCCTCGCTGACCATTGTCATCGTTCCACGCTCGCTGCCAGCTGCATAATGACCGGCGTTCAGCCATTCGAAGTAGCTCGCACGTCCGTCGACATGAACGTTTGAAAATGCTCGCGGGTTCGTGTGAATCTGTCGTTGTTCAATTGTTGAGACCGACTTATGCAACGTACCCGGTGGCTGCGAGCCAAGGATCTGATAGACGTTGCGTAAGTGGCGTCGGAACAGGTCATCGAACAGCCAGTCCTGAGCGGAATTGTGGTCGTCTCCATACCACCAGAACCAGTCGCTTCCTTCCGCGATCATCAGTTCATCCCAGGCACGATGAATCTGCTCTGGAGAAAACTTCTCGCTCTTTTCAGCCTGCAATAAATACTCGCGGGTTGTGTGCAGCAAGTCCCAGGCATCACGGTCGTCTTGGTGACCAATCCAGATGTAGAAATCGTGATTGATCCAACTTCCTGCAAAAAGTCGGCTGATTTTGTGGGCTGCCGGGTTCTCTTCGAGATAGTCACTGATGCGAACCGGATTAATCTCCCGATCCTGAACAGCGCTGCGATACAGGTTTCGCAGGAAGGCAACGCCTCCGTCCGGGTAGTACTCCCAGCAGTTCTCGCCATCCAGAATAATTGGAACCAGCGCTGCCGATTGCGAGTTGTTGGCGACTGAACGCCCGATTTCTTTCACTTTGCCGAGCAGATCACCAGCGGCCCAGTTCGGGTCATTCCGCTGATAATGGAAGCCAATCAAGTCGCTCAGGCCGTGATCTCGAAAGACCATCTGCAGTGATTTTCCATCCTGTTCAACGCGCCAGGGCCGGTAGAGCATCTCCGGTCTGTTGACGAGTCCGTTGCCGTCGCGATGGACAAAGCCATCGGTGGAATGCATGAGGATTTCTTCGTCGGTTGCAATCCAGTCAATCCCGAGATCGGCGATTGCTCCGAGAATCTCTTGCGAGACGGAGCCTTCTGATGGCCACATCCCTTTGGGGGGAGTTCCAAACAGATTGGTATGGTACTCCACTGCTTTCTGGAGTTGGCGAACGGCGTCTTCCCGATAACTCTGTGTGTGCTTTGGAAGCGGGCAACCCGGCATCGCTTCCCTTGCTGACTTCTTATCCCAGAGCAGCGGCAGAATGGGGTGATAGAACGGGGTGGTGGTGATCTCCAGCTGTCCGCCATCCGACAGTTTTTTGTGGAGAGGAATCACCTCGGCGACGATTTCCTTCTGCTTGTTCAGCAGCCACTGCTTCTCGCTTTCGGTGTAGCCTTTACCTTTATTGCGGAACTCACGCAGAGCCGAGTCCCGTTCGAAAACGAGGTCATGAATCCAGGTCAGATTGTTCCAGACCTGAAGATCGCGAAGGTCTTGCGTCGTGAATCGAGACAGTGCCTGCTCGGAAGTGTCACGGCCGGCCCCTCGCTTCTGGTGAAGTTCAGAGTAGCGTGGATAAGGGCGGATCATGGACCATTCGTTGGCCATGAAGAAGTGGTCGAGGATGTAGTAGGCGTCGTCCTGAGTCAGGCTGTCAGCAGCGAGGTGCGACTTTTCCAGATGCAGGTCTGAGCCCCCTTTGACATAACGCTCAATCTGCAGCAGCAGGCTGGGGACGAGGTTCATTGAGCAGCGGAACTCAGGCACTTCTTCGATGTGAAGTGCCATACCGATGTAGTCTTTAGTGGCATGCAGTCGCACCCACGGCATCAACGTCTCACCCGTCATATCGTCCGGGTAATACGGTTGATGCTGATGCCAAAACAATGCGAGGGAAACAGGCTGCATAGCGTTCTCGTCACCGCTGATATTGAAAACTTGGTGTTCCGATTACGGGAATCGGTGACTAAGGCCTGAATTGAGTTGAGGTCAATCCGCTTCAATTGTAATGACGTTCAATCAGATACGTTCAATGTGTCCGCCGCGTTTGGCGTACTCAATCGATTTGCGATACACCCGAACGTATTCACTGGCACTTGCTCCCCAGGAGGAGTCTTTCAGCATTCCATTCTGTACAACGAGATTCCAGCTTTCCCGATTGTGAGCGAATAGACCGTAAGCGCTCCAGATTGCATCAAGGAATGCGTCGGCATTGTACTGATTGAATACGAAACCGGTTGCCGTGCCGTTCTCAATCGTCTCAGGAGTGGCATTCACTACGGAATCGGCGAGACCTCCGACGGCATTCACAATCGGAAGTGTCCCGTAAATTTGACTGTATTGTTGATTCAGACCACAAGGCTCGAATCGACTTGGCATCAGGTAGGCATCTGCTCCGGCTTCGATTCGGTGCGCCAGTTTCTCATCAAAACCCACCCGAACTGCAACGCGACCGGGGTAACGCTCCTGAAGGTGTTTCAGAGCCTCTTCATAGTGGCGGTCGCCTGTTCCGAGGAACATCAACTGGATATTGGCTCTCAGGATTTCGTCGGCCTTATGGACGATCAGGTCGAGACCTTTCTGATCGGTCAGGCGTGAGATCATTCCGAGGAGCAGGCACTCTTTGTCCGAATCCAGACCCATCTCTTCCTGAATGACACGTTTACAACGTGCTTTTCCTGCGACCACCGTTTCTGCGGTATAGGTGATCGGGAGTGCGGTGTCGGATGCCGGGTTCCAGTCGTGGGTATCGACGCCGTTGAGAATGCCGACCAGATGTTCTGAACGGGAAACAAGCAGCGGGTCGAGGCCATAGCCAAACTCTGAGCGGCAAATCTCATGGGCATAGGTCGGACTGACCGTTGTGATCATATCAGCGAAAGCAATTCCCGACTTCAACAGGTTCAGATGCCCATAGTGCTCCATCTGCTTCCAGTTGAAGAATTCTTGTGGCAGACCGGTCAGTTCCATTTGCCAGTCTGCAAACTGCCCATGAAACGCCATGTTGTGGATGGTGAGAACAGTTCCGGTGTTGATGAACCGTCCACTGCGAATTCGCTCGGCATGCACGAGTGCCGGAACAATTGCTGTCTGCCAGTCATTGACGTGAATGATGTCTGGTCGTGTTAGTGTCTGGGCGATCTCCATGACTGCACGACTGAAGAAGATGAATCGCTCGGCGTTATCGGTGTAGTCCTGCCCGCCTTCTGTGTAGAGTTGGCGACGGTCGAAGAATGTCGGTTGATCGACAAGCAAAACTTCCACATTGGTCCCGGAGAGCAGTGCTCGGCGAACTGTTCCGCGGATCGTCGATTGACGCATCTCAATGTTCAGCAGCGCAACCGGTTCGCCCCGCTTCTGTTCCGGGATAAAGCGACGGTACAACGGCAGAACAAGGCTGACGTCATGACCTGCTTCAGACAGGGCTTTAGCAAGTCCGGTGGCAACATCGGCCAGTCCGCCTGTTTTTGCGTAAGGAACTGCTTCAGAACTCGCCAATAAAATACGCATGGAACTGTCTCTCGTGTCCTGCCAGTTAACTGCTGAACGACCGGCCGGGCCAGATATCAAATTGTGCTTGAATCACTTCCGTCGCTCGGATTTTTTTCGGATCCGGCGGGGAATGCACCTGATTCAGAACTCCGCAAACGTAACGAAACCGGCATGATAAGCCAACTGCGAACCTCAGGGGAATTGGTGAGCCGGCTTGACTCCGGCAATTTCGTGAAGAACAGGTCGACTCAAGGTTCGGCGGGAGAGTCGATCACCAACTGACATGACTAAAGTCGCAGTTTCAGCCGATTGCCGTTGAAGCACGCTTTTCAGCACGAAATGCCACCATCAGAGCATGTTGGCGAGTGCCATTATTGTCGTTCAGCTTCAGTCTCAGTCCTCCTCTCGCAAAGTCGATCTCGACAGCTTTTCAAAGTTTCATTAGAAACCAGCCTCAAACTCGGGATTCGTTGTCAATCTCTGCGATTTTAGCAGCCAGATGAGATCGATTCGCAAGTTTGAAGGTTCCGGATTTATTCGGGATCGTGTGTTTTCACCTCGTGATTCGTTCCTTCGAGTCACAGACCTCATCAGCATTTCTGTCCTATTGATTCCGTTGCCCACAATGCCAACGTGAATCGTTGATCTCAATCACGTTTCCTTTTTCTCGCCGTCCACCCGCCCTGGTTAAATCCTCATGAACCGTACAGCTAAATATCTGCTGCTTTGGACGGTATTTGTGACCGGATGTAGTACCACGTCTCATTTGACCGGTTGGGGATCAAAAGGGCAAAAGGCCTCAAAATCGCTCGCTCAGGACGAAAAGGCGAAAAGCGGAAACAACGCGGACATCGCAGCCAACAAGAAGAGTATTCAGGATGGTCAGCGAGAAATCGCCGCATGGTATTCTGACCACCAGCCACAGAGATTAAATCAGGCTAAAGAGCACTTTCTGGCTGTGCTGCAACGCAGTCCTCAGAATTCAGAAGCACATCACGGAATCGCAATCGTTGCGGACCTTGAAAAGAATTACACGCAGGCAGAACGCCATTATCAGCAGGCTCTGGTTCAGAACCCGAACAACTCGGACATTCTGGGCGATCTTGGCTATTCCTATTTGCTTCAGAACCGCCTGTCAGAAAGTGAACGCTACTCTTTGATGGCGTTACAGGCGAATCCGGCGAATCAGAAAGCTCAAAAGCATCTCGGAGACGTTTACGCAAAGCAGGGGAAGGCAGAACAGGCTCAGGAAGCCTATGCGAAAGTGATGTCCCTTGCTGATGCTGAACGGACTGTGACAGAAAATACCCAGAAAACGTCTGAGACCGCTGCTGATACCTCTGTCGCCCACAACTCGTTGATGAGCAAGCTGCTCCAGAAGAAGACTCCCGGTGAGAAATTCACTGAAGAGTATGATCGGATGCGTCGCGAACGCGATGGAGCAGGCCAGAACGTTGCCGGTCAACCGGGTGGACCGAACCCGAATGCCGGCCCGCTTCGTGGACGACCTGCCAGCAATGCGGATCTTCGAGAACGACTTGCCCAGATCGACAAAGAAAGCGGAGCGGCGGCTTCCAAGTCAGGCCCGCTTCTTTTGGACGATCAAACTGGCAAGTTGACACGAATTCCAGAGGGTGAAGCAATGATCGCTGCGGGGACAGGTGTTCCGGCAACGATGACGGCCGCAGTCGCTGCGAACTCCAATACCCCAACTGATGCTGCGATTGCTGAATCGGCTCCAGCGAACTCTGCAAACACGACACCAGCTGCTGAATCAACAGGTGCAGTCCAGGCGGGCACAGCTCCAGCAACAGGAGCTGTTCAAGTTGCATCTGCAGAAGTTCCGGCACAGACAACAGTCCAGCCCACTGGTCAGCCAGCGACTCCACCTGCAGGCACGACGGCACCTGCGACTTCTGTTCCGGGGCAGCAGCCGTGGAGCGGAATTCAGATGGCGTCTGCCAGTGTCGCAGGGAATCATCCGCAAGCGGGAGTCATTGGCCCTCAGGGGCAGGTGGTGCCTGCAATGGGACAAGGTCTGTATGACCCTGTGATGCAGGGTGGAAATAACAGCATGATTCTGGTGAATCAGCAGATGCCGACAGGGCAACAGCCGGGACAACCTGCTTCAGTGGGGCAACCAGCAAGCAATGCTTCTGGTCAGCCTTACCTTCCTCCCTCAGGCATGACCGGCCTGAATGATCCAATGGCTCAGCAGTCAGTCTTTCCGAATGCCAACGGGCCAGCAAATGGCGACGCAAGTCGGCTTGCGGCTCGTATGGGAATGGGCTTTGGAGCGTCGTCAACTTTTAACGGGACGATCCCGACAACCCCGATCAATCCACCGGGGGCGATGAACTATCAGAGTATGGGAATCGCGCCTCCCGATCGGGCGATGCCAGACGATAGACCGGTTCAGGATCTGAGACAGGCTTTTCAACCGTACTCAACACCGGTTGCATCTCCGGCACTCAGTCAGGGAATAAGAACTCCGACACCAATCACACCAATGCAAACCCGGCAACAGTACGGAAATGCTGTTCAGTACGATACCCAGACAATGCAGAACAGCAACATTCCAGAACCTTCCTGGAACGCGATGCAAGGTTATGAAGTGCAGCGGTGGAAAGCCGGTCAGCAGTTGAACAGAAATGTTCAGCAAATCTGGGCGAAAGGACCAATGAACTCGCCGATGTCCCCGAGTGCAGGGTCACAGTACTTCTATCCCAACAGCACAGGACCGACATTTACTCCGAATCCACCGGCAGCGGCAGGCGGCGTTACTCCACCTGCATGGCCATATGCCCAGCAAGCGGTTCCTGATCAATCTGTGTTAGATGCAATGCGGACCAATAACGGGCCGACTTCAATGACGCTGCAGGAACACATTCAGTGGCAGCAACAACAGGCTCAGCAGCAGGCAATGATTCAACAGCAGGCGTTGCAGCAGCAATACCAGCAGCAGCAACAGGCCAACGGTGCGGCAACAACCCCGCCTGAATATCGCAGTGGAATGCAGGCAACACCATCAGGTGGACAGAACAGTTTCCCTGGTGGAACCCCGAACTACAATTCCCGTGGTGCAGCGACTTCGAACGACTCGTACTGGCCGGTCATTCGTCCTGCCACTCAGTGATTCGGTACTGCGAACGTCGCGCGGGAATGGTTCTACATCTGGCTGTACTGACGGTCTTCCCAGTCTTCAAGCGAACAAATCACTTCGCGTGATTTAGAGCCGTTATAGGTTCCGACAATTCCGTCTTCTGCCATGTGATCAATCATGCGCGCGGCTCGACCATAACCGACGCCGAGTGCGCGTTGCAGCAGAGAGCAACTGCCTCTTCCTTCGCGGATGACAACTTCAACTGCCTGTTGATACATGTCGTCGCGTTCACGAGGGCCGTCGCTCGATGACGCAGTCGCGTTCTGCATCGCGGCTTTCGTCGCCTGTTCAATTTCGTCGCTGTACCGAGGGGCGAACTGACTATAGAAGTCAATGATGGAATTGACCTCTTCATCAGAGATATAGGTTCCTTGTGCCCGAGTGAGACTGCTTGTGCCTGGTGCGAGATACAGCATGTCCCCGTTCCCCAGCAACCGCTCCGCTCCCATCTCGTCCAACACGACCCGACTGTCGACGCGGCTTGAGACCTGGAACGAAATTCGTGCCGGCAGGTTCGATTTGATCAGACCGGTAATGACATCGACGGTCGGCTTCTGAGTCGCCAGGACAAGGTGAATCCCGACGGCGCGCGATTTCTGAGCCAGTCGGATGATGTGCGATTCCACATCTTTCCCGGAGGTCATCATCAGATCTGCCATTTCGTCGGCAATGATCACGATATACGGCATCCGGTCTGGAATGGCATCGGCTTCGTCCGAATCCGGATCGATCTCCAGTCGTTCGAGGACCTTCTCTTTTCCGAGCTTGTTGAAGTTGTCGAGGTGACGAACTCCCACTTTCGCAAGGAGATCGTAACGCTCTTCCATCTTGTCAACGGCCCATGCAAGGACCGCTTCCGCCTTCTTCATGTCGGTGATGACCGGGTTCATGAGGTGCGGAATTTTGGTGTATGGACTGAGTTCAACCATCTTCGGGTCAATCATCAGCATGCGGACGTCATCTGGTGATCGGGTCATCAGGATCGAAGAAATCAGCGTATTCAAACAGACGCTTTTCCCTGTTCCTGTACGACCGGCGATCAACAAGTGAGGCATCTTCGCCAGGTCTACAACTAATGGCCTACCACTGACATCTTTCCCGAGGAAGATCGGGATGCGCATGTCCTGAGTCTGTTCGCGACAAGCAGAAATCAGTTCCTTCAAACGGACCGTGACCTGCTTTTCGTTCGGGACTTCGACTCCAACGGTATTCTTCCCAGGGATC
The DNA here is from genome assembly GCF_051465645.1 of Planctomicrobium limosum. Lineage (GTDB taxonomy): Bacteria > Planctomycetota > Planctomycetia > Planctomycetales > Planctomycetaceae > Planctomicrobium. The sequence continues at coordinate 2,066,448 of NZ_CP195790.1, read as the reverse complement.
GGGGAGACCACACGAATGGCAGGCACGCGCAACGCAATCGCCAGGTCATCCTGAAGGTTGGAGACCTTGGAAACTCGCAGCCCTTTTTCCAGTTCCAGTTCGAACTGTGTCACGACAGGACCGGTATCGATCTCGGTCACACTGACATTCAGACCAAACTCATCGAATGTCTTCTCCAGAGTTGCTGCCGTTGTCTGTGCTTTCTGTGCAAGCAGCTCGAACGGGAATTCCTCTGCATTATCGAGTAACTCCAACGATGGGAGGCCGATCTTTTCGTTGCTGTGATCTTCCGACTTGCGAAACATGTTCAGCAATGAACTCGTCGCCGATTTCGTGCTGATTGGAGGGTTCACTTTGAAATTCGACGGAGATGCAGCCAACTTCTGTGGAGGTGCCACTGGAATGGCTTTTACGGATGACGATGTATGACCGCCATCCGCTGCATTTGTTCGATTATTAGTGCGGACTCTTGTTGTTGCAGGAGGGGGCGCTGCAACTGCTTCAACCGCTGCATAGCGGAGTCGGAACGGCCAGGAAATGACTTTCAATGGGAACAGAATCGCACTGATCATGATGCCGAACAACAGCGATTCCGTTGCCAGCATCAAACCGATGCAGAAGAGTGTGCCGACAATGATGACAGATCCCACCGTGGAGAAGTTCTCTGTCAGCAGCACGCGTCCCCACGCTCCCAGATAACCGCCGCTTCCAACGAGTGGAGCTGGTGGAAGTCGAGGAGTGATGAGTTGCAACAGCAGGCAGATCGAGACCAACATCGCCCCGATTCCCATCAGGCGAATCATTGGGTCGCGGACGGCGTCACGAGAGAAAAGCCATAGGTCGACGAGCAGAACGCCGAACAGGAGGAACCAAGCACCCAGACCAAACGCATTTACCAGCGAGAAGGCCAGAATGGCGCCGGAAGGGCCACACAGATTCATGGCGTCCGAACGCGGAGGGTACATCAGTGAAGACGGAGGATCAGCGGGGTCGAAACTGTAAAGGGACAACCCCATAAACAGCGCGACTGCAAACAGGCCGAGGCCCATCAGATCAGTTTTTAGTCGCTGATAATCAATCATAGTCCGGTTGCACAAACTTCTGACACGAGCCTGAAATCCAATTGCCGACTCATGTGTCCGCGCTGATGACAGTCGCCAAAGGCGAATTCTGTCGAACCCGAGCTGGTTGAACTCATGGGAATTCAACCGATCCTTCTAACCCTACACCACAAACTGAAGGATGTTGCCAAAACTCAACGCGAGTTGTGGGCTTTTAACAGCGTCCATTCGCGATGGATGGTTCGCCCCGAATTCAGGAGTTGCTCTGGTTTTTAGGGACTCACTGGTCATATCGGGATTGATGATTTGAGCGTGGCGAATCGCAGCAGTTGAGGCCCTGACAGACACGACGCATTGGTCTGCTTGGATGTTGGCGAGCATTGGCGGTAAAATCTGAATAATCCAAAAAGAAAGCCTTCCTGCTGTCTTTGGAACGGCAGGAAGGCTCGACTTTACAAAATGGAATTGAGCTCAGGATGTTGTCTCAAGCTTTGGTTCCGTAGACAACTTTCAGCCATTCATGGGCCATCAAAGCGGCACCGTCTCCTGAAGGGTGGACACCATCTTTTGCCCAGACTTCAGGTGGGGCATATTCGACGGCGCGGTCAAATGCGGACTGGAATGGAACGAAGGCCGCTTTGAATTCGTCAGCAATTGATTTCGCGCTTCCTCGGAATTCGTCGATGGCCGGGAACCACTTGTCGTCGACGGCTCCGCACTTCAGAACGAATGGCTCGCAGATCACCAGTTTGACATCTGGCAGAGCGTCTTTGGTTTGCTTCAGCAGGTTGCGGTAGTCGGTGATATACCGATTGAGATCGCCGTCGTACTTGCCGGCGAGCTTGTGCCAAATGTCATTCACACCGATCAGGATGCTGAGCACATCTGGTTTCAGCTTCAGGCAGTCTTCGTCCCAGCGAGCGGTCAACTGATGAACTTTGTTTCCACTGATCCCACGGTTGAAGATCTTCAGGTCCGCCCCGGGATGATCAACAAGAATCTGGGACGCTGCCAGCCAGGCGTAACCATTCCCCAAGGTTGACTTAATGTTCGGGGTGTCGGCAGTCGGACGGCTGCGGCCAGTGTCAGTGATCGAGTCTCCCTGAAACAGAATGACCTGACCTGGTTTGATCAGGCTGGAATTTGCTTCAGCTGCCTGTGCAGTTTTCACTGAAGCGATCGCTCCCATTCCAACTGTTGCTGCCAAAGATGCCTTCAAAAAATCTCTGCGATTTTCAGCCATTTTGTTTCCATTTGTCAGAAGGTTGGAGTTTGCATCAAAACCGTTGGTTCAGCACTTAAACTGTAAGTCAGTCGCTTCTGTCGCCCGGCCGCAAGAGCATTCGTTGCCGTGTTACTCGCGAGTCTGGGTTTCCGATCCATGCATCTGGCGAGGCGGATACCAATGCCATACGAGAGGCTTGGCCATTTTGTCCGTCTGTTTTGTTTCGAGCGCCTTCAGAATTTCGAGAACCGTTTTATTCGAGCGAAGTTCCCGTTCCAGTTTCTTCAGCGTGTCACCAGGCACCTGTAAGTGGCCAGCACCTTCGCCTGACTCGGTAATTGAGCCCTTCTGGTTGAAGACGGCCCAGTAGATACAGCGAGGATGTGCTCGTGCTCCCTCTTTTGCTTTACTGACCGCACTTCCTTTCACTCGTTGGCCGCTAATCTGGTACAGGTCTCGTCGTTCGAAGATGACTGCGACGACATTACTGTCTTTGCCGCCAAAGAGTCCAAACATATCTGCATCCTGTTTCAGGAGTTCCCGACTGCCATTCAGGCTTCATTGGAACCAAGGGACGAGATGAGGTCAATTCTGGCTCGCAGATTATGTCAGCGACGTTCGGTGAATCTGTGTTGAACTTGACTGATGAAGTCCTTTTCACATTGATAAGATGATGCTTCTCCGCCGGATGTATCAATCAGGTGGTTGGGCGACAATTGACTCTGCGAAGCGGGATTTTGCATTCCATGCCTGACACTTCACGCTCTGAAGCGACACGCCCTGTTCACGAATCGTTGCGTTCCCTGTGGAGGCTGACTCCCGGCGTCACCTATCTGAATCACGGTTCTTTTGGTCCTTCTCCGGTTGCGGTTCAGAACGCGCGTCTGGAATTACTGCAGGAACTGCAAGGAAATCCAATGGATTTTCTGGTCCGCAGAATGCCAGAGTTGATCAGGCAGTCAACGACAGAACTTGCCAGATTTTTGAATGCGTCCCCGGACAACGTCGTCTTACAGCCAAATGCGACGTTTGCCATGAATGTCGTCGCAGCGAACGTGGCGCTTGAACCTGGTGATGAGGTTCTGCTGAACGATCATGAGTATGGGGCCGTCATCCGCATTTGGGGACAGAAGTGTCAGGCGGCCGGAGCGCGAACAGTGCTGGCCAGGCTTCCATACCCTCTGGAATCGAAGGAATCCATTGTCGATGCAATCATGGCACAGGTGACTGCACGTACCAGACTGATTGTCCTCAGTCATGTGACCTCGCCAACCGCACTGATTCTGCCTGTCAAAGAGGTCTGTGAACGCGCACGACATTTGAAGATTCCAGTCTGTATCGATGGCCCGCATGCTCCCTTGCATGTGCCGGTGAATCTGAACGAACTGGACTGCGATTTTTATACTGCGAGCTGTCACAAATGGTTGAGTGCCCCGTTCGGGAGTGGCTTCCTGTATGTTCGTTCCCGGTTGAAGCAAGGGTTGAAACCGGGAGTTGTCAGTTGGGGGCGGAGTCTGAATGGAGAATCGCCCTCGTGGAAAGATGAGTTCGACTGGCAAGGGACCTATGATGCGACGCCGAATCTGGCAATCCCTGCGGCGATTGCCTTTTTCAAAGAGATCGGCGCCAAAACATTCCGCTCTCGAACTCATGAGCTGGCGGCGTATGTTCGTCAACGGTTGATTGAAAAAGTGGGTGCCCGACCGATTTCGCCAGACAGCAATGATTGGTATGGATCGATGGTGGCCGTCGAACTTCCGATCGATGACGATCAAACTTTGCCGGGAAAAGTTCATCCACTGCAGCAATGGCTCTGGGAACAGCATCAGATTGAAGTTCCAGTTGTTCGCTGGAAAGAGAAAACGCTCGTGCGAGTCTCTGCTCACCTGTACAACTCGCAGTCAGAAATGGACCATCTGGTCGAAGCGGTCGCTGAATGGTTGTCTCGGACCTGAATACGGCTGACCTGAAGATAATTCTGCCAGTCAGAAACTTCCTAAACTTCCTGGATTTACATTTTTCTGATTTTCAGGATGAACTCCACTGGCTGCAGTTTGAGATTTGCACTGCTGCATCAACCAATTTGCCGATATGATGTTGTGAGCAGCGGACTGTGTACTGGAGTGTGCCGGGATCTGTGTTCCATGTGATTCATGGACAATGAAGGTTCAGGAATCCGATCACTGAGTCACCTTTCTCCAGTCCCGTTCATTGTGTCCCCGTTGAATGTCGACATGACGAGATCCGTTGACGATCTTGCCCCTTGATTTGAAATTTCGCAAACGATGCCGATCAAAACCCAACAAATTGAGGAACCAACGCTCATCCTCACTCCGATGGTCGACATCGTGATGTTGATTATGATTTTCTTCATGGTGAGCACCGAGTTCCGCCGCCGTGAAACTCAATATGAGATTCAGTTGCCGGTTGTCTCTGAAGCAAAGCCGTTGACTCCGTTGCCTGATGAACTGGTGATCAACATTGCCGATAATGGCGACGTGTTTGTCGGGACGAGTCAGCTGACACTGGAACAGTTGGAAATTCAGGTTCGCAGTGCCCGAGAGCGCTATGCGGAGCAGATCGTTGTGATTCGAGGAGATGGTGGCGGTCGTTACCAGAATGTGATGACTGTATTGAATCTGTGTAAACGCTCCGGTATCCGCAACATCCAACTTGCCAATCGACTTGAAGGGGAGGGAGGCGGATGATTCTCGCCGAACTGCAACTGACTGTCGAAGTCTGGCGACTGGTGAAACTGGCAATTGCATTGATGCAGCCAGTTCTTGTGTTGTTGGTCATCTTCGGGCTGATTCTCGCAACGGGCCACCTGCTGACCATGATCGGCACTCGGTGGGGCGATCATCGTACGTCTTCCAAGTCGATGTTTTTCTCGGTGGCGATGCACCTGTTGATGGTGGTGTCCATCGTCGCCCTGATCCCTGAATATCGGGCGATTGAACTGCTGAATATGGCGGTGCGCGAGCTCGAACCGATTCGTGTGACAGTGCCGGCAGGGAATGTCGAGGACATTGAACACAACACGAGCGACGCCCCGAAATTCGATGCCACAGCCACAACATTCGGGACTGTTCCATCTGCGAGTACAGCGGAACGCGAACGGATGATTGCCAATCCGCCGGAGGTGAGTCCAACGACTCCATTGGAAAAGCCTGCCGACCCTGTCGCGTTTCAACCGTTACTATCTCAGGATCGGCAGCAACCGGCCGAGATGACTCCGCAATCGCCAGAGCAGGCTGTCCCTCAATCGATGGTCGCTGAACGGACGGAACCTCAGGCTGGTCCCGATGTGAAGATTGAGTCACTTCCGCAACAGTCGCGACCGGGTGATGGAAAACTTTCACAAATGGAACGGAGTTCTTTGCCTTCGTCTCCAACTGAGAGTTCTCAATCTTTGAACCGTCCAGAGAGTGGCATCGCGGATCAGGCAATGGCCGAACTGTCTCGTGATCGCCAATCAACTGACGTGATGGTTGTTCCTAATGGAACGTCTCCAGTTCGGAATCCAACGGATATTATGACTTCGCGATCCGACCGTCCGGCCCCAATTGGCCCAAAACCGCAAATGCTGGGGCAACAGGCAACGGTGGAAACTCCAGTGACGCCTGATCCGCAGCGTGGACGTATGGAGATGCAGGCGGTTCCTCCAGTCGGAGATCTGGCCGGGATTGGAAGAATGAAACCGCGTACGTCCGATCTGCCGGAACCGATTCCGTTTCCAAATCGGGCTCCGACCAGTCCTGATCGTTCAATGTTGTCGTCCACGCCAGCAGACCAGCCTCAACTGAGCCGCGCAGAGAATGCGTTTCAACCTCAGATGTCAGGCAATCGGGTCCCCTCGGCTTACCGGTTACGTTCTGATGAAGAACGTGGCAAGGCAGTCCTGAAGTTCGGAGGATCTCAGGAAACAGAAGATGCTGTCGATCGGAGCCTTCGATGGATGGCCTCTGTTCAGGATCAGAGCGGTTACTGGCATGCTGGTGAATACGGACCAGAGGGGTTGTCACCACTGGATGTCGGGGATTCCGATCGCCACGCGGATGTGGGAATCACATCGCTCGCAGTCCTTGCGTTTCTGGGCAAGCTGCAGACCGTTGATCAAGGCGAATATTCTCCCAACGTCAGTCGCGCCTTACGCTGGATTGTTTCTCAGCAATCAACCAGACAATGGGGAGAAGGTTGGGGAAGCACACCGGGATACCTCGGTGGAGATGCGAGCGAATACGAAGCGATGTATTGCCATGCAATGGCGACATTCGCACTTGCTGAAGCCTATGCGATGTCTCGGAGTTCTCCAGACGCTCAATGGTTGCGACAGCCGCTGGAATTGGCAGTCGGCTTCATTCTGGATACACAGAATGTGGACGGAGGCTGGCGGTACGTCAAAGGGCAGCGCGAAGGGGACATGAGCATCTTCGGGTGGCAATTGATGGCGTTGAAAAGTGCTCAGGCGGCAGGGATTCACATTGATGAGCGTCGCATCGCGATGATGCGTCGATTCCTGGTTGAGCGTCGGATCGGTTCATCCGGAGGATTGGCTGGCTACCGTCCACGAGAGGCGGCCGGGGCGTCTGCCGCTGCGGAAACATTGTATTGCCGACAGATTCTCGGAATGACTGACGACACTGCGGTGATGCAGGAAACAGTGAGAGTGATCGTTGCAAATCTTCCTCGTAAAACCACTCTGAATTATTACTACTGGTATTACGGCACTCTGGCTCTGTATCAGCATGGAGGCCCGGAGTGGGAACAATGGAACACGGCGGTCAGAAACATGCTCGTGGCGGATCAGCGACGGGAAGGCCCGCTCACAGGAAGCTGGGATCCTCATGACGTATGGGGCGGTTACGGCGGACGTATGTATTCGACAGCAATCGCAACGTTGAGCCTCGAAGTCTACTATCGGTACCTGCCGTTGTACCGGTTCAACGAGCCGATTAAATAGTCCAGTTCGCTTCGCTGAGTTGTGTGATTTTCACAATACGTCGCCCTCGATTGGTCTCTCCCAGTCGAGGGCGTTTCGCATTCCGTCATTGATTGTTGCGTTCTGCAAGGCATCTTTAGCGGCGAATAAAGACGGCACAGACTGCGCTGGCAAAGCATGCGGCAGAAACGATGTAGAAGACCTGTTCAGTCTGATTTCCATTGGATTCAATCAACCAGCCAATCAGCGGTTCCCCAAGCCCGGCGAAGCCATAGGCAAAGGTGTTCATAATTCCGGTGCCAGTGCCTGCCCGTTTAATTCCGAGAAGATCTGGACACAACGCCCAGAACGCGGACTGAGGGCCATATGCAAAGAATCCGCAGAGGAACAGTAACGGAATGTTCCACGCTGAAGTCAGCGGAAGGAACGACATTCCCAGCGAACAGATGGCCGCGAGGCTCATGAAGAGAGTGATTGGAATTGAGCGATTCGCATTGAAGATTCGATCTGACATCCACCCGCTCGCCAGTGCCCCCAAAGCCATTCCGACGGGCAGGGCGGTACTGACCCAACCGCTTGATGGATCGGATTTCCAGCTTTCTCCCAGGAAGTGAACAGGAACCCAGATCAATAACCCGTATCGGGCTGTGCTCTGGAATCCAATGGCGATACTCGCAATCAGGAATCTCCAGTTCGAAAGAACGTTGAGATAACGCTCTCCCACTGATTCACTGTTGAGGTCTTCGATTGGTGTCGAAGTTGAAGTGTCTATATCACTGTCAGACTCCTTCGCGACGTTCACTTCGGTGTCATCTTCTTTGACGGGATCGAAGCCAAGGTCCTGAGGGCGGTTTCGCACAAGGAGGTAATAGACGGTGCCACCAACAAGCAACAGAAGGACTGGAACACGGAAGATCCAACGCCAATTGAGTTGGTACGACAGAATCAGGTTGGATGAGACATAGGTCAGCACAGACGCAGATCCCGCTGCGAAGACATACGCACCATAGACTCGCCCACGTTCAGAGTGGTTCCACCAGTTCGCAAGGACTCGACTGCCGGGAGCCCAGCCCATCGATTGAGCCAATCCATTTGCTGCCCAGGGGATGGCAATGGAAAACGGTCCCTGTCCGAAACTGACAACCCAGTTCAGAGCACACGAGAGCCATGCCCCCAGACTCATCATCAGTCGGCCGCCATATTTATCACCAAGATTTCCGTTGATGGCCTGACCAATAGCATAAGACCAGAGCATGGAAGCACCGATCCAGCCTAACGTCGTTTTGCTAATCTTGAGTTCTTGTTCAATCCCAGGGATCGCAAATCCGAATGCCTGTCTTCCTGTGTAATAAAAGAGATAGCAGAACATTGTGGCAAGCAGGATTTTTCGCTGTGCACGGCGGAATCGAAGTTCCTGTTGTTCGATCTTGATATCGCGAAGAAGTTCATCCTGCTGAGAGCTTTGACGATCAAGAATTGAATTCAAGTCTGCCTCGCTTTGCAGAACCTCGCTGGAGGCTCCTGATCTTCGCACTGATGGGATTTTCGGTGGATGAGCTTTGACCTTTCCCTCTGAGGTCGTGGCCCAAAACTGAGTGCTTCGCCAACAATTTGGAACTGGCAGGTTTCCAGAACCTGCAAACTTACCGTTGACACATGCGTATATGCTGATATCGTGATGGGAAACAAACGTGAATACCAGTCACATATGTCAATTCTCGAATTCATCGATGAAGAGTTCGATTTTCAGAACTCAATATCAAGATGGTAATTGGCTTGCGATCGGTTCGGTAGTTGTTGATGCATCTTCATCTGGATTTCACATTGACTTCACATCACGTTCATTGATTTCAAGTCACATACGTGCGTGTCAACGCATTTGCGGAACGGTGCGAGTTCCTCGCTTTTGTTCCCCACAGATCCCATTCATTTCTAGAGATTCGGGAGGTCTGAATGTCCACCATTCGTGTTCGGACGCAGACGCGGAATTCGGCTTTCACTCTGATCGAACTTCTCGTGGTGATCGCGATCATCGCCATTCTGATTGCGTTGCTGCTGCCAGCGGTGCAGCAAGCTAGAGAAGCGGCCCGACGCAGTCAGTGCAAGAATAATCTGAAGCAGTTTGGGCTCGCGTTACATAACTATCACAGCACGTTTGGGATGTTTCCTATTGGAGGGACTGGAGATCGTGACTGGGCTCCGCGAGTGAGCTGGCAGGTCCGGGTTCTTCCCTATCTTGAGCAGACTGCACTTTATAATCAGCTCGATATGGACGGAAAGCTGCCGGCAACTTCTTATGCCGCCTCTAACCATTTAAATGTGGCACGTCAAATACTAAATGGTGGGAAAGAGTTACGTTCCATTGAGATTCCGATGATGACTTGTCCATCAGACGGCCTGTCCATTTCCAGGAACGATTGGGCACAGGGGAGCTACTCAGGATCGATGGGCTCTCAATGGGCCCCCAGTTTCGACACCAATTGTCAACCGTTTCAGATCTATGCTGAGAAGAAGAGCCCTGATTGGGGAAAAACTCTGATTCGTCAGAACCTGTCGGGCATGATGTCCCGCCACGGCTCGCACGTCCGAATCGGCGACGTGAAAGACGGAACGTCGAACACGATTCAAGTTGGAGAAATCGTTCCTGTCTGTCTGACTGACAGTCGAGCAAGTTGGGCTTATTCCCAGTCTGTCTGTAATGCAGAAGGTCAGACGTTGACACCGATTAACGATTTCACCACGTGTCCGCTTCTGGGATCCACCCGACGGATCACTGATGCGGCGTGTGAGGCACAGGATAACTGGAACTACTCCTTCGGGTTCCGATCAACACACTCAGGTGGAGCACATTTCCTTCTGGCGGATGGTTCTGTGCGGCTTCTCAGCGAAAACATTGACCACGCCCGCACATATCAGGGATTGGGTGGCCGATCCGATGGCAAGACGATTGGCGAGTTCTAGTGCTGACTCGATCAAAGAGTCGCCGGAGCTTGAGCCATTTGTGCGGGGCAGCGCGTTCGCGAATTCAACGATATTCATATCCGTGTTTCTTCATTTTTGATGTCTTTCATCAATGTTTGCGTTTTGAATGTGATCACACAGGAGTTGATTCCATGCTCTCTCGTTCTCGTTCGAAGCAAATTGCCAGTGGCGGGTTTACATTGATTGAACTCCTTGTTGTCATCGCAATTATTGCGATCCTGATTGCATTGCTTCTCCCTGCCGTGCAGCAGGCAAGGGAAGCAGCTCGACGCAGTCAGTGCAAAAACAATTTGAAGCAGATGGGGCTCGCGCTCCAGAATTACCATGATGTGTACGGAATGTTTGCCATTGGTGCATCAGGCAGCCGTGACAATCGCCCTAACATCAGCTGGCAGGTCAGAATCTTGCCCTTTGTTGATCAGGGGGCGCTGTACAACATACTGGATCTTTCGACCAAGCTGACCGCCGCTGACTATGATTCAGCTGCGACACTTGGGAATGTGCCGTATCAGCGAATTGATGCGACACGGCAGCTTCGCGAAATCGTGCTTCCTCATGTCGTCTGCCCGAGCGATTCCTATGCAGAGACCCGATCACGATGGGCTCAAGGAAACTACGGCGGATCGATGGGATCGCAGTTAACGAATTCGGCGAATACCGCTTGTTCGCCATTTAATCAGTATCGCGAGAAAACTCTGAACTACGGGGCGACACTGGTTCGCTCTGAGTTGTCTGGAATGATTTCACGCAATGGCGCATCAATTCGAATGGCAGATGTGACAGACGGGACGTCGAACACAATTCAGGTGGGAGAAGTGATTCCCAGCTGCCTGGCTGCCAGTCGTGGAAGCTGGGCATTTTCACAATCGGTCTGCAATGCGGAAGGGCAAACGCTCACTCCGATCAATGATTATACGACCTGCGATCTGCTGGGGAGTGACCGACGCATTACTGATACGGCGTGTGTTGCTCAGGATAACTGGAACTATTCCTTCGGGTTCCGTTCAAACCACACAGGTGGAGCGTTTTTCCTGTTCGTTGACGGAAGTGTTCAGTTCCTCAGTGAGAACATTGATCACGCTCAAACGTATCAGTCTCTCGGAGGGAGAGCCGACGGAAAAGTGGTTGGTCAGTTCTAATCGAACACCTGTCTCATCAATTTCCTGATCGAGTGATTCACCCTGAGAAATGCTTTTGCCGTTATGGGAGGTTCGTTTGAAAACTCGATTTCATCATTTGGCTCTTCTTATCGTGTTGCTCCTTGTTGGGTGCGGAGGTGCTAAAGACGCTCCGACTCTTGCACAGACTGGAGGGACGGTCCTTTTCAAAGGGAAGCCGCTCAATGGGGCGAGTGTGACCTTCACACCGGAGAGTGGGCCCATTGCCGTGGGGAAATCCGACGCTGATAGAAAATTTCAACTCAGTACACAAGGACGCTCCGGTGCAATGGTCGGGGCTCATCGCGTGGCAGTGACCGCCTTCACTCCGGCGGCGAATGCCAAGTCTTCTGTAAAGTCGAGCGAAGCCGAGGCCGATCTTGGCGAAAATTATGTGCCAACCGTTTCCAGCATTCCTGAAATGTATGGAGATCCGAAAAAGAGTGGGTTGTCGGCAACAGTCAGTGGAAAATCTGCAGAGAATGACTTTAAGTTTGATTTGAAATGATTCGCGGCGACAGTTTTCAGGAACTGTTCTAGACCGTATCGGTCTATCATGTGGCCGCGCAACAGCCTTCTCGATAGGAGAAAATCTGAATGCCGCGTGCCTGTCACGCCACACCAGTTCAAGAACCGCTCTAGACGATTGGGAACACTGTATGACGATGAAATATTGCTCATTTGCCGCCGTTGCACTGGCTCTTGTTGCCAGCCCCGGAACATGGACTCATGCGAATGCAGCGGAACCAGCTGAGCGGCAGGCTCGAGTCTTGATCATTGGGATCGATGGGACTCGCCCGGATGCTCTAGAGAAGGCGAATACTCCGAATCTCGATCGATTGATTCAGGAAGGGGCGTTTACGGATTCCGCGCAGATATTCGGAACACGCTATCAGAAGAATGATTCAATTAGTGGCCCGGGGTGGTCAAGCATTCTCACTGGTGTCTGGGCCGATAAGCACGGGGTCCATGACAATTCATTCAAAGGTCGAAACTACGAACTGTTTCCTCACTTCTTTAAGCATCTGAAGCAAGTTCGTCCAGACGCGACAACCGTCTCTCTGGTGTCGTGGTCCCCGATTGCTCAGTACATCGTTTCTGAAGCGGACCGGTCGGACGATCTCCCGATTCCTCAAGTGAAAGGGCAAATCGCAGACCTCCGAGTCTCTGCTGAGAAGCTGGGAATCAATACTCGAGATGGGGAATGGCATCACCTTGTCGGAACCCGGACCGATGGGGTTCTTCGTTTGTATCTCGATGGGAAGCTGGCAGGGCAACTTAATTCGGCTGGGGATCAGTTCGATCTGGAAGGAGAATCGTTGTTCCTGGGGCGCGATACGCGAAGTGGGGCAGTGACACTCAAAGGGGAACTTGATGATGTTCGTCTCTGGGGGCGGGCGTTGTCTGCGGATGAGATTTCAGAATTGTCGAAAGTCAATTCGACCGCTTCTTCTGCTTTGAACAAGCAGGATCTGGTTGCAGAGTTTCTGTTTGATGCTCCGACGACCGGGGATAAGCAAGCGACGACTGCATCACTCAGAAACACAGCCTCAGCGGCAGGTGTAAGATCAGGAGTGCCAGTTGCTAAGACAACGACGGTTCACGCGGGAAATGACTTCCGTGGAAACGCCGCGTCGCGTTCACTTGCCTTGCCTGAGAAGTCTGCAAAAGAGGACGGAGTGAAGCTTTCGAATACTGGGGCTCTCCAGAAAATTCCGCAGAAGGACTTCTCGTTTGAAGTCCGCTTCAAGACAACTGATCCTGGTCGCAACGTCCTGTTGGGGAACTATGCGAAAGGTGTCGGAGCAGTCAATCTTGAACTGCACGAATCAAATTCGGTTCGATTTTATGTGCAGCCTGCGAATCAGGAACCTGCAGTGAACGGTTTGGCTCGCGAGGACCTTCGTGACCAGGAGATGGCACGAATCGCAGCCAAAGTTCTGAAAGAAGACAATCCGGATGCGATGTTCATCTACATGCATCAGGTGGATTCAACTGGTCATACAATTGGGTTTAGTCCAGACGTTCCTGAATATGTGAAATCCATCGAAAACGTGGATTCGCACATCGGTGTTGTGTTGAATGCATTGCGATCTCGCCCGAATTATTCAACCGAAAACTGGATCGTGATTGTTTGCACCGATCATGGTGGCATTCAAAAAACGCACAGTAATGGTCATGAAATTCCGGAGATCCGCAGGGTGTTTTTGATTGTCAGCGGACAAGGAGCAGAGAAAGGCCGGATCAAAGAACAAGCGTACCTCGTTGATGTTGCTGCGACGGCCCTGGCACATCTCACTGGCACCGCCGATGATCGCCTCCAGCTGGATGGCAAGCCGGTCGGATTAAAAGCGGTTCCGGCAAATTAAGTTTGATTCGACACCGGCATGAATTCATGCCGCTTTTGTCAGTTGCAGAGACTGCAGTTGTTTAGACAATTCGGCCGAATCGATTCTGATTCGGCCGGTTGTCGCCAATGATGTTTTTTACCTGAGCTGAGATTTTTCGAATGACAATTGCAGCAACTTCGTTTGAAGCCAATGGCCGCCGATACCATCCACCTGCCCGACCGATCGTTGTCGTATGTATTGACGGATCAGCAGACGAATATCTGGATGCAACTCTGGCGCGACGGAGGATGCCGAATCTTGAGCGAATGGCTCAGAAGGGGTACAGAGGTCTCGTGCGTGCTGCGTTGCCAACATTCACAAACGTGAATAATGCCGCGATCATCACAGGGTGCCCTCCGCAGACAACGGGGATCTCCGGAAACTTCTTCCTGAATCCGGAGACTGGCGAAGAGGTGATGATGAATTCATCGAAGTATCTGCGATGCGGAACAATTCTTTCCGCCGCAGCGAAGGCAGGTCGCAAAGTCGGAATGGTGACCGCGAAGGACAAGCTGCGCGAGATTCTTTCACACGAATTGCAGGGGATTGCGTTTTCTGCAGAGAAGGCTGCGAGCGTTCAGGCGGATGTCCACGGAATTTCGAATGTCGAAGCACTGGTAGGTCGACCTGCTCCCGCGATCTACAGCGGCGATGCGAGTCTTTACACGCTTGATGCAGGTGTGGCGTTACTGAAAGAAGGGCTCGCTGATTTTCTCTATCTGTCGTTAACCGACTACATGCAGCACAGGTACTCACCTGAGGATGAAGAATCGTTACAGTTCTATCAGGAGATGGACAATCGGTTCGGCGAACTGCTGGAACTCGGAGCGGTTCTTGGGCTCACAGCCGACCACGGTATGAACGCCAAAACTCATGCGAATGGGGACCCGCACGTTCTGTATGTGGAATCGATCCTGGCTGAGAAGTTTGGTCCGGGGGCGACGGTGATCTGCCCAATCACTGACCCCTATGTGGTTCACCACGGTGCGTTGGGCTCGTTCGTGACTGTCCATCTGCCGCCATTCATTCCGGTTGCTCAGGCCGCTCAATTCCTGCTCGGTCTGGATGGCATCACAGAAGTCTACGATCGCGAAACCGCAGCCAGAAAACTGCAGTTGCCAGCAGATCGAATCGGGGATCTGTGTGTCCTGTCCGGACGAGACGTCGTTGTAGGGCGGACTCCAGAACATCATGATCTCAGCCAACTCGCTGAGAAGTTGCGATCACACGGAGGACGGTACGAAGAGATGGTTCCGATGATCTTGTCCGAGCCGCTTTCACCGCGTTACTACGCGCTCGCTTCCGCTGACTCAAGGAACTTCGACATTTTTGACTTCACCTGTAACGGGACACGTGAGTAAGTCCGTTTGTGTTGATATTGAAGTTGTCGATATGTCTGGCAAACTCTCGCTGCGTCCGTTTGGCCTTGTTCATAGATTGATTGGGACTACTTCATGGCGGTGCTTCCGATTCCAGCTGCGATTCATCTTCCTGTCTGGATCAATGGTGAGTCGATTCTGACAGAGAAACGCCTCGAAGTTCGGCATCCTTTTAATGGCCAGCTGGTCGGAACTGTGAGTGTCGTTGATCCTGAACATGCAGAGACGGCGATTGTCTCAGGACTGGTCGATCGACCTGCACTCTCACATTATCAGCGATTCGAAATACTCGACCGAGCAAGAGTTTTATTGCAGGAACGTCGAGATGAATTTGCATTGCTGATCGCAGCGGAGTCAGGACTCTGTCTGAAGGAAACCAACTACGAGGTGGGAAGATCGTTAGAGGTTCTTCGTCTTGCCGGGATCGAATGCCTGAAGGACGAAGGGCAGTCATTTTCCGGAGACATTTCTGCACAGGGACAGAACCGAAAGATTTTCACTGTCCGTGAGCCGTTGCGTCTTGCATTGGCGATTACCCCGTTCAATCACCCGTTGAATCAGGTTGTCCATAAGGTCGCGCCTGCGATTGCCGCTGGGACCCCGTTAATTCTCAAACCATCGGAGCGGACTCCACTCACCGCGTTGAAGTTTGTCGAGCTTCTTTACGAAGCAGGATTGCCGGGCCATTTGCTTCAGGCGGTCATTGGTCCAGTTGATTCAGTTCTGGAGCCAATGATTCGTGACCCGCGAATTGAACTGGTCACGTTTACCGGAAGCGTCAGTATCGGGAAGCGAATTGCGAATATCGCTGGATATAAAAAGCTTTGCCTCGAACTCGGCGGGAATTCTCCGTTGATCGTACTTGAAGATTGCGACATGGACCTGGCAGTTCATCTTGCAGCGGAAGGCTCCTACCGCAATTCAGGACAACGATGTACTGCGGTCAAACGTCTGCTCATTCATGAACGCAGACTGAGTGAGTTCACTGAACGATTCGTTGAGGAATCAAAAAAGTACCTGTGCGGAAACCCATTTGATACCGACACGCGAGTCGGAACTGTGATCACAGAAGACTCGGCGAAGCATCTGCAGGGTGTGGTCGTCAAAGCGGTTGAGCAGGGGGCGAAGGTGCTGCTCGGAGGCCATCGGGAAGGGGCGCTGTTGCAACCGACAGTGATCGCCAATGTCCCACGAGATGCGGAGATGGTCGTTCAAGAATCGTTCGGGCCGCTTGCTCCAATTCTTTCAATTCGTGATGTGGATGACGCGATTCAGCTGGCGAATGGGACCGCATATGGACTTTCGACAGGTGTGGTGACGAACAATCTGAACCATGCCCTGAAAGTGATTAAGGGGGTTCGAACCGGCACTGTAAACGTGAATCAGGTCCCGGGCTATCGTATCGAATCGACTCCGTTCGGAGGGGTGAAGGATTCCGGATTGGGCATTAAAGAGGGGGTCGTTGAGGCGATCCGGTTTATGACCATGACAAAGACCTGGTCGATTCCGTGGTGAGAAGTCAGATCTGTTGCTGTCTGCAAGATTGCGGGAGAGCAACTGATTCATTGTGTGTAATCTTGGGGATGACTGGTCCTGAGTGTGCCGTTCATTTATGAGTGTGCTCTGAGGATGGAAACGAAATGAATTTGAACACTCTTGCGAATCAACTGTCAGGTCAGAAACCCGATCAAACGCTGCCTCCGAGCCTGTTCACTCAGACGCAGTCGCAGACCGTGATGACCGATAGTCGATGTCTCGAACAATTGGAAGAATTGCCGGCACTATTAAGCTCAATGGGGGTTCGGTCCGTTTTTTTGGTGACTGACACAGATGCATATGTCTGTTCGGGAGCGAAAACGATTCTTGAACCGCTCCTCAAGCCGTTTCGCATCACCTGTTTCAGTGGATTTGAACCCAACCCGAAACTGGAAGACATTCAGGCAGGTATTGCGAAGTTCCGACAAAACCCAGCTGATGTCGTTGTCGCGATCGGCGGGGGCACGGCAATTGATATCTCTAAGATGATCGCGGCTTGTGCCACTGATAACTGCAATGTGAAGTCCGTTGTGCTGAATCTGCAAGGGCTGCCTGCTCGCGTGTGCCCTTTGATTGTTGCTCCAACAACAGCTGGAACCGGAAGCGAGGCGACTCAATTTGCGGTGGTCTATGTCGACGGCGTGAAGTATTCAGTCGACGACCAGAAGCTCTTGCCGGACTGGTGTATTCTCGATCCCAAACTGACGGCGACACTGCCAGCAAAGATCACAGCACAATCCGGGCTGGATGCCTTTTGTCAGGCGATCGAATCCATCTGGAGTGTGCGTTCAACAGAGTCGTCATGTCGCGATGCAGTTGAGGCGGCCAAACTGGCTTATGCTCATCTTTATCAGGTTGTCCATTCCCCGACACCAGTTTCACGTCACGCAATGACCAGAGCGTCTCATCTTGCCGGTCGAGCAATCAACCGTACTCGAACCACCGCGCCGCATGCCGTTTCTTATGCATTAACTTCGGATTTTGGCATCCCTCATGGTCATGCAGTCGCTCTGACAATCGGCCCAATGCTCGTTCATAATGCCGGTGTGACGGATGCTGATGTGAACGATCCGCGAGGTGTCGCGCATGTACAGAGTCGAATCGCTCTGATTCTTCAGGTGATCAACTGTTCGACACCGGAAGAAGGAAACGTGGCGATTCAACAGTTTGTCAGGTCACTTGGTTGTAAGACGCAACTGGGAGAACTGGGAGTCTTCGGAGAAGAGACATTCCGAAAGATCTCTGCGAAAGTGAATCTGGAACGTCTTCAGAATAATCCTCGTCGAGTCACATCTGATCAGCTTGTCGAGATGATGCGATCCGTGGAGTAACTCTTCGGTCAGTCGCGGCTTTTGTGGGATCGAAGCTGAGTGACGAACGCTCTAGTTTCGGAATCCAGCAGGCACAGTGTCGTAAAGTACATGATGCCTCCCAGAACAAGTCCGATGATTGTTGGAAACGGAATCGGCAGCGAGAGCGCTGCCCAACCGACAATCGCTGCAACTGCGGATGCAATCAGGCACCGCAGCAGGTGGAACAGGATTGATCCGTCGATCCGGAGATGAATTCTGCGGCAGACCACCGCGAGCTGCACGATGCCAATCATCAGAAAAATTCCAGACGCGACGCTCGCGATCCCTTTCATTCCGTACTCGCCAACAAGAACTCCTTTTAAAAGAAAGCCGGCAATCATGCCTGCTCCGAGTATCAGATTCGGCGTTAATGTGTCTCTGAGTGCATAAAGGATTTTTGAGCAGACTTCAGAGAGAGCTAGCCCGAGAAACATCACACTCGCGATGCGGAGTAATTGAGAGACTGCCTGTGTGTCTTCAGAAGTGAACTGCCGTCGTTGCAGGACTTCCTGAATCAGCGGTTCTGCGAAGAAAAGCATGACGACAAAGGCCGGCAGGCAAAGGGAGATCAAAACTCGAAATGTGAGTCGGGCCTGAGCCTGTAATGGAGCTCCTCCAGCAACGGCAACCTGCGCCACCTTCGGAAATGAAACCGTTGAAAGTGTGCCAGACGAGAGCATCAAAAACGGGAGCATCATCCGGTAGGCATAGTCCCATTGCGAGATTTGCCCTTGGTCCAGACTTGATCCCAGGAACTGATCAACGATCGGGTCAATCTTGAAGACAATCATGCCCAGCAATAACGGCCATGCCAGAGCGAGTTGCTGCCAGGCAAGTTGCAGATGACTGGCATCAGGCCATTTGAGATGTCGCGAGAGCGAGCCGAGCTGACAGAGAATCGAGGCGATTCCTCCATAAACGGTTGCCCAGGCAATTCCGTCAATTCCCCAATGAGGCCCCAGAATTGCTGCGAAAACAATCGTGACAATTGGCCCGACGATTCCGGAGAAAGCAGGAACCCAGAAATTCATCGATGCGTTCAGGATTGACTGTGACAGCCCGATCATGGTGTTCAAAGGGAGCATCCACACCAGAATGAGGAACAATCTCGCCGAGGTCTCCTGACGGTACGGATCGAACCACGGGTGCAGTAGTTGCAGTATTTCGTCTGCGAAGAAAGTGCCTGTTCCCGCGAGGAAAGTGGCGATTGCCGTCATCAGAAAGAACAGAAATGACGCGGTCCCCGGCGCCGATGTCGTTTCATTTCTGGCAATCAGTGTCACCATGACCGGCCCGACGCTGAGTGTCAGCATGGCGGCTAACATCAAAGGCGGGGTGAACGCGGTGCGAAAGGCATCCATGTCGGGTTGCGCCCCGAATTGGGACGCAATCAGAATATTGAGCCCGAACAACAGCAGATTCTGAACCACCATCCCAGCGAACACGACAGCATAACTGCTGAGTTGTCGAGATGGCTGAGATGATTCTGTGGGCGCTGGCATGTGTGACAGCATGACGCCTGTCATCAGGATCGTCCACTGGAGCCTGACCGGTTTATCTGATGATCTGCTGTAGTACGCGGGACTGGATAGCGGAACAGCCAAGATCGAGGTAAATTTGAAGATGCTGAAGATGCTGAAGATGCTGAAGATGCAATCGTCGAACAAAATTACCGGATCTCAAGTTGATCGTGGGCGGTCTTTTTCGTTTTTGTTGAGTGTTGCCGAATCAGTGTTTGATCGGACGCGGTTCCAATCAGTGTCAGGCTCGTGATGATTCAGGGACGGAAACTTCTGAAACTCGGTCTCGCCGTTCTGGCTCTGTTGAGTCTTGCCAGAATCGGGACTGCTGCCGACGCCAAACAGCTGAAAGAATCGATCGATCGCGGAGCCATTCGGCTCAAAGCGAGAATTTCCGAAGCGGGTGGTCAGTATCGCCCGTTAATGGCACTCGCGATGTTCAAGTCAGGGATGCCTGTCGACACTCCGGAGATTCAGTCAGTTGTCACCGGCATTCTTGCGAGATGTCCAGAAGCCGGATACGTACCCGCTAATGATCAGATCTATCAGGCTGCCGTTGAGGCGACGCTTCTGTCGGATCTCGGTTCGGAAAAGTACAAGACGGAATTAGGCCGCATCTCGCAATACATTCTGTCACACCAACTCTCATCAGGAGGGTGGGATTATCCTCCTCCCCGCAGTCGAGGGAATCAAGGTGACACAAGCGTGACGCAGTACGCGTGCCTGGGGCTCTGGGCGGCGCAACGGGCGGGTGTCGAGATTTCTCATGAGATCTGGGAGAAGATTCTGGTCTGGCATGTTCAATACCAGAACGCGGACGGAGGATTTGCATATTGCCCTGGAGGTCGGGGATCAATTGAACAATCGACATTGAACATGTCGGTCAATGCCCTCGGAAGTATTCACATTGCGATGTTGCAACTCGATTCTGGTTTTCTCCCTTTGAAGTCGGGAACAAAGAAGACCGAGAAACAGGTCGAATCAACCCGCAAATTTGGGGTGCTTGAAGAGTATGAGATTCCGCAAAGGCGAGAGCAGAAGCGGACAGGTAAGATCTCTGGTGCCTCAATTGAGGCCGCGAAGAAAGCGTATGAATTTTTGGGTGCGAAATTCGCAGTTGAGAATCAGGAGTCTTCTTTCAAGTCGTACTATTACTACTCGCTGGAACGTATGGGGGCGCTGGCCGGCGTCAATCTGGTGGGCTCACATCAGTGGTTCGACGAATGTGCCGATTTTGTGATTTCGAAGCAGACGTCGGATGGCAGTTGGAAGCTCAGTGAGAACGTTGATCTTGATACTGCGTTCTGTGTTCTTTTTCTGACACGATCGACGTCGAAGCTCTTAAAGCGAACAGACGACCCTTTTTATGGATTGGGAACGCTGGCAGGGGGGCGAGGCTTGCCTGATGACCTTGCGACCGCTCGCTTTGACGGACGATCGGTGCGAGGAAAGGAACAGCCGCTCCAGCCGATCGATCAACTGCTGATGAGTCTTCGTGAGACCGGAGAATTGCCAATTGATCAGGCGCAGGATCAGATTGTCGAGCAGATTCAATTAGGGGACCGAACCAAACTTGTCGGGCAGATTGATACGCTGAAGCGCCTGGCGATCAGTGCAAACCCGGAAGTTCGAAAAACTGCGATCTGGGCGATTGGTCGAAGTGAGCGGATGGATCTGGGCGTGATATTAATCAAGGCGCTTGATGATCCTGATCTGGGAGTCATCATCGAGGCCAGAAATGCGTTGTGCTGGTTAAGTCGCAAGCCTCTGGGGTTTGGAGAACCTGCCGATCCACTGCTGGCATTGCCTGCGGATTCAAGCGAAGCACAGAAGAAGGATGCCGTCGCTGTCTGGCATCGGCAACTGATGATTCGCTGGGGGAAATGGTACCTCGAACAGCGACCGTTAGATGATCGCGGGGACCGTTTTGAAGCAGATCTACAACGGCGAATTCGTGATTTGGAGGCCGGCGGTGCGAACGCTCGATAAGTGCAATCGAAGCTGAAACTCCGTTACTTTTCTCGTTTACTACTGTTGAGTTGAAATACCGTCGGGCCGCCTGCATGTCTGAAGCAAATGTGATGACGTCGAAGCCACCTGAAGATGAAAATCTCGCGATTGATTCGACAGAACAGGAGGGCATAACGGATTCTCGGTCATCAACACCGTCAGTGGGAATCGAAGCAGAGACACTCGACTCTCCGGCAGAGAACACTGGCGCTGAAGAAGCGGCCGATGTGCATTGGGGCCTGAGTTCCGGGGATCGCAGATTTCTGTTTGTGGCCTGCAGTCTCATCTTGATTCTGGTGATCGCCAACATTATTCGGTTGAACTGGTACAGTCGGGATGCCTTAGTGCTGGTTCGTCCAGAAGAGAATTTCCAGGTTTACCAGATCGACATTAATCGTGCGAATTGGGTGGAGTGGATGCAGGTTCCTGAAATCGGTCAGGTGCTTGCAATGAAAGTGATTGCAGATCGCGATGAACGAGGGCCCTTTCGGTCGGTGGATGACGTCGAACGGGTCAATGGAATTGGTCGGAAGACTCTCAACAAAATACGCCCTCACTTAATCTTTCGTGAGTGATCACTCTTTACGCGTTGAAGTCAATTGATCGTTGATCTCTCTGAGTAAGTGTTCGTTCCCAATTGATGGGGAACTGGCGTTCAATTTCCCAAACGGACCTTATGGCGATTTTCCTGAATTGAGCGGCCTGCAGGGGCGAGTTCGGTCGATAATGTGGTACCGTTTCCTCATGATTGATCGTATTGACGGACTAGTACGGGAATGAGCGGTTAAGGAGTACTCAATGCAACGACGAGATTTCCTGAAGGCCGGGCTCTGTGGGCTCAGTTATGCGGCAATTGCCTCACGAATCAAGGCGGGAGAACTTCCCCCTGTTCGTGCGATTACAACGGGGCCAAAATTCCACTGGTTCGGGTACTATGACAAGTTTGAATTCGATCCAACCGACCGCTATGTCCTTTCGAATCAGGTCGATTTCGAACACCGAACCCCGATGGCAAACGATGTGATTCAGGTCGGGATGGTCGACTTGAAAGATAATGATAAATGGATCGAGCTCGGACAGAGCAACGCTTGGGGATGGCAGCAGGGGTGCATGTTGCAATGGCGCCCCTCATCTGAGTCTGAAGTTCTCTGGAATGATCGAATCGGGAGCGAGTTCGTCAGTCATCTACTGGATGTGAAGACGATGAAACGCCGTACGATTCCAAGTGCCGTTTATACGTTGAGCCCGGACGGACGATTCGGAATCACAGCGGACTTTGCTCGCATTCAGTTCTTCCGCCCAGGGTATGGATATGCCGGTGGGCGAACCGACTTCATGGACGATCCGGCACCAAAGGATTCTGGGGTTTTCTACGTTGATCTGGCCACAGGTGAAAAGAAGCTCATCCTGTCATTGGATCAGATTATTCAAATCCCGTTTCAGGGAGAGAAAATCAAGGACTCCTGGCACTGGTTCAATCACCTGCTGATCAGCCCGGACAGCAAGCGGTTTATTGTTCTCCATCGATGGCGCAGCCGTGACCCGGAAACCGGCGAGCTGACGAAACGCTGGAAGACTCGCATGGTGACTGCCAACGTTGACGGGAGTGATGTCTATATCCTGAATCCAACCGGGATGACGTCACACTTCGTCTGGCGCGATCCAGGGCACGTCTGTATGTATACACAACCGGAAGGGAAGCCTGCCGGGTTCTATGTGTATAAAGACCGGACGACGGAGATTGAACACGTTGGTGCCGAAGTCATGATGAGCGATGGGCACAATACTTATCTGCCTGATCGGCTCGACTGGATTCTCAACGATTCCTATCCGGATCGTGTCACCAGAAAGCAGAAGCCATTCCTGTATCACATTCCGACCAACCGTCGGGTGGAACTGGGAGGCTTCTATCTCGATCCAAAGTATGTCGGTGAATGGCGCTGCGATACTCACCCACGAGCAAGTCGAAGTGGCCGGTTGGTCGCCATCGATTCACCTCATGGTGGAAACGGCCGACAGGTTTATCTGATCGACATTTCGGCGATTCTGGATTCCTGATCCGAACTTTTGATTGCGAGTAAAAAAGACAGGCTCTGCGAAATGCCATCTGATTGGCGTCTCGCAGAGCCTTTGCCTTTCGCAATTCAATTTTGCTTTCGACGATGAAGCCTGTTCCGGGAATCACAATGTCCCTCGACACGCCCTTAGATCCCGATTCGACTTAATGCCGATGCAACCTGTCCGATGGCGGCTGCCAACTTCGGGTGTGTTTCTTCGAAGCGACTGGTCAGATCGAGCAAGTCATCGAGGAATGTGTCGCGTTCATCCGCGATGTTCGACAGGAGTTTTGCGTCTGACTGCGAGTTCAGGAACGAGTTCAAGTCTGTCGATATTTGTTCAAGAAGTATCTGGCTTTCTGGATCGACACTCTCTTCTTTTTGAAGATGTGACTTCAGTTGCGCCAAGGTCTCTTTGAGGTGTACATCTTCCATTCGCCACCTGTTCGTCAGAGGAAATTCACAGACACCGCTTGCTGACTTCACTCATTATTCTATCTCGCAATGCACGTGCGCAAACCCCGGTTTGGAGATTGTGTCAGTCAGAACTCTTTTCGCGGGGATGAACGGAGACCTGACGAACTGGGGTCGTATACGATGTTGTTTCTGTTGCTGAAACGCGAATTGCAAATTGCATTTCTCAACGTAAGATAGCGTCATTCTGTAGTTTGAGGCCCGACTGGTCTTGCAGGTGCGCTCGTTGACTCGTTTGCGATTGTGCTTTCAAGGTGCCCAATCAGCTATCTCGTTCCACATTAGGGGATGCGTATGTCATGTCTGTTCGGACGTCTGATTCTGATCAGTGGTCTCATGTTCGGGATACTGGCTGGAAGTGGAGTAAGTGTCCCTGAGACGGCTGTTGCAGATCAATCTGCAGCGGAACTGTTGCCAGCTGAGACCTTCTTGTATTTCCATTACGACGGGACAGCGGATCACGAAGCGGCTTTCGAGAAGACTGCAGCCTATCAATCCCTTGTTGAGAGTGGACTTGCTGATCTGGTTCAACAGTTCATGGATTCCGTTCGGGATTCAAGGCGTGCTGAAGGGCTGATTGAAGCGATCGAGCATGTCAAAGAAAACGGTATCACGTTTGCATTGGCAATTGATCCTCCGAGCCCGGGCCCACTGGCACTCTGGGGGATGGTTGTTGCGAAGAACGCCGGACAGGGCGTTGACCTGCTCGCATCGCTCATTGAGATGCTGGAAAAGGAAGAGTTGAGTGTGAAGCAGACGCAGGTTAAAGGGCGTCGAGTCAAGTACATTCAGTTTCCAAACTCTCCATTCGAGTTGGGGTGGTGGGAAGAAGAGAACGATCTCGTTCTGAGCTTCGGGATGAATGCGATCGCGAATGCAATTGCTGTCGCTGAAGAAAAACGCCCGAACCTGACAACCAAAGAACTGTTTTCCCAGTACGCGACGAATGACAATGATGAGTTTGAAGTCGATCAGGTTGCCTGGCTGGACTTCAAGTCACTACGAGTCGCATTTGAAGAAACGCCTGTTCCTGTAAGAAACAGATCCGAGTCAGTCCGCCTCGGGGACTTGCTGAAGAAATTGGGGCTTCACAATCTGGATTATATCTCTCAGGTCGGCGGTTTCCGTGACGACGCTCTCTGGGCTGAGTGCACTGTCTCCGCACCGGGAGAACGAACTGGGTTGCTGTCACTTCTGGATCAGCCGACATTCACAATCGAAGATCTGCCTGCGATCCCGTTGCAGAATCTCGGCGTGACTGTGCTCAGCTTTGATTGGGGAAATTCAGCAGAGACGATCTTAGAAGTGGTCAATGTGGCAATCGATACGCTTGATCCAGAGTCCTCCGGAGAAGTGGATCGGTTCGTTGAGCGATTCACTGAAGAGTTCAAGTTTAGCCCATTAGAGTTTCTCAACTCTCTCGGTTCATTGAACTGCTTCTACACCGATGCCAGCCAGGGTGTGTTCAATCTTGGTTCTGTCTTTCTGCTTGATGTGGATGATGCCGAACTGACCAGGAAATGCCTGCTCACAATTCTGGAACGGATTGTGAAAGAGGTAAACAAACAGGAGCGAGATTCGCTTCGACTGAAGGTGACCGAGAAGGAAGGTGAGACACTGATCAATCTGGAACTGCTGAAGTTTCCGCTCCTTTCACCGACATTTTCTCTTTCAGAAGATTGGTTGATTGTCGGAGTGAATCGTCAGGCAATTCAGGCACAGCGCCGTCGTATGGACGGAACAATTTTCAGTTGGTCCATTCAATCCGATCTCGAAGACGTTCTGGAGTTGATGCCGAGTGAGATGACTTCTCTATCGGTATCGGACCCTGCAAAAACCTATGCCGCGATTCTGGGAATTGCTCCAATTATGAAGGGCTTCATTGAACTCGGTCTGCGGGAACAGGGAGCCTTGGGACCAGGTGAGAGTCTGCCGTTCGATTTCGGTGAACTGCCTCCTTCTGAGATGATTACGGAACCATTGTTCTTTAACGTGACAATTGGCACCGTTGACGAAGATGGAATGAACACGTACTCACGCCGTTCATTGCCGACGTTCTTCCTGTTTGGAGAGAACTCCAAGAAAGCGAGTGGCGGAGCATCGCTGGTGCAATCAGGTTCGACTGTTGAATAAGTTCGCCTGTTTCAGTCGGGAATCGCCAAAGATGTGATTCCCGGATGATGTGCCTTCTACAGCGTCAATAGCCCTCATGTCGTCCGATGTGAGGGCTTTTTTAATTCTGTGTTGCTCCATCAGCATCTGCTGTCCCGGTCTTCTTGCAATCCGGGAGTTGCCAAATCGGCTTTGGCACGAACAATTGCGATTGAAAAGCTCCATCTCTCGACTTGTGATGGCTGTCTTTTCGGGATTCACTATCATCTTGCCCATACACAACAGTTTGAGAGTCTCCGAATCTGTCAGGGAAACTGGCTTTCGGTGGCTTAAGTGACTATCTGGATTCGCTTTATGCAGTTTCATTATGCGACGTTGGACAACGGCCTTGAAATCATTGCCGAGATCAAGCCGGAAGCTCAAAGCGCTGCCGTGGGCTTTTTTGTCCAGACGGGTGCACGCGACGAAACTCCCGATGTCGCCGGTGTGAGCCACTTTCTGGAGCACATGGCATTCAAGGGAGACGAGCGGTTCTCTGCGAACGATGTGAACCGGATTTTCGACGAGTTGGGGGCCAACTGTAATGCCTGGACCAGCGAAGAAATGACGGTCTACTATGCCGCGATTCTTCCAGAACATCTTCAGCCAACAGTGGAACTGCTGGCCGCGTTGATGCGTCCGAGTCTTCGGCAGGATGATTTCGATACGGAGAAGGGCGTCATCCTCGACGAGATCAGCAAGTACGAAGACATCCCGGCGATGAGTGTCTATGACCAGATCATGATGCGGCACTTCACCGGACATCCTTTGGGACAAAGCGTTCTCGGGTCCACTCAATCCATTACCGCTCTCACATCGCAACAGATGCGGGAGTACCATGAACGGCGATATGGAGCCGGGAATCTTGTGCTCGTGGCGGCCGGGAATGTCGACTGGGATGAACTGCAACGGCTCGCGGCTCAATACTGCGGTCACTGGTCGACCGGGAATCCAGGACGCGAACGCCGGGAGGCCGCTCCAGATTCAAGTCGATTATTCACCTGTCGAACAGAGATGCATCAGGAGCATGTTATGCAGATGGGGCCGGCACCTGCGGCTCAGAGCGAATTGCGATTTGCGGCCGACATCGCTTCGACAATTGTTGGAGATGACAGCGCCGGTCGGCTCTACTGGGATCTCGTTGAGACAGGGCTCGCAGAAACATGTGATGTGGCTTATCACGACTTTGATGGAACCGGGGCGTGGCTCACGTACCTGTGTTGCGCTGCAGAGACAGTGGAATCGAATCTCGCCAGAATTGCAGAGATCTATCACGAGTTCAACGTTTCTGGTCCGACTGAAGCGGAGTTTATGCAGGCCAAGAACAAGGTCGCCTCGCGTGTTGTTCTCGGGAGTGAGGTGCCGATGGGACGGTTGTCATCATTGGGAAGCACCTGGGTGCAGCAGCACAAATATCGCAGTGTGGACGATGATTTGCAGACTTTGAAAAGCCTGACATTGCAGGATGTCCGGACGCTGTTGGACCAGTATCCGTTGACCGTCAAAACAACGGTCGGGCTGGGACCGTTCGCTTCGGCAAACTGAAGTGACCTCGGTGATCGATTGAAAAACAAAAGGAGCCTCATTCATTTCTGAGTGAGGCTCCTTTTTTAGTCGATTTCATACAGGCTGCTGGAATGGCCGCACTGATTTTAGAAGTCGAGAGCGGATTTCAGCTCGGCAACGAGGTCGTCCGGGTTCTCGATTCCGACAGAGACTCGAAGTGTGCTTTCCGAGATTCCCCCGGCGCGACGTGCTTCGAGAGTCATGCTCGCATGGCTCATTGTTTCCGGGTATTCGATCAGCGATTCGACGCCTCCCAGTGACTCGGCGAGCTGGAACAACTTTCGCTTTTCCAGAACCTTGTCGACGGATGGGCGGCCACCCTTCACGTCGAAACTCAGCATCGCTCCGAAACCAAACTGCTGACGCTTTGCCAGTTCGTGTTCAGGGTGAGATTCCAGTCCTGGGAAGTAAACGTGCTCGACGTTTGGATGCTTTTCCAACATGCGGGCGATGGCCATTGCGCCTCGCTGGTGAGCTTCCATGCGTGGGCCAAGAGTCTTGACACCTCGCAGTACCAGCCATGCGTCGAATGGGCTACATGCGAGACCCATTGCATTGACGTAGTAAGCAATCAGGTCGGCATGTTCTTTCTGGCGTGTGATGACCGCACCGCCAACCACATCGGAGTGCCCGTTCAGGTACTTCGTTGTTGAGTGAACGATGACGTCCACACCCAATTCAAACGGGCGCTGCAGGTATGGGGAAAGGAAGGTGTTGTCGGCAATGGTAATCAGGTTGGCTGATCGGGCCACTTCGACGACTGCTGCGATATCAACAATGTTGAGGAGTGGATTGCTTGGCGTTTCAATCCAGATCCCCTGAGTCTCTGGAGTGATCGCTGCACGGACCTCGTTGAGGTCGCGCATATTCACGAAGCTGAACTTGTACCCTCGTTCGGTCAGAATGCTGGCGAACAGGCGATAGGTTCCACCGTAGATATCGTTCCCGGTGATGATATGAGCGCCCGGTTTGAACAACTGCATCGCAGTCAGGACGGCTGACATCCCGGTGCTGGTTGCGCGAGCGGAAATTCCGCCTTCGAGTGCTGCGAGGTTTTCTTCCAGAGCGGCCCGAGTCGGGTTGCCGCTGCGTGTGTAGTCGAATCCACGATGCCCCTGCAGGCTGTCCCATGCAAATGTTGAAGTTGGGTAGATTGGAGTGGTGCAGCTCAGGAAGGTCGAGTCTTTGTCGACGCCTGTATGAACGCAGCGAGTCTCAAAATGCATGGAACTTTACCAAGGTTACAGGTTACGAATCGCAATGGGAGACAGTGTCTGAATTTCCGTGGCAGGTGTCTAGTCTAACAGGGTTTTGCCACGTTTGGACGGCCTGATTTCCATGGTATTGAGCCTGAACTGGTGGGCCTGTCTGGGAACATTTTCTGCGAAGCGGATCATCGGCTCTCGCAGGACACGTGTAACCAGCTCTGGTTCGCCAGATTCACGACATCCAGATTGCACCCGCCTGCAAAATGGATGTTATAAACGCTGGCAGGAGTGCAAAGGTTCAGTGCTGTTTCGACCGGTGTGGTCACATGTGGTCGCGCAGCTGCCTTCTTGATGGGAAAATGGCTCTAGAAATCGAACTTTCCCTGTCTGGCGAACTGGGAGACAGGATTTCTGGCAGAGGCCTTTTCTCGGGCGAGCAACTCCGGGGAGAGCAGATCTGCCGCGCCGAAGTGTCCGACGGCAACCATGCATTCCACCTGATAATCATCGGGAATTCCCAATGAGACCAGGGTCTGGGCCCGATCGAATCCGCCGAGGCAATGAGCGAATAGCCCAGGAATGCTGGACGCCTGTAACAACAGGTTCTGCAGGGCCATTCCGGTGTCCAGAGAATGGACCGGGTTCGGATTCCCGTTCCGTGCCAGAGTTTTCTTCGAAATCACAACGATGAGAACACCGGCACGCTCGCACCAGATCTTGTTTCCATCAGCCAGTAAGTTGAAGTAGGTATTCCAGATAGGGCTTTCCTTATGGGCATAAAGAAAACGCCATTCCTGCTCATTTGAGGCGGATGGAGCCCAGCGAGCTGCCTCGAAAAGCCGTTTTACGGTTGTTTCGCAAACAGGTTCCCCAGTGAATGCGCGTGGAGACCATCGATTCAGAATGACGTCCAGAATTTCGTGGTCGGAGACGCGTCCGGACTCAGGAACAAGCTGTTGACTCATCGCAGGTCATCCTTCATTTTTGCTGATTTTGACGGGGGATTCGCTATGATAGCGTCCCTTGATGACATTTTCTTTTACGACTCAAGTGCGTTGGCAAATACCTTTCCTTGATTTGACAGGTGATTCCTGATTTTCGAAATTGAATCAGGAACGCGTGCAATTTATAGGGGGCTTTCGAAAATGTTTGATTCCGCCAGTCCCCAAACTTCGGTATGTGCTGGATTCGTGAAGATGAATCCAGCTGAAAGTTAGGGGAAGGCCGATTTTGCCTTGCATGGAATGGATTGTGGCCCCTTGCCCTGACTGGCTGGGTACATTCCATTTCAAGATTGATTCCTTTCACTGTGACAAAGATCTTCACCGCGATGAGTTCACTTGCCCCACCTGTTGAAAAGTCGATCGTTAACATCGCGTCGTACAAGTTCGTAACTCTGTCGGAGTTGCCTGAGCGACGGCAGCAGTTGACGACGCTTTGTCGTGATCTTGAGTTGAAAGGCACGATCCTTTTGACCCCGGAAGGGATCAATCTGTTCATGGCGGGAAGTCGTGAATCGATTGATACGTTGCTGTCCTCGCTACGCTCCTGGAGTGAGCTGGCGGATCTGGAAGTCAAAGAGAGCTTCAGCGACCATCAGCCGTTCTCCCGACTTCTGGTAAAAATCAAAGGCGAAATCATCGCTTTCGGGCAGGATGGGATCGCACCGGCCGATTATACGTCACGCAAGATCGCACCTGCCGAACTGAAAGAATGGCTCGATAAGGGCAAAGACGTCGTTTTGCTGGATGTGCGAAACGACTACGAAATCGGCGTCGGTACGTTCGAGAACGCTGTCCCTGTGAAGGTGGATTCATTCCGCGATTTTCCGGACGCCATCGAGAGCCTTCCGGAAGAAATGCGTGACAAGCCGATCGTCATGTTCTGTACTGGAGGGATTCGCTGCGAGAAGGCAGGCCCATTTATGGAGCAGGCCGGGTTTCGCGATATCTATCAGCTTGGCGGCGGCATCCTGAAGTATTTCGAGGACGTTGGCGGAGCACACTACGAAGGTGAGTGCTTTGTCTTCGATAAGCGAGTCGCCCTTGCACCCAACCTGCTCGAAACTGAAACGAAGCAGTGTTACGCATGTCAGGCACCGCTGTCTGTCGAAGACCAGCAATCTTCGCATTACGATCCTCCGCATTCGTGTCCACATTGCCATATGACGCCAGCAGAGCGGCAGGCAAAGTTGATGGCGAAACGCCATCAGGCTCTGGCGGAAGTGACGAATCCACTGCCAGGAAGCATTCCGTACGAGAACCCTCGCCCATTAAACGTCCCAGGGCGTTTTGATGGCGAAACTCTGTTGCGGTTCGTGCAGCAATATCATCCTCATATGGGGGATGAATACTGGCAGAATGTCGTTGAAGAAGGACGTATCCATCAACGGCATCAGCCTGTCTCAGGGGATCGAATCGTTCGATCTGGAGAGCAGTTTGCTCATCTTCAGCCAGAAGCTTCAGAGCCGGATGTGAATGCCAATATTCAGATCCTGTTTGAAGATGACGCGATTGTCGTTGTTCAGAAGCCAGCTCCACTTCCGATGCATCCGAGCGGTCGATTCAATCGCAACTCGTTGCAGTGGATTATGAATCAGGTGTACGCCCCGTTGAAGTTGCGCCCGGCACACCGGCTGGATGCAAATACAACCGGCATCGCTGTGCTTTGCAAGAGTCGTTACGTATCACAGCGTCTTCAACCGCAGTTCGAACAGCAGACAGTTGAGAAGACGTACCTTGTTCGCGTACAGGGATCGGTTTCATGGGAACAGATGGATTGCAATCTCAGCCTGTCTCGTGTCCCATCTGAGTGCGGGGGGCGACTGGTTGAAGAAGAAGGGCTCGCGGCACAAACTCTATTTGAACGTGTCCAACTGCTTGATGACGGAACGACACTGGTTCGAGCGAAGCCGGTGACTGGCCGGACTAACCAGATTCGTGTTCACCTGTGGCAGCTTGGATATCCGGTTGTTGGCGACCCACTCTATTTGCCGAATGGCGAGTTAGGGGATCAGCAGACACAGCAAACCGGAAGTGTCATGTGTCTCCATGCTCATCAGATCAAGTTTACGCATCCCATCACAGGAAATCGGGTGACATATGTTGCACCGGAACCGGAGTGGTGGACTCAAAGCAAGTAAGACAACACTTGCCGGATCTTGACGACTGAATAATAAGGCTGGTTGACGTCTTCGTAAGCCAGCCTTGTTTTCGTTATGTGACCAAGACTGGGTGACGAATGCAGTGCCGGGCCGGTCAGACTCTGCTATGCGGCGGTGCGGATTTCGCCATTCTCGCGGACATCTTCGAATCGAACCGCGATTCGTTTTGAGACGCCGGCCTGTTCCATTGTGACACCGTACAGCACGTTGGCTGCAGTCATCGTGCGTTTGCGGTGTGTGATGACAACGAACTGAGTCATCTGCACGAATTCTTTCAAGACCGAGACGTATCGATCGACGTTTGCTTCGTCGAGTGCCGCGTCGACTTCGTCCAGAATGCAATAGGGGCTCGGTTTGCTTTTGAACATTGCGAACAGCATTCCGACTGCGGTCATCGTCTTCTCACCCCCGCTCAGCAGAGAGATCGAACGAAGTTCCTTACCAGGAGGTCGGGCAACAATTTCGATGCCGCACTCAAGGACATCATCAGTATTTTCCAGAATGATGTCCGCATCGCCGCCACCAAAGAGTTTTCGGAACAGTTCACGGAAGTGCCCGCGAATTGTTTCGAACGAACTCATGAAGATTCGCTGACTTTCCTGATTCACATACCGGATGATCTCTTCGATCTTGGCCTTTGATTCGCGCAAGTCTTTCAGCTGCACAGACAGGGACTCGTAACGCTGTTCCAGTTCCTGCAGGTTTGCAAGGGCGTCCGTGTTGACGCTGCCGAGTCCTTTCAGTTTCCGTCGCAGACGTTCCACCTGAGCATCCAGCTCAGGGCGAACATGTTCAAACGTTGGCAGTGCTGGAGAGTTGGAATACCCGATCTCTTCGGTATCTGATGTGTCCCGTTCACCGGCAGGGCTCTCTCCTGGAAGATGCGCGATCGCGTCAGGATAATTTGCTGCGAGATAATCACGATAAGCGGAAACGTTGGAGTCAATCAGCTGTTGCAGCGTCAGCTGGAACTCTTCCTGAATACGGTCTGCCAGCGTCTGCAATTGCATACGCTGCTTCTGGATGCTGAACTCCAAAGCATGTTTGCGATCAACAAACTGACGACGGTGCCCGTGGAAGGCTTCTTCCTCTTTCAGAACAGCGACGCGTATCACTCGCAACTCGTCGCGTTCTTCATACAGACTGCGATTGTCTCGCTGAATCTGTTCGCCAGCCAGCAGCAGTTCTGCAACCTGATTCTGAGCACGCAAGAACTCAAGATCGCTGCGGACCTGTGATTCCCGAATCTCTTGAATCCGTGTGAAGACGTCCTGCAGTTGCTGTGTACGTTGTTCCTGATCGCGTTGCAGGCGTGTTTGTGTTTGCTGTAAGCGACGAAGCCGCTCTTCCTGATTGGTCAGGTCAAGTTGTTCAATACGGATCGCTTGTTGTGTTTCCTGCAGTAACTGCAGAACTTCCGCGATCCCTGATTCGTCTGTGGCAAGGATCTCTCGCAATTGATCGATTGTCGCTTCAGAACTGGTCTGTTGTGTCTGAAGCTGGTCACGCTCTGCAAGGATGGCGAGTTCGCGTTCCTTGAGCGACGCCAGCATCTCGATCTGGCTGTTACATTCTCGTTCAAGACGCTGAACCTCACGGACCTGACCTGCAAGCTGAGTCGCATTGCCGGTGACAGCGTTCGACAGCTTTTTGAGTTCTTCTGTCAGCTTCTGTTTCAACTCTGTACGAGACTCCAATGTCTCCGCGAGAATCGCCTGACGTTCGGTCGTGGCTTCGATCCCTTTGTGGAGTTGCAGAATCTCATTCTTCAATGAGCGGAGTTCGCTCTTTCGTGAGATGATCGACGTTTCATGGGGCATCATCCCCACGTACAGCTGCTGACCAGCGGTCAGAACTTCTCCCTGCAACGTCACGATTCGCAACGTCGGCGGAGCGTCTTTCATGAGTCGTCTGGCGACTTCCAGATTCTCGACGATCCAGGTGTCACCCAGAACTCTGGTTGCGAGTCCGTCTGCACGGTCTCGTGTCTGGACGAGTTGATCTGCCCGACCGTAGACGCCGGGTTTGCCAGTGAAGTCGACGGCAGGAATCGTGACTTCGAACGATTCAACCTTCTTCTTGCGGTCCTGCTTTGTGCCAGAAGCTTTACCGTCCTCGTTGTCATCGACGAGTGGAGCAATCGAAATGAATCCGACGCGGCCATCGATGGGTGCCAGTCCGAGATCGAGATAATCCAGCAGTGGAACGAGGTCGGTGACGGCGATCAGCTGTGATCGGTCTCCTAGTGCGGCATCGATAATCGGAGCGAGGTCCATTGGAACGTCGAGTAGATCCCGAACAGTTCCCAGGATGCGGTCCCATGGTGGGAAATGCGCAGTTTCAGCACGCTTCAGGATCTCTCGGACCCCAACGGCGATCCCTTCCTGACGCTGTTCCAGTTCTTCCAGAAGCGACAGGCGTGCTTCTGCGGCACTGCGACGCTCTCGCAACGACTGCAGTTGCTGTTCTGTTTCTTCCCGTTGCTGAACGGTTTTCCAATGAGACTGTTCCGCGTCGGTCAGTAGGTTCTGGCGGTTCTGAAGAATGTTTTCCGCTTCTCGCAACTGGACTTCACGTGTCGTGCGTTCAATGAGTGCAGCAGCCTGCTCTGCTTGAAGCTCATCTCGACGCTGTTCGACCTGTTGCTGATTCTGGACAATCGATTCTGCTTGTGACGCGAGAACAGAAAGACGCTCTGCGATCTGTGCTCGCTGCTTCTGAAGTGTCGCCAGTTCGAGCTTTTGAGCATCGATGGAAGCCCGGCGAGTGGCAATCATCGATTCCAGCTCACCAAGCTGCTGCTGCCGTTCAGTGACCTGTTGTTTCGACGTCTGAAGTTGCAGTTCGAATGTGGTCAGCTGCTCGTTGGTCGTTTCGAGTTCTCGTTTGGCAAGCTCAACTTGCTGTCCGAGACTGATGCGCTGCTGGCGAATGCGTTGCTGATCGGCGATCAGTTCTTCACGACGGACCGCCTGATGTCGCATCGTTGCTTCTTGTCGTGCAACCGCTTCCCGTAATGATGAGATGTTGCGTTCGCGAGTCTGCAATTGTTGATCGAGTTCAGAGAGTCGCTGTTCAGTTGAACGCTTCTCTGTTTCGACTCGTTCAAAAGAGGATTGCAGTTCGGCAATTGTGGAATCAAGCGTCTCAAGTTCAGTTAACTCGGCATCGAGAGCGACGGAGAGAACGCGGCAATCGTCGGCAGCCAGACCGGTCCACGAGGAGCGGAGTTCATGGCTCAGTTCCTGATATCGGGCGGCTTTTGTGGCTTGTGATCGAGTCGCCAGTAACTGCGATTCCGCCTGATCGACGATATCCGTCAGACGAAGCAGTGTCTGGGCGACTCGTTCGAGCCGGCGTTCTGCTTCAACTCGACGGGATTTGAACTTGCTGATCCCGGCTGCTTCCTCGAAGACAAGTCGTCGTGTTGCCGGGTTGGCCTGCAGGATCTGATCAACACGTCCTTGCTCGATGATACTGTATGCGGCAGTTCCTGCTCCGGTTCCGATGAAGACATCGCGAATGTCTTTCAATCGAACCGGTGAACGATTCAGCAGATATTCCGAGTCGCCACTCTGGTAAAGGCGTCGACCGATTTGAACTTCGGCACTGTCGACCGGCAGCAGACCTTCGGTATTGTCGAATGTCAGTGTCGCCTCGGCAAACCCGCTCCCGCGACGAGTCGCCGATCCATTGAAGATGACGTCAGACATATCCTGTCCACGCAAGCTCTTGGCACTCTGGTCCCCCAGAATCCATTTGATTGCGTCGACAACGTTGCTTTTACCGCTTCCGTTCGGACCGACGACGCACGTAATTCCCGGCGCGAACTCGAACAATGTTCGATCGGCGAAGCTCTTGAAGCCGAACAGTTCAAGGGACTTTAACATGGGACGTGTGACAAACGGGACTGAAAGCCAATGTGGCGTCGAACAGGCGTAATTGGAATAAAGACGGTTGAGATGTCAGGTGAATGAATGGTTCAGGATGTCTGCTGAGCAGCCTTCACAAAAGGGGCGATCCACTGGTGTCAGTGGATCGCAAGTCTTTAAATGTCATCCTTGATCGTTGGTTTCTTCGGACTTGACGGGACAGAAGGCCTGAACTCTGGGTTGTCAATTGCATCCTGTGGCGGCTTCTCGTTGAACAGGTTCGGAGCGATGCCTTCGCCGCCGACTGTGACGCCCCCGGAGATGGATTTCCCGCTTGCGGACGCAGGAGCTTCGCGAGCCATCTTTGGTCGTTCGTAAACCCGACCCGGTGTCGGCAGGGTGTCGATTGCCAGAAGTCCCGGCAGGTTTCTCTGGTTCTCTGCCTGTACGAGCATCTCGACAAGTTCTGCGTAGGTTGCTCCGAGATCACTTGCTGCTTTGATGACGTCGACAACTTTGGCCGAGACAGTCACTTCACGTGGTTGCTCGCCGGGAGCAATTCGTCTGACGGTCACTGTTTTGTTGTGAGCATTGCCTTGCAGCAGGACTCGTGTGCCGGCTCGCAGGACGAGTGGTGTCTGGAATTCCTGAGTGTCACCGAAGACCACGATCTCTGCTTTCTTGAAGCGAGTCAGGTGGACGAGTGGCTTTCCAGTGGATTCGATCGGATGCAGGGAGAAGTGCCCTGGCATCTGAGCCCCTTTGATCATCGGGTCGTTCGGGGCCATTGTCGAGAAGGCCCGGAATGCACCATATCGGGTTTCCGTACTTGGCTCGTTCATCAACTCGCGCAATGCTTCGCCTGCGGTTCCGTCAGGAAGGCAGGATAAAGCGGCGAGGGCGAAGACACGAAACGCTGGTTCTTTTGCAGCGGCTTCCTTTAAGGCAGGGACGCCGTCTGTGTTGTTCAAGTACGCCAGTGCAACACCGGCATGAAATCGTGCTTCAAAGTCAGGTGATTTCAGAGCTTCTTTGAGCGTTGGGATTGCTTCTGGGCCGATAGCTTCCAGTTTTAATGCTGCGTCTTCTGCGGTTGGTCCGAATTTGACTTGTTCCGCAAGTTCCTGAAGACGGATGTGCTTTTCAACAGGGGATTCGGTCAATGACATTGCACGAATACACTGAAGGTATCGTGGATAGTTGTCCCGGTAGCGGTCATGAACAACAAGCTCGATGCGTGCATTGGTTTTTGCATCTGCTAATGGGCGACGAATCCCGTGCTCATCATAGTCATAGAATCGCTTGCCGACCCGATCGGACAGCTGACGAGACATACGCACGGTTCGATATTCATTCTGGATCGCGACGGTCAGAATTCGGTCGTCGCCAACATATCTTCCGCCGCCAGGAATCCGACCTCGTCGTAGAGATGCTGCAGATGCAGTGGCAGGGTCGCCAAGGGCATCAATCAACACTGGACCAGTGGCGATGACGATGTCTCGTCCTTCATGGACTTCACCTTGCAGAACAGCCATTTCACGGAGGAAGCATGGCATCAGCCAGCCGCCACGCAAACTGGTCGTTTCACTGCCATCCGGGAGTGTGATCTCAACGTCAATCTTTTCCCCTTTACGAACGATCGGGGGAATATGTGCGGTGACAACAACCAAGGCCGTGTTCGCGGAACTGATGTATTTCTGTGGATCTTTCACTTCGTTGCGACGTAAATCTTCCAGCAACATCGTGCGGAGCTTGCTTGCCGGTGGATCTTCCCCGGTGCCGTCGAGCCGATCGACAAGTCCAACGCCCTGGACTTTGATGTATCCGTTGTCGCCGATTTTGACGTAGTCGCCGATGAATCGGGAATGGCCATTCTCGCCGCGAAGAGCAGCGCGCACGTTTGCCTGTCGTGCCTTTTCCTGCGCCTGTTCTTTATCGGTGAACGGGAACAGTTTGAATTCATGACATCCGCTGAACATGGAAATGAACAGGACACACAGTAGTCCCAGGCATCTTGCCGTCATGTGAAATGTCCAGTTAGAGGCACATCATCCTGATGACGCCGCTACTCAAAGGGAAGGAATTCCGGAAGGGAAATTCTGATGGGAACTTGAGGAGGATCGCAGGAATAGCACGGACTCCGAACAGTCCGCAATAGGGATTTGAGACCGGCACATCGAACTGGTTTTCAACCGGCAAGACAGGCAGAAATCGCCGGGAAGACCCTCCCTGCAGACCAGGTGGAGAGTGATTCCCTATTGACCGTTTCCCGGGACCTCCCCTATTTTGCGTGTCCCTTCTCAAACGAAGGCACGGTCTCACTGTGTCCTCTCGCGATTTGTCATGGGTTTCAAGTGACCAGGATGGTGCTTGCTAACCTCCCCGAAGAGCCCTTTCCGAATGAGATGCTTGTGTTTCCGCAGAGCGGCGACCGGCTTTCAACTCTGAGACGCTCGAATTTTCACTGTTGATCAGGATCACAGAGATGTGGTGCGAACATTGTCAGACTGACGTGGCGACCGAAGTTTCCGCTGATGGGCAGTCACTACTTTGCACAACGTGCAGGCAGCCGGCCAAGAAGATCGTTGCGCCCAGTCTGCATCCAGAGACAAAATCTGCTCGTGAATTCCTGGAGCGTTGGGCACGCGAACAGCAGGTCCAACGCCAACAGCGAGGTCCAGATAAAGCCGAACCGGTTACTCCACCGAGTCCAGTCAAGACGGCTGCTTCAGCGATTCCTCCTGATGTTGCTGCCTTGTTAAAAGCGGTCACCGGAAAAGAATCTTCGTCTCTCAGTGGTGTGGAGAAGGGTGCGGAAAAGACTGTTGAGAAAACGGTCGAAAAAGTCATCGAGAAGCAGGAAACACAGAAGTCAGAATTTCGTTCAGACGTTTCAGCAAAGAGCAACGTTCCAGCGCCAACTCAATCACCTTCTCGAGTGCCAGAACCGGCCCGGCAGGAACGTGCTCCCCGCAAACGTAAACGCCGAATTGATTCGGAGCATTCAGGTCCAATTCCGAACCGAAATGAAACATCCCGTCGCTCTCACCGACTGGAACGTGTTCAGGAGAAGCAGTTCGAGAAGGACCACGCCGAAAAAGCACAGCAGACTCAAGACTCAGCGACTGAGGTGGAGACCAAGGTTATCCATCGAACTGTGCGTATTGAAGATGGGCATACAGTGAATCGTACCCCTCACTTCAATCCCCAGATCAACGCTCCAAGTCGATCTGTTTTGCCTGGTCGGTCGGAAGCATTCTGGGGCCAGTTGATGGCCTACGTCGGTGTCGGCATGCTGACTGTCGGGACCGTGTTCGTTCTCTGGGGCTACTTCGGAGACATTGAACGGTACGCTTCGACCGGATGGCTGGTCGCGACGGCCGGGCAGATGTTATTGCTGCTAGGAATCGTCACACTGGTTGGCGGCGGAATGCAACAGACAACTCACGAAGTCTCGCAGCGTATCGAACACCTTGGCGGACGAATCATTCGCATTGAGCAGTCGACAGACAAGATCCTCAAGGGCCCGACTTATCGCCGTTCTCGCAGGAAGTCGGTCTCTGGTCGTGATCAGGAAGCTGCATAGAGCATTCGTGCTGACTGACTCCAGCGACAATTGCTGCGATTGAATATCCGCGTTCAAAAAATGAAGCCGATGCTGGCACTCCGGGTTGAGGAGTAACAGCATCGGCTTTTTATGTTTCGCGACGGTTCCGTCAGTATCAGTGTTCGTTGAGAGCGTTCCCGCTGATACGTGCCGCCGTTAAGAATCTGGCGGATTTACGCGTAAGCGAAGGCTAGGCTGTGATAATGGCAAAGTGCGATCGCGCAGGCATCGGCGACGTCGTTCGGTTCCAGAATGTGCGTCAATCCGAGTTCTCTGCGGATTGCTTCCTGAACTTGCTCTTTAGAAGCGGTTCCACTTCCGGTCAACAGTTTCTTTACCTGCTTTGGTGAGTAATTCACCACCGGCCGTTCCGTCTCAGCGATGGCATACAGAATGGCCCCTCGCGCATGAGCCATCAGGATGGCTGTCTTGGGGTTCCTCACCATGGAGAAGACTTGTTCGATGGCAACTGCGTCTGGTTTGAATTCGCCCAGAATCTCACGAATGCCATCACCGATTTCACGCACGCGTTCGGCTAGCGACGCTTTGGGGCGAGAGCTGATGACTCCCCCTTCAAGCAGGCAGGGGCGTTCTCCTCGGCGTAGTACTGCATAGCCTGTGCGATTCAATCCCGGGTCGATTCCAAGATAGACCGATCCCCGTTCGTGTTGAAACGCGTTGCCTGTTTTGATCCCCACGCCGGGCGTCCTTCGGTTCAACTCGCGTGAATCAAAGTCCGTCGACAATTCCGCAGAAGAGGCGGAAGGGGCAAATGAATTCAGCACGATGTCGTTCCTTCTCTCAATCGCACTTTTCGACGTGGCACTTGGGGCAAACTCAACAAGTCCTCAGAATAACAAAAACTTTCGTCGAAATCGGGGGCAAATCGAATTTTCGCTCAATCAATGATAATTGAGAGCATCAGGAAAATCGGGACGGAGAACTTGTCGCGCAGAGTCGCCATGTCGCGGAAGAGTGAAGCGCGCTCGTCTCGCTGACTGTGGTTACTCAGTCACGGCGCGGACGATCGCGTCCCAGTCAACGGTTTGAAGTGCGCTGGCCTGATGGGGGGCGACAAAGATGCGGACTCGCTTTACCCAATCATCGAACTGAGTTGTCGCGAGTGCTTCAACAACGGGCGACACCTTTTGAAGCGGTCTGTAAATGCCTTCCTTCGGAAAGTACACATCAATCGCGAATTCAACTTCGCGATGTGGTGGCGGAGCGTCAACAAGCAGGTCGAGTGAATGTAGTGAGAGTCCGTGTGTCGCGTTGATTGCTTCAACAATGCGTTGCGAGACGCCAAGAACCTCGGAGTAAGGCTTTCCGGCGATCCGCTGGTACATCTCTGGAGAGCGATCGTGACTGTATTCAGCAGCCTGTTTGTAGAGTGCGCGCTTCTTGCCAAAAACGCCCTGAAGAAGTGCTTCGCAACGTGTTCCGCGCGCCGCTTTCAGGAGTGCGGCAATCATCTCGGCGTCAGTACAACCGAACAACTGCTCCAGATCAAAACGATCGTGCAGCTCGTAAAAGCCTCGGGCAAACATGCTCGTTGAGCAACGGACAGCATGGTGCCAGTAA
The DNA here is from genome assembly GCF_051465645.1 of Planctomicrobium limosum. Taxonomy (GTDB): domain Bacteria; phylum Planctomycetota; class Planctomycetia; order Planctomycetales; family Planctomycetaceae; genus Planctomicrobium. The sequence continues at coordinate 2,025,215 of NZ_CP195790.1, read as the reverse complement.
ACTTCACTGAACATGACATAGCGAGCGAAAACCATCAGTTCGGTCGCTGTTTTTCCTTTGACCGTGATTGCGAGTCCATCACCTTTCTCGTTCAGGATCAGAGACTGGATCAAACGCTGGCGGTCAAAGTTACGCCCATAGGGGACGCCGCAGTGCATGCTATCGCGATCAAGATAGTCCATCTTGTCGACATCGATCGGCCCACTGAGAATCGACCGCAGCAACTTTAGTTTAGGCGTGTGAGTTTTTGGCGCGAGAATTTCAAGCACTTCTGACGGCTCAATTGACCAGTCAGAACGAAGCACTTCTGCAAGTTCCGTTTCATCAGAGAGAAATCTGGCCGCATGCGCTTCATGAGGAGGCAGGTTCGGCAGGCCCATGTCTTCGATCGGGTGGCAAAACGGCCAATGCCCAACGTCGTGGAGTAGTGACGACACAATGAGAAGTTCAATGTGGTGGTCGTCAACCTGATTGAGAAATCGCGGTTCCTGACGGAGCTGCTGCAGGTAACGGAGTGTGTTGTGGTACACACCCAGTGCATGCTCGAAACGCGTATGTCGAGCACCGGGGTAGACTTTTGAGACCAGTCCAAGCTGGCTGATTTCTCCCAGCCGCTGAAATTCTTCCGTATCGACCAGTTTGCGAACGCGGTTGGTAAACGGGACGTTTTGTTCAGCAGGAACGCGGATTGACGATCTCCCGGAGAGGAGGGCCTCCAGTTCTGGAATCGATTCGGTCCCGGCCATCTACGGTGTCTGCTCTGGTTGGAGTTTCAAACGGAATCAACGCCGGATTTCCCCGGGCGGAAGAGGTTAGAGCTTCAGGAAGTTTTTCAGCAACTCGGTTCCATATGGAGACAGGAAGCTCTCAGGGTGAAATTGCACTCCATGAACCGGATAATCGCGATGGCGAACACCCATCAGTTCTGGCGGGAAATCGACGTCACGAGTCCATGCATTCGCGATCAGTTCCGGGGGAAGAGATTCTTCTGGAACAACGAGGCTGTGGTAGCGAGTGCAGGTCATTGGGTTTGGCAAGCCTGCGAAAACGCCAGTCGAATCGTGATAGACTTCCGATGTCTTCCCGTGCATCATGCGTGGAGCACGTACGACTTTGCCGCCAAAAACTTCCGCAATCGCCTGATGTCCCAGGCAGACTCCCAGGAGTGGAAGTTTGGGCCCGAAATGGGCGATGACTGCTTTGGAAAGTCCTGCTTCTGAAGGACTGCAAGGACCGGGCGAGACAATAATACGACTTGGGTTCAGACTCTCGATTTCTTCGAGAGTTGTCTGGTCGTTGCGACGAACCTGAATCTCAAGTGAAGAGTCGATCTCCCCGAGACGCTGAACCAGGTTGTAAGTGAACGAATCGTAATTATCGAGAACGAAGATCATTCGACCCTGCGCGGGAAATGAGTTGCTGGGATTGCCCAATGCCTGTGCAAAATTACATCATAGGGTGCCGGCTGTAAACTTCGGGTGTCAATGCGGGGGACTGGATTTCCGAAACAGCCCCGCTGACGATTCAAAGTACCTCTGTCGTCGAGTTTGCTGATCGTGACCACTCTGGAGCAGACTGTTTTGCAGGTCATTCAGATTTGCCTGACAAATTCGGCATCCAATTTCATTCAGGTGAAACTGGATATAATTTGCGGTTTCTGCCGGCGCAACCTTCAGCACAAATGTTCCCAGCTCCGAGCGGGTTGGACAGCTCAGGCGATGCCGCCTCCAGATTTCTCCAACCGTCAGACTTCCCTGATCTCGTTGCTGAATCAGGACACTCAGTTTTGTGCGAAGTTCAGGCGAATTCCGCAGTAATTCCTCGATGACAGCCGCTCTGCTGGCAGGCAGCATTTCATCCAGATAGGCCAGTAAGTCTTCGTCGCGAATGGGTTCAGGAGTACGGCTCATGTGTGGATCTGGCAATTCAGAGGACCGTGGTCAGCAGTCACCGGGACGTCTTAATCATATGTGGCCCGCCTGATTAGAGCGATAACTCGCTGTCAATTGGTTGCGGCACCGCAATATCGCATGTAGCATACCGACAATCGTGCACATCGTTGACACGGGGGGGGACAGGCTACAACTTCTGTTTGTGGTAATGTTTCCGGATTGAGGATGATTTGATTTTCTTCTGGTTGAATGCAGACCAGAAAACAAATACGACGCTGAAAACGATTACGTTTTCGGAATTTTTAATTTTGACCATTTCCGCCAAAAGGGACAGATCGTGCCTGAATTGAGCATTGACCAGCTGAAGGCCCAAGCAAACACAATCCGCAAGGATATCATCCGGATGACGACCGCAGCTGCGAGCGGACATCCATCAAGCAGCCTGTCGGCGACGGAAGTGGTTACAGCCTTGTATTTTGGCGGATTTCTGAACGTCAATCCTCAGGATCCATCAGATCGAAATCGCGATCGTTTCATCCTGAGCAAGGGACACGCCTGCCCAGTGTTGTACGCCGCAATGGCTCATCGTGGGTATTTCCCAATCGAAGAGACGATGACTCTGCGAAAGCTTGGCAGCCCATACGAAGGCCATCCAAACGTTCGCCGTCTGAAAGGAATTGAAGCTTCAACTGGCTCACTCGGCCAGGGGCTTTCAATCGGTCTCGGACACGCTCTTAACGCACGCATCGACAACCTGAAATACAATGTCTACGTTGTCATCGGCGACGGCGAAATGGGCGAAGGACAGGTTTGGGAAGCTGTCGCTGCTGCGGAAAAATACCGCGCTGGCAACCTGACTGCGATCATCGACCAGAACGGTTATCAGCAGACTGGCGCAACCAAAGACGTATTGAACATGCTGGAATTCCAGCCAAAGCTCGAAGCATTCGGCTGGCATGTTCAGACAATCAACGGAAACGACATGGGTGAAGTCGTTGCAGCATTGAAAGTCGCTGCTTCGATCACAGATCGTCCAAAGGCAATTGTGTCTCGAACCCAGAAGGGCTTCGGAATTCTTCCGTTGCTCGAAAAAGAAGGGGACTTGAACTACCACGGCAAGCCGCTGTCGAAAGACCTGGCTGAAAAAGCCCTTGCCCTGCTCGGGTAGATTCCTCTTTAGCCCCTTCATCCGTCCCCATGCAGTGTTTGATGCAGGGGCGGAGTTCCTTTGAGACAATTTTGAAAGCTGCAAGACAGGATTCAGCTATGTATCTCGGTGAATACAGCGGTTTGAAAATGGGTCCGGCGACCCGCGATGCGTTTGGAGATGCTCTGAAGGAATTCGGAGACAAGAACCCAAACCTGGTGACTGTTGACGGTGACGTTGGTAACTCAACACGAACAGAGATCTTCGCTCTGGCACATCCTGACCGTGCTTTTAACGTCGGGATTGCAGAAGCGAACATGGTCAGCGTTGCCAGCGGTTTCGCTGCCAGCGGCAAAATCGCCGTTGTTGCCAGCTTCGCCTGCTTCCTGATGGACAACGCATTCGATCAGATTCGTATGTCCGTTGCGTTTCCACAGTTCAATGTGAAGCTGGTCGGAACTCACGCAGGGATTTCTATCGGAGAAGACGGTCCTTCTCAGATGGGGATCGAAGACGTCGCTCTCGCTTGCTCATTGCCAGGCGTGATCGTTGTCGTTCCTTCAGATGCTGTCTGTACCAAAGCGGCAACCGAAGCAATTCTGGCTCACGAAGGTCCTGCTTACCTGCGAGTTGGTCGCGGGAAAGTCGCAACTGTTTATGCCGATGGCATCGAGTTCAAGCTCGGTAAGGCCAACCAGCTTCGCGATGGGAAAGACGCGACCATTATCGCCAACGGCCTGATGGTTCCAGGTGCAATCGACGCTGCCAAGAAGCTCGAAGAAGCCGGTCTTTCAGTTCGCGTTCTCGATATGCACACGATTAAGCCATTGGACGTCGAAGCGATCGCCAAGGCTGCTCAAGAAACCGGCGCGATCATTGTTGCAGAAGAACACCTGCATCATGGCGGTCTCGGATCAGTTGTTGCTCAAGCAGTCAGCCAGACAACACCAGTTCCAATGGAATACGTCAACGTCGGTGACCTGTACGCAGAGAGCGGTGACCCACAAGGTCTGCTCGACAAGTACGGCCTGACTGCTGACGCAGTTGCTGAAGCAGTTAAGAAGGCAGTGGCACGCAAAGCCAAGTAATCTTCTCGGGTGTCCCGGATTCATTCCAGGACACCCGATTTTTTTATGATTTTTACTGATATTTTTCCCGCTGAATGCGACGATCAATGTGTTAGGTGATTTCACTCGTCAGAGTTTTTGGTCATGACGTCCCGGATTGATTCTTCGTTCGACTTGGCGAGTATTGTGCTGGTTGTCTTCTGTCTGGAATGCCAGAGTAGTGGGAATTCCTGTGTCGTAGGCAATCTGATTGGCTGAATTCATTTTTGACGGCGAGAAGTTACGTTATTTGTTGTGGCAGTAGGCATTTCATACTGAGGCCCCGCAATCGGCAGACGTTCGCGTACTGCCGGGCATGCATAGCGTGATTGACAGTGATTCGTTTTCGCAGTTTTAGGAACAGTGATCCCCCGCAACTGCTGCAGTTGTTCAGGCAGTCTCAAAACAGCCGAGCATTTGCTGCACCGGAATCGACCCACGCGCTGGAATTGGCGGTCTTCTCACTGCCATATTTCGATCCTCACGGTCTCATTGTTGCAGAAGACAATGGACAGGTGATCGGCTTCATCCATGCTGGATTCGGGTTTCAAACGACACTCGATGCTCTGGATTACACCCGAGGTGTGATCAGCTGTATCTTTGTGTCGACGACCCACCAGTATCAGGGAGTGGGGAAGGAACTGGTTCGCCGCGCCGAGGAATATCTCACCTCGCATGGGGCAGTCTCCCTGCAGGCCGGGCAATCACGGTACTGTGATCCGTTCTATTTCGGTTTGTATGGAGGAGCCAGAACAAGCGGCTTCCTGCAATCCGACGTTGCCGCCGGGCCATTTTTTGAGCGACTGGGATATGTCCCCGTTCAATGGGTTCCTATTCTTCAGCGTGACCTGACTGACAAACGCGACCCGATGAATTTCCGGTTGATGGCTTTGCGACGTCAGACTGAACTGGTTGTCACAGACCAGCCAGAAAATCCCAGCTGGTGGTGGTTCTGTAAGTTCGGCAACATTGAGTCGATGCGGTTCCAACTGGTCGAGAAGAAGTCCGGGGCGAATATCGCCAGCATGACGGTCATCGGTCTCGACCATTACATCGCAGCGTGGCATGAACGGGCGATTGGCCTGGTCGATGTGCTGGTTGAAGAACAGTACCGCTATCAGGGATTCGGCCAGACACTTGTGATCGAAGCGATCCGCAGATTGAGAACCGAGATGATTACTCGGGCGGAAGTTCACGTTCCACAGGAATACCCAGGTGCCGTGCGTTCGATGCTGTCGGCAGGCTTCACTCAGATCGATTGTGGGATTGTCTATGCGAAGACATCCGAATCGCCACCACCTCGTCTCGCTTAAGACACTGGGGGTTTTGGGTGGCTGATTCGTCAGACAAATGAAAAATCGGCGCTCCCAATGGGAGCGCCGATTCTGATTTGCTGTGCGGCACGAAGTCGGAATTCACTTCGCGACTTCTGTTACGGATGACCTCAAGTGCCCCGTTGTGCATCAGCAGGGTCAAGACTTCTGGAGTCTTCCTGAGTTCGCTCCGAATGCATGATTTCCGGTTGCACTCCGTCTCGTCGCCCCACCTCGGCGCGAGAAAGAACTCCTGCTTCGATCAGTCGCACATCGGCAAGCCGTTCTCTCGGGCGATCACGATTGATGAGCGACGGGAAAGACCATGAGATGGTGATCCGTTCGAAGAAGTTCGCTGGAAGGAGCCCTTCCTGAATGGCGTTCTGCATGACCCATTTCCAAATCGCGTAGAACTCGCCGGAGAAGAAGAGTTGCTCATTCTGGAAGAACTTCACTGCTGGGCCTTCAGCGACCATTGTTGAAGCAAAGTTTCCGTTGCTGGCATCTGCGGTCAACATGAACTCAGGCAGCCCTGCTCCGGCTGCGATTCCAAGGAGCATCGTTCTGCCAAGCGGCACTGCATCGCCGAAGTTGGTGTTTGGCTGCAGGAACTGAATGTCAGTCCCGTGGTTTGTCGTCAGGATTGTTCCTGGCCCAAATCGTTCTCGCTGCCCCTCTCGGGAATTGCCCTGATGAGTGCTGACGTCGTTGGCAAATTGCGATCCTTGGACCTTTCGCCAGAGGACAATGGAAGATTGAAGCTTACGCGCCAGCAGTTCGGTTTCCAACCATTTTTCATACGCATCAATGCCATCCAACAAGGGCGCGAACAGCGAGACGCCACGTTTTTCATTGGAGTCGACTCCAATTCGGGTCTGCTGCATTTCCTCTGCCGGGACATACTCGCAATGAGACTCGTTTCCATGCCGCCATTGCAGGTAGGTCACCGGGCATTCAACGTCATTGAACTCTGTGAGAATTCCCTGTGATCCCAACGTTTCCGGGGATTCTGCAATCAATTCTGGATCAACAAAGCGAATCGTCAGTTGGCCGCCCTTTGTGCGAAACTTCCGAATGAAACATTCGCCGTCTCGCCATGTTCGGAGAGCATGTTCTCGAAACGAATAGTGCCGGCGGTTACGACACTGGAACTCTTTCCAGACCTGATCAGCCATTGCTGCGAGCGTTGCCACGCCGGGGGGAAGATCATCCGTTGTCACGATGGGCTGATGATTCAACTGCAAGCCGGGACCAGTGACGTAGGCCCCGAGGAGACGGAGAATATTGCAGGCGTACGGATTCTCACGGACAGCGCGTCGTGCACGTTCGCGGAGATTGGAACGATCGCCCCCCGTTGAGTCGGACTTTGCACCGCCAACCATCTGCCAGCCGTCCCCTTCGTTCGAGACCGGTTGAGGCGATTCTGCCAGTTCGAGCAGTCGTTCTTGAATCATGCGCTGATAGCGTGCCTGCAATCCCATTGTTGCAAAACGGTCTCGAATCAATGAAAGCATCTGTTTACCCTATTCCGTGAACGGCTTTGTGATGTGATTCACTGGAATGCCGAATCGTTGCGCAGGGATTAATGGAATCGACCGATGAGCCAACAAAAGTCCGATCAACAACCGAGTCGCTGTGCCTGGGCGAAAGGAGACCTTTACATTGAATACCACGACCGGGAATGGGGTGTCCCGGTGCATGATGACCGTCTGTTGTTTGAGTACCTGATTTTGGAAGGGGCGCAGGCAGGTCTGAGCTGGATCACCGTGCTCAACAAGCGTGAAAATTATCGCGAAGCCTTTGAAAACTTTCAGCCGGAGATCGTTGCCAGATATACAGAGAAGAAACTGGAGAAGCTGTTGCTGAATCCGGGGATCATCCGCAACCGACTCAAAATTGCATCCGCCGTTCGCAATGCTGAAGCGTTTCTGAAAGTTCAGAACGAGTTTGGGAGCTTTGAAAAGTATCTCTGGCGATTTGTGGACGGGACGCCGATTCAGACTCACCGCCATGAGATCAAAGATGTTCCAAGTCGGACAGATGTGTCGGACGTAATGAGTAAAGACCTGAAGAAACGTGGGTTCAAGTTTGTGGGGACGACAATCTGCTATGCCATGATGCAGGCGATTGGAATGGTGAACGATCATCTCACATCATGCTATCGACACAAAGAACTCGTGTCGCGCTGACCGATGAAATCTGGATGACATGACGAAGTGGGACTGGCATGTTGGCCACCGGGAGCTATTCAATGAAAACAGCCGCACCTCCAGAGATCGGGGATGCGGCTGTTCGTTTGCCTCAGGAGCGAGATTCATTCCTGATTAAAGGCATAACATATAAGCGAGCAGATCGGCTTTCTCTTCTTTGGTCAGCTTCGTTTCGAGGACGACGTTAAAGAACTCAATTGTGTCTTCGAGTGTCAGCAGACGTCCGTCGTGCATGTATGGCGGCGAGTCTTTAATCCCACGCAACGTGAAGGTCTTGATCGCGCCGGACGCTTTATTGTGCTGTCCGAGAATCAGTTCCGAGTCATAGAAGCGTTCCAGCTTCAGATCGTGCATTTTGTCGTCGAGGAAGAACGGTGGCTTGTGACATTCAGCACATTTCGATTTTCCTTTGAACAGCGCTTCTCCGCGCAATTCCGATTCCGTTGCCAACTTTGGATTCAAAGCGCCAGTTACATCCAGCTTAGGAGCTGGTGGGAAGTCGATCATAGTTTGAAACTGAGCCATCATCGCAACTTGAGATGCGCGGTCTGGCAGGTTCACGCCTTTCTTTGCGGCTGTCACCTGATCACCATCAAAGTACGCCGTTCGTTGTTCGAACTCAGTGAAATCCTCTAGTGAACGGAGTGACCTTTTTGACCCGTGAATCTGCTGGTTATAGACGCCACGCAGACTAATCGTATCCAATCGCATACGGTCGTCTTGTGGGCGAACATCTGGAGTCAGGTGGAAGGTCGCGTTGGTGTGCCCATTGGTGTGGCAGTCAAAGCACGCGACTCCCAATGATGGTCGGAGTGATTTTCGGTCTTCAGTCTGATTGAACTGCTGCTGTGGGAACGGAGTCAGCAGCAAACGAAGTCCTTCCATCTGAACGGGTGTCAATTTTCCATGGAGCATCTCATAGTAGTTGTCGATGGAGAGAACTTTTCCTTGTGAAAGGTCCCCCGCCTCTGGATGAGTTGTCAGATACAGTGGCGGCGGAAACTCTGGAAGAAAGTGTGCTGGAATCGTGTGTGAGATGTCGAACCGGTTCAGATCTCGATGCTCAAGCTCTTTGATCGCTTTGATCTGATCTGGGACAAAGACCATTCCTCCCACTGGATGTTTGACGTGTGGAAGTGGCCGGAATCCTTGAGGGAACAGATTCTGCTTTTTGATTTCTTCTGGGCTTAACTTATTGAGTGAATCCCAGGTCGTTCCCTTTGGAAGTCGGACGCGAACTCCCTGTTGAATTGCTCGGCGCCCCGCAGACATTTGCATCTGACTGGGACGGTTTTCCAGATCGTACCGAGCTTCAAGCAGATGTTGGAATTGCTTCTCAACATCCGGCTTTTCCGCGACGTCTGCCTGATGGATTTCGTCAAAAGTCTTGGTCGGCACCACCGGCGAATACGTTTGCGGAGCAGCACGTTTGGCTGGAGGATCAGCAGCGTACAAGTACGTGATCCCCATTAATGGTATTGCGCCGACCAGTAGAAGTTTCCGATACCTTTGGCTGTTCATCCTGGTTCTCTCTGATTTAGATGAATGGCTTTTCGTTCCGGTGATATTTAACACCACAATAAGAATCACTCAGCGTCAGTGATGCCCTCACCGCGCCGATTGCTTCAATTTAAAAAGCGATGTTGCACTTCAGTTTAAGTCGCCGAGATTATGCTGTAGTAATGATGCCGTGAGAATCAAGCGGAGTGCATCAGCCGGTCACACTTTTTAAATTACAGAATGGACCCGCAATTTATTGAATGTGGGTGACCATCAAAAAATGGCAACCAGCATATTGAACGCGTTCAAATGAACAGTCAGCGAAGCCCGGAATCGGAGCAGTACGAGATCTGGAAACATGATCGTCACAGACAATAAATCAGTGTCTGGGCTTATGCGCATTTCCTGATGATAGTCGCCGTTTCTAGTTCGCCCATCTTAAAATTTTCAATTTCGTATCGACTGACTGGAAGCTCCGAAAACCTGTTTCGCCCTTTCTCTTTTGGAAGCGAAGAAAGGTTGCTTGCGATTCAATCTGCTACTCAGGTTATTCGTTCCCATTCGTTTCGTTGATTTTCTTTCGCTGCAGAAACTCCGCAATCAGTCGAGTCTGCTCGTTTGGAGGAACGATCTCATATCCAGCAGGTTCTGAGGTGAATGTCCCCTGACCGGCGGTCATGCTGGAAAGAGAACGGGCGTATGTGGTGACTTCAGAAACAGGGACGCGAGCACATAGCATCGTCATGCCATGACTGCGGTCTTCCATTTTTTCGATACGCCCGCGACGAGCGTTCAGGTCACCAGTGATCTCTCCGATTCGCTGAGTTGGAACTGAAATCTCCAGTCTGGCAAGTGGCTCCAACAGTGCTGGGCGTGCCATCAGGAAGATCTCTTTCAGGCATTGGCTGCCTGCGATTTTGAACGCCAGTTCGCTACTGTCGACCGAGTGGTCCTTACCGAAGAACAGTTCAACAACGATGTCCTGAATCTGGTGGCCGGCGATGACTCCATGTGTCATCTTTTCGCGGACTCCTTTTTCGACTGCTGGAATGAACTGGTTGGGTACGGTTCCTCCAGTGACACGGTCGATGAAGCAGAAGTTTAATGTTGCGTCATAGTGGTAGCTTCGCAGGTTAGGGAAATTCTCCTTCGTGAAGTATTCCTCCGGAACGACATCTCTGGGGCAAGGGGAGATCCGCATGTGGACTTCAGCGAATTGCCCGGATCCACCGGATTGCTTTTTGTGGCGATAACTTCCTTCTACGGTCGAGAGAATGGTTTCTCGATAGGGGACACTCGGAGCATGTGTCAGGACGTCGACTTTCTCGCGTTGTTTCAGTCTGTTTTGAATCAGCTGAAGATGGAGTTCACTCATCCCTTCCATCACCATTTCGTGAGTTTGTTCCTCTCGGTGCACCTGAAACGTTGGATCTTCTTCCTGGATCTTATGAAGTGCAGTTGAGATTTTGGCTTGATCTGCCTGGCTTTTCGGTTCAACGGCAAGGCCGATCATGGGGCGAGGATAAGTGATCGGCGGCAAGGTGATGTTGTCTGCGCCGTCCGAGATCACATTTCCTGTGTGCAGTTCATCGACCCTGACGACAGCAACGAGATCACCAGCAATCGCTTCGTCGATGCTTTCGTGGCCTGACCCCTGAACGTCGATCAACTGGTGAATCCGCACATCTCTTCCGCCACCCACCAGATGGACATTGGATTCCTTCTTCAATGTTCCAGAGTAGATCCGCAGAATACTGATCTTCGACAAGAACGGATCGATCCGGGTCTTTACCACCTGAGCAACAAGCGGCCCTTGAGGATCAGGATCAAACGCGATGTCCTCACCATCTTTCAGCACATGATGTCGTCGTTGCAGTGGGGAAGGAGCGTAACGGGACAGGGAGTCCATCAGTTCAGTCACGCCGATATCCGCTTTGACCGCGACACAAAAAATGGGGATCAATGTCCCCAGGTTAATGGCCTCTCCAATTGCGTTTTCAAGCTCAGTGGTGCTGAAGATGTCCCCATTGAGGTATCGAGTCATCAGGTCATCGTTCGATTCCACGACGGCATCGAGAAGCATGTCATACGCTGCTGACGGATCGATCACCGCATCGTTTGCAATTGTGTCTGGATGTAACTTCAATTCCAGAACCCCGTGTAACTGCGATCCCGTCCCGAGAGGAATTGTCACCGGGGCACAGATAGTGCCAAATTCTTGTCGCAGCTCCTCGATCAACCACTGCAGATTTGCATTTTCCGAGTCGCACTTGTTGATCACGATCCAGCAGGAGAGTCCTTGTTCTTGTGCCTCCCGCATTGCTCGTCTGGTGATCGAATCGACTCCGTGGCAGGCGTTGACCACGATCAGCGCGGTCTCTGTGGCTCTCAATGCGCCAGCAATCTGTCCTGCAAAATCGGGCATCCCCGGTGCGTCGATCAGATTGAGTCGGGATCCCTTGTAATCCAGGTGGCAGAGATGTGATGAGATCGAATGGTGGCGGAGCTTTTCATCCTCGTCCATGTCCAGAAAACTGGTCCCTTCATCAGGCGATCCGACTCGACGGTTCACTCCCCCTTTGAAGAGCATCAGATCAGCAAGCGACGTTTTACCGGTCGCGCCGTGTCCCACAATGACAATGTTGCGCAGGTTCTCAACGAGATGAGTGGTCATGTCTGTCCTCCGATCGAGCAGTTGGAGATGCGTGTTTCAGATGCGAAACTGACGGGAATCCGCTTCCAGAGTGACTGCGTGATTCAAGACACGGAAGCGGTAGAGAGACTGGGCTCAACCGGAGTGGAGAATGTCCTCCGGGACTTGGTCCTGACGTGTTTGCCAAAGGGCTCATAACACAGGTACCAGAAAATTCGACGTCTGACTTACGGGGAATGCACGATTCCTTCTATCTACTCTCTCAGATGTATTACGGTGATTCCAGACCCCATTTTTCGAATTTGTGATTTTGGTCCCCGCTGGATTGCGGCGGAACGAGAATGACTTGTTTCTAAGAACTCTGATTTGCGCAATAAAAAACTCCAGTGAGTCGATGACACACTGGAGTTTCGATTGATTGATTGTCTGCAGAAATCAGACTCAGGGAGCAGACGCTAGAATCTGCAATCTGCTGTCGATTCTGTGACTCACTGAATTATGCACCGAGAGTCGCGACAACTTTCTGAGCAGCGTCGGTCAGGTCGGTTCCGGTGGTGATTGCCTTGCCGGAGTTCTTCAGCATTTCGCGGGCGAGTTCCACGTTTGTCCCTTCGAGGCGGACAACCAGTGGCACCTTGATTCCGATGTTGTCGTAAGCTGTCAGGAGTGCGGTCACAATCGTGTCGCACTTCATGATCCCGCCGAAGATGTTGACGAGAATCGCTTTGACGTTCGGGTCGGCCAGAATGATACGGAAGGCTTCTGTGACCTGTTCAACATTGGCTCCGCCGCCGACGTCGAGGAAGTTTGCTGGCTCCCCACCGTGCAGCTTGATCAGGTCCATTGTGCTCATGGCGAGCCCGGCACCGTTGACCAGACAGCCGATGTTTCCGTCCAGCTTGACGTAGCTCAGACCGGTGTTTGCGGCCTGGATTTCTGATGGATCTTCTTCAGCGAGATCGCGAAGTTCCAGGAAATCTTTGTGGCGGAACAGAGCGTTGTCGTCAAATGTGACTTTCGCGTCGAGGGCGAGCAACTGTCCGTCACCTGTCACAACCAGCGGATTGATTTCGGTCATGCTGGAGTCAGTTTTGACGAAAAATTCGCAGATCTTCGGGAAGAAGGTCGCTGCGGCTTTCTGAGCGGCCCCTTCAAGTCCCAGAGCTCGGCAGAGCTTGCGAACCTGAAATGGCTGCAGACCGAGACCTGGATCGTATGTTTCGCGGAAGATCTTCTCTGGGCTATCGTGCGCCAGTTCTTCGATGGCAGTTCCACCTTCTGCCGAAGCGATAATCATTGGCAGACCGACTTCGCGGTCGACAACGATGGCAAGGTACAGTTCTTTGGCGATGTCCAGACCCTGTTCAACATACAGGGTGTTCACTTGCTTGCCTTCGTCGCCAGTCTGAATGGTGACGAGAGTTGAACCAAGCATGCGCTCAGCGTTTGCGACCGCTTCTGCAGCTGACTTCACCAGAACAACCCCAGCTTGTTCTGGATGTTCTTTGAATCGACCTTTTCCGCGGCCACCGGCGTGGATCTGGGATTTCACAACGCAAACTTTGGTGCCGAGCGTTTCGTAAGCTTTGGCGGCTTCAGCTGCAGTCTTGATCACAATTCCTTTTGGAATCGGAACGCCGATCTTTGCGAAGAGTTCTTTGGCCTGATATTCGTGGATTTTCATGGTGACCGTGATCGCGTTTGAAAGTGATGCTGGGAGCGTAAGACACTGGTGACGCAGTCGCAAAAACCGAAACGCCTTTGGGATGATATTCGCTTTCCCATCAAAGCGAAACTGATTGACACGGTTTTGCCTGAACGAGTTTCAGGAGTTGTGGCCCATCAAAGGTGAAGAGTCCTGATTCCCTGCAATTTCGTTCTGATTACGGCTTTTATGGCTTAGTTTTCAGCTTGTTTCCGGATCGATTGCGGAAGAATCGCTCTCCGGAAGACGCCGCAATTCCAGCATCGATCCGCGACAGGTCGCGACAATATGATGTGGCAGGCAAATTTGTGAGGGTGATCCGGTCTGAAGCATCTCGGCAAGCTGGTCAAGATGCCGGAATCCAAGCCCTTGTCTTCTCCAGTCGCATTGAATCCAGCTTTGCCTGATTGCCTCCCGGACAATGGCAACCGGGGTCAGTTGGAACGGGCGTCGATCGAGTCGAACGGTTGTTGGCTGAATATTCAGACACGCATCAGCCAGCAGTGAAGTTGCGATTTGTTCAATCGCTTTCTGAGAGTCGGCGGCCTGACTCGCGAGACGGAGTAGGGCATCGTCCACTTGAGGGTTCATTTTCTCCCGCAGCATAGGGAGCAACTCGTTGCGAATTCGATTTCGTGTGAACACAGAGTCCAGATTGGTCGAGTCGACTCGAAACGACTGATTCCACTCCGATAATGCGGCGATCAGATCGCCCCTTTTGGCCTTCAAGAGTGGCCTGATTAGCGTCACGGAATCGTTTAATTCTCGTGTTTCAGGAATTCCCGCTAAGCCTGCGAGACCTGTTCCTCGCACAATATGATGTAGAACAGTTTCTGCTTGATCGTCCGCTGTGTGGGCGACAGCAACCCAGGGCGAATGTGATTCTCGGGCCGCGTTTTTGAAGAAATCGTACCTCAATCGTCTGGCGGACTCTTCCGCGAGAAGCTGTGAATTAGCAGTTGGATTCCTGCGCTCGGTGATGAACGGCAGTTTCAGTTTTGCTGCCAGCGCCTGTACCCAAAGTGTGTCTTCCCCGGAATCCGCACGGACGGCGTGATCATAATGAGCGACGACAAGCCTGAGCTGAAAGTCGTCCGCAATTTCATGCAGTCCCAGCAACAGAGCGACGCTGTCGGCTCCCCCGGAAACACCAACGACAATTGTGGTGTTTCGCACCAACATCTGGTTCAGTGCAGTACGGAGAATGGGTAAAACCGTCGATTTCATCACGGCAATTTACCGCATCTCTTGGAAATTGAGAATTCGATTGTGGTTGCGTCCGAACTCCCGTCAGGAGGGATGATTGAAAGACTGTGAAAAGCAGGACTGTTGGAATCGAGGTTCAGACCGGGATAGGAAAGGGAAAAGGTCAGGAGTAGAATGTCATGATTCACAGTCGTTGATCCATTGGCGTTTGAATCAGCGTGTCGAAAGTTTATTGCTCGAAATTGTGTGCTGATTGACTGCTTCTGTCCTGGTTCCGGAAATCGTGCCTGCTCATGGGGGATCACTTGAGGTTCACCTGCTGGGATTGGTCGATTTTGATGCATGGATGGGATTGCAGGAGTATCAGATTTATCAGTTGAGTGGGCGAACCGACCTGTCTGGCGCACTCTTTCTTTGTGGACATCCCGTGTCGATCTCGATGGGCCGGGAAGCGAGTCGTGCCGATCTCCTTCTTGACGACGAGGAACTTTCCCGGCGTGAACTGGAAGTCCGTTGGGTTTCTCGGGGGGGCGGAGCAATCTGTCACGCACCTGGGCAACTCGCGATCTACCTGCAAATCCCGCTGAAACGGCTGAATATCGGGCTTTCCCGGTTTCGCCATCTTTTTGAAGCGGCAGTGGTTGCTGCCTGCCAGGAGTTGAAAATCCCGGCGAAACGTCAGGCGGATGCAACTGGAGTCTGGACCAGAGGGGGCCAGTTGGGCTACTTTGGTGCAGGTGTGAAATCCTGGATTTCATGCTCTGGAATGTTTCTGAACCTGACCATTGATTCTCGTCTGCTAGAATTGACTGTCAGTCACACCGGGGGAGGGCGTTCGACTTCGATGCAGTCGATACGACTCGACCCTGTTCGAATGCCACAAATACGTGAATCACTGATTCGCCACATTGCCACGCATTTCGGTTATGTTGTGACCGATATCTCTACCGGACATCCATTACTGCGAAGAACGAAAAAACGAGTGCTGATTCATGCGTGAGCTGCCAATTCTCAGCCAGACGCCTTCCTCAGGCTGTCACACCAGCGGGCTCGAGTTACTCAATGCAGATCCAACGAGCCGCCGGCGACTGCCGAAGTGGCTCAAACGCCCCATGCCAAGCAGCGAGATGGCGTTCACCAGTAGCATCATTGAAGATTTGCGCCTGGAAACGGTCTGTGAAAGTGCCAAGTGCCCGAACCGGACCGAGTGCTGGGCACAACGAACGGCGACGTTCATGATCCTTGGTAACGTGTGCACGCGCCCTTGCGGTTTCTGTTCTGTGCCTCGCGGGAAGACAGAACAGGTGCAACTGGATGAGCCGGAACGAGTCGCCGAAGCAGCGGAGCGTTTGGGGTTGAAGCACGTCGTGATTACATGCGTCACCCGCGATGACCTGCCTGATGGGGGAGCTGAACACTTCTATCGCTGTGTCCTTGCCGTTCGAGAGCGAACCGGCGCCGCAGTGGAAGTGCTGACCTCGGATTTTGGGGGAAACCGTGCCGCTATTCGTCGTGTGATTGAAGCCAGACCTGATGTCTTCAATCACAATACAGAGACAGTGCCTCGTCTTTACAGCAAGGTCCGTCGAAATGCAGACTATCAGCGGACTCTGAATCTGCTGGCTCAAGTCAAAGAAGAGGCTCCTGAGATCCCGACCAAGAGTGGACTGATGCTCGGTCTGGGTGAGTCACTGGAAGAAGTGCTTGATTGTGCTGCTGACCTGCGAAGTGTTGGTTGCGACATGCTGACTCTTGGTCAGTATCTGCAGCCCTCCGCCCATCAGCTTCCAGTAGAACGATTCTGGACTCCTGAGGAATTCGATGCGTTGGGCGAACAGTGCCGCACACTCGGATTCTCAATGGTTGCCAGCGGACCGTTCGTGCGTTCAAGCTACCACGCCGGTGAAATGGCAGATGAAGTCGAGAAGCATGTGTTGTCGACCACACCTCCGCAGCAGATTTAGACCGTTTCGGTCTAGCATGTGGCCGCGCAGCAGCCTTTCTGATTGGTGAAAGGCAGAATTCCGCGTGCCAGAGACGCTGCAGGATTTCTGGAAATGCGCTATCGCTGTTTCCAGTGCATATTGACGTTCAATCGACATAGGGCAGTGTCCTCAAATCAAGGACGCTGCCCTGTGTTTTTTATTGAACTGTCTTAAGTGAGTTACTCGTGACTTTTCTGGTCACTGGCCTGTTCCAGTACCCCGATATACGGAAGGTGCCGGTAATGGTGGTCATAATCGAGGCCGTATCCGACGACGAATTCATCTGGAATATCAAAGCAGTGATAATCCGGAATGGTCTCAACTTCCCGACGAGCCGTTTTCCATAAGAGAACCGCCGTTTTGATTGACCGCGGCCCATACTCTTCGAGTTGTTCCCGTACGGAGCTCAGTGTCCTTCCGGTGTCGAAAATGTCGTCCACAAGCAGGATATCGCGACCACGAATCTCCGGGAGATAATCGAAGTTCACCTGCAACTGGCCCGATGTCGTTTCTGTCCTTCGATAGCTTTTGGCCTGGATGAATCCGAGCTGGTGAGGGATTGCGATCTCACGAATCAGGTCTGTCACCAACACAATACTTCCGGTCAGAATGCCGAGGATTGTCAAATCTCGTCCGGAGTATTCTTCTGTCAGTTCCTGTCCGAGTTTCCGCACAGAATCAGAAATTGTTTCAGGTGTCAGGAGAACTCGAATATGAGTCATGTGAGTGATTCCAGCCGTGAACGCAGTCCAGAGTGATTAGCGATTGTGGCCTGATGACCACTATCAGGATCAATACGGCACTCCGGATTTCAGAGTGCCTTGTTATCTGATCGAAACTGTTGAGTGTGCAGTTGAACTTGAAACGAAGCCAGAGACCAATCAAAGCTGACGTGATCTCTGACTGATGTTCATACCAACGGTGTTACTCAATCCAGCCGCGGGACCGTTCGATGGCTTTGCTCCAGTTTCGGGCAAGAGCTGTTCTCTGGTCTTCGGACATCGCAGGAGTGAACTCGCGATCTAATGCCCAATACGCAGCGACATCGTCGAGAGACTTCCACACGCCAATGGCCAGACCAGCAAGATACGCTGCTCCCAAGGCTGTCGTTTCCTGAATCTTTGGACGCTGCACAGGCACGTTCAACAGATCCGCCTGGAATTGCAGAAGTGAATTGTTCGCTGTTGCTCCGCCATCGACTTTGAGTTCTTTCAAGTCGACTCCTGAGTCCTTCTGCATCGTTCCCAGCACATCCATTGTCTGGTACGCCATGGATTCGATTGCAGCCCGGGCGATGTGTCCCTGAGTCGTGCCTCGTGTGATACCGACAATGGTTCCTCGTGCGGATGAATCCCAGTAAGGTGTCCCCAGTCCGACGAACGCCGGGACGAAATAGACGCCTGCTGTGTCTTCAACTGACTTGGCAAGTTCTTCCACATCGCTCGACTTCTGAATGATCTTCAGACCGTCGCGCAACCATTGAATCACGGCACCGGCGATGAAAATCGACCCTTCGAAGCAATAGGTCACTTCGTCGCCCAGTTTCCAACCGACCGTTGTGAGCAAGCCGTTCTCTGAAAATCGAGGTTGATTCCCGATGTTCATCAGCATGAAGCAGCCAGTGCCATAGGTGTTCTTGGCCGCCCCGACATTAAAGCAGGCTTGTCCAAATGTTGCTGCCTGTTGATCGCCGATGGCACTTCCGATCGGGATGCTCTTTCCGAACAGTCCCGGATCGGTTTCTCCGAGGATCTCGCAGTTTGAGCGAACTTCCGGGAGCATGACTCGCGGGACTCGAAACAGCTTCAGGAGTTCTTCGTCCCATTCAAGAGTTCGAATATTCAGAAGCTGAGTACGGCTGGCATTACTGGCGTCAGTGACGTGACTACGGCCGCCTGTTAAGCGATAGATCAGAAATGTTTCGATGGTCCCGCACAGAATCTCTCCACGTTCGGCCCGATCTCGCAAGCCAGGGATCGTGTCGAGCAGGTATTCGATCTTTGACGCCGAGAAATAGGCGTCGATGACAAGACCTGTCTTCTGACGGATGAAGTCCGAGTAGCCATCGGCTCGCAGTTTGTCACAGCGTGGAGCAGTGATCCGGCTTTGCCAGACAATGGCATTCGCGACTGGTGCGCCGGTGGATTTCTCCCACAGAACAACGGTTTCCCGCTGATTGGTGATTCCAATCGCGGCAATGCTTCGCCCTTGCTGATCTGCCCGGGAGACGACCTGTTGGGCCGTTTCCAACTGAGTCTTCCAGATGTCTTCCGGATTGTGCTCGACATGCCCCGGTACCGGAAAAATTTGCGGAAATTCCTGCTGGGCAACATCAACAGGTTCACCATGAGGAGAGTACAGAATTGCTCTGCTGGACGTGGTGCCTTGATCGAGCGCAAGAATGTGCGACATGGTGTTCATTCCGAAGGTGTCATCTGGAATTGCTCAACTGCCGGACAGTGTAGCACGCACTTCTCAAATCGTCTTCATTCCTTTACCTTCATTGATCAGATGGTGTCCTGTCGTTCATGGTCGGGCTTGAATCGCCATCATTTTCCGATTTGCTTCACATTGAACCCAAAGGATCGAGAGTGTCGCAGCAAAATCTGACGCAAGATCTGACATTGAACAGCGGTCGCCGCTTCCCTTCCATTGGGTTTGGATTGTGGAAGGTTGAAAGAAATGTTGCGGCGGATCTGGTCGTTGCCGCCGCAAAAGCAGGGTTTCGACACTTCGACTCTGCGAGTGATTACGGCAATGAAGTCGAGTCCGGTGCTGGGTTGCAGCGGGTGTTGCAGCAGGGAATCTGCACTCGCGAACAACTGTGGGTCACTTCCAAGCTGTGGAATACTTACCACCGCGCGAAGCATGTTCGTTCTGCGTTAACCAGAACGCTGCATGATCTCCAGTTGGATTATCTGGACCTGTATCTCATTCACTTTCCAGTCACTTTGGAATTCGTTCCGTTCGAAACACGATACCCTGCCGGGTGGTTCCATGATCCTGATGCGGAGCACCCTGTCATGAAGCCGGATCGTGTCCCGGTCAGCGAGACCTGGGGGGCGATGGAAGATCTTGTGAAGGAAGGCTTGGTCAAAGATATTGGTGTTTCGAACTTCGGGGTCTCGTTGTTACGTGACCTGATCTCGTATGCCAGCATTACGCCGTCCGTATTGCAGGTCGAGTTGCACCCTTATCTGGCGCAGCCCAAACTTCTCCGATTCTGTTCAGAGTCCGGGATTGCTGTGACAGGGTTTTCTCCACTCGGAGCCCAGTCATACTTCTCTCTTGGCATGGCATCACAATCGGAATCCGTCTTGGCAGATCCGGTCGTTCTGAAGATCGCCCAAAGATGTCAGCGTACACCGGCTCAGACTGTCATGCGTTGGGCGTTGCAGCGAGGAACAGCGATTGTTCCCAAAACGAGCCGACCGGATCGACTGCAAGAGAACCTGTCACTGTTTGATTTTGAACTGACCGAGCAAGAAATGCAGGCAATCACCGCATTGGATCGCAATCGCCGATTCAACGACCCGGGTGATTTCTGCGAAAAGGCCTTCAATACGTTCTATCCAATTTACGAGTAGCTGATCTTCTGACCGCGAGCAGTTCTGGAATTACAGAAAAAAGCAGGGAGTGGCGAATGCGAGCCGCTCCCTGCTTTTTCTATTGCCGTTATTTCAGATGAACCATGACCAGCTTATGGAAGTCTGTAGACTCGGTAGATTCCTTGTTGGAAGACCGGATCCAATTCTATTGGTCCAAATTCACCTGCAATCAGATAGTCGATCCCTGTCGATTTCCGGAGTTCTTCAAGTTCGGACGGCGTCACTTTGCCGTCTGCCATTGCGGCTCCACGCCAGTTTGAAATTGTCCAAAGCCGGTTATTCCACTCCACGATGGATTTCGCGTCCTGGGGCATGTCTTTGTAATTCACATACTCTGGTCGTTTGGCATACCACTTGATTGCCCAACCGCTGTCCAATGAATACAGCGTGCTCGAAGGATCTGTGTTCTGCTCAATCCATTTGCAGGTTGAGATCCAATCGTCTTTGCCTTGTTTCGAAAGGCGACTCGGATTTGTGGCAGGAATTGGATGGAGAAGTGCGATGAGAAGACTGCCAACAAAGATTGAATAGACTGTCACTCGAATTGCTGGAATCGTTGGATTGGATCTCAGCCAGACCAAACCAGCTTGAGTCACGGCAATGCTGACCGCGATCGGGACGAAGAGATCTGCGAGGCGGAATGGATAGAATTTCAGCAACGCGCAACGCCAGTCAACACCGGGCATGAGTGCAATCGGGCGCGGTCCGGTCCCTAAGATGACACCAACTCCTGCGATGATGATCGCCGAGAAAATGAATCCCCGCCACCACCAGAGTCTCCATCGAGACGGTTGATGGGAATTCGGGACATCCCGAGAGAGAAGGACCCAAATGATCGTCAAGAAGATGTAGACGGTTTTGGGGAATTTCGTCGGGTCGAGGTGGTGCGCGAGCCGGTAACCCACCTGAAGTCGGTTTGCGATCCGAGATGCTTCAGGATTGTCGGAGGTTAACGCCAGTAAAGCTGGAATCAACCCGGGAAGAGCGCAGATCAACCCGACTGTGATGGACAGAACCAGAGTTCGCTTACTGATCGCCGCCAGAGGAAACGGTGCGTCTTTCGTTCCAAAGAAGTCAGTGCGAGTGAGAATGTATGAGGAAACACACGCCATTATGGACGCGATGATTCCCCAGATTCCCACGATGGGATGGAAGCTGACCGCGAATCCAAAAAACATACTCGAGCGGACAAATCTATTAGAGACGAACTCGCCAATCGCCCAGAAGAGAAAGCCGTATGCCGGTACTTTCGATTCAGTTCCGTCAAACAACCATTCGCCTGACAGATTTGCCATGCATTGAAGTGCCATGAAGACGGGGAGGGCGAGGATGCCTGACCAGTAATTGCCCGTCAGGGCGGTGCACATCCGTTGCCATCCGACTGCGACGATCAGCATTCCGATGATGCGGCAAAGGATCGCTGTCAGTTCAAAACTGAAAAATTGGGTGAGAGCACCAAATGTCGCATAGTACACAAGGTGAGGATTGGACGACTCTAAAAAGAAGTCCCCTGCGCACCATTGCGGGTTCCACCAGTGAGCGGCCTTGCTCAGGTAGTGCGGCTCATTGACTGCAGGAATAGCAACGCGGCACAGTAGCCAGCCTGAGAGGAAAATCCAGATGAGCACCGTCGGTAGCCACGACATCTTCGCGGTAAAGAACGCCTGATTGGCAGAGGGCGTTGACGCCTCGGTTGGACCGTCCTTGTCAATATCCTGCATGATTGCTGCCATTTTTTCGAGAGGATGCCTGCGTTTCGTAACGGAAAGAGCGCCCTTGAACGTCGCTCAAACAGGAAAACTGCCGAATTCCATGAATAGAACCCGGCAGTTTCTATCTGCAATGTTACGACCCTGCTGTTAACCCATCATCGTGGAAAGCAGGATTGCAGTGTTATTTCTTCTTTGATGTTTTCTTTGCAGCCGGTTTCGCTGCTGCTGCTTTGGTTGCTTTTGCGGCAGGTACTTTTGCAGCGGTTGGCTTCGCTGCAGCCGGCTTCACTGCGGTTGCGGCTGGTTTCTTTTCAGCTGCTTTTTTCTTGGTTGCTGGCGCGGTGGCGGTAGCAGTTGGAGCAGCAGCTGGCTTTGCCTTGGACTTCTTGCCGAACACCTGCTCCCAGTTGTTCCAGAATTTCGGGGTGGCTCCTGTTCGGATGATAGGACCGCTCATTGAGAATCTTTCCTTGAAGGTTTCCCGGGGGGGAAGTTGGACCGGTGACTGTTCTTTGACGAGTAGTTCGTCGTTTCTTGCGTGTCAGGTCACCGGTCGCTGACGCGTGACCATGTCGTTTACATGGTGTTAATCGTGTCAGCAGTCATGTGAATTACATGCGTTTCTGTTGCATGTTTTCCATAGACTTTCAAAGCTTGTCAAGAAACATTCACAACTGAGAGCAATTACGAGCGTGCTGGAGGCGGAACTTCTCAAGTTTCCGACGTCTTGAATTGCCACTGTTTCAGCAATGTTTCTCTGATTCGTGATGCCGCCAGAAGTCCATAGAAGCAGACTGTCGGCAAACATTCTGGAGCATCACGGTCAGTGATTCGTCACGTTTCTCCACGATTCCAGTCTTTAAGCCGGCGTCTCGCACATGATCGAAAAGTAGATGGAGACAGCTTCGTCGAGCGCTTCCCGAGTCACGCTGAAATCCATTTCGTGGAGAGAACACCTGTTTTCAATCTGTCGCAGCAAATCACGGGGATGGCAGTTCCGGAACGATCTATTGTTCTGCCGGTAGTGGGTGTCGACGAGATAGTCGATCATCTCTTCCGGGCAACTGACCTGACGTTGGGCGGCTTCTGATTTGAAAAGACGTCGAAACGTGGCTTCGGACGGATTCTTGACCTCGATCTTGTACGGAATGCGCCTCAGGAACGCCTCATCAACCAGATCTCGTGGCTGAAGGTTGGTCGAGAAGACAAGAAGTTCTTCAAATGGAACCTGAATACTTCGCCCGCTTTCCAGGTGCAGGTAGTCGTAGCGGTGTTCCAGCGGAACAATCCAGCGATTCAGCAATTCATCGATTCTCATTCGCTGACGGCCAAAGTCGTCAATCAGCAGTGTGCCGCAGTTGGCCTTCATCTGTAAGGGAGCTTCGCCGACGCCTGTTGTTCGAATGTAGTTGATTTCCAGATTTTCCATTCGCAGCTCACCCCCGGCGACGATTGTGGGGCGCTCAATCTGAATCCAGCGGCCGTCCATCAACTCGTGATCGGCTCCGTTTGTCGGAACCGGCTTGTGACGGTTTGGATCGAACAGTCGAATAATTTCCCCATGTGACGAAATTGATCGGGGAATCCAGATGGTGTCGCCAAAAGATTTTGTGACTCGTTCCGCGATGCTGGTTTTTCCATTTCCGGCAGGCCCGTAGAGAAACATTCCTCGTCCGGAATGGATTGCCTGTCCTAGACCTGAGATCAGGTCCTCCTCCATCAGCAGATCTCTGAAGGCTTCCCGAATCGCAGCCAGAGTCGGTTTTTGTCTTCCCGGTGCCTGAGCCTGAACGCTGGCGATGTAATGTGACAGAGAGACCGGGGCAGTGCCGAGGTATGCACAGATCTGAGAGAGTGACACGGCTCTTTCTCGCCCGTGTTCCGTCAACTCATACAGATAGTCTCCGCCAGCTGCAGAATTTCTGTACGAAACCAGTCTGTCAATTTTTAACTGTCGCAGGACTCGTTCGACGAGTGGAAATCTCAGCCCGATTGCCTTTGAGATGTTGTAACCAGACTCAATTCCTCGAACGGCCAATGTCTTCAGCAGGAGGTCGCTGACTTCTCGTGGATGCAGCCCCGCTTGCGGCAGTGTTTCTGGAGCGGTCGGCATGAATCGCGAGTGCGGCGATGATTTTTCCACAGAAGTCGGGCGATGAGGGGAGACTGGCACGTCCTCATCCGCAGAAGGTTGCAGCAATGTCATCGCCGAAGAAACATATTGTTGACCTGCATCAACTCCATTGAATGTGGAGCTGCTCTGCAACGGATCAGTGTAATCCTGCTTCAGGTCGTAATGAGGCAGATTCGCGGAGTCTGAGCCTGGCGTTCTGGAATTGAATCCCAGACTGCGAAGTACGGCGTCGATTTCGGACATTGGCCCTCCAGACATAACGTCGATGAGGAATTTTGTGTGATCCGCACGTCCTGTTGTGACTCGGCGTACTGGATTCTGCTTCTGACTTTTGGAAACACTCTCTGAAGCACTGTGAAACGAGGAGTGTCTTGGCCGGCAGCTCTCGGTCGTCGTGCTCAAGTCCCGTCGCGATTTCAGTCAGGCGAATCCACTTTTCTTCTGGCCCAATTTCTATGGACCGTTTTGGTGGAGCATTGCCTGAGGTTGTGACAGCAATTGAAGTGGGGACCGAAACTTTGGATGTCTTCAGAGTTTTGTCGTTCGCTGAAATGTGTGTCAGCTTTTCATCTCGATTGTCGCCAACCTTGGCAACTCGCACCGATCAGGCCCAACTTCCTGCCGGGGTTCGTCATAACCGTTAGTCCTGCCCCTAGAGAGATTGGGCGGCGACTCAATATTCCGTGCGGCTGGAGTTCACTTCCCATCAGTGAGGCGTGTTGCGTCTAGCAACTTCAGTTGACCTTCCGAAAGGTGCATTTGGAATGCTCACAGAAAAACAATCGCCGCCTCCTGCGATTCGCGCGAACTTAATGATTCTTCCGAGGATGCTGATCGTGGCGGATCTGCAGTCATGGTAACTGCCGCCGTTTAAATCGACTGGTCGATTATGGGTGCGTAATGATGCAATTTTGCATTGTTTTAGAATGAACAGCACTCAGAAAGAGACGTCGGTTGCGAAAGATAAACGCACGAAGGTAGGGCAATTACCTCAGTTCCACGTGCGGGGAACCACTTCATTCATAATTTTTTTGACAGCGATTTGCGTCTTCGCATTCTCGACATAGGTTTGTGAGTCGTTCGACCTGACTGATAAATCCGGTGCGACGACCGGGGAAAACTCCCCGCCTCACAATGGATGCCCTTTGCAGTTGATCAATGCTCGAGTGAACCGGGCAACTGCGGCTCGAACATGGTCGAGAAATCGACCCAAATTGAAGAGAATTCGAAATGAAGAACATCATCCCAAGCGTCAAGAAGTTTCTGAAATCTGAAGACGGCCCAACTGCTGTTGAATACGCAGTCATGCTTGCTCTGATTGTGATCGTCTGCTTGACAGCAGTCCGAGCTATCGGAACCAACGCAAACACCAAGTTCCAGCAGATCGCAGACAACCTCACATAATTTGAGTGCAGTTTGGTTTGACTGTAGAGGCATCAGGGTGGGCCATCATCGGTGTGAATCGGTGATTGCCCCCTTGCCTCTTCTGAGTCAACGATTCCTCTGGAGAGGAATCATCACCAAACAGCTGCGAACTCTCGATCGGTGCGGATCAACGCTTGATCACCATCGATCATGAATGAAGCCTTCTTCCCCCCCTCAGTTGAAATCACAGGTAGAGGACGAGTGCCATGTTGCCCTTTTGGCTTGATCTTGGAGCATTACCAGGGCTGCAACTGATCTATTTCATCGTTGCGGGCGCTGCAATGTTTCTCTTGCCTGCGATCGGGTTCGGCGGTCGTTCGTAACCTGATTCAATAACTCCCAAAAGGTCGGCAATCATGGATTGGCAAACAATTCTACTCGATAACTGGCACGTCAAATTCGTGTGCCTGATTCTGATCATCGCAGCGTATATCGATGGCAAGGAACTTCGCGTTCCAAACTGGATCACTTTCCCCATGGTCCTCTCAGGTCTGGTTTACAGCACCTGGGTCGGCGGATGGGAAGGCCTCGGAGCAGGGCTCCTGGGCATGGTGGTAGGTCTTCTGACCTTGCTGCCACTGTATGCCGTCGGAGGAATGGGTGCCGGCGACGTGAAATTGATGGCCGGAATCGGTGCGTGGCTCGGAGCGACTCATACATGGCACGCCTTCATTGCAACTGTCATCGTTGGTGCGATCATGGCTATCTGCATGGTGCTGTACCGCAAAGCCTGGGATAAGCACTACGGCAACTTCCTGATCATCTTCAACGAGATGCTCTCGATCAAAGATCCTCGCAAGCTCTCCGAAATCGCCGCTGAGCGGAAGCCACGTATGTTGTTGCTTCCATACGGCATCCCGATCTGCATCGGGTCAATTGGATACTTCGTCTTCTCTGGCATGATCAGTCCGATCAGCCCAATCAAGATGTTCTAAGGCCAGGACGGTCTGTTTTGAATCACTGACGCTCTTCAGTCCGATGGTCACCAGGGTTTGTGACTGACTGAAGACGGAGTCTGCAAATATTGCCGAAACGCAGCGCATCGGGGATGGGCTGCGTTTTGGCGATTGTTCGTAAGCGAAATTTGCGACTTCAGGAGGTTTGGGTAAGGCGATGGCCGGTTTTAGAAGAATCGGCAGCATCATTTTAACTGTTACAACCCTCATATATTGAAGCAGTCCGACAGATCGAGCCGATTCTGAAACAGAGTCGATTCGTCGCCGAACTGCTGAGTGTGCATCACAAAGGCAGATGGGGCGGAGATGAAACCGAAAACATTAGTCTTGCTCACTGTTGCAACCGGGTGCGGTCTGATTGCCATGTTTGGCGTTCAGCAGGTGCTGGTCGGCCAGCAGGTGCAAGAGACCGTTCCGATGGTCAAAGTGCTGGTTGCTCTGGAAGACATTGATTCCGGGGTGCGGATTACCGGCGACAACACAAAGTTTAAAGAGGTCCCGGCCACTCAGCTTCAGGCGGATTCGGTCAGGACGGAAGAACAATACAAAAATCGTGCGGCGAAGGTGCCAATCCTTGTCGGTGACGTCGTTCGAAAATCGAAGATGACCGAGCCAGGCGAGTACGGTAAATCGATCAATATTCCCGTTGGAATGCGGGTGATTTCGATTCCAGTGAACGACACGCATACGATCAGCGGGCTGCTGCAGCCTAAAGATCGCGTGGACGTGCTGGTGACATTTCAGGGACGTGCGGAACGAGGGGCGAAGATCTCGAAAACGAAGACATTGCTTGAGTACGTGGAAGTGTTCTCTTGCGATGACGTCACTGCAAATGGAAGCGGCGAAAAAGAGAAGTCAAACGGAACCAGAGCAAAGAATGTTGCCTTGCTTGTCACTCCAGAGCAGGCCAACTATGTGATTCTGGCAATGGATAAAGGGAGTTTGAGTTTGTCATGGCGTCGCCGTGGGGATGACTCAGTGGCGAATTCAAACACCATCGATGAAAAGTTGATGGAAGAACTTCAGGGAACAATTGGCGATCCAGGCGGCATTCTGGCAACCAATGAAACCCCGGTGGAATCTGATAATGAGGAGCCGACACCAGTCACAACAGTGTCTCAGTTCCTGAACGAGATCGCTGCCCCGACAATGGAAGTGGCGCCTGTCGTTGCAGAGAAACCGACCTGGAGTTTGACGATTTTCAATAAGAACCTTCCAGTGGTTCACAAAGTTGAAATCCCGGAAAACTGATTTTACAGAGTGTTGGGGGAGGCTGATCAAGAAGTGTTGTCGCGATTGATGAAGTGGTCTTGAAATCACCTGAATCATCGGGCAGCACGTCTCAGCCGGATTCGTGATCTGAACAAGGATGTCAGATTACCAGAGATTTTCGAAGTGGTTAAGTTGGACCTTTACTGCAGACAGTCAGTGAGTCGTTCAACCTCAAGCCGTTTCGAGGGCGGATTCGCCTGATTAGTAGTGTGCTTGATTTATTGCCGGACGGAATGGGGTCATCTCCTTCGTGGGATGACCCCATGAATTTGGCGCGGCACAAAGGTGCAAGGATGCGCAGCTTGAATCGTTATAGTTTATACCGAACATTCGGCGGCTTGATGCTGTCGGTTGCGTTCCCTTGGAATAGTCTGGTGGTTGCACAACCACCGTTGCCCCCTCCTGGTCTGTATGCCGATCCGATGCCGGATCAGCAGGTACAGTCTTCGAATCCGGGTGAGCCTGCTCCGACATTGGCACCGCGACCGCTCTCTTCTCCTGTTTCGCCACCGACGGGCTTATTTACTCCACCTGCTCCAGCGCCACAGGTTCCATCTTCGCTTGAGCCTGCTGCTCCTATGAGTTCGCGGGAAAATCGAACTGCCAGTCAACCGCCAATTCCGGTTCAGCCCGGCGAAAGCGTTCTGCAGATTTCGACACCTTCAAGCAAGTTGAAACTGCGAGCACTTGATACACGCGTCCTGGAGCTTTCAAATCGCATCAAAGTCGTTGATGGCTTCGATCCGGAATGCGTGGATATTCAGCCGTTGTCCCCCCATCGCGTCCGTTTGCAGGCGCTGAAAATTGGCGTGACGACTGTCAAACTCATCGATGAGTTCGACAACTTCCATCTTCTCGAAGTCTTTATTGAGCCGGATGTCCGGGAGCTCCAAGCGTATCTGCAACGACTCTTTCCCGGCTCCGCAATCGATGTGATCGGAGTTCGGGGTGGCGTGGTTTTGCGTGGCTGGGTGACAATGCCGTCTCAGCTTCCAGAAGTGGTTGCAGTTGCTGAGCAGTTCTATGAAGTTGTCCAACCGCAATTGACAGTCGCCGGCCCGAATCAGGTTCAGTTTGTCATTAAAGTGATCGAGGTCCAGCGAAGTAAGATTCGAGAACTGGGCTTCAACTTCCTGCTGTCCGGGAAGAACTATTATGTTCATAACGGTGTCGGAGGGATTTCTCCATTTGGAGGAGTCAACTCGACTGTCCTGCCGACCGCTTCCAGCTTAGGAAGTGCCGCAGCCAAAGCGATTGATGCCAGTGGCTCCACGATGCAGTTCGCAGTGACAGGGAACAACACGTTTTTTCAGGGGTTTCTCGAAGCACTCGTTACAGAAAACCTCGCGAAAGTGCTGGCAGAGCCCGTCGTCACGACCGTCAGTGGCCGGCCTGCGACCGTGCATTCCGGCGGACGCTTTCCTGTACCGTCAGCGGCAGGTTTAGGATCGACTCAGATTGACTGGGAAGACTTTGGGGTCAAACTGGAAGCATTGCCTATCATTCTGGGAGAAGGCCGTCTGCGACTGGATGTGTTCCCGGAAGTGAGTGAACGGGATTACACGAATTCCGTCGTTGCAAACGGACAGGTGATTCCGAGTGTGATGACCAGAAGTGTTAATACACAGGTTGAGATGCGATTTGGCGAAACGCTGATGATCGGCGGACTCATCTCGACTCGAACTGGAACTGTCGTTCAGAAGGTTCCGTTCCTTGGCGAGCTTCCATGGATCGGGATGGCCTTCAGCCGTAAGCGTCAGGAAGTCGGCGAAACAGAACTCGTGATCTTGCTGACTCCGCAGATGGTCGCCCCGATGGCTTCGCATCAGGTGCCGACTCGTTACCCAGGCTCGTCATCGTCGAACCCGAACGATCGCGAACTGTATATTGATGGGAATCTGGAAGTTCCAAACTTTGGCCCGGAGTGTCCTAACGGAGACTGTGGCCAAGAGTTCTACCAGAATGTTCCGATGGAAATCACTCCGATCAGTGCGGCACGCGGAGGAAACTCACGTTCCAGTCAGGTCGTTCAGGCGACGAAGCCTTCTGCCAAATCGTCCGGAAAGAGTGAGATTCAACAGGCGAGCAGTGAACAGCTTGCGAAGCCAATGCCACAGCAGGGGATTGTGAATCCATTTCAGGTCGAAGCAGCATCGGAATCTGAACGGCTCCGAAAGGAGGTGATGAAGACTCCGGTGTTCCCAGAGCCAAAGTTCACGCCGGTCGAATCGACTCCAGTCAAAAAGCCGAGTGATTCTCTGAAGAAATCATCAGATTCCAGTCCGCGAGGTTTGCCTGGGATGATTACTCCTACTTCTGGCAATCAGGTTTCGGCAAATCAATAAGCAGGTGATTCTGGGCAAGACCTCGATTTGTTCGGACTCGATTAGAAACAAGAATGTTTCGCCTGCGACGGTAATTTTGCATTACTATTGAGTATGGATGGTTTAGACCACCATCGAAGTTTTTGCACTTCCGGGAAGCAAACAGCGACTCGGAAGTTGCTCGCATTGAATAAAGGACGTTGGTGAGATGAGTAACGTAAATCGCCTTGCCATTGTTGATCCAAATGACGCCAGCCGGAATTCCATTAAGAATCTGCTGCTTGGAATCGATTCGGTCTGGTTGGAAGCGGAATGCGCTCGCTATGACTTCTTTGCGGATATCGTAAAGCAGACTCACCCTCAGATTGCACTCGTTTCTCTCGACTCTGATCCTTCTCGGGCACTGGCTCTGGTTGCAGAGATGACTCGAGAAACGCCACAGTGTCAGGTGTTGGTCGTCAGCCGATCTCAGGAAGGCGCGCTGATTCTGCAGGCGATGCGAAACGGAGCCAAGGAGTTTCTGAGTTCGCCGCTGAACCTGGATGACTTCCTCTCAGCGTTGAGCCGCTTGCAGTCATCGTCCAGTGGAAAAGAAGGCCGCTCACGAACAAGCACCGTGATCTCGGTTGTCGGATCAGGGGGCGGTGTTGGTTGTACATCGCTGGCCGTGAATCTGGGCTGTGCACTCGCATTAAACAAAGCGAACAGCGTTGCAATTATTGATCTCGATCTGGCATTAGGCGACGCTGATGTCTGGTTGGACATCATTCCGGACTACACGATTCAGGATGTCGCCGAGAATATTAATCGTCTCGACTTCTCCATGCTGAAGCGTTCATTGACTCAACATGCCAGTGGGGCATTTTTGCTGCCGCGCCCAGTGCATCTTGAAGCAACTCCACCGATGATCCCGGACGAACTTCAACGTGTGATTGCCTTGTTGAAGGCGACATTCACCCATCTGATTATCGATGTCAGCAAGTCATTTTCGCCACTTGATAAGGCGGCGATGGACGTTTCGGATCACATCTTTGTTGTGACCCAACTTGATTTACCTTGTCTGCGAAATGTCGTGCGGATCAATCAGTTCCTTGATGATCAGGGGCTCGCACAGAAGAACAAGGTGATCGTGAATCGAGTGGGCCTTGGGGATGCTCAGATCAGTTTGAGCAAAGCATTGGAAACGATCGGCCGGGAAGTGTTTTGGCAGATCCCGAACGAGTACGCGGTTGTGTCAGAATCGCGGAACAACGGGGTCCCGCTGGTCACCGAGTTTCCAAAGTCGAAGATTGCCAAAGCCGTTTTTCAGCTCGCGGCACATCTCGATTCGGCCAGTCAGGCCCTTCAGCCAGAGTCCGACGCAGGCGAGAAGCCGAAACGCCGTCTCTTCAGTTTTTTGGGGCCAGGCAACAAATAGAGGATCGCCCATGCGGCGAATCCGAAATCAGCACACATCAAAGGCTTGTAGAGTTCAGCATCTTCCCTGAGAATTTGACGTGAATTTCCACTCTTTGCTGTGGATGCGATATAAAGTGTGTGAGATCGCCCTACGGGGCGTTCCTCAGAGAATCAGAAGAATTGTCAGAAACGGAATAAGCGAAGATTTCCCATGACTGAATCCGGCTCCACGGCGTTTAAGCGAGTAGTCCTGAAACTGAGCGGCGAAAGTTTTTGCCGTGATCGTGAAGGAGGAATCAGCATGGCGGAAGTGACTGCGATTTCAAAGCAGATCAAATCCGTTGCTGCGACCGGGGTGCAACTGGCCATCGTGGTCGGTGGGGGCAACATTCTTCGCGGGAAGCAGTTCTCGCAGGTGAGTGCCGCGATTCATGCGTCTACAGCCCACTACATGGGGATGCTGGCGACAGTCATCAACGCTCTGGCGTTACAGGACGCGTTGGAAAACGAGAATGTTTCCACACGAGTTCAATCTGCGATCCGAATGGAAGGGGTTGCCGAACCGTTTATTCGCCGTCGCTGTATTCGCCACCTTGAGAAAGGTCGCGTCGTCATTCTGGCTGCCGGAACAGGGAGCCCATTCGTCACGACAGACACCGCTGCAGCGTTGCGAGCCCGAGAAATCGGAGCGGACGTGCTGATGAAAGCGACCAAAGTCGACGGTGTGTACTCGGAAGATCCAAAGAAGAACCCACACGCGGTTCGCTACTCAACCATTACGTTCCAGGACACATTGAAGCAGAATCTTCAGGTGATGGACGCAACGGCCATTCATCACTGTATGGAGCACAACATCCCGATTCTGGTCTTTGATTTCGGCACTGGCGGAAACATTCTGCGTGCCGTTCAAGGCGAGCGAATCGGGACCATCGTTCATAACGCTGGTTCACCAGTGAGCTAGACCTTTGTGTCAGCGAACAATTCAGAAGGCTGTCTTCTCAGATGAGGGGGCAGCCTTTTCTGTTGGCTGGATGAGAAGTTCTCCGGCGTGTTTGATCACGTTCAATCGGGGCCACTGGTCAACTACTGTTGATGCAAGATGCCGCAGAAATTAAAGTCCAGTTAAGGAAACTGTTCGTTCCGATATGTGGAATTGGATGGGCGCTGAATTTTGGAACTCATGAGCCTTTTCTTCGGCGACGGATCGGGCGGACGATTGAGCTCTAATTGGAATGACGGATCGCAATGCGATCGAGTACCCTGTCTGAACATTGACCGTCACCGATGTCGGCGGTTTTCAAAGAGCATTCGTTTAATGCGGGAAGATGTCATATGCAGTTGATTCGCTTCGGCCAGTTTGGTCAGGAAAAGACCGGTGTGTTGCTGGCAGATGGGCGTCGTAAAGACGTCAGTACAATATTCGCCGCTTATGACCGGAACTTCTTCAACAACGGTGGGCTGGATCACCTTGCAATGTTTGTGAAGGAGGCAGAATCTCTGCCAGACGTTCCGCAGGATGCACGCTGGGGAGCTCCTGTTTCTCGACCCGGTAAAGTGATCTGCGTCGGGTTGAATTATGCAGACCATGCGTTGGAATCCGGGATGGCGATTCCGACAGAACCAGTCATCTTCTCCAAGGCCGCGAATACAGTCGTTGGTCCTTATGATGACTTGTTGATCCCCCGAGGAAGTCAAAAGACAGACTGGGAAGTGGAGCTTGGGGTCATCATCGGGAAGGACGCTCGTTATCTGGAATCTGTTGAAGCTGCTGAAGAGTGCATCGCTGGGTATTGCGTATCTCATGACGTTTCTGAACGCCATTTCCAACTGGAGCGGGGCGGCCAATGGATTAAAGGGAAGAGCTGCGACACGTTCAACCCGTTGGGGCCTGTCCTTGTGACCAAGGATGAAATCGGCGACGTCAGTAATCTCGATATGTGGCTGACAGTCAATGGTGAACGTCGCCAGAACGGCAGCACAAAAACGATGATCTTCAAGCCAGCGTTTGTGCTGCATTACCTGTCACAGTTCATGACGATTGAAGCCGGTGATCTCATCTCCACAGGCACCCCTCCAGGTGTCGGCATGGGGATGAAGCCGCCGCAATATTTGAAGGCCGGAGACGTCATTGAACTCGGAATCCAGGGACTCGGAATTCAACGTCAGGTCTGTCGGAACGCATAGTTTTCTGATGACAAGTTGCCGGGGCTTTTGAGAAACCCGAACAACGAAGCAAAGGTTCCTCATACAGAATGAGTTCAAGCGTTTTGTCTGCGGAACCTTGTTTCAGGTCCATTTGAATCGACGTTCTGGTGATGCATCGATCGTCCTCTTCGTACTCCTTTTTGCCTTGTTGAAGACCTCATATGCGAGTTGGCATTCTTTCGATTCAGCACGAGTCCAATACCTTCATTCAGGGAGTGACGACGCTTCAGGACTTTCACAACGATGTTCTGCTGACTGGTGAAGCGATTCGCGCGAGCTACAAGAATTCGAAGCATGAAGTCGGGGGATTCTTTGGGGGGCTGGAAGAAGCCGGAATTGAAGCAGTACCTGTTCTCTTCGCGCGAGCCATTCCCAGTGGAATCATCGAATATCAGACGGCTGAGGCTCTGATCGACTTGATGTCCGTCGAAGTCCAGAAAGCAGGAAAGTTGGATGGCTGGCTGGTCGCTCCGCACGGAGCCGGTGTCAGTCAGTTGGATCGCGATTTCGACGGTCGCTGGCTGGAAGTCTTTCGATCGATTGTTGGGCCCGATGTGCCAGTCATCTGTACGCTCGATGCTCATGCAAATTTGTCTCAAAGGATGGTCGACCTTTGCGATGCGACGATCCTGTATCGAACGAATCCTCACGTTGATCAACGCGACCGTGGACTGGAAGCGGCGAAGCTGATGGCGCGGACACTGCGAGGTGAAGTTCGTCCAACGCAACGTGCCAGCTTCGCTCCATTGGCGATTAATATTGAACGGCAGCACACCTCCTCGGAGCCATGTGCATCGTTGTATCAACGTGCAAATGACATGTTGAAACAGCCGGGCGTGTTATCCAATAGTGTCGTGCTGGGTTTCCCTTATTCTGATGTGGAAGAGATGGGAACCAGTTTTGTCGTGGTGACGGATGAGAACCCGGAGTTGGCGGCATCGCTTGCAGGAGAGCTGACGGACTATGTCATGGCTCACCGGCATGACTTTGAAGCACATTTGATCTCGATTGATGATGCAATCGCTCAAGCGGCGCAGTTGCCGGGTCCTGTTTGCCTGCTCGACATGGGAGACAACGTCGGAGGAGGTTCATCGGCAGATGGGACGCTTCTGCTGCACGCTTTGAATCAGCATGGAGCCATCACCGGGTTCGTCTGTCTGTACGATCCGGAAGCGGTCATCGCATTGAACGATTATGAAATCGGTCAGGTTGCCCCGTCGATCGCCATGGGCGGAAAGACTGATTCATTGCATGGTGCCCCCTTTATTGCTGACGTTGAAGTCGTCAGTCGCCATGAAGGCACATTCGCTGAAGATCAGGTACGTCACGGGGGAAGTGTCGAGTTCAAGATGGGCCCGACGGTCGTTGTGCGAACGAACAACGGCCTGACGATCATGTTGAACAGTTTGAGGACTCCACCATTCAGTCTGAAACAACTGACTTCATGTGGCGTCGATCCGAAGTCGTTTCAGGTGCTGGTCGCGAAGGGGGTACAAGCACCAGTCGCTGCCTACCGTGAAGTCTGTCAGCATCTGATTCGAGTAAATACGGCAGGGTCGACGTCAGCCGATATGAACAGCTTCAAATACCAATACCGGCGGTCGCCATTGTTTCCGTTTGAACGTGATTTCTAACAATCGGCGATTCCCTCTCGTGTCCGAGCGGCAGGCGTTTGGCGAGAGATGACAATGCTTTTGTGCGTCAGAGAACAAATCGACAACTCGCGGCAGATGGATGAAATATGAAGATCGTCAAGATTGAGACATCGATCCCGGACAAGATCATGCCGGGGCTTCTGCTGTTGCGAATTCATACCGACGAGGGAATTGTTGGTTGTGGGGAAACCTATTACGCCCCAGAGTCAGTAGCGAGTCTGGTTCATGACTGGATGCACCACTACCTGCTCGGGAAGAACCCTCTCGATATCGAAGCGCATTGGCGTTTTCTCTATGAGCGGACGACGAACTTCGGATCACGTGGAGCTGAACTGCGAGCGATTTCTGCGATCGACCTCGCACTCTGGGATATCTTTGGTCAGGCTGTCGGCCAACCTGTCTGGCAATTGCTAGGAGGCTGCGTTCAGGAAACGATTCGCACCTATAACAGTTGCGGGGGGCCTTCATATGGTGGGAAAACGGCAGGGCACATCTGGCCGGGACACGGGCCGATCGGCAATCAGGGACCATTGAATGATTATTGGTCCGTTGTGCATGAGCCGGTTGAACTGGCAAAAGATCTGTTGAGCGAAGGGTACGAAGCCCTGAAAACATGGTCACTCGACTTTGCTGCTCATAAGGTCAATGGGCCGTTGCATGTCAGCCACGCCGATGTGGATAAAGGACTCGAACCGTTTCGAAAGATCCGTGAAGAACTGGGAGGCCAGATTGAATTGATCATCGATGGCCACGGCTTCTTCCAGTTACCAGCCGCAATTCGAATTGCCAAAGCCCTGCAGGAATTTGACATCCTGTGGGCAGAAGACATGATGCGGGTGGATTCGATCGATACGTTGGCCGATTTCCGCCGTCATGCTGGAATTCCTCTGGCTGTCAGTGAGATGTTCAGCGGCCCGGACGACTTCCGACTTGTTCTCGAAAAGCGGGCTGCCGATTTTGTGATGATCGATCCCACCTGGGTTGGGGGGATCTCGCAGACTCGGAACCTCACACGACTGGCCCAGTTCTATAACGTTCCAGTCGTCATGCACGATTGCACTGGTCCACTCACGCTGTTGTCTGGAGTGCAGGTGGCAGCTGCATCGAACAACGTGGCCTGGCAGGAGAGTGTGCGGGCACACATCCGGATGCTGTACCCAAGCCTGATTGACACGACCGTGACGATCACTCAGGGACGAATCGAGATTCCACGTCGCCCAGGGATCGGAGCCAGCTGGCTCCCGGAACTGTTCAAAACGGACCTGAAAAATTATCGCGCGACGACAATTTAACGCAGCACGATGAAGAAGGTCTCCATGTGGAAATGAGTCTGGGAGTTCTCAATTCCACATGGAGTGTGATGGCTGACAAATCATTTTTGTTCACTGAGCTGTGAACTGATCTGTCTGGCAGTTTCGACCACGGCGTCAATCAGGGACTGCTGGGAATTCAGATTCACTCTGGCAGTAGGCAAGCTGATGCTCACTGCGGCGACCACTTCATTGTTTTCAAAAACAGGGGCACCAATACAAGTCACTCCGATGTCGTTCTGGTCCTGCTCGATGGCGTAACCGTTTTCTCGAACAAGCTGATGAATCGAAGTGAGTTCTTCCGGAACGACTGTCGTGAACGGAGTTCGCGCGACGAGTTTGGTTCGGGTGATCAGTGCGTCCCATTCGACATCATCGAGACGTGCTGTCAGCACTCGACCGAGCGCTGTCGAATAGAACGGATCTGTGCTGTTCGGTTCAACGACACGACGAAACGGATGCCGGCTTTCCAATACCTGGAGGTAACGGACATTGACGCCCCGTAACACTCCAAGATTGACGGTTTCGCCAGTTTTATCGTGGAGTTCTCGAAGGAATCGGTCGGCGACTTCGGCAAGTCGATCGTCAAGTCTTCCCAGTGTTAACCGGCGAAGCTTGGGAGTGATCTGGTACTTCCCTTTCTCCACGCGACTGACATAACCCAATGAGACGAGTTCCTGAAGTAAGCGATGGACGGTGGGCTTGTGATAGCCGAGCTCGGTCACAATGGCGACGAGTGGCATTTGCCCATCGGCAGCAGCAAGAACTTCTAGAACGTGAAATGCTTTACCTAGAGATGAAGTATCCATCGAATGTGAATCGTCTCCTGAGAGCGTTCTGCTCTACCAAGTGTCCGCCCGACAGATTCATAACTCGCTCAAACAGTTCCATCCATCTTGTGGCTGCGCAGGAGCAAGCTCAAGAAAACAATTGCTGAATTCCTTGTGCCTACTGCGTTTCACAGTCCATTTGCATACAAAAAACATCTGTCGCGATCGACTCTGAATTTCTGTTTTCGGTCGCAATGTTGATTTCATATTTCCGCCCAGCTCTGCCGTTCATCTGCCATTCAGCTGGTGAAAGCACGTTGTATGAGGTTGCCAAGAAAGCTGGGTGTTCTAACGAGTTTCCTCTGGGATGAACGTGATGCAATAACGATTTTGAAATGAATTGAAATGATGACGTGAAGGGATATTCAGAATGAAGTCATATTTCGAATATCTCTGAATTGTACTCTGCTTGATGAACACCAGCAATCAACTGGATTTGTCTTGTGCGAATCGTCAACTTGCGATGGCACAATTGGCGTCGCCGGTGTTGGGCTCAGGTGAAAACTGTTGTGAACTGGAAAGCGGAATCTCATGAACTCACAGACGCCAATCAGCCTTCGTGAAGAGACGACTTCGGAGGCATCAGGAGGACTCTTTCGTCACCCGCCCGGGTTGTACGTTCTCTTTCTGACAGAGATGTGGGAGCGTTTCAGCTTTTATGGGATGCGGGCATTACTCGTTTTCTATCTCACAAAGCATCTGCTGCTGACCGATCAAATTTCGCTTGGGATCTATGGGGCTTACGTTGCACTCGGGTATGCGACTCCAGTGATTGGTGGTCTCCTTGCTGACCGCTATCTTGGTCAACGACTCGCGGTCACGTTCGGCGCCATACTGATGTGCTTAGGCCATCTGGGGATGGCGATTGAAGGTGCCCCGAGTCGAGCAGTCATCAACGAAGCCGGTGTCGCTTCGATTGTTCACGACGAACCTGCGTTGCAGATCTTCTATTTCTCGTTGGCGTTGCTGATCGTCGGAATCGGATTTCTGAAGCCGAACATCGCCACGATTGTCAGCCAGCTTTATAAGGATGATGACCCGCGCAGGGCTTCCGGGTATACGATCTTCCAGATGGGAATCATGTTGGGGGCTGCGCTCTCTGCTGGTGTCTGCGGTTACCTCGGCGAGCAGTATGGCTGGAGCTATGGGTTCGGGGCCGCTGGAATCGGGATGTTCATCGGGCTTGTGATTTTTCTCTCTGGTCAACGTGCCTTGAAAGGCGTTGCCGAACCACCATCAAAAGAACGGTTGCATCAAACGGTCCTTGGCCCGTTAAGTCCGATGCATCTGATCGTTCTTGGAGCGGCAGGGGCGGTTGTTCTGTTTTGGCTCCTGTTGCAGCACACGCAGTATGTCGGTTATCTGTTGGGAGGATTTTCCGCGTTTGTCGTGGGCTTTGTTCTCTTTGTATCAATCTTTCGATGCAACAAGATTGAACGAGACAGAATGTTGACGCTGCTGGTCTTGCAGTTGGCGTTGACCTTCTTTGCAACGCTCTTCGAACAGGCGGGAGGAGCATTGAATCTTTTCGCTGATCGCAATGTCGATCGCCACATCGGAAGTGGAGAGATCAAGGCATCGCAGCTTCAGAGTGTCGTGCCTGCGACCATCGTATTACTCGCTCCCTTTTTTGCCTGGCTCTGGCCCAAGCTTTCTGAGAAAGGCCGGAACCCGAGAACTCCAGCCAAGTATGCACTGACAATGGTGCTGATGGGATGCGGATTCGGGATTCTGGCACTCGCAACAAGCAGCTTTGCCGTTGAAGGGAAAATCGCGCTCGCATGGCTACTGTCGGCCTATGTGCTGTTTGGTGTGGCCGACCTCATCATCGTGTCGGTGTGTTACACGACGATCACGTTGCTGTCTCTTCCCCGAATTGTGGGAATGATGATGGGGACGTCCATGCTTGCGATTTCTGCAGCGAACTTTCTTGCAGCGAGGATTGCGACCTGGATGGGACCCCTGAAGTCCACGGCTCCGACTTCGCCTGTCGAAACGCTGTCAGCATACAGCAATCTCTTCTCCACGCTTTCGACATCGGCTTTCATCTGCACAGCCATTTTGCTGCTGCTGTCACCTTTTCTGAGCAAAAGAATGCATGGGATTCATTGATCCGACGCATGTTGATATCAATTGGTGGTGATTCGTGTTGACGCTACTGAATGTGAAAAGGTAGAATGCAGTGTATCGTAAAGTGGAACGATAGTTGATTCAAATCCCACGACGGATGATCGCTACTCACTCCGACGATGCGGTGCTTTTTAAGAAGCGTTCTGATTTCGGACATTCAACAGCGCGTGCGACACACCTTGCGAAATACGCAAGACATCTGACTCAGAGGTGACTTGAAGCGTTGATGAAGAATGACCGGAATAAGCTGTGTGGTTCGTTCGGGCATTATTCTTTTCTGGGGCGACCAAGTATGAATCAGTCTCGACCGTTTCGCAGGCACACTGGTTTCACATTAATTGAGCTGCTGGTTGTCATCGCGATTATCGCGATTTTGATCGCACTGTTATTGCCTGCTGTTCAGCAGGCGCGGGAAGCAGCCCGACGTTCGCAATGCCGAAACAATCTGAAGCAGGTCGGGCTTGCGATGCACAACTACCATGACACGCATGGGACGTTTCCATACGCCTATCGCTCATTTGATAACCCGCCAGGGGGAGCAGGACTTCCTCCAGGGACGACCAAAGCTCGGGATACATGGTTTCATCGTATTCTTCCCTTCATAGAGCAAGCCGCACTTTATAACAAGTATGAGTCGACTAACGATGTGTTTGTGAACGGCGCTCAGTTCCGTATTTTGGCAGCCACTAAAATCGCGTCATTCGTCTGCCCCTCCAACCCTGATTACGGAGGAGCAGGTGCAAATTTGAATGATGGGTTTCAAGGGACATACGGCGTCTGTCTGGCTGGTTCATCGGTCGGTGGGTCGATGGCGACTGGTCTGGAAACGACGACCAGTGGAAAAGGGATGTTCTTCTATGCATCCAGTATTCGGATGCGAGACTTGATTGACGGGACTTCGAATACCTTGCTGGCTTCTGAGAGTATTGCTCGCCCGATGGACAATGTCGGAGCACATGGAGACTTCGGCCAGTATTGGGGAGGGGCGACTTGGGGAGCGACTGGGTTCACAGCGGCCGAACCACCGAACACGACGCTGAGCGACGTTGTGCATTCCTGTAAGTCGACGACAGTTTCGCTGGCTCCTTGCACAACCAATACGACTCGCGGGATGCAATATAACTTTGCTCGCAGTTACCACACCGGGGGAGCCCATGTCTTGCTGGCAGATGGTTCTGTTCGTTTTGCCAGCAACAATATTCATCGTCAAACTTTCCAGAATCTGGGCGATCGTGCTGATAATCAGGTGATCGGAGAATGGTAAGAATTGGATCTTCGGCTTCGACCTTTTGTTGCCGCTGGTCACTTGCCTTGATTGATCCTGTTCGATGCTCGTCGTTTCGCAGGGACATGATTGAATATGAACTTCATGAGATGGGACTGTTCAGCGATGATGTTGGCACCTGAATCGATGGTTTCACGATCACTCTGTTCGGCTGCGATGCTGTCTGTGTTGATGTTGTCTGCTCTTGGATGTGGCGGGACTCAGGCAGGGCCGAAGCTGTATTCCGTCAGCGGCAAAGTGTCGTTTGATTCTGTACCGGTCGAGAACGGGTTTATTACGTTCAAGGATCAGGCAGGTGTGGTTCGCAGTTATGGTGGGGAAGTGAAGAACGGTTCGTTCAGCGTTCCAATCGAACCGGGAGCTAAGACGGTTGAAATCACTGCATCGCGTGAGGTTCCCGGTAAGACGATGCCAGGTCCTTCTGGTGGGGAGGTCCCCGCTGTTGAGTCCTATATCCCTCCTCAATACAACGCCAGATCGCAGCTGAAAGTGGACATTGAACCGAAGAATCGGAATGATCTCGACTTTGATCTAACCAGCAAGAAGTAGAGCTGAGCGATCAGGCGTATGATTCGGTATGGACTCCGTGACCTGAGATTCAATCGAGCAAAAGACGTGCGACGTTGACTGTTGCTGATCGAAATTCGGGGGCAGATTTGTTATCGTGGGTCTGCAAACACTGTTGGGACAATACGGTAAGAATTTCGAGCTCAAGGGTTCTGCTCTTGATACTTTTAGAAGTATGAGATTTGACGGAGAATCGCTTCCATGAACACTCTGCAGCGACTGCTCTGTTTCTCTGTTTGTATTCTCTCAGTGCAAGCTGATGCCACATTGTTGTGTGCCGATCAGCCTGATGCGGAAGGCATTCGATTCTTCGAGCAAAAGATCCGGCCGGTTCTCGTCGAGCATTGCTATGAATGCCATTCAGAGAAATCAAAGCCGCTACAAGCTGAATTTCTTGCGGATAGTCAAAATGGGCTTTTAACTGGCGGAGCTTCCGGCCCAGCGATTGTTCCCGGGAAGCCCTCTGAGAGCTTGCTTCTTTCGTCGCTGAAGTACAACGGCGACAGTTACGATATGCCTCCCAAGGGCAAACTTCCGGACACAGTGATCGCTGATTTCGAGAAGTGGATTGCAATGGGGGCGCCGGACCCACGAATCGACGTCCCGAAGGCGACTGTGAAACGTGGGATTGATTTCGAATCCGGAAAGAAATTCTGGTCGCTTCAACCTCCAAAGTTACATCCGGTCCCATCGGTCACGGATACGAACTGGCCAAAGAAAAAACTCGATTACTTCATTCTGGCAGCGCAAGAGAAAGTTGGATTACATCCGGCCTCTCAAACTGACCGTCGAACGTTGATTCGTCGGGCAAGCATGGATCTGACCGGCCTTCCACCGACTTTTGAAGAGACCGAAGCATTTGTTCGAGACTCGTCCCCGGACTCATATGAAAAGTTGATTGATCGTCTGCTTGCATCACCCCGATATGGTGAACGCTGGGCGAGACATTGGCTCGATGTGGTTCGATATGCTGAAGACAATGTGAATATGGGCCCTCATAATGGTCCCTATCATCACGCGTATCGCTACAGAGATTGGGTTGTCGGCGCCGTGAATGCGGACATGCCGTACAACGAGTTCGTCCTGCGTCAGCTCGCAGCCGACTTCTTACCTGACAGCACGCGGGAAGACCTGGCCGCATTGGGATTGTTGGGCCTTTCTCCGCAATATCACAAAGAAGTGTTGTTGGCGAAGATCGCGATTGAAGGGCAATACGCCGACGAATGGGAAGATCGAGTCGACGTTGTCAGCCGCGGCCTTCTTGGTTTAACCGTCGCCTGCGCACGTTGTCATGATCACAAGTACGATCCCATTTCGACAAAGGACTATTATGCACTGGCAGGAGTTTTTGCATCGATTCGACAGACTCCGCGTCCGCTAATTTCTGATGAAGACGTCCAGAAATCTCAACCTGCCAGAGACGAAGTGCAGAAGCTGTTGACTCAGGTGACCGCTCACAATGCAGAGATTGCGAAGCTGAAGAAGAAGGAAGTCACCACTCCGGAGCAGACAGCGGAACGCGATGAGAACGTCAAATCGCTTCAGACTCAGATAGCGGAGAAGCGTGCTCGCATTAAAGAGTTGGAGCAGACGCCGAATTATGTTGTTCCATCTGTTGATGCCGTGACGGAAGAGATCGTCGTTGTCGAAAAGGATACCGAGACGCGTCAAAAAATTTCCTACGTGCCGAACTCGCCTCGGGACCTTCCGGTGTTTATTCGAGGCAATATTACGAGTCCTGGCGAAATTGTTCCGCGTCGGTTCCTTGAAGTGCTTTCAAAGGGAGAACCAGTTCCCTTCAAGCAAGGGAGTGGACGGTTAGAACTTGCCGAGGCCATCGTTTCACCAGCCAATCCATTGACCGCCAGAGTCTTTGTTAATCGGGTCTGGATGCATCACTTTGGCGAAGGTCTTGTCGATACGCCGAGTAATTTCGGAGAGACCGGCTCCGCTCCGAGTCATCCTGAACTACTGGATGATCTGGCTGTGTTCTTTATGAACTCCGGCTGGTCATTGAAATCACTGCACCGCGAGATCATGCTTTCCGCCACTTATCAACAGTCGTCTTCGGTCGAGCCCAATTTGCTCGCGGAAGAGAAGGATGCCGATAACCGTCTTCTGTGGCGTTTCAATCGTCGGCGTCTTGATGCAGAAGCCTTGCACGATGTTTTGTTGGTTGCTGGAGGAAATCTCGATTTGAATATGGGAGGCCCTTCAGCGAGTATTGATGAGCCAACGTTCAACCGTCGTTCCATCTATGCCACGATCTCACGAAACAGACCCAGTGCTTTTCTGCAGGTGAATGATTTCCCGGACCCGACAATTCATGCAGAAAAGCGGGCATTAACGACGACCCCGTTGCAGCAGCTTTTTGTCTTGAATTCGCCTTTCGTGCGGACACAGGCAATTTTGTTGTCGGAACGAATCGCCGAAGGTTCGGTGACAGATCAGATTCAAAAGCTTCATCAGGTGCTGTTCAAACGAGAGGCGACTCCAGAGGAAGTGGCCATTGGTCTGCAGTATCTTTCCGCTTCAACGGGCGTTGATCCACAATTGCAGCAAGAGGGCGAGATTCCGACCTTTACCG
Source organism: Planctomicrobium limosum (assembly GCF_051465645.1). GTDB lineage: Bacteria > Planctomycetota > Planctomycetia > Planctomycetales > Planctomycetaceae > Planctomicrobium. The sequence continues at coordinate 1,981,100 of NZ_CP195790.1, read as the reverse complement.
GGCATAGGATGAAAGTGCAGGGGGTTCCGTTAGGAGAGACCTATTCCATCGAGATCTGGTTCCGAAATACGGTCCCCTATCAAGAGCGCCCAATCACCGGATATCTGTTTTCAAGAGGAAACGATAAAGCTCCACAAGCAGAGGGGGACCACATTGGAATTGGTGGGACGTCTCGGGCGGGGGCTGGCGGCAAGTTGTTGTTCTTCAACGGAAACCGTGCGAAGCAAAGTGTGCTTGGAAAGACGGTCCTGGAACCGGATCGCTGGCATCACATCGCGTTGATTCGCAGTGGTCAGGATATTCGCATTTATTTGGACGGGCAGTCAGAACCTGACGTCAGTGGCACAGTTCCGTCTGATTATGATGTCACCAAATCAGAGCTTTTCTTTGCTGGCCGAAACGATAACTTCGCGAATTTTCTGGGCCAGATGGGAGGAGTCACGGTTTACAATCGAGTTCTGACTCCGAAGGAAATCTCGATTCATTATGATGCTGCTCGTGTCGGGCAGGGCCAACCGGATTTTCGGGCTGCGACTCAAGCCGTATTGGAAGATGCTCCCACTGCACACTGGGCATTGTATTCCCGTTCCGCGCTGAACAGTCAGGCTCGGGACATCACTCCCAATGGACATCATGGCATCTATGAAGATGGACTGGCGGGGAACGGACGTTTGAAGGCGACTCCCTGGATTCTTTATTGCCACGCAATGCTGTGCAGTAATGAACTCCTGTACGTCGACTAGACCCGCCGATCACTGGAGCAATGAAATGAACTTGCTGAATCCGAGTATGAATCTTCCCTGGACTCGACGCCAGATGCTGCAGAATGTCGGCAGCGGAGTCGGAATGCTGGGGCTCGCCAGTCTGATCGCCGAATCGAGTCAGCTTCAGGCAGGGAAAGCTGGTGACATCACGTCATCTGTCCCCCATTTCCCGACAAAGGCCAAACGGGTGATCTTCCTCTTCATGGGAGGTGGGCCGTCTCAGATTGATACGTTTGACCCAAAACCTGATCTGGTGAAATACGCCGGACAGCGCCCCGACGCGGTGAATGTTCGTACGGAGCGTGAAACCGGCGGCATCCTGCCATCGCCGGTCAAATTCAGCCCAGCAGGTGAGTCTGGAATTCCGTTCTCAGAACACTTCCCGGAACTCTCCAAACATGCTGATGAAATGGCGATCATCCGATCGTGCCATACCGACTTCCCGAATCATGCTCCAGCCTTATGCATGATGAATCTCGGGACGCTGACACCGACTCGTCCGAGCATTGGTGCCTGGCTGACCTATGGCCTTGGCTCTGAGAATCGCGACTTGCCGGGCTTTCTGGCACTTTGCCCGGGCAGCCCGGTTGTTGGTCCGAAACTCTGGGGAAATGCATTCCTTCCTGGGAAGTTTCAGGGAACCTATATCAATCTGAAGCAGACTGCTCCTTCTTCAATGATTCCGCATCTGCAGAACCCTGATCTTGCAGCGGAAGCTCAGAAACGACAACTGGATCTCATCTCGGCGATCAACCGCCAGCATCAGACAATCCGCTCACATGAGTCGGATTTGGAAACGCGAATTTCGGCGATGGAACTTGCATACCGAATGCAGTTCGAAGCCATGGAAGTCTTCGATGTGGATAAGGAACCAAAACACATTCGTGAGGCATACGGCAAGAGCCAGTTCGCTAACTCCTGTATCCTGGCAAGACGACTGAGCGAACGTGGAGTGCGTTTTGTTCAGCTTTATCACGGAGACCGGCAGCCTTGGGATACACATTCGAATCATTCGACCCAGAATGCGAATCTCTGTCGGGAGATTGATCGTCCAATTGCCCAGTTGTTGACCGATTTGAAATCCCGTGGAATGCTCGATGAAACACTGGTGATCTGGGGGGGTGAGTTCGGGAGAACGCCGACTTCAGAAGGAGGGGACGGACGCGATCATAACCCTTACGGCTTCTCGATGTGGATGGCCGGTGGTGGAATTAAAGGCGGAACCGTACATGGCGCGACTGATGATTTCGGAATGCGAGCCGTGCACGACAAGGTTCACATCCATGACCTGCATGCCACGATCTTGCACCTCATGGGAATAGATCACGAACGCCTGACCTATCACTACTCCGGCCGTGACTTTCGTCTGACGGACGTGCATGGTCACGTCGTGAAGAACATCATTGCCTGATGTCGGCCATTCAATGATTTCGTGAAATCACGAATTGTTGAGTCGCGAATCACAGTTAAAGCACAGCGAAAGCGGAGCGAGAACTTTTCGCTCCGCTTTCTTCATTTGTCCGCCTTCTTTATTGGTCAAAGTCGGGCAGAATCTGCAATCTGCAGTGCTCTCAAATGATGCGTGAAGTGTTCCGTCAGCAGTTCTGTGTAAAGGGCTTCGTTCTCTTTGAGAAATTGCTTGATCAGCGGCCCGAATTCCGGGTGGGTCAGTACAGAACCAAATGTGCAATGGAGGATCTGACGACCGGGTGCGGTGAATCCGGTTCCACTCGGGACATCACTCCAGCATTCCAGATAGACCGCTTCCAGTCTGCGAGCATCCTGAATGAACTCAGGATCGGGAACTTGCTCAAGTGTTGCGGAAACGTGATACGTCGCTCTGTCTGTGTTGTAGCGTGATCGAGAGAACGCCACGATTCTTCGGAATTCATTTGGAGAGGTCTGAGCGACAACTCGCAGGGCTTCCAGATAGCTTGTTCCGGCAGTCTTAACGTGAAAGCGTCCATGTGTTGCCTGGGCGAGAGCCTGATAGATCGAGAGCTTGTCAGACCCGGAATGCAGGCTCAGTTTATATGGTCCCAACTCTTCTGCGATTGCCGCATGATGTCGCAGCGAGTCTGTGAAGGTTGTGAGATCACCTTTGAAGTCGATTCCTTTTTCAAACTCGCCAATGAATCTTGGTGCAAGGCTGACAATTTGAACCTGATGACGCCGCAGTTGATCGGCAAAAATATAATGTTCAGCAAGGCTTGTTGGCTGATCAGTTTCGTCGACACTGATCTCAATTTCCCACTGCTGGTTCCGCTGTCGAGCTTCTGACTCAATTGTTCGGGCGAGCTCAATTGTTCGATTGATTGCGAGCCCGTATTTGACTGCGGCTCTTAAAACCGATTCTGGTGAAAATTCGATTTCGAGACCCGTTGAGAGTTTGACCGACTTTCCACGGTAATGTTCGAGCCAGTCGATCATGTTGTAAATGGCATTGAACTTCGACAACAACATCTCGTTTGTGTCTCGGTCTGCCTGTTGATCAACGACTTCTGACGGATCGATTGTGAAGAACACGAATCCGGCGTCGATTGTCGAGCGGACATCAGCCGAAGTTTTCAGGTGATCGGCATCAGCTCCCCAGGAGTCTGAATACCCTGCCACCGTGATCGCCTGCTGCGCGTCGTTCATGACTTGCTGCGGGGTTCTGCAAGTGCGAGTCATTTCTCGAATGGACTGTTGTGCAAAGATCCCTCGAATGGGGCCACCAGCGGCATTCAGGGCAGCGAGATGGCCCGGTGTGGCGAACCCGAGTCGATCTCCGAATCCAAAACTGGGAGTGAGCCCGAGAGGTGACGGAGGATTCAATGTCGCCGGAGATTGATTCTGTGGTTGCATCTGAAATCTGGCTCAACTCAAGTCTGTTCACTGAATCGAGTGAAATCGCTGACTCAGATTGGAGCCGAAATTCCGCATCGCAACAGACAAACGACGATGGTCTTCTGAGGAATGACACGTGTGATAGTTGAGCATGTTTTGATTCCTGCTGCCAGATCGTATCTGTCGCCGAGTGCAGAAATACCGGATGCGAAAAGGAAAATGACCGACATCCATTGAGATGTCGGTCATTGAAGTTCGTTTCTCTTGCAGCGATCGCAATCCAGACCGAACTGGTTTAACGGAAGGTGAATTCACCGCCGACTGCAAAGCCGTGTGCGACAAACTCTGATGTCGTGGGCTTCAGAGTAATTGTTGGTGCCTGATTCACTGAGGATGGAGAATCATAGTAGATGTTGTTGAATGCTCGGGAGAAGCCGCTTGCGAGAATCAGCTCGTATGAAGCGAAGATCTTCAGGTTTGGACTGACCTGAAATTTCCCAGACAGAGACAAGTCAAAAAGTGGTGCGAATTCTGTCCGAGTGTCTTTGATCGCCCGATCTGCTTCCGTTGCCTGATTGGGGTCCAATGATGTTGTTGGATTGAAGATTTCGCTTGTGTAAACCCCTTCGCTCAGGCGGTTCAAACCCAACAGAAACTTTGTTTCCGCTCCCAGTTCAAGACGTCCCAGTGTGGTTGACGCTTTGAGACCGATCTGAGGACCAAAGATGTTGTTTCGTGCCATGGACGCGACCATGTGATTCAAAGTCACTGTTGGACTTTGAATGTGCTGGCCGGAGATATTCAGACTGTCGTCCAACTGCAGAAATCGAAACCCCAGAATTGGTGCGAACTCGACAGCGACGTTCGGAGTGAACGGATCAAAAATCCAGTTCGCTTCTGTTCCCCAGAATTGCGTTTCCTGTCGAGCAGTATAACTCTGGTTGAACAGGATCATCATCGAGTTGGAGACTGTTCCATTCGTCAGCAAAGTCATCCCGCCGATGACGGTCTCTGGGCCGCTGGCCAGGGTATCCTGAAACGGTCGGACGTTGATCACGTTATCGACTTGCTGGAAGTAGAAGATTTCTGCTTCCAGTGTTCCGACATTCGTTGGAAATCCAACAGTTCCGCGCAGACCATCCAATGTGTCGTAACTGTGGTTCAGAGATGGAACCACAGCGGCAGTCTGTGGCTGAAAGCCTGTTGACGGGTCAACAGCAGGCAGACGGTTATCTCGGGTTTGACCACTGATGTCAGCTCCGGACGAATTGGGCGCGCCTAGAACAACGCCATCGCCCCCGGAGATTTTCCAGTGAAGATAGTCGAGACGGACATACGACTCTGCAAAGGCTTCCTGCAGTGTCAGATGGCCGGCCCCATTATGGTTGTACATCGACCGCCGCTCTGGGAGCAGCTCGTCGTAGAGTCCGGGATCGTGATACCCGGGCATTTGATATGGCGAATAGCCTCCCGGCGGGACTGCTCCAGGAGCTCCCCACGGGTCTTGCCCCCATGCAGATGCTGGGAGAAAGGCACCGAGCGCCATGAGAATGCCGGTTGTCCAAAATTTCATGATGCCGATCCTGGTCGAACTGAAAGTCCAGGCTCCTCGCGGTTGATAGGCCAATTGCGCGAAGTCGCTCAGTCGTCATTATCGGCGTATCGATGTCGTCAATTTAGGAAAAGATTTCGGGTTCTGCGGAAGGATCTAATTTTTCTGAAAATGGCGATCTTGCTGAAGAAGAGGGTTGCAAGGCCGTTCCGTTGAGTCGCCTGCGAATGGACTGAGAGGCGGGAAGCACTGTTAAAAGAGGAGAAAACAGGATCGAAAGCACGCTGATAAAGTTGTGTCGGGGCCCAAGAAATGTGACTCAAACCAGTCACTGAGTGTTGCTGAAACTGCCGCACGATTCCCATTCTGTCCTGTCCAGACGCCCGAAATGACGTCTGGTCGGGATAATCTCTTGACCAAACAGAACTTGACTTTTAGAGTCACTCGTTGAATTTCTCGCAGATGCCGCATGGATGCAGTGTTCTACGCGATTCAAGACATGGAAGTTGGAGTGAAACATGCCCGTGAAATTCGCATCGAAGACGGGTATCGTTGTCCCATGCTATAACGAATCAAATCGGCTGGATTTCAAGGCGATCACCGAGTTCCTGCGCAGTGAACCGGACGTCTCGTTGTTGTTTGTTGATGATGGCAGTCGGGATTCAACTGCTGATCTCCTGTCTGAACTCGTTCAGCAGAATCCGGTTCAGGTGTCTGCGTGGAGTCTGGAAGTCAACTGCGGAAAGGCGGAAGCCGTTCGCCGCGGTATATTGAAAGCGGTTGAACTGGGATACGAAAACATCGGGTTCTGGGATGCCGATCTCGCGACTCCGCTGACGGCAATTCCTGACTTCATTCGTGTCCTTGAGAAGCGTCCGGAGATTGACGTTGTCTGGGGATCGAGAACACAATTTCTGGGACGCCGCGTTCGTCGGGATAGAAACCGATACATCCTCGGACGGATCTATTCGAATTTGTCCGCGAGAGCGAGTTGCGTTCCGGTTTACGACGCATCATGCGGTGCGAAACTGTTCCGCAACAACGAGTATCTTGCACCAGTCTTTCAAGAAAAGTTTTCGTCACGATGGATCTTCGACGTTGAGATCTTGTCACGTTTGAAGCGTTATTTAAGACGTGTTGAAAATCGTGACGTGAACGACGCGTTATACGAATTGCCAGTCGACCAATGGTCGGAAGTGCCGGGCTCGAAGATCCGTTCAGGAACTTTTGTTCGTGCGTTCTTTGAATTGCTGAACGTTGCGGTCAAACATCGCATTGAGGTCTACCCTCAAGAGAATCTCAGCCTGGTCAACGCCCAGCCGGTGAAGATGCTCGAACTGACTGCGTCACCAATTTTGATCTCGATCAATCGAGCGGCATGATTTCTCACAGGCTGAGTCAGGCGGATCTTGTCTGCTGGCGACGGACTGAGAACTCGGAATCGATGTCGCTGCGTTTGATAAAGAGCTCTCGATTACCTGATGAAGCCGTTGTTCTGCAGTCGCTTGTAAGACCAGAACGTATGAGAGCATTTCCAGAAAATATGCAGCGTTTCAGGCACGCGGGATTCAGCTTTTCTCCAGTCGAGAAGGCTGCTGCGAGACCACATGATCGACCGAACCGGACTAGGGAGTGACATGAATTCGACCTCCCTGTCCCCGGCAGAAATTGAGGAACCTTCGCCTCGGTGGATGACAGACGCAACCGCGTTTCGTCTCTTTCTGGGGTTCTGCCTTCTGCATTTTCTGGTCTGGGTGATTGTTCCAACGATCACACAACCGAATGCCTGCCTCGATACGATTGAGATGATCTATTGGGGACATGAATGGCAGCTCGGGTATTCAAAACACCCTCCGCTTCCCGCCTGGATTGCTGAAGGAAGTGCCGTTCTCTTTGGCCCTGCTGTGTGGCCGTTCCATGTCATCTCTCAGGTGATGATTCTCGCATGCTTCTGGAGTGTCTGGGTCGTAACAGCACCGACGTTGGGGGCGAGAGTGGCTCTGATGGCGGTCGTGGTCCTCGAAGGCTGCTATTACTATCAATTCACAACGACTGAGTTTAATAACAACTCACTGTCCCGTGTGAATTGGGCACTGACGATTGCATTCCTTTACTTGGCGTTCTCGTCAGGCCGACTTCGTTATTGGGTCTTGTGTGGACTGACTCTGGGATTGGGGATGCTGTCAAAATATGACACGGCTTTCCTTGCTCTGACGATGATCCTGTTTTCTGTCCTTCATCCTCGTGGACGTGCGGCCTGGCGAACTCCGGGACCCCTCATCGCGTTGGGTGTTTCCTTGATTTGTTTTGGTCCACATCTCTACTGGCTGATTGCCAACGACTTTCCAACGATCCGATATGTGCAGTCGCGGTCGAGTGGCGAAGAGAAAAGCTGGGCCGATCGGCTGACGAATCCTGCGAAGTTTGTTGGATCGCAGATTGCTGCCGTCGGTCTGACACTGGGATTGATGATTCCATCGCTGGGTTGGAAATGGCGTCGACAGCCTGTCACTCCGATCAACCAGAATTTCGGTCGGGATTTCATTCTGTTCTTTGCATTGATTCCGATCCTGTTGATCCTGACCGTTGGAGTAACGACCGGTGTGAAGATGAAATCACTCTGGGGGTCTCCTCTCTTCACGTTCATTGGTGCGGCGATGTTCTGTCTGTACCAGTACCGCGAGGACGCCCGAACTGTCTGGAGAGTTGTGAAGCTTTCGGCTGGGGCCTGTGTGTTGGTAGCTGCGGTGTTGGTCTGGCACGACATGGTTTTGCCTGTCATGAGAAAGGCTCCACTACGAATCTGCTTCCCCGGTCGGGCTTTGGCCGCTCAGGTCGACAGAATTTGCAAAGAAGAATTCGGAGGGCCGACGCCAATTGTGGGAGGCAATCGGTGGCTGGCTGGCAATGTTGCTTTCTATTCGCCTTCACGTCCAAGTGTGTATGCGGATCTGGAAGAAGAGGCGACTCCCTGGGTTTCTGATGACATTCTCAATCAGCGTGGGGGAGTCATCCTCTGGAGCACTGGGGAATACACGCCAGAGCAGATCGACGAACTGAGGCAACGATATCCACGAGTGAAAATACTGGATCCGATCTCGATTTCGGCAAGTGTGCTTGCGACAACTCTGCCTGTAGACGTGCAGATTGCAATTGTGCCTTCGCAGGAATTGACAGGCGATTCACAGCCAATCAACAAGTAGTGATCTGCTTGTTGTGAGTCGCTGAATTACGTTGACTCTGCTGAGCAACAAACAGAAAGACGCAAACATAAAGAGACCTCTCAACCGCGACAGCAGTTGAGAGGTCTCTTTGTATTATCAAGTCCGAACAGGAGTCCTCTGTTCGTTAGATGTGCGAATCAAATCGTGAATGCAGCCTGACCTATGCCAGAATTTCTTTCACGATCTTGCCGGGTTGTCCATCGGTTAGCGTCTGGTCTCGTCGGCCCCAGTGATACGTCAGCTTTTCTGGATCAAGTCCGAAGAGATGCATCAATGTTGTGTGGTAGTCGAAGTGATTAACCACATCTTTAACAGCGTGGTGTCCCCATTCGTCGGTTTCACCATGGACATGACCAGCTTTGAATCCGCCACCGGCGACCCACATGCTGAATCCGTATGTATTGTGGTCACGACCCACCTTGTCTCGACCGCTGTCGAACTGGATCACAGGGAGTCGTCCCATCTCACCGCCCCAGTGAACGACGGTCGTGTCCAGTAATCCTCGTGCTTTCAAGTCAGCGACAAGTGCGGCCGATGGCTGATCCACTTTCTCGCAGGCCAGTGGAAGAGACTTGATGATGCCTGAGTGATGATCCCACATCTGGTTGGGAGTGTAGACCTGTACGAATCGCACTCCACGTTCAATCAGGCGGCGAGCAAGAAGACACCGGGATCCGTATTCACGAGTCGCTGCATTCGGAGAATGCATTCCGTACATCTCCTGCATGGCTTTCGTCTCTTTGGAGAGATCGAGCGCTTCTGTTGCCGCAATCTGCATCTTGGCGGCCAGCTCGTAGGAAGCGATTCGCGCATCCAGATCCAGCTGCTGTGGGCGCTCTTGAAGATGCCGACGGTTCAACTCTTCAAGGAAACGCAGAGAACGCTCCTGCGGCTTCCCTGCAAGGTGGTCTGGCGGAATCAGATCGAGGATTCTCGGCTCTTTCGGGCGAATCACTGTTCCCTGATAGAGAGACGGCAGGAAGCCGTTCTGCCAATTTTCAACTCCTAGGACCGGCAATTGTCCAGGATCGATCAACGCCATGTACGCTGGCAGGTTATCGGCCGCACACCCCAACCCATAAGTCAACCAGCTACCGAGAGTCGGTCGCCCAGCGGCGACGCGCCCCACCTGCATGGCCTGAATAGACTGACCATGGTTGTTAACACCGGTGTGCATCGACCGGATAAGGCAGATCTCGTCGGCAATCTGACTGGTGTAAGGAATCAGATCCGAAAGCTCCATTCCACACTCACCGCGTGGAGCGAACTTCCATTGTGACTTCATGATTTTGGAACTGGCGTGAGCCGGATCGTCGTACTTGATCTCGCCGGGAAACGCCTGACCGTCATGCTTGTCCATCTCCGGTTTCGGATCGAACATGTCGTGATGGCTCGGGCCACCTTGCATCCAAAGCGAAATCATGGCGTTCGCTTTGGGAGCCGTCAGCGGAGACTTGGGCAGAGTATTGAACGCAGTCGGTTCTGTGGCTGGCTTTGCAGGATTCCCGAATGCTTGATCGTGCTGCAGAAGCCAGTTTAAAGCAATAGAACTGACGCTCAGTGCACTGCCGGCCAAAAAGTGTCGACGGTTGAAACAGGATGCATTGATCATGTCGTCTCTCGGTTCAACTCAATGAATTCGCGAGTGGTGTCTATCATCGATTTTCGAACTGAATCCGAAGCTGGTACGGCGCGGGGCATTCATGTGCATGCTCAGGGGGCGCCCTATCGTCACTTCGAATTCGCGAAGCAGTCTAATCGATGTAGAGAAACTCATTGGAGCTCAACAACATCTGGCAGAGTGATTCCAGACTACGTTGTTGAGGTGTCAGTGGTGTTGTTTTGTCTTTGTCGTTCTTCTTCGCAGGCTCAGCTTTCAGCCGTTCTGCCAGCAGAGCGGCTTGCTCTTCGAGGAAGGCCTGAGCGGAAGCAGCTTCGGATTGATCAGGAGAGCGGCAGTATGCCAGCTTCCAAGCCAGATCGATTTGCTTCTCAACGCTTTCGCCTGCTTGTGCTTCAATGTTTCGGGCGAACTTTGCGGCATACTGCAGGACAAAGTCGCTGTTCATCAGCATCAGGGACTGCGGAGTCCCAGTCGAGATGTTGCGGATCTCACAGTTTGGTGCCATGGTTGGCCAGTCGAAAGTGTCGAGAACCGCGAGTGGTCGACTCCGCCGCACCTCAACATAGACGCTTCTCAGATTCTCACGACCATCCAGTGAAATCACCGCGCCAGGACGACCGGCACTCAGATTTTCGATTCCCAATACCCAGCGTCCAACTTCATCTGCCATGACTGGGACAGGAGGACCGAACATTGCTTTGTTGATAGAACCGCTGACGATCAGCACCGAATCTCGCAGTCCTTCAGCGTCGAGCCGAATCAAGCGTGCTCCACCATAGAGGTGGTTGTCCGGGTCGACCTGATCCTGTTCACGGTCTGTTCTCAATGCCTGCTGATAGGCGGTGGAGTTCATGATCAGCCGGTGCATGTGCTTCACACTCCAGCCGGATTCAATGAATTCAGCCGCGAGCCAGTCAAGCAATTCCGGGTGAGTTGGCGGTGCTCCCAAAACACCAAAGTCTGCCGGGGTAGAAACAATTCCACGACCGAAGTGATGCATCCAGATTCGATTGACGAGGACGCGCGCCGTCAGTGGATGATTCGGATCGGTGAGTTGCTTTGCGAGTGCGGTGCGTCGGCCAGTTGTTTTGAAGCTCGCATTCTTCGACTCGATCGTCGGCAGTTCCGCGTTCATCGCGATGACGGATAATCCGGCAGGCTGAACTTCTTCTTTGGGCTGTTCGCAGTCACCACGATTGAACACGAAACTCTGCGGAACCTGTCCCGCGACTTCAGTCAGAGCATGGACGAATTCTTCTTTGGGTTTTGTCGCCCGCAGTGCAGTCGCCTTGTCTGCCATCAGCTTCAGTTCATCAGCAGCTTTTTTGTCGTAGAGATAGAGTGAACCAGCGCTGATATTCAGGCTCGGGTATTTCTTGACGAGTGCCTTCTGTTCATCATTGCGATCTTTGACCGGAACGTTCTGCAGACCTTTTGCCTTCAGCTGAACATCTTCCGGCAGCTTTGCCAATTCCTTTTCGAAGGTGGCATCGATGAATTCTTTTTGCTTGGCGAGCCGTTCTGCATCAAGAACCTTGGCTTCCTTTTCGATCTCTGCAGCTTTGGCACGGTCTGCGTCTGTGTAGAGAGAGACCAGGCGTTGTTTTGGTGCCTTCCATTGCTTTGCATTCAAAGCTGGTTCGAAGATCGCCCGAAACCGGTAGTAATCGACCGTTGGAATTGGGTCGTAACGGTGGTCGTGACACTGAGCGCAGCCGACCGTCAGACCAAGCAGAGAAGAAGTCACAATCTTGACTGTTTCTGCAAGGACATCGTTTCTTGCGATGTTCACGTTATCAACAGCCCCACCAGTGCCATCTGGAGCCATTCGCAGAAAGCCTGTTGCTGCAAGTAGCTCGGCATCTTCCGGAGTCAGGTTGTTGATCGGTGACGTGATCAGTTCATCACCAGCGAGCTGTTCAAGGATGAACCGATCGAACGGTTTGTCGGCATTAAAAGAACGAATGACATAGTCTCGATATCGCCATGCGTGATCTCGCTTGAGGTCCACTGCGGTGTACCCTTCGGAGTCGGCATAGCCGGCAACGTCGAGCCAGTGTCGTCCCCAGCGTTCACCGTAGTGAGGAGACGCAAGAAATTCGTCAATTCGACGAGACCATGCATCTGCTTGCTGATCTCCTTCGAACGCAACAACAGCCTCAGGCGATGGTGGCAAGCCAACAAGATCGTAGGATGCCCGACGAAGTCGAGTTGATGGCTTGGCGTCTTCCGAAAAGCTGAAGCCCTTCGCTTCCAGTTTGCTCAACAAAAATGCGTCGATTGGTGTGCGAACTCGATCCGAATTTTTGACTTCTGGAACGGCAGGGCGAACGATTTTTTTGTATGCCCAGTGCGACAGTTCCTCGTCAGTGATGATCATCCCCTGAACATTCTCTGGTTCAGGTCGAAGCGTCTTGGCTCCGTCGTCGATCCACTTCCCGATCAGCTCAACTTGCTGCTCGCTCAAGCGGTGAGCTTTATCCGGTGGCATGTCCCCACTCTGGACTCGCTGGAACAAGATGCTTTCGTTGCGCTTTCCTGGCACGATAGAAGGACCAGAATCGCCCCCCTTCACGATGAAGCGTACAAGCCTGACATCGAGTTCTCCCTCGGATTGCCCCGACTCACCGTGGCAATGGAAGCAGGCCGCCTTCAGGATTGGCCTGACATCTTTTTCGAAGGAAATCGAAGATTGAGCTGCACCATCGGCGGCGGCAGTCATGGTGATGGCAGTGAGGGCCATCAGGCAGGCAAATCCAGGCAGGATTCTCATGATTCGCAGGCGGGCTGGAACTTGGGGCGTATGAGATCGTTCGAGGTTAGCAGAATGTCAGTCCCATTGAAATAATTTGATCGGATTTTGAAGCCGATTTTCAGGATTTAATTTCGCGTGACATCACGGCGAAATCAACGGGATTGAGATGTTTTGACGTGTAGAAGTTATAATCTGATCGCGGTGTGGGGAGGCAATCGAGAATCTTGGTCACGGGACGGAGACTGCGGGACCTGAAAAGAAAAAAGCTGAACGCCGTATTGGGCGTTCAGCTCTCTCTGGATTGTAAGTCTCAAATGAGTGTGTCCGATGTGCTGTGTGGCACAAGGAACCAGTTCAAGGACTAAACTGCACGAAGGATTGCGGCGACGCTTTGTCCCATCGCAGTGCGGTTCACGCTCATTGCGACAGATGATCGCAATCGACGTGGCTCACTGGCGACATTCAAGTGGCACAGTGGATCTGGATGCTTGTAGTTCAATGTTGCAGGAAGCTCACCGTTCTTCAGAGAGAGGATGCTTCCTGCGAGTTCAACTGCACCTGAGCCGGCGTCAAAGTTTCCGAAGTAGCTTTTCAGAGCGACAACAGGAATCTTGTGGGTGTCATCACCGAAAGAGTGGTGGTAGGCACGGGCTTCAACCCAGTCGTCGGTGCGAGTGCTCTTGCCGTGGGCGTTGATATGGCCCAATTCTCTTGGAGAAATGTTTGCCTGACGAATCGCGGCATTCATTGCACAGGACAGGCCGCGTCCGCCAGCGACGTTCTCGTCACCGCGTCCATCGCATCCTGCTCCGGTTCCAAGGACTTCGCAGTAGATGTCTGCACCGCGGGCAACAGCATGGCTGTATCGCTCAACGATGAAAACGGCTGCTCCTTCGCCGACGATGGTCCCGTCGCGATCGCGGTCGAATGGACGGCAACCTTGCTCTGGGTCGTGCTGAGGAGAGAGTGTGTCGAACATGCTGATACGTGCGATGTCGACGGGATTAATATTTGAACTGCTTGCTCCAACAATCATGGCGTCTGTCTGGCCACGATTGATGCAACGGATCGCTTCCTGAAGAGCGAGCAGGGCAGATGCGTCGGAGCTGGTGATTGTATTGTTCGGCCCGCAAGCCCCGTGTTCAATTGCCACATGGCAGGCTGGCATGTTTGGACACTGGCGCAACAGCCATAGTGGGGCAATGTTGCCCAAGGCTTTTCGGCCCCAATCGCGAGCGATTTCTTCTTCGCTGCAATCGCGGAAGGCTCTGGTGACTTCAGCGAGTTCATCTGGTGTGAACGAAATGTGTCCAGCACCGAACTCGACGCCAAGGCGTTCTGGCGCAATGTCGCCTGCTGACAGTCTGGCGTCCTTCATTGCGAGTGACGCTGCTGACACCCCGAGTTGGATGTCGCGAGACATGACCTTCAGGAATTTGCGATGATAAATATGTTCGGCTGGATTGAAATCACGGATTTCTGCTGCGAGGGTGCATGGCAGGTTTTGACTGCGAAACGCACTTAATGGCGCAATGCCAGAATTCCCAGCGACGAGATTTGACCAGAATGCATTCCGGCCAATCCCGACAGGCGATACGACGCCAACGCCGGTGATGACAACCCGAGGACGCTGATTTCCAGCAACCATTGCTAGACCTTTAGTTTACGGAACTTTCCAGCAGTCCATTTTCATCATCAGGGCGGCGTCAGGCCGGACTGATGCATTTCCTTGACTGCTGGATGGCTATCCACTCGGCACTAGGAGGTATCGGAGTCCAATCCTGCAGAAAATCAGTTTCGGCAGTCGATTTTATGGATTCCGGTTGCTCCGGGTGCTCAGAACGCCCTCTGTAATCAATGTCCCGAATTTTCGGTCGACTGAGTTCAAAGGAGTTTGCGTTCGGATAGCGAACCCCGTTTTTAACCACGAGCATTTCTTATGCACATTTGTTGCACCTGAACTACTGACCCCTCAGCAGGACGGGTGCCATGTTGCGGCAGGCCTGACTCCCGCGTGCAACACTTCACAAGTGAAATTAGATCAGTTTGGAGAGGAATGTCAATTGGGGACCGCCTTCGCGGCCGCGGCGTAAAATAGGTAAATGGTGATAATTGCATACAGTGATGCAGTTTATGGCGAATTAAGCGAAAGTTGGCCTCTCTAGTAATTTCGGCAGATTTGTGCTGCGACTGTTGTTTTTCTCCGGTCGATCCAAGGCTTTGCTGCTGGATCGGAGGGGCACCGGCTCGGGGAATTCTTGTGTTCATCGAGCCGGTTGTGGCAACAGAGGGCACGTGAGGCTTCTCTACTTATTCTGTTCCAGTTCCCTGATGGCAGCGGAGGTGAAGGCCACAAGATTGTTTTGTTCCTTTCGAACCTGCTTGAGTACGTCGAATCTGCCGGCCTTCTGGCAAAGCTCATCGAATGAGATGTTGACGTCTTCGCCGAGATTGGTGAGGTACTTTGACGCGAGATCGAGTGCATCGTTGGTGTGTTCACTTCGGACAAGCAGGTCGACAAGAACGTATGCAAAGAGCGGCTTGTCTTGTTCGTCTGGTTCCTGATCGAGCTGGTCGTAGAAGTACTTCAGATTTGCGTCAGTATCACGATTGAGCAGAATGTTGAAGAATGCGAGATGCGCAGGGTAGAAGTCGCCGAATGGGGGCTCTCCGCCGTATTGGAGAGTTTTCTCCAGGCGGGATCCGTATATCGCAAGTTGTCTTGCGAGTTCGAGTTCTGGTGCGTTCTTCTCAAGTGATCTGGCGAAGCGAACCACTGAGCTCAGGTGGGAAACGTCGATGTGGTAGTTGCCACCTTCAAACAACCAGTCGCGGCCGGTGATCAGTTGTTCCAGCGACAAATCTGGAGGCAACATCGGCATTTTCTTTTCAACGTGATTGCGGACTGACTCGGTGAGTTCGTCATAAAGAGTGCGAACGAGAGTCGCGACGCATTTGCTGCGTTTACTGGCCTCAAGTTGCCCAAGAATCTGGTCCAGTGAGGTGATTGTGCTGCAGGTGCCGTGGCCTCGCAGCATGATTTTGAGCCCTTTTTCCGGATTGACCCCTTCATGTAGAGCAATTCGGATGATCTGTTCCATCTCCTGGTAGTCGTCGATGGTGTTGGGGAGTTCGTCGATTGCAGCGGCGACCTTCTCTGGTTCTCGAATGACTTTCATGTACATCCATGCGGATGGGATGTCTCCCTGGGACAGAAATCCTTCGCCAGCTTCTCGGGCAGCCAGAATGTAAGTTGCTTCGACTTCTTTGCGGAAATCCTCAGGCACGTCCTGTAAGGAACTGGGGCGGTTCAGGGGGATTTTGAGTGAGTGCTTCTTCTGTAAAATTCGTGCGTCAAAGAGGTTGTGCCACTCTTTGTTGTCGCGGAGTGTCTGGGTGAGTTGCTCAAAAGCTCCAGCGGCGCCGCCTTGGATGAGTGAATTCTGGATTTGTTCGAAAGGATTTGCAGGCATGGGTTTGCCGATAACTGGTAAGGATTGAGGCGAGTCTGTTTATTGAATGAATTCGAATTTGGTTGGCTGGTCCAGTAGGGCGACCTTCTCAGGTTCCCGTCGTGGCTTCGATTTGAAGAGTGTGCTAGATCAAAACGACAGAATCCTGCCGGTTTATTTCCTGTACGACATCAAATCCTAAAAGTTGACGATGGAGCTCAGCGAATTGATCAGTTTGGTTGATCGCACTGGTTCCTCTGGTTTGTATCGGAATTTACCTTGGCGAAAAAATCAGGTTGATGACCGGTATATCAATATTATGAATTATGACCAGAAGCGACTGGCATCAAAAGGGAGTGATTTGGTACAGTACTCGATTCGATTTACGTCGTGGCGTGGCTTTGTGTTCCGATGTTCGGACCGCCCCGTTAGACGGATGGTTTCAACCCGGCTTTTGGTGTTGTAGCACGTTCTTTGGTGAACAGCTCGCTCTCAAACAGTCGTGAAATGGTGTACAGGTTTCCAATGGTCGATCGTAACCTCATTCGTGAATTTCAAGTTGATGACGCTGAGCTGGACGCCGCACTGGGTGGCGAAATCGGCGACTGGATTGCTTCTGAAGATGACAGAATGGACCGCGTTTACGAACGTACGTCCAGCCCGTTCGATGCCAACCAGCTCGTGCACGGTAAAGTGTTGAGCATCGAAGGTGATGAGGTTCTGGTCGACATCGGTTACAAGAGCGAGGGAATGGTCTCGCTCAATGAGTGGGCCGAAGACGAAGAGAAGCCAAAAGTTGGCGACACCATCGAAGTGTTGCTCGAAGAAATCGAAGACGACTTCGGTCTCGTTCTTCTCTCCAAGCGCAAAGCCGATCGCCAGAAGGACTGGGATTGGGTTATCAAGCGTTACGGCGAAGGCGACACAATCAAGGGGATGGTCGTCCGCAAAATCAAAGGTGGTTTGCTCGTCAATATCGGCGAAGCTCTCTCCACCAGCGGCCAGCGCGGTGTGAACGTGTTCCTTCCTGCCAGCCAGGTTGACGTTCGCCGTCCTGCCGACATCGGCGAATTCGTGGGCAACTCAATCGAGTGTATGATCCTGAAGATCGACGACGCTCGCAAGAACATCGTTGTTTCACGTCGTCGCCTGATCGAAGAACAGCGCGCCGAAATGAAGCGCAAGCTGATGTCCGAGATCGAAGAGAAGCAGATCCGCAAGGGTATCGTCAAGAACATCGCCGACTTCGGTGCGTTCGTCGACCTGGGTGGGATCGATGGTCTCCTCCACATCACCGACATGAGCTGGGGTCGTATCAACCATCCATCCGAGATGGTCAAGATCGACGACGAAATCGAAGTCATGATTCTCAATGTCGATCGCGACAAAGAGAAGATTGCTCTGGGCCTGAAGCAGAAGTTTGCAAGCCCATGGGACAACGTGGCAACGAAGTACCCAGTCAACTCACGCGTCAAGGGCGAAGTGGTCAATGTCATGACCTACGGTGCCTTCGTGAAGCTGGAAGACGGAATCGAAGGTCTGGTCCACATCAGCGAAATGTCCTGGACACGTCGCCTTAATCACCCAAGTGAAATGGTGTCGATTGGCGATGAAGTCGAAGTGGTGGTGCTCGGCATCAACACCGACAAGCAGGAAATTTCACTGGGCATGAAGCAGACCCAGCCGAATCCATGGGACAACGTCAGCGACAAGTACCCAGTCGGCAAGCGTGTTAAGGGAACCGTTCGTAATCTCACCAACTACGGTGCGTTCATCGAACTCGAAGAAGGTGTTGACGGTCTGTTGCACGTCAGCGACATGAGCTGGACACGCAAGATCTCCCACGCCAGCGAAATGCTGAAGAAGGGCGACGAGATCGAGTGTACCGTTGTCTCTGTTGACGAAGAACGTAAGCGTATCGCTCTCGGCCTGAAGCAGCTCGACGAAGATCCATGGGAAAGCCGTATCCCACACCAGTTCCAGGCTGGAGCTGTTGTTAAGGGCAAGGTCACGAAAATCACCAACTTTGGTGTGTTCGTGGAACTTGAAAAGGAACTCGAAGGCTTGCTGCACGTTTCCGAACTGACTGGCGGCGACGCTTCCAAGTCAGCTGAAGGAATCGTCAACGTCGGTGACGAAATCGACGTCAAGATCCTGCGAGTTGATACCAACGATCGCAAGATCGGGTTGAGTATGAAACTCGATGCACAGATCGAAGCTGAAGACGACGCAGCAGCTGCAGCTGGCGGAACTGCCGCCGATGCTGGCCCACGCGAACTCAAGGGTGGAACCGCTGGCGGTTCAGGCCCATTGTTCTCAATGGACCACGTTCGCGGCGACGAGCAGTAATACTGATCGTTGGCCTGATCTCAGATGTTTGTCATCTGACTGCAGGATACTAATTTGATTCAAAGCCTCAGAGGATCCCGGTTCTCTGAGGCTTTGTCTTTATTCCGATTGCTTCAGGGACCTCGATCGATTTTTTAGTGTGGTGCCGTGCTTGTGCTCACTGCACCACAATCCGAAGCAAGATTCCCTGATTGACATTCAGCGAGTGATTAATGACCCGTCGGATGATGTTTGCTGCAGTGGTTCTGTTTCTTCTCTCTGTTTCCCGGCTGGCAACGGCATCGGAACAAGGATGGAACATCATTCTGCAATTGGATGAAGCAATTCACACAGCTCCATACTCCGGGCGAGTGTATTTGTTCTTTTCAAGGCGTGGATCGACAGAGGAATCGGAAGCTGCTCCTCGGATGGGGCCAAACTGGTTTCGCCCTCAACCCTTCCTCAGTTTTGAAGTGAAAGACTGGAAGCCGGGTATCGCGCTCCCTGTTCGGATTTCTGACACGACATTGCAATCCGGCGATCTGAATATCTTCCCTTCGAATTTGACTGTTGAAGATCTCAATGAGCGAAAAGTCCAAGCTGTGGTGCGGTTCAATCCAGACGATCCCGAAGTCGGCAAGGGAGAAGGCAATGCTTTCAGTCCAGTGATTGCACTTGGGGATGAAGGAACGTTTCCGCTGCCGATTTCTTCTCTGGTTCCTCTTCGAGAATTCCCGGCGAACAAGTGGACCAAGCTTCTGCGAGTCAGATCAGAGAAGCTCAGTCGATTTCATGGTCGTGATGTCTATCTTCAAGGAGCGGTCACTGTCCCGGCGAGTTACTTCGATCGAGGGGAGCTTCGTTACCCTGTGATTGTTGAGATTCCTGGGTTCGGGGGAGACCACTTCTACAAGTTGAAAACAGAACCTGTTCAAGAGAAAAATTCTCATGACGTTGAGTTCATTCGCGTGATGATGGACCCACGATGTGCACAGGGCCATCATGTGTTTGCGAACTCGGCGAATAACGGTCCATATGGGGACGCGTTCGTCTTCGAATTTCTCGCTGCATTGGATCAGGCGTTTCGAACTGAGGGATCAACGGGACGCTATCTGACCGGGCATTCTTCCGGCGGATGGAGCACACTCTGGTTGCAGGTGAATTACCCTAGTTATTTCAATGGCACATGGAGCACTGCTCCAGACCCTGTGGACTTTCGTAATTTTCAGCAGATCGATCTGCTTCGCCACGGCGAAAATATGTTCGTCGATGCGGAAGGGAATCTGCGTCCGATTGCACGACGCGGTGGAGAGGTCTTGATCAACTATAAGACTTTCTCTCAGATGGAAGATGCGCTGGGGACCGGGGGGCAACTCAAGAGCTTTGAGGCGGTCTTCGGTCCTCGTGGAGCAGATGGAAATCCGCAGGAACTCTGGGATCGAGAATCAGGTGTCATCGATCCAAAAGTTGCAGCGGCCTGGGAGGCCTACAACATTCGCCGAGTGTTAGAGGAAGCGTGGCCGGTACTGGGGCCAGCATTGAGAAAGAAACTTCATGTCTTCATGGGGACGGAAGACACGTTTTATCTGGAAGGGGCGGTTCGCTCTCTGAAGGAAAGCCAGCGATTGATGTTCAGTGATGCGGTGATCGAGATTGTTCCCAAAGCGGATCACTTCACGTTATTGAGCGCAGAGCTTCTGGAACGAATTCAGGAAGAAATTGCCTCGAAATATATGGTCGATTCCCAGCGAAGTTTGCTGAGTCAGTGATGATTCAGCCTAATACTGGAATGCATCCGACCTCGCAGGATCTATCTGACTGCAGTGAAATGCTGATTTCGCATGTCAGAGCCCGCTGCAACAATTCGAAATTCGCATCAGGTTCGTTAATGTCATTGGAACGTTGTTTGGCTCCGGAAGCATCTTTCATGGGTGCGTCTACCGCGAGTAAATTCTGAGCAAATATTTACGTGTTGATTGACTCTGGTACTTTCAGGACAGAGACACATCCGGTGGGTGTGAACATTGTTCTGGGGCTTTCCAAGAGGGCATGTCTTTACTTTCAGGAACTTTCAAGATGTCTGCACTGAAATCTCTCGTCTCGACTGGTACAAAACTGTGGTTGGATTCAATCGATCCAGAACTTGTTCAGACCAACCGTGCATTTGGAGCAACAGGTGCAACCTCAAATCCGATCATCGTGTCAGATCTGATTAAGACTGGCCGATTCGATAGTCAGATTTCGGATCAACGAGAGAAGGGACTGGATGACGAAGCGATCGCATGGGCGGTGACGGATCAACTTGTCAGCGACGCTCAGAAGGTCTTTCTTCCGGTCTGGGAAGAGACTCGCGGGAACGACGGTTACGTTAGTTTCGAACTCGATCCATTGATCGAAGACGTGGATTCCAAGGAAACAACAGAACAACGTGCGGCACGCTACATTGAGCTCGGTAAGAAATGGGCGGCCGGTCATAAGAACCGGATGATTAAAGTCCCTGCCACTCCAGGCGGGCTCGCTGCACTGGAAGAACTTTCTGCGGCAGGCATCACTCTGAACGTGACTTTGATCTTCAGCGAGCGTCAGTATCACGCTGCCAGAGAAGCGGTTTGGCGAGGGGCACAACGTCGCGCCAGCCTGGACAACTTCAAGTCGGTTTACAGTATCTTTGTCAGCCGTATCGACGTTTATACCGAGAAGCACGTTCCTGATTTGTCGAGCCAGGCTCAGGGTCAGGTTGGGATTTTCAATGTGAAGCGTATCTGGCAGCAGAACGAGGAATTCTGGGCGGACAAAAAACTCCCGTTGAAACAGGAAATCATCTTCGCGAGTACCGGGACGAAGAAGCCGGAAGACTCAGCAGACAAGTATGTAGAAGCATTGGCTGGTTCAGATATCCAGACCAATCCACCGGCTACGAATGACGCAGTGCAGAAGTTGGGCAAGAGCTACACACGTCAGGTCGACAAACAACTGCCTCAAGCTGTCGTCGACGAGATTGTCTCGAAGGTTGATTTTCAGAAGATGGAAGAGGTGCTGATGCAGGAAGGTCTGGAGAAGTTTGCTTCTCCTCAGAAGGCCCTGCTCGCATTGATCGCCAGCAAACGGTCATAACGTGATCAGAACGCAGTCGTAATGCGAAGATCGCCTTTCCGTCGATCTGCATGAAAACGTAAGGACCGCCGGACAGTGACTGTCTGGCGGTCCTTTTACATTGCGTCAGCATTGCAGACTGAATTCGGCTCAGCTGAAGCGACAGGTTACAGATGAATCGTTTTTTCGAGCAGTGCTTCTTCGCTTGAAGCAGGAATCGACTCGGATGAATGTTGAGCTGGACTCTTACCTGCACTCTTTCCTGCGGTCATCGGAAGCTTGGCTTTATTCTCTTGCCACCACTCAGCGGCTGAGTCCGCGGTCCAAGGTTGGGTGGGGACGATCTTCGAGAGTCGGTCGATCATCTCCAGGGCGCTGTCAGGGCGATCGGTCGATTTCTTCTGCAGGCATTGCATGACCAATTGTTCGAGGGCTGGTGCGACCTGGATTTCGACTCGTTCTGACGGAGGAATGGGAGACCACCACTGGTGTTGTTGAAGAACTTCCGCAATGGTCGCACCGGTAAAGACCGGGAGCCCTGTGAGCAAGGTGTATGCAACTGCTCCCAGTGAGTACAGGTCGCTTCTCGAACAGATCTGGTCGCGCCCCCGTGCCGCTTCTGGTGACATAAAGAGTGGTGTTCCGACGACATCACGATGTGCCTCTGATTGCTGCTGAATGTTTTCAGCAGATGTCGTTGCAACCAGCCCGAAGTCCAGCAAAGTGACATGGTCCGGTCGATTGGAACGACATGAGATCATGATGTTTTCTGGCTTAATGTCGCGGTGTATCAACTCCAGACCATGAGCTTCGACCAGTGCTCCGCACACCTGTGACAGGATGTTCAGGACGCGACCATCTGGCAGGGGCCCGGTGCGGCTGACAAGGTCGGCGAGGGTGATTCCGTCGATCAGCTCCATGGCACAGAAGAACAGGTCGTCCGGTGTGCGACCGTAATCAAAGATGGCAACCGTGTTCGGATGCCGCAGTTGTGATGTCAATTGAACCTCGGTTTCGAACCGGGCAATCGACGCATGATTCGTTCGGTCCGCCCGAAGCAACTTGACTGCGGCAGGGCGACGCAAAGTGACATGGCGCGCTTTATAGATGGCGCCCATGGTGCTTTCTTTGAGGATCTCTTCGAGAATATAGTTTCCAAATTGTCGGCCGGGGACGATCACCTGACGTCGACGCTGATCCAACTGGTTCAGCATTCCGTTCTGTAATCGATGAACGAGAGAGATCGGGTTGTGAAGATTTGAGTTCAGTTCCGAAACGGCCTGATCGACCGTTCCGGCAATCTCCATGATGTTGAACTTCTCGTTGATCTCTTTCATGTCGAAGAGCCGCTTCATCCCGTTGGGGGATTGACGCATGACGTCCATCAACAATGAAGAACAGCTCAAGGCAAACGCGAGTGGGATCTCTTCTCCTTCAACCAGGAACTGTTCAGGTGATTCGTGGTGTTGCAAAACAGCGAGTGCCAGCGTGCTGGAAAATCCCCAGTTCAGCAATGTCTTTGCGGTCAGCTCTGCATGAGTCCAACCGAAACGTTCTCTTTCAAACTGAGTGATTGATTCAACATTGCCGTAATTCAGATACTCGTGATATTCGATCTGGTGCCGCTTGGTCAAAACTGGAAGCAATATGTCCTGAAGCATTGCGGCGGTGTACGCAATCGTTGGATTCAGTCCCCAAATGCGAGCGACCTCTCTCGCAAAAATGGACCGTTCGACAGATTCCCGCCGAAAGTCCGATGCCGAAATCAGTGGGGATTCCTGCTGCTGAACCGCATTCGAAAGGGCACTCGTCAACAGGATCGTAGTGCTGTTGGGGATCCCGAGCAAAGCGATCGCTTGCGGGATGGAATCAACCTTCTGACGGAGACCGCGCAGGCATGAGTTGACGTTTCTCAGTAACTCTGCTGTCAGCACCGGTTCGCATTCGACGACCTCGGCCAACTCGCGGACGTTGACATCTGGCTTACGAGCTCTTGCCGAGAAATCCATCACAGACTGAGGAGGAACCGGTAAGTTCGCCTCTCCTGTCCATTGGATGTTACGCAAGTGACTCAGCTTTTGCTGGTCATTCATCGTGTTGTATTCAAGGTGAATCATGTCGAAGTGGCTGTGCCGCCGGGCGTTCAAAGAGAGACAAAAGTGACCTGATACTCATTCATGCCTTAATGAATTGACCAAACCCCTTTATGAAGCCGACTGTAATGGGATCATCGGTGCCTGTGATAGTTCCTGCAGGATCGTGATACAGTTTCTTCCAGAACGCTTTGACGTGTACATTGCTCGGTCCGAAGTATCGATCAACTGCTGAATGAAGTCGTGGCAATGACGTGGAGGAGTGACAATGACTCCACCAATGCTCGCCGTGACTTTCAGTTCAATGATCCCAGTGGAACGGGATTCCTGCTCAATACGATCGCGAATGCGTTCGGCCTGAGTTTGCAGTCCAGAGAACTCTGTCGCTGAAGAGAGAATGACAAATTCTTCTCCACCGAATCGTGTCAGGATGTCATCATGACGAATGACTTCCCGAATCGAATTCGAAACGGATTTCAGGATCTCGTCACCTGCCAGGTGCCCGTGCTGGTCGTTGATCGCTTTGAAATGATCAATGTCGATGAAGAGTAACGCGATCGGTGTTTGATCCTGCCGGGAGAATTGACTTCGCGTGGTCAACTGCTGAATCAGGTATGAGCGATTAAACGCTTTGGTCAGCGGGTCGATCATGGCTGTCTGGGTGAGTTCCATGATTCGCTTGCGTAACCGGCTATTCTCTTCCTTAAGCTCCTGTGATTCCGCATTGGGTTCGACAGGAGTGATCGAGTAGCTTGCGGCAAGTTGCGAGAGCTGACTCATTGCCTGTGAGAGAAGTTCCAGCGGAGAGTCGATTTTCGACGTGTCCATGCTGAACAGAGCGCTGTACTTGTCGATTTCTTCACGGACGAGCTCGACGAGCTCGTTCACTTTTGATTCTGGCTCATTCAGGATCACGCTACAGAGTTCATAAAGGCTCGCCATTGCCAGCCCCCGTCCTTCCCCGGAGAAGAACTCACCAAAGGCAGTTGAGATCCGAATCAGATCAGAGAAGGCAATGCGGGAAGTGTTCTGTTCGCTGCATGCTTCGTCCAGTGTCGAGGACAAAGCTTCAATGGAGTTGATGCAGTGTTCTGGAAGTTTCCATTCGTTGAAGAAATGGACTGTGAGATCCGTTGATGTCACGTTGCCAGACTGGAGTTCGATGGCGTCGCAACTTTTTCCGGTTTCCTCAGCCTTGAGGATCATCGAGACAAACTCTTCCGGGGAAGAGTTCAGCATTGCCAGCCGTCCAATTCTGGCAAGCAGGCCTAATGTGAATGCTTCACTTCCTTCAATGGAGAAGTATCGCTGGGCCAGAACCGACGCGGCACATCCTCGAACGAGTGATTGAAACCAGAAGTCCGAGTAATAGATTGAATACGACCCTGTATTCATTGATGCCTCGGAGAGCGAGAAGCCGAGGGCCAGCGCCATGACCGACTTCTTACCAAGCAGAACGACGGCCCGCTGGAGGTCGCTTACCGGTTTACGAAGCCCCATCTGAGAAGTGTTCGTCGCTTTCAGAATCTTTCCTGAGAGTGCAGGGTCTGTTTGCAGAACCGCTACGACATCCGAGATCCCAATGTCTGGGTCAGAAAAGATCTTCAGGAGGTGAATTGCGACGGATGGGAATGAAGGGAGTTGTGCAAGTTGATCAATGCGGCTGTCCATGCGTTGTCCCGACATTTCAATGTCTCCTTTTGTTTCTGTCGTGATCGAATTCTGACTACTGCTCATTTCATGCAGGCTGTCAGAACAGATCCGATTGGATGAGGTGCATTGCGAGATTCATCTCTCGCAAATTCAACAGCTTGGTTCGAACATCCATGGCTGATCCGTTGGAATCGGTTGGTTGTTCGTCCTTGCGTTAAGGCACTCTCATCCTGGCCCAATTTCGAGTTTGTTATCTTCTCACCATGATCCTTGGGCGCGTGATGGCAACTGCAGGAATAAAAAGCTCCACCTTTTACTCCCCGGCCGGTGACACACTCGCCATTCACCCGGTTTCGTTAAAAACAAGGGTTGGGATCGCTATTGAGAACCTTCGCTTCTGGAAGGAGCTTCTGGTCAACTGATTGCGAATCAGTCGATGTTTATTTGTTTTGGTGATGGCAATTCCGACGTCGATGGAAATCCGTTTAGGAAATACACCGTGTTCAATTGATTAAGTCAAAAACGCAACGCAGGTCTGTTTTGCATCATGCTGTTGTGTCTAAAAAACAACACTGCGGTGTTTTATGAGGAATGAGGCGATTGAATCGATTAGGTGGAGGCGACTTTGAGCAAGAGGTGCTCAGTTCGCGAAGTCCTTTCATTTGCATCATTGGTATTCCACTGCAATCGTTCCCCGGATTTCGAAAAGATTTCAGTTCGTAAATGCCGATTCCTTAAACTGGGATGACTTTAACGATAGTAGTGACATGCAAATTCTTCCGAACGAACTCAACCATCTTCATCAGCTGATGAACGCGTCTGATCTGCGGCACAGAGTGCTCAGCCAGAATCTCGCGAACGTGAATACGCCTGGTTATCAGCGGATGGAAGTGAAGTTCGAGGAGGAGTTTGCGAAGCAGATCCAACGTTCAGGTCGCCAGGTCGGGACGGTCAGGCCGGAAGTGGTCGTCGACTCGTCCGGAGCAATAAGAGGGGACGGGAACACCGTCGACGTCGACACGGAAATTGGTGCGATGAACAGGAATGCGATGCTCTTTCAGACCTATTCTCAGCTACTGGCCTCGCAGCTCGATCAGATGCGTCGAGCAATACGGTAAGCCTTTCAGATTTTGTTGAGACGGCGTTCAGGGCAGGTGAGTGTCTGCGGACGCTTGGACAACGATCGCCAGTTTCTTTCAGGTTGCTTTCTTCAGGGACATTCAATGTCGTTCGGAAATCTCTTTTCTGTCACCGGGATTTCAGGTTCCGCGTTAGCTGCAGAACGTCTTCGTATGGAGACCGCGGCGAACAATATTGCGAACGCTCATACGACCCGATCCATCGGCGGCGGTGCATATCGACGCCAGCAAGTGGTGTTTTCTACCGCTCTGGGAGAGAGTTTGGAGTCTTCTACGGCCGGAGGCGCAACTCGCATTCCAGAAATGGGCGGTGTTCAGGTATTAGGCATCGTCCCTGACGAAACGCCGTTGCCCAAGGTTCATAACCCTGGGCACCCCGACGCAGACGCAGATGGGTTTGTTGAGATGCCGAACATCTCGATTCCCATTGAAATGATCGACATGATGACAGCCAGCCGATCGTATGAAGCGAATTTGAAGTCACTTCAGACGTTTCGACAAATGGCAGAACAGTCGTTGATGTTGATGAGGCCGACCTCCTGATCAGTCATTCGATCGAAGGTGATTGCCTGACGCGTTCTTTGCTTTGCGGTTGTGTTTCGTCTTATCGAAGTTGCGGTAGAAACTGAGTTCCATGCAGATTGGTTCATTCATCTCCGGGATCCCGGCAACGTCTTCCGGCGTCACGGAAGCTGTGCGTCCGGGAGCATCAAAAGATGGGGTTCCGTTTGCACAAGTGATGTCTCAGTTTCTTCAGGGAGTGGACCAGCAACAACACTTCGTCGCGCAAGACGTTCAAAATCTTGCGACAGGCGATGCGGATAACATCCATCAGATTGCAATAAATGTCGCGCAGGCGGATATCGCGTTTCGGATGGCAATGGAAGTACGCGACAAAGTGATTTCGGCCTATCAGGAAGTCATGCGGATGCAGGTTTGATTGAATCTGCTTTCGTTAACAGGCTGACGAGATGGATCTCTTAAATACAACTGTGATACAGCTGAAGGGTCTCTGGGGCCGCTGGACGAATGGCCAGCGCATCGGGATCGTTGCTGCGCTGGCGGTCAGTGTGATCGCTGTCGCCGGTGTGGGCGTTTGGGCGAGTCGGCCAGAGTATGTTCTGGTGACTGATCGCCTCAGCCCTCAACAGGCGGCCGAAGTCGTCAGTACGCTCGAAGCGGCCAATCTGAAGTATCGACTGAACTACTCAGGCTCTGCGATTCTTGTTCCGACAACGGACCTGAACCGTGCCCGACTGGCGCTGAAAGATATCGTCACGGTCTCTGACAAGGACGAACCGATAGTTAGCGAAGGGATCTGGTCAGATCCGACACTGCATCAGGCCAGGCTCAATCGCCAGCTGGAAACTCGGCTGGCTCGATCGATTTCTCAGCTCGCACCAGTCAAAAGTGCGACAGTGCATCTCAGCCTGGGCGAGTCGACACCGTTTCTGCGAGAGCGGAATCCGGCCAAGGCGAGCGTGATTTTGGAGTTGAACGCACATTCTGTGTTCACCGCGACAGATGCTCGCTCGGTGGCTTCGCTTGTTGCTCACGGGGTCGAGAATCTGAAAGCTGAAGACGTTTCCATTCTCGATACGAGCGGCCGACTTTTGTCGACTACTCAAGGATTGGAAGCAGACGTCAGTGGTCAGTTAAGTTATCGCGGTCGCGTTGAAGCCGATCTTGCCGCCAAAGCTGAGGCCATTCTCACTCAGATGCTGGGCCCGGGACGCGCCGTGGTCCGGGTGACTGCGGATGTTGACTTCACACAGACCCAGTCCAAAGAGACACGTTACGATCCTGAGTTGAAGGTAAAAGTCTCCGAAACAATTCTTTCTGAATCGTCTTCCAGTCCCCGACGTAATCAAAGCTCCGGGGCAGGCGCTTCTGCGAATATGGATACGCTGGCCTTTAAGTCCGGCGGAGGAGACAGCGGAGCGAAGGTCGAAAGCAATACGACCACTTATGAGAACGCCAAGACCGAAGATACCGTTAGCCGAATGCCGGGGCGAATTACTCGTCTGACAGTGGCGGCTGTGGTGCAACTGGCGGCGGAAACACCTGCGACCGCCGCAGCTCCCGGATCTGTTGCGACGGCATCTGCTCCATCAGCACCTGTTGTTTCTCGCGAGCAAGTGGAAAAGATTATCAAACAGGCTGTGGGCTTTGATGCCAGTCGACAGGATGAGATTGAAGTTCTGTCAGCTCCTTTGATGGGGAACGCCAATTTGCTTGTTCCACTTCCAACGGCCACTGGCTGGGAGCAGTACGCTCCGTTGTTAAAGAATCTGTCTTTGGGAGTTGCCTCACTGGTTGCATTGTTCCTGGGATTCATGGTTCTGCGGCGAATGAAGCCGATTGTTGTCGAAACCGAGAGCAAGGAATCGATTCCACCGGAGATGGTCTTGCGGATTGCAGACCTTTCACGACAAGCTCAGGAACAACCAGAAGCGATGGCACGGGTCATCAATTCATGGCTGGAAGAGCCAAGCGAACGGCGGCAGCCGCAGCAGGTCGCGTGATTGGTGCAACGGGGGCTGGTCCCTTGTTTGTGGAACACATCTCTTTAATTCCTGCTGTGTCTGCAGGGAAATGAAGGAAGCGGGTCGTGGAAGCAGAATACTCAAAAACGCTGCGTGAAGAACGCGTGTTGATGTTATTGAATCTGCTTGGAAACGAAGCGACCGCAGAGGTGTTGCCACATCTGAGTGCTCAAACAGCTGCGATGATTCGCCAGCGTCTTCCTGAGTTTGCGACCAGAGTCATTCCGGTACGTAAACAAAAGGCCGTGCTTGACGAATTTGAGCGCTACTTCCAGTTCACAAGAGACAACACTCCTCCAGAGTTGAAACTGCATACGGAAGAAGACGAGGAAGACGAAGACAATCTCCCGATGGAACTCGAATTGACTGGCGATCCGCTGATCGACATCGATCGAATGAACATTCATCAGCTGACGTCGGCACTTGAAGAAGAGCAGCCGCGAACAGTTGCCTTGTTGTTGAAGTGCGTTTCCCCTCGCCGTATCGCAGAAATTCTGGAATTGATGCCAGAAGCGAAGAAGCAGTTAATCGTTCGGGAGTTCAGCTACGACCCGAAAGCACCGGAACCGATCCTGCGACGAATTGCCGGGGCGACGATCACACGAGCCAAGCAATTTCCGACTGAGCCACGTGTCAAAGATGATCCGGTTTCGCGACTCGTGGAAGTGTTGCGGGCGACCGAGAAGGCCAAACGACGTGAGATTCTCAAGGCGATCGAAGAGCAGAATCCTGATCAGGCGACGATGATCAATCAGTCTCTGTATCAATTCGAAGACTTGCTGACGATGGACGATCAGCAGATCCAGAAGGTTCTGTCCCGCGTCGATTCTTCGACCCTTTCAACAGCGCTGTTCAATTCGGACGAGCGAATCGTGGACAAGATTCTTGGAAATCTCTCCAAACGTGCCCGAGCGTCGCTGCAGGAAGAATTGGGCTTCAGGAAGAACGTCACTGGAGCTCAGTTGCGTGCTTCACGGCAGTTGGTGACTTCAGCGATTGCAGAAGCAGAGCAGGAATCGGAATAACAGAATTCCGGGCAAGACCAGCCATCAGCGGATGTCACAATGACACGCCAATCCATTCATTTCACTGTTCCGCCATCAGGCATTCGCCTGCGTGGGGGAGGTACGGTGATTGAGAACGAGATTCCGCCAGTCCGGCCTCTTCCTGTGGTTGCACCGCCTGTGTTTCGCCAGGAATCAGCGAAGCTAGTTCAGGTACCGACCGCACCGCCGGAACCAGATTTGCGACCGCTTCTCAATGCGATTGCAGACTCAGTCGCCGAAGTGGAAGAACGCCGGAAGCAGTCATTGGGCGAACTTCAGCATGTGGCGATTGAGTTGGCAATCGCAGTGGCGTCGCAGCTTGTTTACGAATCCCTTTCACGCGAGCAGTTTGGCGTTGAGAAGTTGGTGAGCCAGATCGTTGAACGCATGGGCGTGAATGGTCCGATCACCGTGTCACTGAATCCTGCGGATCTCGCGTTGTTGCAGCGAAGGATGACGAAGCTCTCTGTCAGTTGGAATTCGGCTCAGGTGGAATTGAAAGGCGAACCTGCATTGGCGCCGGGAAGTTGTCGGGCAGAGTCACCGGATGGACGGATGCTCGTTTCTGAGGTGACTTCCCGATTATCAGAAATTCGTCGACATTGGATGGAGGAGTTGGATGACGCTCAAATTGAACGTCGGCGGCCTGATGGAGAAGGCCCGGCGTTGCGACGGTTTCCGGACCGCCGGGAAATTGCGTAGCGTTCAGGAACTCCTGACTGCTCGCATTCAAGCCGGGATCGGTGAACTCTGCGAAATTCGAACGACGAACGACGATCGGCTTCTTGCTGAAGTGATCGGGGTGCAGGATGACCTGTGTCAGATCATGTGCTTCCATCATCCGCACGGGCTCCGTCCGGGGTGTGAAGTGACTGCGACCGGTCGAACGGCGAGCGTCCCGGTTGGACCTGCTTTGCTTGGTCGCGTCGTCAATGGTCTCGGGCAGCCAATCGATCATCTGATGCCGATCTCCGTGCGTCGCTGGCGTCGTGTGGAACGAGAAACTCCTGCCGTTCTGATGCGTCAGCGAATCACGAAGCCACTTTCGACCGGGCAACGAGCTATCGATGGACTGCTCACAATCGGGCAGGGACAGCGTGTCGGGCTGTTTGCAGGAAGCGGCGTCGGGAAAAGTACATTGATGGGCGAAATTGCGAAGCATGCGTCCGCCGATTTGAATGTGATCTGCCTCGTCGGTGAGCGTGGTCGCGAAGTTCTACCGTTTCTGGAAGACTGCCTTGGAGAAGAAGGCCGCGCCAGATCGGTTGTTGTCGTGGCAACGTCTGACGAAACCCCATTGATGCGCATTCAGGCTGTTCGCACGGCGATTGCGATGGCTGAAGACTTTCGCTCACGTGGGGCCAACGTCCTGTTCTTTCTCGACAGTTTGACACGTCTGGCGTTTGCACAGCGGGAACTGGGACTCTTGCGTGGAGAACCGCCTGGCACACGAGGTTATCCGCCTTCGGTGTTCGGGATCCTGGCGAGCACTCTTGAGAAGCTGGGGAACGACGAATCCGGATCGATTACCGGGTTGATCACAGTGCTGGTCGACGGAGACGATATGGATGAGCCGATCGCTGATGCCGCGCGATCGATTCTGGATGGGCACATCGTTCTTGATCGAAAACTCGCCGCGCAAGGGCATTATCCAGCAATCAATGTCTTGCACAGCGTGAGCCGTTTGTTTCGGGAAGTGACCACGGCGGATCATCAGAAAGCAGCACAGGCGGTCCGGCAGGTTATGGCGAACTATCAGGAAGTCGCTGATCTGATCCAGATGGGGATGTATCAGAAGGGAGCCTCGTCACAGATCGACGAGGCGATTCAGCTGATTCCCCAGATCACCGCGTTCCTACGTCAGGATATTGGGTTATCAGGAGCATTTGAGACAACCGTCGAGAATCTGGTTCGTATTTCCAAAATGGCTCAATCGCGATAAGTAAGCAGGGATCATGCGTCGTTTTCATTCTCCACTATTGAAGGTTCATGCTCTGTTTGAGCAGCAGAGCCGGCTTGCAGAGATTGAATTGGCGCGTGCGATGTCATTGCAGCATGAGGCGTCTCGGAACGTGTTGAATGCGGAAGCTGAATTGGAGTCCGCGCGAGAGATGGCGGCTCAAACGATGAAGCTTCCTTTGCAGACTGCGTTTCTGCATGGGGTTCAGAATCATGTTGGTGCTGCAGCGGATCGGGTAGAACAATCCAGACAGCAATTGGTTGAACGAGAAGCAGCGACTCAACTGGTTCGAGAAGCTTTCCAGACGGTGAAGTCGAAACTGGAAAGTGTCGCTCAAATGCTGGAAAAGCAGCGGGCAGAGCATCGGATCGAGTCGTTGAAGTCCGAGCAGAGTGCGATGGATGACGGGGCCGTATTCCGGTGGATCGGGCCTGAGTCGTCCGATTCAAAATCACGTATCGAATTTGCATAACGGTGTCGGGAATCGAAGTCATTCTCAGGGCCAACAGGGAGCACTTCCAAGTGCATGTGTTGGGGAGTGTGATTCGGCGTAAGGTTGGTTGTCATGGTTAAGATGATTGTTGTTCTGGTATTCGGAATCGTCATGTTCTGCGCCTCCGCAGGGGGATCGTGGTACATCCAGAACAAGCTCCTTGCAAAACCAACGGCAACGCAACCAGTGGCGACAGGAGAGACAGGAGCACTGTCGCCAGCACCGTCTTCAGAGACCACTGACGGCAAAACTCCGGCAGAAACTGCCGCTGCTGCCCCGGCCGAACGGATGCCGGTTGCGGTTCGTCCTCGCGATATGAGCGTCGAAGAACTGTTGCGTTACAGCATGGGAGTGAAGGAACGTGAAGAGAAGCTGAAGCAGAGCGAAGACCTGTTGCAGCGCCGTCGTGTTCAGCAGCAGCTTGCTCTCGCGGATATCGAAGGGGAGCGAAAGGAAATCGACGGGCTGCGAACTCAGGTGAGTAATCAGCTGAAGCATGCTGAATCGTTGATCGAAAAGTTGAACGGCGTTCGAGATGAATTCCTGACTGAGAAGGAAAAGCAGTCCCAGTCGCTCGAACAGATGAAACATGAACGGATCACCATCGATCAGGAACACATGGACAATACGAAACGCTTGTCGATGTGGGTTCAGAGTATGGCTCCTGAAAAGGCCGCTGGAGTGCTGACCAGCATGGCCAATGATGGCCCAGAGCAAATGGAGATTGCGGTTCAGATTCTTCGTAATCTCGAAGAACGCGAAGCGGCGAAGATTCTTTCTGCAATTGAAGACACAAAACTTGTGCAACAATTGATCGAACGCTTCCGACACCTGCAAAAACCGCCAGCGAAAACTGCTGTACGCCGCTAGTCGAGCGTAATTCGTAGGGTGCGATTGACCTGAAAGTCATCTATCTGCGATGAATTCCGACAGGAAGCTTTTGCTCCCTCGGAACTCACCGAAGTGTGCTTCCGCCCCCCCCTGATTGCTGAGACGCTCACCTGCAGAGACGTCAGCCGGATTGCTTCGGATGTTGAGGCGATGGCAACTATTGAAATCGCGGCGATTATGCGAGACTTGTTGCTGACAGCTCTGGTCTTGAGCTTGCCATCTGTGGCAGCAAGTCTTCTGGTCGGAACGATCATTAGTATCTTGCAGACCATCACCAGTATTCAGGAACAAACCTTGTCGTTTGCTCCTCGAATCATTGCTGTGGCACTGGTCATGATGGTGACGCTCCCTTGGAGTCTGCGGATGGCGAGTGGCTTCACGACTCGCATGGTCTATCACATGGTCGAGGCGGCGCGATGACAACGGCGCTGGCCATTGCCATGTTGCTTGTCTTTCTCCGCATTGCGGCGTTCGTCGTATTTTTGCCTCCGTTCTCCGGAGCACATGTCCCACAGACAGTCAAAGTCGGACTGGTTGTTGCGCTGTCGACATTATGGGGGCTGAAAGTGGTCCCCGGAGTCGCACTCAGCCTGAATCCCGGCGTGACTGAGAGTTGGTTGCTGCTTGGCTGGCTTGCGATTCGCGAGACGATCTTTGGGGCGTCGCTGGCCTGGTTGCTAGGGCTTGTACTGGTTCCGATCCGTATTGCCGGAGCGTATATCGTTCAGGAAATGGGACTCACGATGTCTGCAGTCACGTCGGCCACGGAGAGCTCTGAAACAAATGTGATTTCACAAATTTTTGAGATCGCCGCAGTGTTGTTTCTGTTTGGCAGCAACCTCGATCATCAATTTTTTCGCTTGTTGAATGCAACGTTTACCGCCTTTCCCACTGGTCGGTCATGGGATCTGCCGAGTCAGGAATGGTTCATCAATAGTGTCGCCGATACGAGTTCACTGGGACTGGCAATTGCGGCACCGATTGGCGTTGTGTTGTTCGTTGGAACGGTGGCGACCATGTTCATTATGCGTCAGACACCGCAATTCAATCTCTTTACATTCGGAACACCGATCCGGTTGTTGCTCGGCATGATGGCACTGATCTGGTTCTTGCCATCGATCCTGACGGGCATGGCTCACAACCTGAAGACATTCGTGAGCTTTGCTGGCCTGTAACGCTCTGGAAAAACGACCTCTTAAAACGCACTCTCTCATCTCCCTATGTCGAGCGAGTTTGATCCCAGTAAAACAGAAGCCCCAACACCACGCAGGCTGGCCAAAGCTCGCGAGGAAGGTCAGGTTGCATACAGCCCTGATCTGAATAGTGCGGCTGCATTACTGGTCGCTGCGATTGCAGCAATCTGGGTGCTCCCTGTCATGGGGACTCAATTTCAGGAACATCTGAAGTCACGAATTGTGAACCTCGATGGATCAACCTGGAACGAGGCGTCGACTTATATCGCGGCGCAATGGCTTTTGCAGAACCTTTGGATGATCGCCGGTGGACTGACATTCGCCTTTCTCGGGATCAATCTCGCACTGTCTCAGGTGCAGACGGGATTCATTCTGACCACGAAGCCACTCTCGCCGAATCTGGACAAGCTGAATCCCATTTCAGGAATCATGCGTCTCTTCTCACTGGACAGTGTTGTTCGCGGAGTGATGGCAACGATCAAAGTTACGACACTCTCCTTTGTGGCTGTGATCGTGTTCTGGATGTGGATGGGAGCACTCAGTACTGGCACACATGGCACGTTGCAGCAGTCGGTGTCATTAGGTTGGGCAATGATGGTACAGGTGATGCTCTCGCTTGCCGGCACGGCGTTTGTCTGGGGGGCGGCCGACTACGGAATACGCTGGTTCCGACAATACCAGAAGCTGAAAATGTCTCTTCAGGAAGTCAAAGACGAAGCGAAAGAAGAGCAGGGCGATCCGCTGCTGAAAGGGCGGATTCGCAAGATGCAAAGAGAAGCGGCTCAACGAAAGTCGCTGCTTGAAGTCCCCAAAGCATCTGTGGTGATTACCAACCCGACGCACTATGCGGTCGCTTTGCAGTATGAACCGGGGGAGATGCTTGCTCCCAAGATTCTTGCCAAAGGGAGTGGAGCATTCGCCAAGCGAATCGCTCAGGTCGCGAGAGACAACGGGATTCCAGTCCTCGAACGGAAACCACTCACCAGAGCACTCTATGCTTTGGGAAAAGTCGGAGAAGAAATTCCATTGGAATACTATCGAGCCGTCGCCGAAATCCTGGCTCACGTCTATCGACTCAAGAACGGTGTTTAAACCTGTATTGCTTTTGGTGAGCTGTTATTCCAGTGCGTCTTTGCGGCAGTAGATTGCGACATAATGTGAGTCGACTGGGGGGCTTGCTGCGTACCCTCGAAGATATTCTCCCGGCGGGGCGAAATTGTAATCGGTCTCTTCAAAAGACTTCGTCTGGACCAGTCCGACCATGCGATAGTTCTTCAGAAAACTTGGAATGAAGTTGATCAGCTGTTGCTCGGATTGAGGCCGCAACAGCCAGGCCGTTGGGGTCGATACGTAAATCGCAAATCTGGGTTCCGCCTGACCGACGTTCTGAATCATCTCCGTCTGCATGGGTTTGGCGAGTGGATGGATTTCTGTCATCGGGTACATATAGATGTCCCCGGTCGCCAGTCTTCGCTGCGAATAGAAACAGAGTTGCGGCTCTGACCCAAAGATGGTCATCAGGTCATCTTTGTGCATACGTTCTCTAAGAAACTTGCCGATCTCTGGCGATTCCACAAACGGGTTCGCCCCATAAAGTGTGCGTGAGACGACTCGCAACGGTTGGGTAAACAGCAACCCCGCCTGCATGATCAGAGGGAGCAGTAATGCTGCTCCACAAAGAAACGCGACAGGTCGGTCATCGACTTTGCCAAGTCGCTGCTGAAAGTGATCTGCAATGGCTCGAACACCAAAAGCGGCAAGGATCGCGACGGTTGGGATCAGGAGCAGGAAGTAGTGTTCACGAAAATAAAAGCCAGGTGAGATTGCCAGCAGTCCAGTGACAACCAGGGCAATTCCCCAGCAGCGTTGCTCGGTGTCGCCACGTCGAAGCACGGAGATCAGACCTGTCATCGCGAGCAAAAACAGAGGCCAGGAGTAAGTCAGGATCGGCAGAAATGTATGCAGGAAGTTACTTGGCGCCACAGTGATCGGAATCTGGCGTGTGTAGTCCTTCGGGTAGATCACCGTCCATGTGACAAACTGATCCCAGACACCGAGTTTCCAGATGGCGAGACACATCGCTCCCCAGACCAGAGCGACACCGGCGCTGAAAATGACTGCGTTGGAAACGTTTGCAAGGCCGCGTCGCACCGTTGATGGCCATGGGGTAAGAAGTGTCATCATTCCCCCGAGAATGACAAAGGCATGTGCATGTTGTTTCATGACAGGCCCCAGGCCAAAGAGTGCTCCTGCAATGAAGACCCCTGCGAGTTGTCCCCCACGAAGACTATGAATCAGGCACCAGATTCCGAGTAGCGGGAACATCATTGCGAAGTGCTCTGCATTCGCGATGACGCCATGCATGACTGGGAGCACCGAGAGTACAAGGAAGCAGGCGCTCGCTACGAGCGATTCATTTCGTCCGGTGAACTGCCGCGTGATCAGATAAACCGCGATCGCCGAAACGAGATTCACCAGCAGTAAGCCCAAATGAATGGTGGTGATGTTCTCTCCGCCAATGGTGAACAGAATCGCATATGCCGCGTACATCCCCGGCCACTTCATGGTGTGCAGGTCATGGTAGAGCCGACCGCCATGCAACAGGAGTTGTGCCCCGTAGGCGTATTCCCCTTCATCACGTTCAAGCGGAAGCTCAAGTAATCGCAGGCGAGCGAACAATACGAGGAGCACGATCCCGGCCAGAACAAGCACGATCGCGAGAGGACTGCGTTTCGACTGATTTAGCTGCTGTGCGTCAGGAGCAGGTTGAACGGATTCAGTCGGCTGATTCGTATTCATTACGTTCTCTTCTCACGTCCCTGTTGAAGCTCGCTGCTTTCGGCGATGCCATGATTGCACCTTGGCATGAAGAAACCCAGGCCGTGTTGGCACATCAGAGCTTTTGCTTGCAGGCCTGATTCTATTCGCCATCAGGAATTCCTGCATTTGAAATCGTGTCTATGGAAATCTGGAATCACGGATTTCCGACAGCAGTAAAATCGCTTTGATTCGGTACGAATATGCGTGCGCAATTACCCAAATTTTTGTCAGGTGGAACCGAAGTCAGAACCTCGCCGTAGACATTCAAGATGAAGCGGCATATTATTTTAAGTTGATGTGACCTTCCAGACTTCCCGGCTTCGATTCGAGTAATCGACCTGCCCGGCCGGGACATCAGATTTTGAGTATTTGCCAATGCGCGTGACATGTTCACATTGTGGTCACCGGTTTCAAGTCCGGGATGACGCTGCCGGAAAGCGGGGCAAGTGTCCCAATGCTGCATGCCGGCAAGTGATTCTGGTTCCGCTCATTCAGGACGTGGAAGAAATTCTCGACGTCGAAGTCATTGAAGAGGCCGAACCGGTTGAGCGTCG
Source organism: Planctomicrobium limosum (assembly GCF_051465645.1). Classification (GTDB taxonomy): domain Bacteria; phylum Planctomycetota; class Planctomycetia; order Planctomycetales; family Planctomycetaceae; genus Planctomicrobium. Next base: position 1,943,091 of record NZ_CP195790.1, on the reverse strand, counting down.
CCCGCAACCCTCTCCAAGGATGCCTCAGAAAAGAACATCGGCAACGCAACGGCCATCCAAGTCGGTGATGCGAGAACCTCAGTATAAGGCGGTTCAGCCGGTCCGTGCTGCAGCTCCTTCTGTTGCGAAGAAGAAAAAGAAGTCAAAGAAGCGTTCTGAAGGTCCTTCGCTCACCAGCATGATTGTTGGTTCGGCATTGTTCTTTGTCGTTATTGCCGGAGTGCTGATCGCCCGATCATGGAATTCCGGATCGGAAGCGCAGGCGAGCGCAGCCATCGCTGATGCGGACGCGAAAAACGCAGTTCCAGCAGCGAACTATGCCAGCGATCTCGGACCATTCATCCACAAGTATTGCGGGGAGTGCCACGAATCTGGTTCAAATGCCGGGGACTTTGCGTTTGATCGCTACCGGAATCTCGATGAGATCAAAGCCGACCGTGTCATTTGGGGGAAGGTTCTCAAACTGATGAAAGTTGGAGCAATGCCTCCACCGGATTCTGCTCAACCAACAGCCGAAGAGATGGCCAAGGCAATTGGCTGGTTGGATCATCAGTTGTTTTATGTTGATTGCAATGTCGAACAGAACTTTGGTCGAGTTGTGATCCGCCGGTTGAATCGCACCGAATACAACAACACTGTCAACGATCTCATGGCGATCGATTTTCAGCCAGCGAACGACTTCCCTTCTGACGACGTCGGTCACGGGTTCGACAACATTGGTGAAGTGTTGAGCGTTCCACCGTTGCTGATGGAAAAGTATCTCGCCGCAGCAGAGGCGATCTCCGTCAAGGTTGTTCCGGCAGGAAGCCCTGTTTACGAGAATCGAATCGTCAATGGCGGGAGCATGAAGAGCGAAGATAAGGCGGCCCATTCGAATGGCGAGGTGATGGGGCTTGTCTCACGTGCTACCGCCAAGCATGAGTTCAATGTACCGCGAGCAGGGAAATACAAGTTCACGATTGCTGCACGTCAGGACCGAGCAGGTGATGAAGACGCTAAGATGGTCGTGACATTTGGTGGCAAGGAGCTGAAGACCATTTCCGTCGCTCGTCGTAATGGATTCGATCGATTCAGTTTTGATCTCGATCTTCCAGCAGGTAAGCAAGTCGTTACCGCAGCGTTCATCAATGATTTCTATAATGAAAAGGCTGAGAAGGAAAAGGACCGGAACCTTCACATTCGTTCTGTTGAACTTGAAGGTCCGTTTGGAATTTCGCCTGAAGAACGTGAAAAACTGCTCCTGTCGAAGATCGTTCCCAAAGAAGGAGTCTCAGTCGAGCAGGCCGCTCGAGAGAACATTCAGGGATTTCTTCCACGTGCATTCCGTCGCCCTGTGTCCGATGTCGAGATCACACGTTATGTCGGTCTTGTAAAGATGACTGTTGATCGCGGGGAAACCTTCGAAGAGGGGATGCGGACGGCTCTACAGGCGATTTTGATTTCCCCTCACTTTCTGTTTCGCGTGGAAGGGGGACGTCGAGTCGAAGGGAATGTCGAGTTTCTTGACGACTACGCACTTGCCTCACGGCTATCCTACTTCATCTGGTCAAGCATGCCGGATGATGAGTTGATGGAACTTGCCAAGCAGGGAAAACTGCACGAGCCAGACGTCTTGCGTCAGCAGACGGAGCGTTTGCTGCAAGATCCACGCTCTCGCGAATTGATTCAGAACTTCCCTGGCCAATGGCTGGGATTGCGGAAACTGACAACGAGCGAAGTCGATCCGAACGCTCAGTTGTTCCCTCAGTTCACACAGGAGATTCGAAAAGACCTCTGGAAAGAGACCGAACTCTTCTTCGATTCTGTGGTGCGATCGAATTCGAGCATCTATGACCTGTTGGACGGAAAATATACGTTCCTGAACGAGCGGCTGGCGAAGTACTACGAGATCCCGAACGTCAGTGGTCAAGAGTTCCGTCGAGTCGACTTGTCCGGGCAACCTCGCGCCGGTGTGCTGACTCATGGAAGTATCTTGACGCTGACAAGTTTTCCGGACCGTACTTCCCCTGTTAAGCGAGGGGAATGGGTGATGTCTAATTTGCTTGGTGATGCCCCTCCAGAAGCCCCACCATCCGTTCCAGCACTTGAAGAAACATCTACGAAGAACCCGAATCTGACTTTCCGTCAGAAGTTAGAACTGCACCGTGCCGATCCGGGATGTGCATCTTGCCATAAAGAGATGGATGCCATTGGGTTCGGGATGCAGAACTTCGACGCAATCGGACGATTCCGCGAATTGGAGAACAAGCAGCCAATCGATGCTTCCGGCGTGTTGCCGTCAGGAGAGTCATTTAATGGATCTCTCGAACTCCTGGGAGTTTTACGAAAGCACAAGGCAAAGTTTGGACGATGCCTGACTGAGAAGATGATGACTTTCGCCCTTGGCCGCGGCGTCGAATGGTTCGATCGATGTGCGATTGACTCAATTATGAGCGATTTGGAACGTGACGATCGAATGTCGACTTTGATTTTCGGAATCGTCACTTCAGGTCCGTTTCAGGCCCGAAAATTGGTATCGCCCGCCGCAGAATCAACTGAATCCTTGATGACGTCCAAATAAAATATGATTTTAACTTTTGTTTATGCGATGTAACGTCCGGCTCATTCGCGACTTTTGGCGATATTGTGGGGTTCTCCCTGATATCGCCTCGATTGCGACCGGATGACCGTATAGAATAAACTAAAAGTAATCCGATCGAGAGCTGGCCTCGGTTCCCCCCCATCCTCCTCCCTTAGATCGCCCCAAGGAGTACCTATGCCACCACTTTCCCGCAGAATGGTTCTAAAAGGGTTAGGTGCGACGATCTCCCTGCCAGTTCTGGATGCCATGTTGCCGAAAGCAGCTTGGGCAACTCCAGAAATGTTGGCATCAACGCGCATGGCGTTCGTCTACGTTCCAAACGGCGCAATTATGGAGGACTGGACGCCAGTCGGTGTCGGGACTGATTTCCAATTGTCGAAAACGCTCTCTCCGTTGGAAGCGTTCAAGTCTGATTTGAATGTGATTTCCGGGCTTGCACATGATAACGCGCGAGCCAAAGGGGACGGAGCAGGCGATCACGCTCGTGATTCCGCGGTGTTCTTGACTGGAGCGCGTCCTAATAAGTCTGATTCCGATATCCGTGTCGGTCAGTCTGTTGACCAGTTTGCAGCTGAGCGTGTTGGGCAGAATCACCGTCTTCCATCTCTGGAACTGGGGATTGAAGCGAATCGTCAGGCTGGTCGTTGTGATTCGGGATATGGTTGTGCTTACCAGTCCAATATTTCCTGGAAGTCGGCAACCACTCCGATGGCGAAGGAGATTCGTCCAAAGGCTGTGTTCGAACGTATGTTCGGGGGTGAGCAAGACCCGAAAGTTCAGGCCAAACGAGCCTTCTATCGCAAGAGTATTCTCGACTTTGTTGCCGAAGATTCGCGCCAGTTAACCAAGCAACTTGGGACTGGCGATCGCCAGAAGATGGACGAATATTTCACAAGCGTTCGTGAGATCGAACAGCGAGTGGATCGCGCCAGTAAGAAGATTCCAGATGCGCCGAAGATGGACTTGCCGGATGGCGTTCCGTCTGACTACGCGACTCATGTCAAGTTGATGTACGACCTGATGCTGGTTGCATTCCAGACAGACAGCACACGCATCAGCACCATGATGCTGGCGAATTCCGGGAGCAACCGCAGCTACAAGGAAATTGGTGTTAAGGAAGGCCATCACCAGATTTCCCACCATCAGAAAGATGTTGGGATGGTCACTTCCTTGCAAAAAATCGATCAGTATATGGTCGAGCAGTTTGCTTACTTCCTGAAACGCCTGAAGGAAACAAAGGAAGGCGATAGCAACCTGCTCGCAAATTCCATGATTCTGTATGGTGCTGCGATCGCAGATCCAGACAAGCATGCACACCACGACCTTCCGATCCTGGTAGCAGGCGGAGGAAGTGGAACGATCACAACTGGTCGGCATTTGCAGTATCCGAAAGATACGCCAATGAGCAATCTGTTCGTTTCGATGCTGGAACGAATGGACATCAAGACTGATCGATTTGGCGACAGCACTGGTCGTCTGACAGAGCTGAAAGTCTGATCCTCATCGGGTCATCGAGATTGGCGAAACTGCCTGAGTGACCATCTTGTTCTGCCGGCTCTCATTTACGATTTGAGAGCCTGAGGGAACAGGGTGGTCACTTCACTTTGGTAAAGAGGGGATTGTCGCATATCATGCAGATGCCTCCATTATTTTTCTGCCTGCAGGCTTAACCGGCACTCGAATATGACGAACGTAGAGAGCTACCTGAAGCCGGAAGTGATTCGCAACGTCTCGCGTCTGGACCTGCGGGCGCGTTTCATTGTTGAAGGCTTTCTCAGCGGACTTCACGCCTCTCCGTTTCATGGTTTCAGCGTCGAGTTCAGTGAACACAGACGCTACACGCAAGGGGACGATCCTCGGGATCTTGACTGGCTGGTCTACGCCAAAACGGATCGTTACTACGTCAAGAAATACCAGGCAGAGACAAACATCACAGGCTACCTGTTGATGGATCTGTCAGAGAGTATGGCGTACACCTACCGGCAGGACCTGACCAAGTTCGATTATTCAATCTGCCTGGCTGCCGCGCTTGCCTACATGATGGTGCATCAGCAGGATCCAGTGGGACTGGTGACGTTCGACGAGAAGATCCGGACGAGTTTGCCAGCCAGAAGTAAACGAACGCAACTTGCCAACATCCTCGCAATGTTGTCAAAGGCGACACCGACCGGGACGACATCTGTCGCAAATTCCTTGCGTCAGTTTGCCCCGATGGTGCGTCACAAAAGTCTGATCATGCTGTTTTCAGACTTGTTGACTGAGCCTGAGCCAGTCATCGAAGCATTAAGAATGGTCCGGTTTGCGGGACACGATGTGATTGTGTTTCATATTCTGGATGAAGCCGAGGTTCACTTTCCGTTTGACGGGATGTGTGAACTGCGTGACCCGGAGACAGGAGAAGTTCTGACCGTTGATGCGGCAGGGATTCGAGCTGACTATCTCGATTCCTTGAGCCAGCTTCGCAATCAATACAAAGATGCGTGCCGTAAGATGGGGGTGGATTTCGTTGAACTGGATACTAGTATGCGGTTCGACAAGGCGCTGGTGGAATACCTGTCGCAGAGAAAAGCCCGTTTTTAAGCTTGCTGAATTGGAAATTGCTCTGGAGTCGCGCCATTTCTATGATGGGGCAGCCCCAAGACCAAGTCGGAAGAACAGCATCACCTGATTCTATGTAGAGAGTCCCGAAAGTGCAGGGGACAAAGAGTCCGTTAAATCAAGTGTTCCTTTCTTCGCTGACTTTTGAATCTGTTTGCAAACGCTGCTCCCCGGAGAATATTCATGCCGTCCAGTTACGATGATGACAGTATCATCTCTCCTATGACAATGCGGGGGCGAGACTGGCCATGTCTTCGTCAGTTCTGCGTTTTCATGGAGAATCGGGTTGGTCGGCTTCATGAGCTTTTGAAGCAGATCGAGCAGCATGATCTCCGGATTATCGCGTTGAGTATCGTTGATACGGTCGATTTCGCTGTTGCCAGAGTCATGGCGAATGACACCGACCGCGTCCGTGAGATTCTTTCTCTCACCGATTTCACGGTGATTGAGAACGACATCTTGGGAGTCGAGCTCCCAGATGAGTACGACCCGTTTGGTTCGATTTTTCGAACGCTGGTCTCGGCCGAAATCAATATCGCGTACACGTATCCATTGCTCTACAGGCGTTCCCGGCGCGGGGCGATTGCCCTTTACGTCGATAATATTGATGTCGCGAGACAGATTCTTCAGGACAAAGGGCACCATCTGCTCACAGAGAACGATCTCCAGACCGACGAATTTTTCTAGGCCGATTCGATCTCTCAAGTCGACTCGCCGCAGCCTTCTCGACTGGAGAAAGGCTGATTTCTGCGCACCAGATGTGTGACATGATTTCGAATGGCTGATCTGAGAAGTGCCAATCCGCTTTTCCGAATGTTCGTTATCGCGAGTTCTTCTGATTGAGCAGATAGGAGAGCAGGGAACAGATCTCGTCGTCGCTCAAGACCTCTTTCCAGTTGTCTGGCATGATGGAGACTTTGGACGAGACCTGCTGTTCGATGTGATCCTTCACGAATGAGACTTCGTTCCCGCTATTGTTCGCGATAACGACGAGTGCTCCATCCTCGCGACGGAAGACGCCGGTATGAATCTTTCCGTCTTCCAGGACATAAGTTCGGCTGCGGAACGCTTCGTCGATGTTTCGGTTCGGGTCAAGGATGTCTTCGAGAAGACGCTCTGTTCCCCGGGTGCCGATGCCGTCGAGTTGGGGCCCGATCACTTTGCCAACGCCTTGGATCTGATGGCAGGTGGCACATTTGGCTTCAAACACTTTTCGGCCACCCGCGGGATCGAATTGCTGCTGTTTCAAACGCTGACCAAGATCCGAGATCGCTTGGTCAATAGATTCGTTCGAAGGCTTCACCGACTTGAGGAGTTCTGCGAATCGGGTCTTCTCGTCGATCGATTTCGAATTTTCAAACTGGGGCCGAATGGCTGAGCTTTGCAGGATTCTTGCTGAAAGAATTCCTGACTCGCAGTAATTGAGAATCAGTGAAGTGCCACCCTGCTGGCCGAGCATGGCTTGTGCGATCAAAAGTTGTTCTCTGGTCGAAAGTGTTTTACAGAACTCTTTTAAAAGCTCAGACTGGTCGCCTGATGATTTGGAAAGAATCGCATCCTCGATCTTGCCGCGGAGAGTCGGAGTCAACACGGGGAGTGAACAGATGTTGGCAAGCGTGACCGGGATGACGTCATTCTGAATGCCAGCGAGCGACTGAAGTGCCAGAGCTCGAACGGTGAAATCGTACCGGCCGCTTTGGATCAGATGGATGATCTGAGGTTCAAACTCCTGTTGGTTGAGCTGTCTTATCTGTTCGAGTGCAAGTTTCAACTCGCGTGAATCACGAACCAGTTCCGTTCGCGGCAATTCAAGAATACTTGCATCGATACCGCCCACCGCAATCCATGCGAATGAATCCAGGTTCAATCCGTCGACGACTTCGAAACGGACCTTCTGTCCAATCTTGTCTGCAAACTTCCAGACAATTTCCTGCGGAATATCACTGCGGGGTGGCAATGCTCTTGCCAGTTCCTGTTCACCTTCAACGAGGACGAGACGGGCGAAGTTGTCTGGTCGCGGAGCGCTTTGAGGTGATCCCAGATGCCCGCAGATCAGGAAGCGGAACTCGGCTGGCAGTGAAAACTCGGAAGAGACAAGTTTTGAAACGGAGGCTTCCCCACCTGCCAGACTGCTCAGCATCTTGAAGTGAGTCTTCCCATCTGCGGAAGTGCGCGGTTCATAGTCCCAGGTCACGGGGCTTTCCGGCGGCGTGGCAATGATTTTCCATTGAGGAGCGTCTTGATAGCGGACAAGCATCGCGTGAATCAGGCTTCTGGCCCAGTTAACGACGACCGGCGGAGGTTCTACCCCTTGTGCACGAAGTCCGTCCTGAAGTTTGACCAACAACTGCATCTGCAAGGCTGGATCGTCTTCCCACTGCGAGCGAATTCGTTGAACTAGCTTGCCGGTCTGCTCAGGTGTCGCCCAGCGGGCAATTCGATTCACAACTTCCTCAGGAGGGATCTGACTGAACAGCGTTTCAGGATCCATCTCCAAAAAGAACGCCGCTGAATCCGGTGTGTTCAGCCCCATCGCAATCGTTGAAAGGGATTTTCGATCTTGCTCAGACAAGTCGGCTTTCAAAAGACCAGTGAGCGTCCCCGGGATTGTCAGTTGGTTTCTTAATGCGAGCTTGAGTTGGTAATTCAGCATTGGATCTGAGTCAGGAACGGATTGCCAATGCTTTAAGAGTGGCTGAATGTGTTCCGGGTGCGGATGTCGAGCCAAAGCATCTCCGGCTGAACGTTGAACGAATTGACTGGAGTCATCAAGTGCCGTGATCACAGCTTTTCGCTTTGTCGGAGACCATTTCGGATCGTCGGCAAGAATCCTTTGGGAATGAATTCGCACGAGCTCCGAAGAGGAATTTGCTGCATCCAGAATGTCGTCTTCAAGGAGGTTCTCTGCACGATACAATGCCCAAAGCAAGGCAATACGCCTTTCGTCGCTGAGGTCGCTGCGTGCCAGTTGGAGGCGGATTGCGGAGACCGCCTCTCGTTTCGCATTTCCCTGCAGACGATCCATTAAAGCGGTGATGACCTGCAATTTTCTGGGGATGTTCGCCGTCTGTGATTCGTCGATCAGTGTGTCGATGTCAGCACGAGTCAGATCTGTGACTCCGTTAAGCGTGCGTGATCGTTGGGCTGAAGAGGAATTCGCTTTCTCCCCGACGTAGGTGATTCGCCAGATTCTTCCTCGGTGACGGTCGCGGCCAGTATGGTCGAGTGCAACTTCATAGTGACCAATAATCCGGTTGTAAAAATCGGCGATGTACAAGGCGCCGTCGGGGCCAAGTTGAATGTCGACTGGACGAAACCATGGATCTTTGGAAATCACAAAGTCCGGTTGTTCCACTGCACGTACTGATGAGCCGGAAACAACAAGCGAGTCCCGATTGACTCGACTGGTCATGACATTGCCAACATAGAAGTGATCCCGAAATCCCTCAGGGAATGAAGGATCACTCGCCTGCGCGACACCGGCAATCGCAGTTGACCCATGACTGTGAGTCAGCACCTCAGGGGCGAATCCGAGACCATCGTGTTGTCGACCGAAGCTCGGATATTGACCTTCGCGGAACATCAGCATCAACGGCTTCGTATGGCAATCGGAACTGAAGAGGTCTCCATGTTTGTCGAATGTCATCCCAAATGGATTGACCTGACCATAGGTGTATCGCTCAATACGGCTTCCATCCGGGCGAAAGCGATAGATGCTTCCACTGTTCACATCGAGAACATTCCCGTCCGGCCCACGTACCACGGAATGATTGTTGAATCCATGACATGCGTAGATCCAGCCATCAAAGCCGAGACGGAAGCCATTGTTCAAGCCATGCGAGTCGCGAGAGTAGTCAAACGGCCCGAACAGGAACTCGCGGGAGTCGCAACGACCGTCTCCATCTGTGTCGCGAAAGAAATAGATGTTCGGAATGCAAAAGGCGATGACACCGTCCTTGTATGGCAATAACCCCATTGGATGAGTGATGCCGTCAACAAATGTCGTGACCCGGTCCGCCTTTCCATCTCCGTCAGTGTCTTCGAGTATGCGAATACTGTCGCCGGGACTGTCTCGATTGACGAATGGATAATCCTGAGTTCCACTCACCCACATTCGCCCCCGAGCATCAAAGGCCATGTTGATTGGCTTCTGAATTTGCGGCTCTGAAGCAAAGAGTTGAATCTGAAATCCTGAGGGAACTTCCAGAGCCAGTTGCTCCTCTTCGGGAGAAAGTGCTTCAGTCGGGCGAACTGCCGAACTGAATGGATCTGCGTTTGCAGTAGAGTCAAAACCGTTCAAAAGAAACTGAAAGACGATGAGCGGAACAACCAAACTGGAAAGTCGGCAGGGATGCGCAGGTCTTCCCACAGACCGGTTGAAGGGCATCAATGTGACGCTGCGTCGAATTGAACGGCCAGAATGAACTCTGCATTCAAGAAGTTGCTCGAACACGACACGGCTTCCAATATCAGAAAGAACAGTGCAGCTCCGGCGCGGCTACCGGTGCCGCGCGAGCACTGGCTTCAAGCTAACTGTTCAATTTGAAACCGTCTCCAGCCTACCGCACAGAGCCTGTCTTGACGACAAATCAGAGTGTAGTGAAGTGTTGATTTCTGAAAGTTGGCGGAGTCAATCTGAATGACGATGCAGGTTTCGCGTGCCTGAAGAAGAGGCGGCCTCAACAGAGAGTGACTGGATGGCCGGATGGAAGAGGTGAGTTGTGAATTGGATTATGGAGATTTCTGAATCGCCCACCAGACGTGCCAGTCACGCTCGTTATAGCCAAGGTCCTGGCCGGTCAGCTTGACCAGTGCCTCAAGAACGGTCGGGTTCTTCAGGTCTTCGGAAACGGTGACTCGCTGCATGACGATGGGAGTGGTCGGATTCTGAATCACTCCGTAGGGGAGCTGCCCGGTTCGTGCAGCAATCTCAACTTCCGGAGGCAGGTTTGTTGTGAACGGTCTTCGATCGCGTCCGACGGTGATTCCTGAACCTCCTCCGATGGGGGTCGGAACATCAATATTATAGTAGTGGGTCGTCACCAAAGCTTCGATCAGCGCCGGCACCGCTCGCGTGTCGCCAATCTCGCCCAACGCTTCAGCGGCTCGCCTCACAACCAGATTCGACCGGTTTGACAGACCTGTAATGATGATTGGAACCCCAAGACGGGTCCGAGTCGGGACAATTGCTCGCAGGGCATTTGAGCGGACCAGATCACTGGGGTCATTCAGCAGGCGATCGACAAGAGGCGTGATTGCCTGATTGCTGTCGATCTGTTTGAGGATCTGTATATAGAGAAGCCGGATGTCGTTTGATTCGTGTTGCGACATCATCTGCATCAGCGGATTCAAAGCGTCGGGATCTCGAATCTGCTGGAGTTCCGCAATTGCTTTCATCTGACGGTCTTGAACTCCGGAAGCGATTGCCGCCATCCAGCCGCGGATCTTCCCTTTCCATTCTCCCTCTTTTGACTTCTTTGCCGAGTTCGCTTCGAGAAGATCAAGTTCCTGCCTGGTGACCCATTTCCCCTGATAGCGGAAATAGCCACGTTCAGTCATGACGTCGTCTTTGGTCATCCATCTGCCAAAGTGCCGGACGTAGCCTAATACCCGACGGGCTTCTTCATGGTCAGGATCATAATTGAGAACCTGCTCCAGTTGTTCCTGTCGCTGGTCGAGCAGTCCGTTTACTCGGCACCACTCAGCGAGTTCCAGATGGGCTTCAACTGTCTGCTCAATCTGGCGAGATCGGGTGACATACTCTTCGCTGAGTTCGTTTCGTCTCGCAACGAAATCGATCTCTTCGCCTTCGAGTGTGACTTTTGTGCCAGACCGCGTTTCAATCACGGTCGGCGGAGAAGGCTGGGAGCTTTTCACGCTCTTACCGGCGGGAGTTGCCGAAACTGCTTCTATGATTCGACCACGAACCTCCCCTCCACTCCGCAAGCGGACGACATCGGCGTCAGCGACTGTTGTGAACAGCACTGCCCCGAATGCGATACCGGCAATTTTGGCGAGTGAAGAGAACATCCGATGCGCCATAACAGGGACGGAACTCCGTCCATTCTACCGTGATTGATGTGAGAGACTCAAACAGAAAGCGTTCCGGGTTGGTCTGTTTCTGATGAAGTTCAGAAATCTCGGCAGTTGCAGTTCCCTACAGTCCCCCAGATACCAGATCAGAAGAATGCCTGTTGATTCTGTATCGCATCCCATCGGTCGATCTCGCCGGAGAGACATCCTGCCAGGACTGGTTTGGATCCTCACCTCTGCTAGCACTTTGGATGATCAAGGGGGAAGCGTTCAAATTCCGAAGAGACACCTGTTTGTGGTGGGTCCACCAGCAGGTTCTGCGCATTCCAATTAGAACGGGTTTGGAGCGTCGAGCATGTCGGCAAGTTCTGCGCTGAACACAGTCCTGTCATGACAATTCCGACGAGGCAACTGGACACTCAAGCGTGGTCTCGGATATTTCTCCGCTCCCAATTCAACGAACTCAACCGGACACCTCGCATTTGATCCTGACAGGCCGCAAGAGACGGCTGTAAACAGGCTTCAGCAGAAGTTGCCGACGTACTAATTGATTGGATCCATTGTTATGTGAATTTGTATCAATTGCGACATCTTTACCATTCGAACTCAATTACTTCTCGCGCTGGGTCGATAAAATGATCAAGGATCGGTGTAGAAATAATCATGGAGGAGTCCGCTTCAACTCCATGGAACACCGCTCCGAAACGGCTGCAGCGATGGCACGAGGTCACGGAGGAGTTTTATGACCACGAGGGTCAAAATCGATATCCAGGCAGTCTGGCTAGAATTCAAAAAAGACCAGACGAACCAGGAGCTGCGGAACCGGTTGATTGAAAACTATTTCCCACTCGTTCGTTTTAATGCGGAACGAGTTTGGGCGAAGCTTCCAGATGGGGTGGATCTCAACGATCTCATCTCCGCTGGCGTCTTCGGCCTGATGGACGCGATCGAAGCGTTCGACATGGACCGAGGCGTTAAATTTGAAACATACTGTGTCCCGCGTATTCGTGGAGCGATGCTCGACGAACTGCGGACCATGGACTGGGTGCCACGACTTGTTCGTAGCAAAGCCAGCAAGCTCGAAGCTGCCCGTAAGGAGCTTGAAGCTGCCCACGGTCGTCCACCGACGGACATTGAACTGGCGGCCAAGATGGAGCTGTCACTCGACGATTTTGATAAACTCAAAACCGAGGCGAGTGCTGTCAGTCTGGTCAGTCTGAATAAGAAGTGGTACGAGACGGACAGTTACAAAGACGTTCGCGAGATCGATGTCGTCGAGGATCAAAAGGGTGAAGACCCGACCTTGGGCATCCAGAAACGCGACGTGATGAAACTCGTCACTAAAGGTCTCAACCGCAACGAACGTCTCATTATCATTCTTTATTATTATGAAGAACTGACGATGAAAGAAATCGGGCAGACGCTCGGGCTTTCAGAAAGCCGCGTCAGCCAGATGCACTCGAGCATTGTTTCGCGACTCAAAGATCAACTGCATCGCCGTCGACCAGAGTTTGCGTAAAGCACGATCTGACCTGATCGGGTCAAATGCTGATTTTCAAATGGCTCCCTGAGATTCGTCTCCGGGAGCCTTTTTTCGTTCCTGACAAGGTTTCAGGCAGAGCTCAAGTCAATTGACGTGCCATCCAGTCACGGCGAGAGAGTCGATAAAGGCAATGTTCACTCAATGGACTCTCTTCTGAGACGGCAGGGTGCATGAACGTTGTTGGAGCTTCCTGCATTGCCAGCCGCTTCATGACCGCCTGAGATCGTTTGTTGATGACTGCGGTGAAAGAGACGATCTCATTGAGCTGGAGTTGCTCAAATCCGATCTTAAGTGCGGCATTCGCGGCCTCAGTTGCATAGCCCTTCCCCCAATACGCTTGTGCCAGTCTCCATGCAACTTCCACACAGGGACTGAAGTGAAGTGGCGGTGACGGTTCTTTTAGACCAACGAAGCCAATAAAGGTCCCAGTCTCTCGAAGTTCCACCGCCCACGGTCCCCATCCTTGATTCGCGATCAGGGTCTGCCAGCGTTCGGCCGCTGCGTAGCTCGCGTCACGAGAGAGCGTCGATGGAAAGAACTCCATGACGCGCGGGTCAGCATTGAGATCTGCAAATGGTTCGAAATCGGATGGAAGCCACTGCCGTAGTCGTAGGCGTACCGTTTCGACTTCAATGATCTTATTCATGTTCGAATCGTTCTCTCACTCGTGGCGATTGGATGTTGATGCGAGTGCTCCCGCAGGCTTATCGAGTCTCGCTTGTGATCTTGTAGAGATGCTTGTCACCACGAATCCAGATTGAGCCATTTGCTGCGGAGGGTGATGAGCGAACGATATCGTCGATCTGATTTTTTGCCACAATCTCCATCTCGGGATCTGCCTTGATGACTGTGGTCGTCCCTTCTTCGTTCGTGTAGTACACCAGGTTATTGGCGACGAGGGGGGACGAGATGAAAGTCCCTTTGATTCTCGCTCGGGAAAGCTCTTCGCCGGTTGTCACGTCGAGGCAGAAAGCAGCCCCGTTACTGGCGATCATGTAGATCTTGTCCCCGACTAAAACAGGGCATGACAGGTCGCTGTTAAGCTTGTCTCGCTCCCAGATGAAATGTGATCTTCCGACGTCCCCCAAAGTCGTTTGATCCAGCCGAATGCAGATCAGACGTGCACGCACTGATCCTGAGTGAACGACGAGGTGGTCTTTGTAGAGCAGGGGACGGCATGATGCATTCGGAGTCGGGTACGGCAGTCGCCAGATCTCTTCGCCGGTCTTTGCGTCATAGCCGAAAGCGGTTTGGGCTCCCGGTGAAACCAGTTGCATGCGGTCATCAATTTCGATGAGCATCGGAGTGCCATAGGCTTTGCGATAGTCTCCCCCTGCGCGTGCGTTTCCCTTATCGTCGACGTCCTCAAACTTGGTTGCTCGATCAACTTTCCAGACCGTTTCCCCTGTCTTCTTGTTCAATGCGATAACAAACTGGTGATCGATCCCATCCATCGTGAGGTAAATCAGATCGTTGTAGATCGCCGGTGAGGAACCGGGGCCACGAAAATGCTGGCAATTGATGTCTCTCCGCTCCCAGACGGTCTCGTAAGTTTTCGTGTCGATCCTCGCTGTCCCGTATGTTCCAAAATGGACATACAACGCCTCTTGTTCGAGGATGCAGGAGGGGGAAGCGTACGTGTTGACCTTGTTGAAGAGAGGCTCTGGATCGACGTTTTCGAACAGCAATCTGTGAGCAAGAACTTCACCGGTCTTTTCATCCAGGCAATAAAGATATTGCTGTGTCCCTTCAGCATTGGCAGAGGTCATCCAGACCCGCCCGAGACCGATGATGGGGCTGGAAAGTCCGTGACCTTCCAGCGGGATCTTCAGAGCAATGTTTCGCCCGGTCGCATCGTCCCATTCCGTTGGCAGGCCTTTGGCATCTTCAGCGGGGACGTGGCAATCGTGATTTGGGCCTTGCTTGTCAGGCCAGGGAAGCCGTTCTGCTGCATAAACGGGAACACCTGTCGCAGTCGATGAGACGGCAAGCATCAATGCGAAGAAGAACAAGGTATGCCGAGTCATTGAAGAATCACCTTTAAACCAGTTCGGGCGTTCCTGCGGCCACACAGCAGTCGTGCCACAAGAAGTCGGAATCAGATCTATTTTCAGCAACGGTATGGGCACTTGTCGAGCCTGCTGACGTTTGCAAATCTGATTCATTCGCAGGCGTTTTCGAGATTACCTGCTTGACCGTGTTGGCGGTCGGTGGAAGATGACCAAGATGGAGAGGTTTTGCGTGTGAGAGAATTCGGTCCCGACCTGCTTCGCCGGCTCATGATCAATCGAAGTGAACAAGTCGCTGTGCACGGATCGAATCACACTCGGGATTTCTGGAAATCGCGGGAGCAGAGGGTTCAAATTCATCTTTTCTGCATGAGAGAGACGATGTCGGTGAAGTCGTCGTGTTCATGCCGTCGGCTCAGGTTGGATTCCGATTGATTTCACGGTAGGACAAGTCGCCTTAAGGAGTACAAAGTGGAATACCGTCAGTTTGGAAAGTCCGGTTTACAGGTTCCAGTATTGAGTCTCGGAACAGGGACGTTTGGTGGGACAACGGAGTTCTTCAAGAAGTGGGGAGATACAGACGCGAAAGAGGCAACTCGACTGGTTGATGTCTGTCTCGAACATGGTGTCAACTTCTTCGACACTGCGAACGTGTATTCCAAAGGGGAGTCGGAACGCGTCCTGGGAGCCGCTCTGAAAGGACGACGTGATAAAGCGATTATTTCCTCAAAGGCGACCTTCCCAATGGGCGACGGGCCGAATGAACGAGGTTCGTCTCGCCAGCATTTGTTGAAGGCCTGCGAAGACAGCTTGAAACGTCTTGATACAGATTATCTCGACGTCTACTTCATGCATGGATTTGACGGGCTGACTCCAGTTGAGGAAACACTGGGGGTGTTGGACGATCTCATTCGAGCAGGGAAGATTCGATACATTGGCTGCTCGAATTATTCCGGGTGGCACGTCATGAAAGCGTTGGCGACATCCGAAAAGTATGGACTCGGGCGGTACGTTGCTTATCAGGGGTATTATTCGCTGGTCGGACGCGACTACGAATGGGAACTGATGCCGCTTGCTCTCGACCAAGGGCTCGGGCTCATGGTCTGGAGTCCATTGGGCTGGGGGCGTCTGACCGGAAAGATTCGTCGGGGGCAGCCGATGCCAGAGGGACGTCTGAAATCAGGAGGAGATGTCGGTGGTCCTCAAGTCGATCAGGAATACCTGTATAACGTCGTGGACGCGCTGGACGAAGTGGCCTCAGAGACGGGGAAGAGCACGAGTCAGGTCGCTTTGAACTGGCTGCTGCAACGTCCAAGTGTCGTGAACATCGTGGTGGGTGCTCGAAACGAAGAGCAACTTCGTGAGAATCTGGGTGCTGTTGGTTGGAGCTTAACTGCAGAGCAGGTCGAGAAACTGGATAACGCCAGCCGCCGTCCGTTGGCCTATCCGTATTGGCACCAGTTGCAGACCACCGCTTCAATTTATCCAAAGCCAGTGAAGTGGTAACCGTCGAACCTGATGTCCGAAGTCAGACATCTGAAGTCAGTTGTCTGTGATCAAAAGAAGAACGCGGTTGGCGGTCAAATTGTGACTGCCAACCGCGTTTGCATTCTTGAGTCGCTCGCTCACCGAATCAGGCGGGATTCTCGGTTAACTCGTAAATCACTTCTTGCTTTCTGGCGATCGGTTGGCCATCGAGGGTCGTGATAGACGCCCCGATTTTCTCAACGAGATGGACAAACCGTTTGGCGATCCGGCACTGATAAACGACCTTCTCTTCCTGATAGTCGGTGCTCACCACTTCGGAGTGTTCAACGAGGAAAGAATGAACTTTACCGTTGCCGACATCCGCCGTTATCAGCACCTCAAGGAAGCCGCTGCTTAAACGGTCAGAGACCATCTGAGCCAGTTTATCCAGTCCGATCTTGTCTCGCGCACTCACCGTCACCGAGTTCGGGTGTCGGGATCGCATGACGTCGACCCAGGCCCGATCCGGGGCCGCATCGACTTTATTCAAGACAAGAATCGATTCGCTGGCATCGACTTTCAACTCGGCCAGCACTTTATTGACGGTCTCAATATGCTGTTCGGCCTGAGGATGGCTGACATCCACAACGTGCAGCAAGAGATCGGCGTGACGGGCTTCTGCCAAAGTCGATTTGAACGATGCGACCAGATGGTGCGGCAAGTCTCGAATAAAACCGACGGTGTCACTCAGCAACACTTCACCCCAGCGTGGAACTTTCCACTTTCGGGTTTTTGTGTCGAGCGTGGCGAAGAGTTTATTCGCGATGTAAACATCCGCTCCGGTCAGCGCGTTCATTAACGTGCTTTTCCCGGCATTCGTATATCCCACGAGGGAAACGGACACATGCGAGGTTCGGCTCGACGCCTGCATTTCCCGGCGTTCTTCGACGGCTTTGAGTTTGCGTTTGAGTTCGTCAATACGCTTGTCAACGAGTCGTCGGTCTGTTTCCAGCTGCTTTTCCCCAGGACCACGACCGCTGCCGATCCCCCCTTCAATACGTTCAAGGTGGGTCCACATGCGGGTCAGGCGAGGACGTAGATACAACAGCTGCGCCAATTCCACTTGCAGCTGTGCCTCAAACGAACTGGCGTGGGTCGCGAAGATGTCCAGAATGACTTCGCTTCGATCCACTACCTGACACTTTGTTGTTTCTTCAATATGCTTCCCCTGAGATGGGGAAAGGTGGTTGTCGAAGACAATCAGGTCAGCGCCTGTCGCCCCGATCAATTCCTTTAATTCCTGCAGTTTTCCTTTTCCAAGGTAGGATGCAGGATCAGGTTTGTCTCGAGCCTGAAAGAGAGTGCCCAAGACTTCAGTACCAGCTGTTTCGACTAACCCTTCAATCTCTTCAAAGATGTGTTCCTTCTGTTTTGCGATATCGGGATCGCGCACCGCGACCAGAATGCATTTTCGGGAATTGACTTGTAGAGATTCTCGATGTGGTTCACCCAAATCGGGCTCCTTATCAAATATAGTTGAGATCGCGTCGTAACTGCGATTTTCATTAATCAGTGAGTCCATTTCGGCATTCCGCCTTCATGGTCATTCTCACTGAACTTGTTGTCCAAACGTTATTGTATGCGTTGATCATTCGTTTCACAGAAGACAATTCTTCCCAATTCAAAGTTCGCGAGAATCTTCGGTGGGAATTTCTGCTGCCAAACAATAGACGAAACTGCCCGTCACAGCCATGATTACGGCATGGGGACAATTCCGATTCATCTTCCAATTCTGCAGAACTGGAGCTGCCACAATTGTGGAGGCTGCTGCCGGGAACACGCCATTTATATCACGGAGGAAGAACGGGATCGTATTCTTGCCCAGAATTGGACGCCTGCTCAAGGGATTCCCGCGGATCAGCCGATTTTCAATACGGAACGCAGCTGGTTTGCAAAACCTCGCATTCGACTGGCCCATCAGGCCGACGGAGGCTGTGTTTTTCTGGACGATCAAGGGCTCTGCCGGATCCATGGAAAATTTGGTGAAGCCGCCAAGCCGCTTGCCTGTCGACTCTATCCATACGTCTTTCACCCCAGTGGAGATGGCGTTACCGTCAGTCTTCGATTCAGTTGCCCGTCTGTCGCCGACAACCTCGGTGCACCCGTCCAGAAGCAGCAGAAGGAAATTGCGGCTCTTGCGGACGGCGTTCTTCCCAAGCCGTATCGCTGGCCTGAAGCACCGTTGCTGACTGACAAGACGCGCCTGATCTGGTCAGACACGATGGTTGTCATCGAGGCGTTGGACGGTGCGTTTGCTGATTCAGAGACGCCTGTTCAATTGCAGCTGCTGCGTGCTCTTTTCTGGATGGATCTGGTTCAACAGGCCAAGTTTAAAAAGATCTCTGGAGAACGTCTGGCTGAGCTGCTGACGTTGTTGAAAGAAGCGTCCGCCGTCGAACTCCCGATGTTGCCAGAAACACGGCCGATTACGGAACTTATTACTCGAATACAATTTCGACAGTTGGCCGGGCGATATGCTCGAAAAGACACGGAAGCGAACATCGACACTTCGATTCGCGGACGTTTTGAACTGCTGAAAACTGCAGTTCAACTGGCGGGACTTACCGGTGGGGATTTGCCTTCATTGGGTGAAGGATTAAAGCCGGTTCCTATTCAGACCCTGGATGAATCCTTTGGCGAGCTTCCAGACCGTTCGGTGGAGATGTTCAGACGATACTTTCGCGTGAAGATTCAGGGGCTTCATTTCTGTGGGCCGGCCTATTATGACCAGCCGATGACAGAAGGATTTCAGGCTTTGGCTCTCGCATTTGCTGCGACTCTCTGGATTGCAAAATGGCTGGCAGCTTCCGATGGAAGATCCGAGTGGACCCATGCCGATTTGCGCGCGGCGCTCAATCTGATTGATCATCAGCATGGTTACTCTCCGGCGCTGGGAACGTGGGAAGCACGTCGTCGCATCAAGAACTTCGCGGCGACCGGGCAGATTGTAAATCTGGTTCTCTATACGTCACTCAATCGCCCATTCGAATCCCGGAAATAGTCTCCGGTGATGGTAAGCAGGCCGATTGGATTCTCAAAAGAAAAGGACCGTCGAAGAGATCTCTTCGGCGGTCCCAGATTCAATCAAGTCTTATGAATCAGTGCTTCCCGGTGAAAGCATTCTGAATTACTTCGACTCCGATGTCTTGGCACTGATCCTTCGCTGAAGTGTTTCCTGGGTCTCTTTGAAGACGTATTCCAGGTAGACATCCTGTTCGTGCAGCAGGGCTTCAACAGTGACGTCCAATGCTTCCTGACTGTCGAAGAAGCTCAGTGCGCGAATTGCTTCAAGACGCACGCGTGGGAACTCATCATTGACCGCCTTCTGCAGAATCTCCAGTGGTTGGTCGAGCTGATCAATTGAATAACTGACTGCGCGAACGGCAGCGGCGCGTGCGTGTCCGCTCTTTGCTTCAAGCAGTTTGTTCAGCAACTTGACATCAAGCACGGCGACTTGTTGCTTCACCCAGAAGCCTTCGAGCAGCATACGCTCGTAGTCAGCGGATTCAGGTGATAGCTGGGCGATCCACTGATCGACAGCGGCCACTACTTTCTTTGGATCTCGGTCACGGAGTTCGCGACGAACACGGTATCGAGTCCGGTCTTCGTAGCTGCTCAGCAGTTTGACAAGATTCTCTTCGGACTCGCCTGCAATCTTGGCTGGTTTGACGAGTGGTTTGCCTTTGTAGCTGATGCGCCAGATTCGCCCATGAATCTTAGAACGGTTCGGGTCGCGAATCGAGTGCTGCATATGGCCAACGAGCGGATTGTACCAGTCGAGGAGATACAGGGCTCCATCAGGTCCAAATTGAATATCAACAGGACGGAAGTTCGGGTCGGATGAACGCAGCAGTGGACTGACCGGATCTGCATGGTAGCCAGACCCTTCTTCACGCAGGCGGTATTGCAACACTCCCTGAAAGCCGATGCAGTTATTCAGGAGGAAGTCACCCTGCATCTCGTCCGGGAAGTTTCGGGACGAAACGATTTCGCAGCCACAGGTCGGCCGCCATTGCTTCTCCAGGAACTGCTTCATCCCTGGATGCTTCCGTGGGAAGTCGATGTCCCCAGAGAAAGGACCTGCAATGTAGTTGTTTCCGCCAGAGGCGTCGGCAATCAGGTTTTGTCCCCATTTGTCGAAGATCTGCCCCCACGGATTGGCGAACGTGTACGAGACGAAATTGCTGAAGTGTGAAGACTTCGGATCAAAACGATAAACCGCAGCATTGGCTGAACGGGTCAGTCCGAATGGGGATTCAATCTGTGAGTGATGGAAGATCCCTTCCGCAAAATAGAGCTCTCCACCTGGTCCCCATTCAAACGCATGCAACGCATGGTGAGAATCGCCGGAATCGAGCCCGTGCAGAACATATTCCTGCTTGTCGGCCTTGCCGTCTCCGTCAGTATCTTTCAGGAACAGCATGTTGGGTTGAGCAGAGACATACGCCCCACCGTCGGCGAGTTCGACTCCAATTGGAATATACAGGTTTTCTGCGAAAATCTGCTGGTGATCAGCTTTTCCATCGCCGTCCTTGTCGGACAGGATCAGGATCTTGTCATTCACCGGGACGCCGGGCAGATACTGAGGATATGCGGCATTCGTTGTGACCCAAATTCGTCCTTCTGCATCGAAGGTCATTGAAACCGGATTCTGCAGCTCAGGGAATTCAACCTCTGAAGCAAACAGGTTGACCTCAAACCCCTCTGCAACAGTGAAGCTCTTCAATGCTTCCTGTGGCGGAGTGATGGCAATTTCTTTTGTGAAGTTGGTTTCAATGGCAGGCAGTTCGCCTGTGTTTGAATCGTCGATTTTGGCTGGAAGCTGTTTTCCCTGAGATGCCCCCCAGACGCGCTGATCGCGATTGGCAATCATCTTTCGCAGCTTTTCGAACTCAGGCGGGAAGTTCACGACTCCGAACGGCTTCTTGCGTCCGCCGTAGATGTAGTATCCGTTGACGGCTCGATAATCATAGAAGAACTGCTTGTTCTTCTCGGTGATTTCCTTTTTGATGGCCTTCAATGCTTCAGGTGCAGTCTTGACTGGAGTGCCAAACAACTCTTGATCGAGAATTTTGGCGAGTGCTTCATCTCCTGCATCCGTCAGGTGGCAACCGTTGATTGTCAGTTGCGTCTTCGAGTCATCAAGCAGCGGTTCAGTTGGCTGGAAGAGATTCACGAACTGGACGTCCGCCTTCGCTGCGACCTTCTCCATTGCCCCAACGTAAAGAGCGATGTTCTTGTTGTTGCGAGTTGCCGCCTTGACGCCAGTGCCGGGCAGATCTTCGTTGGCAATTGGCGAAAACAGGATGATTCGCGGAGCAACTTTCACTTCCCCTTGCTTGTCCTGTTCGTTCGGTTCGAACTTCCCGACAGGATAAGTGTGAGTGGGGTATTTGAGTTGCTTCAAACCTGCCAGAAACTTCTCCAGTTCCTGCTTGAAGGCCGGGATTCCCGCTTCTCCAGCAAACGATTCGTTATATCCGAAGAAGGCAAAAATCACGTTTGGCTGATGGTCGATCAGCGTGTGGCCGTGATCCTGAAAATCCTGTGACCGAAGTCGCAGCGTAATGGAATCGCCAGACCAACCCAGATTGCGGTAGACGAGTTGCTTGTCCGGGAACCGTGCATGAAGCAGGGTTTCAAAGTTGTTGTAATACTGCTGCCGCTCGGCCAGCGTGTTGCCGATGACGACAATCTTGTCGCCTTGATTGAAGGTCAATGGCTCTGCTGCGGAGCCAGAATGCGGCATGATGGAATGCCACATACAAACTGCAGCCAGACACAACAGTGGTCTCAGCATCGTTGCTTCCTGTGAGGGGAAATTCAGTCAATCTCACTCACGCTGATTCTTTCACTCAGTTTCAGCTCCAGCAACGTTCATAACGTTTTTGGTGGCTTGCGGATGCGGTGAAAGTGTGCGTGAGCGATCAAGATACTTTATCTCGGTTGATGTTACAGAATTGTCGCGTTCAGGGAGTCACTCAGGAGATCCGTTGTGGTCTGGATCACATGCGAGTTTCCCTGACGATCCCGGGACGAATCAGTCTCCAATTCATCACGAAGGCGGTATTTGCCCTACAACCCTTCAACTCATAAACACTCGTTAATTGCGATTGTGGCGTAAGTCCGATTCAATGTAAAATGAAGGACGGTATTGACTTCCTGAAATCCTGCGACACTCTTTAGTTAGACCGAGTTACAACGATTGTTGCCGACGCGGAATATTCCACCTGCCAATTGTCCTATCTTCTGACTGTCACGGACCCTGCGGTAAATATTATGGGCCTGCACTCCTATTACTCGCGACTCCAGTTGAATCAGCATCTCAGCGGGTCTCCTTATGGGTCCATCTATTGGAAGGGGATGTTGCTGGGACTACTGCTGGCCGGAGTTTGGACATTCGTATCGACTCCAACCCGACAGATCACAGCCGGCGTTCCTGATTCCTCTACCGGGCAGCGCACCATTGGGAGTGATCAGGTTGAAGTGCGCGGACAGTCTGGCGTTGAAGGGGTGAAAGAGGTCCCTGATTCTGCGGGCAAGGTGACAGTTAATTCTGCAGAGGTTGTGGTTTCCGATGACAATCTGGTCGGGCGATGGTTGCTCGATCAGAGTATCCGCCGGGAGATTGATATCCGCCCGGACGGGACGGCCTCAATGAAAGTGACGCTCGATTTTTTGACTAGCCTGATCTACGGCAAAGAACTGACGTTGAATCTGAATTGGACTCTGAAGGGGAATCTGCTCACTCATACCGTCGTCAGTGGAGTACCCCAGGCCAATGTGGATCGACTGGTTTCTCAGTACGGGGCATCGATGACCTACCGTGTCGTGGAATCGAGTCCAGACGGGATGATTCTGGAAGGCCCGTTAAATTCCAGTTCTCGTGAGGATTGGAAGCCGATTCGTTAGCGCCAAGTCGGTTGTCCGATTTCTTTTGCCGGATCGTGTGAAGGGATCGCGGTGCACCAGCGAGTAGAAGGTCCCCTGTGCAGACTGGCTGTGAAAATGCTCTAATGGGGGCGTTGAGAAAAGTCGTTGAGCGAGCCGCGTTTGCCTCCCGTTCTGGTCATATTTTA
Source organism: Planctomicrobium limosum (assembly GCF_051465645.1). Taxonomy (GTDB): domain Bacteria; phylum Planctomycetota; class Planctomycetia; order Planctomycetales; family Planctomycetaceae; genus Planctomicrobium. The sequence goes on along the minus strand of NZ_CP195790.1, from coordinate 1,919,721 downwards.
GTGGATTGAGCCCAGTTGTGAGTACTTCCTTTCGTGGGGCACAGGAACGTGTCCGGACCGTGGCGGTGATCGATATCGGGACATCCGCGATTCGGATGGCGATTGCCGAGATTCAGCCGGAAGGTTCAATTCGAACCTTGGAATCTCTTACTCAAGCCGTTCATCTGGGAACGGATGCCTTCATCAGTGGAGAACTCTCGCGGACCACAATTGAAGAGTGCGTTTCTGTTCTTCGCAGTTACCGCAGTAAGCTCGACGAGTATCGCATCACGCGTCAGGAAGATATCCGTATTGTTGCAACAAGTGCGGTACGGGAAGCGCTGAATAGAATCACATTTATTGATCGAATCTTCGTTGCGACTGGTTTGTCGGTCGAAACTCTCGAAGAAGCGGAAGTCCACCGAATTATCTTCCGCAGCGTGCAACCGCTTCTGAAAGAGCGAGCGTCTCTTTTCAAATCAGAGTCGGTTGTTGTTGAAGTCGGAGGCGGGAACACGGAACTGCTGACTCTTGTTCAGGGAAACGTTTCATACACTCATGGTTTCCGTCTCGGGTCGTTGCGACTCCAGCAGCTTGTCAGCACTTATCGAGTTTCAAGAAACAAAGTCCGGCACGTTCTCGAAGGGGAAATTCACAGTCATCTCGAACCGTTTCACGAGCAGTTCAAGTCTCACACCGGAGCGAATATGGTCGCCATGGGTGGGGACATTCGATTTGCGGTGCAGGAGATTGAGAATGTCTCGCTGACGGATGACAAACTGATCGAACTGTCAGTGTCGAAGCTGACCAAGTTTATCGAATACATCTTCTCACGCAGTGAAGAACAGCTGGTCAGTGAGTTTCATCTGACGTATCAGGAGGCCGAAACGGTTGGACCGGCGTTGCTGGTCAATCTCCAGTTTGCATCGCTGCTGGAAGTCCCGAAGATTTACGTCTGCAACATGAATCTCCGCGACGGACTGTTGCGGGACATGTCTGAAGGCGGCCTGTGGACTGACGATTTTCAGAAGCAGATCATTCGGGCCACCTGGGAACTCGCACATCGTTACCATGTCGACGAGGATCACGCCCGCAATGTTGCTGAACTGTGCAGGCAGCTGTTTCGACAACTGCGAAAAGAGCACGGACTGGATGACCGGTTTGAAACCTTACTGTACGTTGCGGCGGCGCTTCACGAAGCAGGGGCATTCATCAATGTCTCGAGTATGCACAAACACTCGATGTATCTGATCATGAACAGTACGCTGTTCGGGTTAACGGCGGATGATCTGCTGTTGGTCGGCCTCGTTGCCCGCTACCATCGCCGCTCAATGCCGAAGACGACACACCAGCCGTATGCCTCGATGGATCGTAGTCGGAGAGTCGTTGTATCCAAGCTCGCCGCGATCCTGCGAATTGCACTCGCTCTGGACGCCTCTCGTAATCAGCGAATTCGTCAGATTGAATGCAGTCGGGTGAGAAACCGAATCGTGATCTCGGTCGCCACGGCTGAGGATCTCTCGATTGAGCAGATTGCCTTGCGGCGAAATCAGGGCTTTTTCGAAACAATCTTTGGACTCGATGTCTTCTTGCGATCTCAAATGAAGCCGACCATCTCTGAACGAACAATGTTTTAGCAGGTTTGGGTGAACCTGCTGGCTGAGAGGGTGTCCGGAAGGAAGGCATCTGCAGGGCCACATGCGGATGCCCCCGTGCCAGAAACGTTGGAGAACGTCGAAAATTGCTCTCCATACAAGACGCATCAGTGGGCTGTGGTGCGTTTGTGTGGGCTGGTGATAATCCGAAAAGAATTGTTCACCGGCACTTCTCGCCATGTCCAAGACGTTTTCATAAAAAGTCTTACGATGTTTGGCTTGTTGGGTTGAAAGTCATCTTCGTTTGAAATATTTTACGCCCACACATTTTCCCCGATAGCTCAATCGGTAGAGCGGCGGACTGTTAATCCGTAGGTCGTAGGTTCGAGCCCTACTCGGGGAGCTTTCTGGACGGTTATGCGAACCAAGCCGTCCAAGGTTAACACAGGCGGAGCCGTTTCCGATTTCGGGGACGGCTCCGTTTGTCGTTTCCGGGTTTGGATTTCCGTCATCCGGGCTGTCGTCTGCGTCGAAATCGAAGCCCCGATCGGGACGCACTTCCGGGAATAGCCGCATGGCGTAGGTGCCCGTCTTGCTGCTCTGGTCAATTGCCCCCAGTTCAATCACTTCAATGTAGTGTTGAAGAATCTGCAACTGTTCTTCGGGCGTGGCTGATTCCAGCAATTCGCCGATGTCATGCCAGGTGTCGAGGAACGCTTTCGCATCTTCACCGACTCGCTCGACGGGTGCTTGGCGTTTGGCGATGTCAGTCAAACTCTTTTTGACCTGGACTTCCTCTGCCTCCAACCGCTCCAGTTCCGACTGTACGCTTACAAGACCTTTGGCTCCGAAGGATTTGAGCACCTCGATCAGCTTTGTCGATTCGCCGCGTAGCTGAGCCAGTCTCCTGCGGGAAAGGTCCTCCTCTTCGCGAAGACGTTCCGCTTCCCCGCCGAGACAAGACAGTGCTTCTGATACAATCCGGTCGCGTGCCTCGACCAGTCGGCCAATTTGCCCGATACGCCCGATGATGGCCTTCTCCAGGGCAACGGCAGGCAGTCGCGAAGCGCTGCACGAGTATTTCCCGGCCTCGTGGTTCTGGCGGGTGCAGACGTAATAGAAGTTCTTGGCGGTCCGGCCGTGGGCCGATGCCCCGACCATGTGTGCCCCGCACTGGCAGCGAAGCAGGCCAGACAGCAAGTAAACGCGGCCCTTGGGCTTTTTAAGATTCATTCGCCGCTGCGTCGTTTTTCCGATCACCAATTGCACGCGGTCGAATTGTTCTTGCGAAATGATCGGCTCGTGGCAATTGTCGCGGACAGAATCGCCCCATCGAATTTGGCCAAGATAGATGGTGTTGCGAAGAATCCCGATTACCTTCTGTTTGGTGAACAGATTGCCGCCACGAAGTTTGTCGGCCCGTGTGCGGTATGTCGGTAGACGGATGCCAAGGTCACTCAAATGCCGGGTGACAGCGCCCGCTGAGCCAAGTTCCTCGAACTTGTCGAAGATGCGACGAATGATCTCCGCCGCTTCCGGATCGATTTCCAGATTGCCGGGATCGTTAGCCACGGAACGGTATCCGACGATATGTCCGCCATTCCACAAACCCCGGTCGGCGCGGTCACGCATGATTGAGAATGTACGTTCGGCGGTCATCTTCCGCTCTAGCTGAGCGAAGACCATGATGAGTTGAACCATCGCCTCACCGGTGGGCATCGACGTGTCGAACTTCTCACGAAGCGAGATCACATCAACATCGCGGTCGGCAAAGAGTGCCCACAAATCGACGAAGTCTTTGAGGCTGCGGGTAATGCGGTCGAGTTTGAAGCAGATAACGACGTCGATATTGCCTGCGGCAATGTCGCGTTTCAATCGCTGGAGTTGCGGGCGGTTCTGATCTTTTGCACTCTTGCCTGCATCAATGTAGAACTCCAGAGAGCCGACATCCCAGTCCTCACGTCGTTTGCGGGACTCCACTTCCTGTTCGATTTCATGCTCTTGTGCAACAAGGCTGTCGCCTTCGGTTGCCTGACGCTGTGATGACACGCGGACATAACCGGCAATTCGAAGGGGCCGTTGCTCCTTTGATGATTTTTTCTTTCGCACGTTGTCACCACGCTTTCGCTCAAGACTGCTATCAATTTCCCGAAGTCGTTTATTTTAACCGATAGTCAGCCCGCTTCCATGCCTGCGGAGGCCAAACGTGCCAGGACGCTGGCAATGAGCCGCAACCGACTTGCCTCACGTACCGCTGGCGGTGATGCCGCCAGCGGATGCTGGTCATTCGCTGCCAGTGAATCATCCAGCAGAAAGAACGCACGGACGGGAAGCCGCCGCCGTTTACGGCCCGGCGGCTTGTTGGGATTCTTGTCCCTTTCCTTATCGTTGTGCTCAGACATCGTGATACCTCACTTCTATCCGTCCGCCTGCAAGGCAGGCAGGTTGTCATTGTCATGTCGGGGGCGAAGGCCCTCCTGCTGAAAACGCAATAGCTCCGCATGCGAGATGGTCCACGCCAGGTAGGCTCCGCGTCCGCTATCTTTCTTGCGAGCAGTAACACGGCCACTGCGGCACCACTGACGGCAGGTATAGGTCGAACGCCCTACGATCCGGGCAAACTCTTCGATGCTGTACCACTGCCGGGCCTGCTGGCCCTCAACCAATGCGGCAAGCATCTGTTCGATACGGGTAAGCCGCGATTCCAATCCGGTACTGTCCGTTTGCATGACACTCTCCTTAGGCGAAGGCATCAGGCAGAAGTCTTTTCTGCCTGATGCAATCAACCATTTGCTCTAACGTGCAGACGCTGACGGAGCGTCGAGGCTGCTTGACCGTCCTGTGCCGCCCGTCTTTCCAAGAAGGGGCATCAGGACATGTTCAACCACGGCCCGGGTTGCATCGGGTTTGTCTCGCAGGTGCGCTGCGATCCGCTGAAAGCCACACCAGGAAAGAAAGCAGGCGATGCCCAGCATGCCCGCGAATAGAAATACGACTACGACCATGACACTCTCCTTGAAGCATGAAGAAATGGGACGGCAGCAACACGCTGCCGCCCGATCTGAGAAATCTGTTAAACGACCAATCAATAGCTACACCCCGATCAGGCGATCCGGCCATCAGACGATCCGGCGTTTGATGCCGAGCAAGGAAAACAAGATGGCCCCGAGAACAACCAACGCCCCACCGAGGAACGTCATCGCCATCGAGTTGCTGGTGGTCTGATCGACACGGGCTTTCAGGCCGCCAAGTTTGCCCGGCAGTCGAATCTCCACCGGAATGGAAGGTGCCGGACATTGTGTAGGCGCGGCTTCCATTGCGAGCATCTGCTGCCATCGCGGTGCTTCGGCGAGCGGTGGCTGGAACATCTGCCCACCTGTCATCGCCCCTGTCATTGCCGTTGTGGCCAATGGCAACTGAGGCGGGACGTTCGCAGGAACCCTCACGAGGGACGAACAGGACGGGCACGGGCGGGACTTGCCCACCAGATACTCTTTGGCAGAGATCTTCGTGCCGCAATACTGACAACGGAACTTGATGCTTGTGTGCATGATGCACTCCTTCATGAAATGGGAAACAACGGAACGTAGGTGAAAGAAAATCAGACCGGCGTAAGGTCACTCGCGTTTGTAAATCTCCCGGCAAACCAGAGCGGTCACGCCGGACGTCATGACCATCAGCAGCAACACATCGAGCAGCAGGCTAATGCGGGTGATGGTCTCAAGGGACATTGAAAAATGATTCATCGTTCTTTCTCCTGTTGGGTTTCGAGTTGTGAGGCGCGGGAAGCGTAGGAATCGAGTTCCGACTGATAGGAACCATGGACCGTACCCAAATCCTGCGTCGTCATTTGCGGCGTAGGGTTTAGGGGCGTACCCATCTCAGACATATGTTCCGGCTGCCCGAAATATGCCTGATGGAGGGTGCCGCGAATGTCTTTGATCGCTTCGCGGCCCATAGCTTTCAGCTCAGCCGAAAGGGACGGTTGTTCCGCCGCCCATTCGGCCCGTTTGGCAAGCATCTGTTTCCAGATGCCGTCCTGTTCTTCTGACATGGCAGTTACCTTTCAAAAAGAGGAAGGGATTAGAAACGTCCAGACTTATAGGTCTCGGCGAGGTAGCGTTGCTCGATTTCCGCGTCACGCATCTGGCGGAGTCGGCGGCGGTTGGCCTCAACCATGATTGCCTCGGTAAACATCACCGAGAAAAATCCGGCCATGATGTACAAGCCAAGTGGCTGGTTGAACTGTGCTATCACCCCGCCTACTGCAAAGCAGATGAAGGCATCAACGCCCCTGGCGTTCAATTCCGAGACACGCGGAAACAGACGCCTGGAAAGCCATGGCGTGCCGTTGTAGCGGCTGTGGATAGCAATCCCTCGACGCCAATTGCTGAACGATCTGATCCGTTGAAAGATCAAAGCGACCAGCCACAGCAGGAAGAAAACAAACATGGGAATGCAGTTGGCATAGGCTCCCCAGCTCAGCATCATCACGATGGTGCCAAGGCCGCACATGCCGATGCCTTCGCTCCCAAAATCAGTCCGCAGAAACACGGTAAAGCTAAGTGAGTGGGCATGGGCGAGAAGATGCAGACCGTTGAACGATCCTGCCATCGTGATGCGGTCGCCCGGTGAGGTTTGTTGCTGTGGTGAATGTTGCGTCGTCATCTTTCGGTTCCTTGTAAAAGTGAAAAGGTGTTATTGGCTCGATGGATACGTATTGTCAGCGCGAGGCATGGAAACCACCTTCCAATGTCGTGGTATCCAATGTCGTAGTTTGTGGGGCGTAATCTGCCGGGAGCGAAGTGATGTCAGCCAGGCGTTCGTTGGTCGAAGCTGGTGGCCAGCCAGTTCGCACCACCGGCAAATGGCTCACCGCTTCGAATCACAAAACAGTCGCACACAAAACCGTTGGCGGCTCCGCCCGTGCGAAGCCCGTGCATGAAGGCATTGGGTTGTAAGATGGATTCAAAATGCTGCGAGAAATTGCCGCTGTAGCGGCTGGCTCCCATCAGGTCGTCGTACATGCCTTCACTTGGTGTCATCGACCCACCGGTGAAGGTCTGTAAGGATTTACCGATAAGGCTGCTGGCCCAGGTGGCGGTTTCAATATCGCCCAATGCGTGCAGCAATTTGGTGTGGAAATTTGTAAGTAAACTGTCGGCCTGATGACGTCCCGCTTGGCCGGAAAGCGCCGCGTAGTAGGCATGAAGCGACTGAGTGAGAAAAACCATGCAGCCACGATGCGACCGGCACTGGGCGATAGTGTGGGCATCAAAGCTATTGACGAATTGCTGTGCCTCGTCCGCCCAGATCGTAACCACATTTGATCGCGAGTCGGCCACTCGCTTGAGCAAGGCCTTCTGGCTGAGATACTTCCAGCCGCCTGCAACGAAGAGTCCAATGTCGCCCCATTCGGACGGAGCCATATCGATCAGCACCCACTTACCGGCAAACAAATCGTCAGGCGTTACGTTGGTGGTGGAACTGACCAGGTCGCGAACGATCCCGGTATTGAAGGTATGCAAGATACCCATCACCCCGGTCATGATCGATGACCTAGTTTTGTCCGCCATGAACACGAACTCGTTCAGCCAATATTCCTTGGCCAGTTCGAAGTCATGTTGCTCAATCGCAGTCTTGGGTTTCTCCCATGCTGCTTTCAGGCACTCATTGTGAAATCCTGCAAGCCATTCCTCCGACGTGAATTGATTCGCAGATGTAGCAGCACCCGTAATAAAACGGTGCAGGTCCGGGGCACCGACGCGGCCGGTGGCCAGTTTGACCACCTCAACCGCGTTATAGATCATCCGCTGTTGCTCTTTGTCCCAGAAGTCAGACGATTCGCGGCCGTCCGTATCGCTACTGCCAAGTGTTTCTCCGATCACTGTGATGCATTTGGTGATGTTGCGTGTATGGCCGCCCTGAGCCATTTCGTAATCCAGAAAGTTAAACCTGAGCGGGGAATCCGGTGAGAAAATCAACAGGTCCTTTGACCTTCCCGCCGCCGCGAAAATCTTTTCCCACATCGCCCGGTCTTCGCCTGGCTTGGCAGCGAGAATCAGGCCGCCGCTACCCGGCAGCCGTGCGAGCGCATTCGCCAGCACCTTGCCGCTGGACGATGTCTTGCCTGATCCCGTCCGGCCGAAGATGGCAACACCGCCATTTAAGAGATCGCGAACCGTAAACTGGTCGCTGTCATTCCACGCAAACAGCACCCGGTCCAATCCGTCCGGTGACCGTCGGCGTTTGTAACTTGTGGTGCCGCGACGCTGCTTCGGCATGACGCCAAGCAGCATGAGGACAAACCCACCACCGCCAAGCAGGAGCACTTCACTGCTAGGATTTGGGGAATCAAGGCAAACGATGGCGGCACTGCCAAGCAGCACCAGGCCGATGCCCGCAAGAACCACACCGCGAAGGCTGTAGTTGGTATCCATTACGCACCTCCTTTCTTGGCTTTATCTTTCATGACGGCTGAAAATGTCTTCGCGTCGAGCGATTGCTCGCGGGCTTTGCGGGCTTCCTTTTGCGCGTCGCCGAGCGCCTCGATGAAGTCGTCGAGCGATAGTTCCGCACCGGAGACTGCGATGGAAACGCCCGAAGGCAATGGACAGAGGATGCGTTTCATCCGCACTTGCCGTGTGTCTGACGCCTTCGGTTTGCGGACACGCTTGGCCAGTTCGTCGCGGGACGTGCCGGAGCGTTTGAGGGCCAGCAATTCAGCCTGCTGGTCAGTTCCGGCCCGGCTGATTTCGTACGTCGTGGTGATGCCGATCTCGCCTGAGGCCAAGGCCTGCTGCACTTCAAGGATGCAGCGCGAGGCGGAGAGGTATTTGGTGACGGTGGACTCCGCCAGCTTTAAGTGACTCGCCAGATCCTTGTTGCTCCAACCGGGATTGAGCCGGAGCAGTTCCTCGCAGGCTTGCCATTTCTCAGCGTCAGTAAGGTCTGCCCGGTGGATATTCTCCGCCAGTTGGAAAATGCGAAGCTCCGTCTCGGTCATCGGCTCATCGGAAACGACAACCGAAAGCTCGGTAAGGCCAACGAGCTTTGCCGCCCGCAGCCGCCTTTCTCCGGCGATCAATGTCCCGTCAGGTCGGGCCAGTATTGGTTGGAGCTGTCGGACTTTGAGGGATTCGCCGAGTCTGCGCAGTTCCGACTCATCGAATTGTTTTCGGGCCTGCGAGCCCGCCTTGAACCAGGTCAGGGGTTTGGTGGCGAGGGTTGCCATTGGAGTATTCCTTATTGAAGTATTGAGAAGGGTTTGATGGATTCGGGTAGCTGCTTCACAAGAACGATCTGCCCGTTCATGGAAAGCGGCAAGAACGATGAGCGGGCGTATGTCGCCGCAAGATGCTGGTCAGCAATAAGAAATGTCCGGCCAAGCACAGTGCCCAACGGTTCCTCAGCCAGTAAAGGCAACAGAGAAATCGCAGATATCGACGTCTTCTTTGCACGCCGCAGGGGCAAATCGAGCAATGAAGTGATCGCCCATCGGCCACGGAGTCTTGGTTCTTTTGATCTTTCGATTGAAACGTCTGGATGCCGATCCGAGCTTTTTCGTCGATAGGCATCGCACCGTAGAATTCGTTTGCTACCGAGTTCTCGTATCCGCAGGTCGCGCTTGGTAGAATCCATTGATTGCGACTGCATGGCCACTCTGAACCGGGGCAGCCGTTTTGTGGTCGATTGAGTCTCATGTCCCTCTCCCAGATAAGGTTTTCATTCACTTGGAGAATGGTAAGCTGGCGTGCTGGAAGGGTTTATCCCTGTTGCCCGCAAGTTGGCGCAAGTTGGAAGGTCACATGGCCAATAAGCGATCGGTACAACCGGATGGGGACGCAGTGAGGCAGGCACGGCTCGCCAAGGGCTGGCGCACGGAGGATCTCGCCCGCCATGCGGATTGCTCACTTAGGACGGTCGAGAACGTCGAGCGGAGCGCAGACGTCTATGCGAACACCCTGGCAAGCATTGCGCTGGCGTTGGACGTCGCCTTCAAGACGCTGCTTGCCAAAGCGGAGACCGTCTCGCACGCGAACGACATGGTGCGCACGAAGGCTTCAATCATCATCTCCACACATTCCGATGATCTGCCAACTGCGGAGCAGCTAATCGCGGAGTTGACCGAACGCGTACCGCTCGTAGACGAGGTTGCGATCGGCACAACCCAGATGGGGCATTTTCCGACCGCACCTGATGGCGGTTTACTTGTCAACCTGACAGTGACGTATCGCGACGCGCGCGAGTTGGCTGCCAGATTGAAGACCGGCGACCTTGGTGCGCTCGATATCCGCGCTTTCTCAGCGCCGGACTGCTGGATATGGGTATTCTCCCTGCCTCCTGTGGAGCCGGATTAACGGAGAAGCCCCGCACCGTCACATCTGCGATGTCGCTGGAGTGGGAACGACTCGCTGGCACAATGGCCCGCTAAGGCTGTCGTCTTGGGAAATTGTACAATGCCGAAAATAATTGAATAAAGATCTATCTGGAGATACTACACGGCCAGTCTTAACAATGCGTTCAATGTGGCTCGCCGCCACATGTGCAAATCTCTGAGACTTTAGGTCACGAACGCTGGAGCGTTCTGCGCGAGCCATTCCTTGATCGCCTCATGCGACTCAAACTCAGCGATCTGAATGCTGTCAATAGTCGGCGAGTTCTCGTCGACCTCTGCTATGTCCGCTTCACTCATTTCCCGGACAAAAAGCACGCGATGGCGTTGCAATCCGGCACGGATCAAGTCGACGCCGCCGCCCTCTATGCGGCAGTCCAAATTGCTGCCCCGAATCAGCACCAAATAAATAAGATCGCCTGAGAATTTGATCAGTAGCCCCTCGGACGGATCGAACTTCCACGTCCCCAGCCAGCTATAAGGAAACCAGACGCTACTTCCATGCTGTAAGCGAAACTCAATGGCGCTCGCACGCTCATGCAGACCGCGAAGATAACCGAAGGCCGGGCACGCTCCTTCGCCCTCGGACTGCGGCTTCTTTCCCTGAAGTGGCATTCTCCCCGACAGATGCGGATTGCTGGAGAGCCGGTCGGTATGTGGAGTCATATCATCGTGCATGGTCTTGCTCCCTTGTCGGTCGCTCTGGAGGCGTTGGGCCTGGCGGCGTTAGCTCCGGACTTACGCCGGTTCTCGCCCCTCGCCTGCGATTGGCGAAAAGTTTGGCCGGGGATGTTTTTGCCTTGGGGCTTTGTTCAGCCAATTCCGTCGCCGAGAGAGACTGGTCGGCTCGTGATGCTGCGTTAAGCAAACCGAGATGGTCGTCGGTGAAAATTACCGCCTGCTCTTTGCCACGCGTAATTGCCACATAGGCTGTACGCTGGTCTGTTGCCTTCATTGATTCGCTGTCGATGGCGACAAACACTTTGTTCACGGTCGCCCCTTGGCTGGCATGGCTGGTAGTGACGTAGCCGTGGGCGATATGTCCAAAATCGTGGTCTATCACCCATCCGTTGGTTAGACGGATATCGCCCGTGACTGTAAAACCGGCGACATCGTAGAGCGAGCCGTTGCTAAGTCGGTGCTTTTCGTCCTTGGTCTTGCCTCCTGCCGTGATGCGAATGCGATCTCCCATTGCCAGTGCCAATGGTCGGGCTCGGTACACTTCGAATCGGTCCGCAAAACTGGTCGGCGGCAAAACCGTATCCGTCACATCCAGCCGATCCCCCTTGGTAAAACCTTTCGCGTTCTGGTGGAACACAAGCCGGTCGCCTATCTCATACTCCGATACATCTGATTTTTGTGCGTCGGTCAAATGGGCAGCCACATATGTGGTAATCATTCGTTCGTCCGAAAGTTTTCTGTCTGCTTTAAGACTTTCACGAACCGTATGCGTCACCCGCGCTGCCTCAGCATGGGTCGGCGAGACTACCAGGGCGGTCTTATGCGTGCCGTCCTTTGTCCGTTCCTTGACTGCCGCCAGATAGGCGGAAGCGAGCTGCTGATATCGCTCGCCATCACCGACCTGCCTGATCCATTTGAGCTTGTCCAGTTCCTCAAATGCAATGCCGACACGCCCTTGACTCAAATGCTCGGCAACCTTCTTGTAATCTCCTCCCTGACGCAGGATCTCTGTGACCTCGGCAACCGGTAGGCCACTACGGTCTTCAAGTAGTTTGAGCGGTTCGCCAGCGGTAACGCTCTTATGCTGCCTACGGTCTCCAACGAGGATAACACGAGCGGCAACAGCATCTGCGACCGTAAAGATGGCATGCATATCCCGCGTGCCGAGTTGGCTTGCCTCATCGACAAGAATGACACCATCTCTCGCGGATTGCTGCATGTCGGTATCGACCAGAAAACGAGCAACCGTATCAGCGGAAGAAAATCCCGCTTCCTCCCGCAGTACCTCACGGCTCGCTTTGACGGATTGAGCGATGGCAACGACTGGCTTTCCTGCCTCGGCAAGTGCCTCGCCAATCTCCTGCTCCAGTGTGGTCTTGCCGGTACCGGCGACACCGCGAATAACCATCACGCGGTCGCGGGAGCCGAGCACATGGCGCACCGCAGCTTTCTGGCCTTCATTGAACCAGTCACGAGTAAAGGGTCTATCCGGCTTGCCAAGCGGCCTGCACCGGCCACGGCCATCTCTTGCAAATCCCACGATCTTCGATTCCAACGAGAGCATTTCGCGGGTTGTTGCCATGTCACGCCCATCAACCTGACTACGAATTAGCGGACGACCAGCAAGTTCGGCGGCCGTGCCTTCGACGTTCACGGTGCCAAGTCCCCGCTTCAAGGCCTCGGTCATCAACTTTCGCTCAGGCACGACCGCATCACGCACAAAGCAATGGTCGATCGCATGTGTCACTGCACCTCGCTGCCCAGGCTCAAAGAAGACAGGTGACGTCTCGCGATTGAACACCCCGGAAATCCAGTCACGTTCATCACTCGACAAGCGGCTCAGCCACTCTTTGCGAAGCTCGGTCATAGAAAGGTTTTTGCCTTTGCTCTCCCGGGTTTCTCTGCCAATTTCGGCTTTACGGTCGGCATCGGTAATACCCTTTTCGCGCGCCGTCTCTTCGATCAGTTCCGTCCGGCGGGAAAACCGCTTAAGCACATCAATGGGCATGCCCGCAATTTCAAAATCATCGCGTTTGCGGACCACACCAAAGCCAAGGTCTTGCAACCGGTTCGCCAGCCTCACCCGAAACGCCGCCTGGAAATAGGGAGCATCACGTTTCAGTTCGCGGAACTGACCGGCCTTCCAGCGTTCTTCTTCTGTGTCCCAGGTGCTGTTGAACACAAAACAATGCGCATGGAGTTGCGGGTCGGGCACACCATCAACGGGACGCGACGTCGTGTGGATGAATTCAGCCCAGACCATGTTGCCCGTGGTGCGGTTGGTATCCTGGCCACCCCGCCTAACGCGGGTTTTCATCTCCGTTTCCATTTCAAGCATCGTCTCGCGCGTCGCTTCGCGAAATGCCTCTAGCATGTCGGCATCTTCGGTCAGGCCATAAAGTAGTGATACAGATTTGGGAACAGAGAATGTGAAATCGTACCCGACGGTACGCTCGGCGCGGGTTCGCACAGTAAGTGGCCGGTTCGTTTCAGGATGCAGATTATCGCAAAGACGCTCGAACGCCTCTTTGCTCACTTCACCGGAAAGACCAAGTCGCTGCGCACCCTTGCCACCCCACTGACCGATCATCTCTTGACCGTCCACGTAGTAGTCGGCACTGGCATAGTAGCGTTTGGCACCAGCAGCATGTTCTTGTTGGGTTACTCGAATCATGCTCTGATTTTATCATGGCACAGAATGATTAACGCTTTGTTAATACATTCATGCTCTCGCGCACTCAGAGCCAGTTTGCTGGGATGGCGTTCGCTTCCATACCACTGCCGCGTCATCGCAACATGACCGCCATATGGATGACGACTCTGCTGTTTTTTCAGGAAAATGGAAGAATTTTTCCTTCGGGTGCCTCCAGACACCTGGTTTAGATCAAAGAACGATTCGGCCTGCTGTTTTCGTGTGACACCGGGCAACGCTCATGGTAGGTCAGGTCAGTCTTTTGCATTTAATATTCAAGGACCCCATGGCCACTGATTCGCACCCGAGAGCAACCGTAGAGTCGCTCGAAAACGGATTGCTGACGCTAAGAGCAAATTCCCGAAAGACAGGTATTGATGGTGACCGTCATTTGCTTACCGCTTTCTCACTTGTTTTTGCATGTGCCATGAATGCGATTCAGGAAGAATTTGCGAAACATGATTCATACAACATTACCCCAGAGTCTGGTTTGTTTCGCCTAGCTCAAAAACAAGGGCTCGTTCAGTCGCAATCGAGATGGGAGACTTACCGTAGGCTTCACGAAATCATCGAAGACGACAACCATCCGGACTTCGCAGCTACCATTGCACGATACCTGCCAGCATTCACGCTTGATGTGGAAATGTTGGGCATAAGTATTCGCAACAAACATCGCTCAGCGGATTCGGCACATTCTCCAATGGAATGACCCTCAACATGACAAAAGACCGCAAGTATGATGCACTTGCAAACGCCGCGTTCACGCTTCTTGGCCTGGATGTCAGGGAATCAATGCCGATCGGCCAGCGTTGGCGGCAAAGCACCTTGCTGGATTCGTACGGCAGCTCGATGGCTACCAAAGGGGAAGGATGTAGAGAGCGGGCGGACCTGTAACGTCGCCTCCAATGGACCCAAGACGGGCCGCTACTGTAGAGCAGTCAAACATGATGGAGAGAGGCAAAGCATGGGTAACGAATGTGAGGAGAGGGGGGGGCAAAAGGTGACAAGCTGTTGAAAAGGCGTTATGCCGATGTGATTTAGCACATAAATTAGCACAACACAGGTCACGGACGAAAAACACATATAAACATCAAGCGGTTGTGCAAATTACAATCAGGCTCATAACCTGAAGGCCGCAGGTTCAAATCCTGCCCCCGCAACCAAAATAACGGAACAAAACCAGTCGGTTGCAGATTTCCGAAGCTTGCCCAAATGTCAAAAATAAGGGTTTTTCGCCTAGCACATCCCTAGCACACATTTGCACAAATAATAGCTATGTGTTTGAAATGGTGGTAAAATCAAACTTGTACGCAATTAGCACAAGTAGGATGCATGCCATCACATATCGTTCAAGGCGGAAAGGTCAATATTTACAGGCGAGGCGAGGGGAAGGTCTGGCAATGCTCGGCATCTGTCGGTAGTACGCAGTTTCGCGTGAGCACCGGAGAGACCAGCCTTGACCTTGCAAGACAATTCGCCGCCGATTGGCTGCTCACGCTGCATGGGAAGAACCACGCCGGTATCCTGAAAACGGGCAAGACGTTTGAAGCCGTCGCAAGCCAGTTTATGACGGAATATGAAATCATCACCGAAGGACAGCGAAGTCCACGTTGGGTGGAAGGACACAAGATTCGCCTGCGACTCCATCTGGTCCCGTTCTTTGGCCATCTTCGCATCAGCGAGGTAACGTCGAGCAAGGTGCAGGAATTCCGCGTGCATCGCATGTCATCCCGCGTCGATCCCAAGACCGGTGAGGCAAAACGCCCGGCACGCAGTACGCTTCACGATGAGATCGTGACGCTGCGGCAGGTTCTTAAAACCGCGATACGCCATGGCTGGCTCTCGCACCTGCCTGATCTATCCCCTCCGTACCGGACTCAGGGGAAGATCGTTCACCGGCCATGGTTCAGCCCCGCCGAATACAAACAACTCTACGAAGCCACGCGTGCATACGCCGCCGAACCATTTAACGCGCACCACAAATGGAACGCCGAGCAGGTGCATGATTACGTGCTGTTCATGGCCAATACGGGCCTCAGGCCTGATGAAGCCAAGAATCTTCAGCATCGCGATATCGCCATTGTGATTGACGATGCAACAGGCCAGCGCATTCTTGAAATCGAAGTTCGCGGCAAACGGGGCGTTGGCTACTGCAAGAGTATGCCGGGTGCCGTCAAGCCGTATCAGCGACTGCTGGCCCGACCGCTGCCCGGCCTACCGCAAGGGAAGCGGGCAAGACGCCGCCGTTCCCTGCGAGGCGAACCCCTGGATCAGAACGAGATCATCTATCCGCAGCCTACCGACCCGGTGTTCCCCGGCAATCACATTAAGCTGTTCAACAACCTGCTTGAACGTGAAGACCTGAAACTCACCCGCGACGGTCACCGTCGAACTGCCTATAGTCTCAGGCACACGTACATCTGCATGCGTCTGATGGAAGGGGCCGATATCTATCAGGTCGCCAAGAACTGCCGCACCAGCGTCGAGATGATCGAAAGATTCTACGCTGCACATATCAAGAACACGCTGGACGCAGCAGCGATCAATGTCCGGCGGGTCGGTCCTGCCAAGAAGTCGAAGCCGGAACGGCGAAGTTATCCAACCGCCAAGCCCTATCGAGGCTCCCGCTCTGCCAAAAAGCCGTATGGCGATGGCGATCCACTGGAGTGATGCATCACAGGTGAGGAAGCTCACCGTATCCGGGCCAGTCACTCGCTGACATGGCCTTGACGGGGCCTGCCCCCGAAAACCCCACGAACACCTAAAGGGGTTTCACAGCCGAACGGCTATTCCTCCAGTCTCTTTTGCATCACATTTACCGATCATCGCCATCTGCTGGCATTACGTTTAAGACAGGTGCCTCTTCCCACCTCCTGCGATTCCCATCGTTCCTCTCGGCTATTTCTGGCCATTACCAGCAGGTTTCATCCGGTTGCCTGCCAGTTGGTTTCCGTCACATCGTTATCTGGTCGCAACACACGGCCTTTCTGATGGACACGCCTAAAGCCGTCGTCGTGCCGCTCAAGCAGAAAATCGGCTCCCCCTGAAGGTCTCCCCCAATTTTCTACTTGCCCGGTTCGCAAACGCTCGCTTCGCCACGAACTGGTCCGGCTTTCCTGAGGGTGTCATCAGGCCGCGATGGTCGCAGCCAGCACTAAATCGAAAGGAAATCCCACATGACTGACAAGAAATCCGATTCCGCCAGTAAAGGTCCAAGCCACGTCGCCTACCAGGTGCGTGATCGCGAAGGGGCCAAAGGCATCTGGACCCGCATTGGCAGCGTCTGGCCACATGGCGACGGCAAAGGCTTCAACATCCAGATCGAATGCGTGCCGCTCGATGGCCGCATCACCCTTCGCATCGCAACCGAGAAGAAGGACTAACCGCACAATCTCATGCCGGGCGGGCAATCAGGCCCGTCCGGTCAACCAGATAAGGAATCTTCCCATGACACACTCTTCATCACTCCACGCCCGCGTCCGCATGCTTGAACTGGCAAACATCCTCGAAAACAGTTGGAGCATCGAGTTCGATCCGCATTACGACGATCTGGAACGCGAATTTGCCGAGCTTCGCTTTCATAACAATCACGCAGCGTAGGAGGCAAACATGACCCATTTCGCCATAGGTATCATTCTTCCAATCGACGTTGCCGATCCCATTTCTCATATCGCCAACCTGATGGAACCGTACTTCGAGCATTCGGACGCAGCACCTTACGTCTGCTACTCGCTGAAGCAGGCGGCACTGGACATCGCACAGTCCATCCACCGGTTGGAACAGATCATCAGCCGCAAGGAATCTTACTACGACATCGAAAAATGTCGCCAGCAACTCACCACGCTTCGAGAGATGACGCCTCAGGAAAAGTACGCTGAGTATCTAAAGTACCACGATCGTTTCAACGAATCAGGCGAACCGATTTCAACGTACAACCCGGACAGCAAGTGGGACTGGTATGTCATCGGCGGCCGTTGGGACGGTTGGATCAACGACCAAAAAGCGACGCATGAATCGCTTACTGCGAACACGGCTCTGACAGAGGTAGCAATTGCCAGGAACAAGATTCCCCACGCCATCATCACTCCACATGGGCAGTGGCATGAACATGGCCGAATGGGTTGGTTGGCCGTTCTCATCACCGAAAATGAGGACTGGGAAAGCGATGCCACCGAGTTACTGACTCAGTATCCGAACCACAACATTGTCATCGTCGATGCACATATTTAACAACACTGAAAGGAATCAATCAATGAATCAGCACACATCACAGCACGGAGTAATCAATCCCTTCTATGCACGCCGCATGGGAAAACGGAATGCAACGAGGCCAAAGAGTCTCTTGGACGAGGCGTGTGACCAGGCCGTTTTTGCCAGGCTGCCACTCGCTCCACGCAACGGAAGTCCCGTTCCGCACCTAACCAGCCTCTATCACTTCCATCGTGCCGGAGACTATGGTGATCGCAGCTATCCAGGCAATTGTGGCGGCAATCTGATCAAAGACCTGCTCAGCTATTTCAAGCCCGGTATGGTGTTTGACCCCATGACGGGTTCGGGCACCTGCCGAGACGTTTGCGATGAAATCGGTATCCCCTGCATGTCGTTCGACATTCATACGGGTTTCGATGCGTGTGACCCGGCAGAGTTTCCAGGCCCGGACAGCTTTGACTTCATCTGGGCACATCCGGCCTACTGGCGGATGAAGCTCTATGCCGACGATCCACGGGATTTGTCACGCTCACCCACACTGGAGCATTTTCTCCGCCGCTATGGCCAGTTCATTCGCAATTGTGCCAATGCCCTAACCCCCAATGGCAAGCTGGCCATCCTGATGGGCGACTATAGCGACCGTGATGAAGGTTATGTCCCGCTGACCCATCACACAAAGCGTCTCGCCTTTGCGGCAGGCCTGAGCCAGCACTGTACCGACATCATCCGGTTCAGCCACGGAGCCAGCAGCAGCAAGAAAGTCTATCGCTCGTCTTTCATTCCCGGACTGCACGACACCTGCATGATCTTTGAAAAACCACAAACCAAAAGGAGCTAACCATGAAACATTTCCGCATCAGCGTCGATATCGACATCACCTCCCAGGATGGTGAGCAAGCCGAACGCCGTGCGTTCCTGCTGTTCTCTGATCTTGAGCAGCGACCATGGGTAAAGGAAATCCTGCCCAATGGCATCCAGGAACGCCGTCCACTCACTCCAAGTAAAGGGGGGTGACATCATGGCCGAATCCGCGCGCTCGCCAAAGTTCATCTTCGCCGCCGACCTGATCCAATGGGACGGTTGCTTCTATGGTGATCTGGGTTGATCTGGCGGTATTCGTCGCTGGCACAAACGGGGAGGCATGACCCTCATGCATGATGATGACTTCTGGGACGATCTGTTCCATGGCTGCGCCTTCGCCGCCTTCATCGATCAGGCCGTATGTGAAGGTGGGCCACCTGACCAGGAAGCCACCCGCCGCCGGGCCTATGCGTATTACGAACAGGAACTGGCAGCGAGGAACCGTCGAGACCGGTAGCTTGCGTTGTGCCGCTTCCGTGATGATTTCGCCGTCGATTCTCAAACGACCGGAATGATGCGGCTGTCGCATCTTCTCTACCAGCTTTCCATTACCGGCCACCTGCGGTCTTCTTCTTGCGGGGGCTTTAAGCCGCCCATCATCGCCTGCAAGCTGCCAAGGCCGCTTTCCGGTGGAAGCCTTCGGCCTTTCGCTTGCAGGTTCGCGTAAACGCCGCTGACTTATGGTCGGCTTGTCTTTGCCCCCAGAAGGCCGCATGGAGTGGCCTGAAACGTAAAGACAAGGAGAATGCCATGCCTACCATCCTCGATCTACCTCTGTGTGACTCGACCGACTTCCTCGACTGGAACCCGGACGAAATACGCGACCTCGTCGGTCCGCCGTCCAGCCGTTTCGATGACGAGTGTTTTGACGACGCAATCTATGGCGACCGCTTCGCGTAAGCGGTCTGCCACATCACAGCGAAAGGAGTCGCACCATGACAAGCACTGCAAACATATTTTACGCTCCGTGGAACCTCTGGTTTGATCGCGATGGCACCGAGGATTTCGGCATCATCGTCGATTGCAATGACGAACCGATCGTCAGCAGCCGAGAATGCCAGACCTGTTGGCTCCCCGAAGCGGAAAGCGACGATGTTCCTGACCTTGTCCACCAGTTGCAACTGATGGCCTCGGCACCGCGACTGCTTACAGCACTGAACCATTGCCTGCGGATACTTGCCGACTATGACGAGCATCCAGGCGAGGAAGGTGACATCTACCGGGAAGGACTTGCTGTCATTTATGAGGCGACAGGGAGGAATGTATGAGCGATCACATCATCGAGATCACCGAAGACGAATTCGACCAATGGTTCCCGCTGGTCCCGAATCATCTGAATCCCCAAGCAAGCTGGACTATCGGTGATGGCCCCGGATGCCTCTTTGAAACCTACGGTGAGGAACTGGAATTTGTCCGAGGACAGGACATCCGGTTTGTCTGGACGCTCATCGATGGCGATGATGGCGACATGTACTTGGTAAGCGGCTTTCATCGCGTCAACCGGGTTGGTTATCTCATCAGCAGCAAACCAATTCCGGAGGGCAACTTTATACAGGTGCATCTGCCGATGCCGACTGTCGAGAACGAGCTATAAATAGCTCGGCTCTGAACACCGCAAACGCCCCACTCGCGATACGGCATTCGTGCATCATGAGAACGTTCAGCAACGGAGTGACAACCTCTCCGAAATAACGATCTCATGTAGTGGATCAGCCAACGATTCCGAATCCGGCAACAGGTCGGATTCGGCTGCCGCAGTCCCTGAAACGGCGAGTCTTGTGAGCCGCCAGCAGAAAAGCATCATCAGGCGTTATGATGCTGTCAGAAGTCTCCCGAAACACCGTCAGAATACTGCATGAAAGCTGAAGAGTGAAAAGGCGGAATTCTGCGCAAGAAAAGTAATCAAAAATGTTCAGGCGTCTTCCCTATGCACAGCATAGGCTGGATTTCCCGGGGAAATCCGCTGTTTTCCACGGGAAAACGCCTATCTCGCATTGCTTGTTGCGCTCTCCTGCGATGGCTGGTAACAATCGGAATGGCCGCCATTCGGCCCTGCCCATCCTTGACAAGTCTATCACGCGCGGATAGACCAGTACCAGCCACACTTTGGAGACCTTGCGCATGCGCTATCACCAGACCATCGAAATTCACCAGCGTATCGAGACCGTCCTGCAACTGATCGAAACGGGCGAATATTCGACGCCAGCGCTGGCGGACGAAATCGGGGTTTCCGTCCCAACGATTTCCAGAATCGTTGCCGCCCTTCGTGAACGCGGCCACTACATCCAGGCCGAACGCACCAGCAAGGGCTGGCGGTACGTCCTAGAGGAACCTAGAGGAACACCGGCAATGACAGAGCGAGACCTGACTAATGACCAAGCCAATGAAATAGTATAGACGACAACGATCCTGTGACTTTTGATTCAAATATGCAATGGACAACAATGGCCGACCGAACATCTCAGCCCGCTTACGACAAAGTATTGCATTCTCTGCAATCCGCCGAAGGGTTGTACCATCGCCTCGTGCTACTCGTGGGTGAAACCCGTTCCGGCAAGACCGGGGTTCTTCGGGATGTTGCCGAGCAGCTCGGGACATCCGTCATCAACGTCAATCTGGCGCTTTCAAACAAACTGCTTGAGTTGACGACAAAACAGCGGTCACTTCGGTTGCCGGGCATCCTCGATCAGATCGCGGACAAAGCTCACGCGCCGTTGCTGCTGGACAACATCGAAATACTATTCGGCAAGGATCTTCAACAGGATCCCTTACGGTTGTTACAAGGCCTCTCCAGAAATCGAGTTGTGGTTGCTTCGTGGAGCGGAAGCTACATCGGGGACAAGCTTTTATATGCCGAAAGCAGTCATCCCGAATACCGCAACTACGACTCAGTAGATGCGTTGATCGTGGAAATAGATGGCACGGACACCGTCGATTCGAAAAAACACAACAGAGAGCCAGGACAAGCATGAAATACGGAGACCTTATCCAATTCGACCCAATTGAGTCGGTCGTTCAGTTGCGTGACGCGGACAAATCGAGTGCCGCGCATCACCTTGTGAACACCTATGTCATTTCCGAAGAAATGGCTGAACGGCTTGTGCAGCTTGTCATCCCTCAGATGCAGTTCGATCAGCCAGCCGATAACAAAGGGCTGCTGGTGGTGGGCAATTACGGTACCGGTAAATCACACTTGATGTCGGTGGTCTCCTGTCTTGCCGCAGACGCATCCCTGTTGGACGGACTGAACCACGCCGGTGTCCGCGATGCTGCCTCTCAGATTGCCGGGCGGTTCAAGGTTATCCGTACCGAAATCGGAGCCACCACCATGTCCCTGCGCGACATCCTGGTAGCTGAGCTAGAAGAGAGTCTCGAAAAACTTGGCGTAGAGTACGTGTTCCCCGAAGCCGGAGCCATCACAAGCCACAAGCGGGCCTTCGAAGACATGATGGAGAAATTCGGGCAGGCTTTCCCCGAATATGGCTTGCTGCTGGTGGTAGATGAATTGCTAGATTACCTGCGCACACGCAAGGATCAGGAGCTAATCCTCGACCTCAACTTCCTCCGCGAGGTCGGCGAGGTCTGCAAGGATCTGCGTTTCCGCTTCATGGCCGGTGTCCAGGAGGCCATCTTCGACAGTCCGCGTTTCGCCTTTGTCGCTGACAGCATCCGCCGGGTGAAGGACCGTTTTGAACAAATCCTCATCGCCCGCAGTGATGTGAAGTTCGTCGTGGCCGAACGTCTGCTCAAGAAGACCGCCGAACAGCAGGCCAAGATCCGCGATTATCTGGTACCCTTTGCCAAATATTACGGCAGCTTAAACGAGCGCATAGATGAGTTCGTCCGGCTATTCCCGATACATCCCGATTACATCGACACTTTCGAGCGGGTTACCGTGGTTGAAAAACGTGAAGTGCTCAAAACCCTTTCCATGGGCATGAAAGGCATCCTGGGCAAGGACGTGCCGCAGGATGAACCCGGCCTCATCGCTTTCGATAGCTACTGGAATACGCTCAAACAAAACGCTTCCTTCCGCGCCATTCCCGAGATCCGGGCGGTCATCGATTGCAGCCAGGTACTGGAATCCCGCATCGAAAACGCGCTTACGCCGCAGAACTATAAGCCCATGGCGCTGCGCCTGATCCATGCGCTGTCCGTCCACCGCCTCACCACCGGTGACATCTATTCGCCAATTGGTGCATCGCCCGAAGAGCTGCGTGATCGACTTTGTTTGTTTGAGCCATTAATTGCGGAGATGGGGAGCGATGAGCCGGATAAGGATTTACAGACACACGTTGAGACCGTATTACGCAAGATTCATAACGCAGTCAGCGGTCAATTCATCTCGGAGAACAAGGAGAACCGCCAGTTCTATCTCGATCTGAAGAAGACCGACGACTTCGACGCCCTGATCGACAATCGAGCCGAAAGTCTTGGCGAGTCTCAGCTCGACCGCTTTTATTACGAGGCGCTCAAGCGGGTGATGGAATGCCAGGATGCCACTTATGTGACCGGCTACAAGATCTGGCAGCACGAATTGGTCTGGCAGGAGCATAAGGCCGCCCGGACCGGCTACCTCTTTTTCGGTGCTCCCAACGAGCGCTCGACCGCCGTGCCACAGCGGGACTTTTACCTCTACTTCATCCAGCCCAACGATCCGCCGCGTTTCAAAAACGACAAGGCAAGTGACGAGGTCTTCTTCCGCCTGAAGGGCACCGACGAGGAATTCCAAACCGCCCTGAAAAGCTACGCGGCGGCACTGGACCTTGCAGCCACCTCATCGGGTCACGCTAAGGCCACCTATGAGTCAAAGGCCAACGGCTTCCTCAAAAAGCTAGTGCAGTGGTTGCAGAAGCACATGACCGATGCCTTCGAGATCACCTATCAGGGTCGTGCCAAGTCCATGGTCGAATGGGCCAAGGGCAAATCAATCCGCGACCTGTCGGGCTTGTCGCCGCACGAAACCATCAACTTTCGCGATCTGGTCAACACCATCGCCGGTGTCTGTCTCGCACCGAATTTCGAGAATCAGGCCCCGGAATATCCTGTCTTCACTGTCTTGATTACCGGCAATAATCGTGCCCAGGCTGCGCAGGACGCGCTGCGGTCAATTGCCGGACAGAATCGCACTAAACAGGCCACCGCCGTGCTGGACGCCTTGGAATTGCTCGATGGCGAGAAGATCGCTCTCTACACGTCAAAGTACACCAAGTACATCCTCGATGCGGTCAAGACCAAGGGGCATGGCCAGGTGGTCAATCGCAGCGAGATCATCCAGGAGGACCACGGTCTTGAGTACATGAACCCGGGCGGTTCACGCCTGGAGCCAGAATGGGTCACCGTCTTAGTGGCTGCCCTCGTCTACTCCGGCGACATCGTGCTCTCTATTCCAGGCAAGAAGTTCGACGCCACCGGGCTGCAGCAGCTCGCCGCAACCGGCATGGACGAGTTAGTTCGCTTTAAACACCTGGAGCAGCCCAAGGAATGGAACCTGCCCGCACTCAAGGCGCTGTTTGGACTGCTCGGGATGCCTCCTGGGAATGCACAACTGGTGACTCAGGGAAGCGATGAACCAGTCCAGCAGTTACAGCAAAATGTGGGTAAGGCCATCAAGCGAATCATCATGACCCAGCAGACCCTCCGCGAAGGTCTTTCCTTCTGGGGGCTGGATCTGCTTGCAGGCACCGATCTGGCCAATCAGGCCAGCGGATTGGATGAAGCCAAGAGTTTCTTTGAATCGCTCCAGGCCTACTCCTCTCCGGGAAAGCTGAAAAACTTCCGCCATAGCGCCCCCGAAGTGCTAGCCCACGAAAAAGCCTTGAAGGCCCTGAACGAACTGGACGCCCTGCGCGAGTTCATCATAGACCACGGCCCGACGGCATCCTGGCTCTCCACTGCCGACGCAGTGCTGCCTGTGGACCATCACTGGGTAGATCGGATGAAGGCCACCAGGAAAGATGTACTGGATGCCCTCAAACATGCCAACCTGACCGAGTTGGCCAGCCTGTCCCAAAGCATCGGGACCAAGCTGCAGAAGATGAAAAAGGATTACACTGTCATTTATATCGGCTTGCACACCAAGGCCCGGCTGGGAGTGAACGACGACAAGCGCAAGGCAGGATTGCTCAACGATCAGCGCCTGCAAACCCTGCTCAAACTGGCCGGTATCGACCTGATGCCCCGGCAGCAGCTCACCGACTACCAGAACCGCCTGGCCGGACTGAAGAGCTGCTTCGCCCTGACCGAGCAAAACCTCGATGCCTCGCCGATCTGCCCGCATTGCGGGTTCCGGCCATCGGTGGAAACCGGCGCGGTGGCATGCTCGCAGATGATCGACCAGATGGACACCCAGCTCGACGCCATGGTGGCGGCCTGGACCTCCACCATCCTCAGCAACCTAGAGGACCCGATCACCCAGGCCAACATGGATCTTTTGAAGATCGACGACCGCGACCCCCTGGAAGCCTTCATCAAGTCGAAGGAACTGCCGGTGCCGCTGGACAGCAACTTTGTCCATGCCCTGAAGGAAGTGCTCTCCGGCCTGCTCAAGGTCACCGTCAATGCGCAGGAGCTGCAGCATGCCCTGCAGGTCACCGACGGTCCGGCCACCCCGGCGGAGATGAAGAAACGCTTTGAGGAGTACATCGATCAGCTCACCAAGGGCAAGGACCCGGCCAAGGTGCGGATCGTCATGGAATAAGAGTGACTAAGCTGAGAAACAAGACGAAAGTCAAGGACTATGAAGATGAAAGAAAACAGTTTGTTCGACTCGCTGCTTGAAGAGCCGCAGAAGCCCTCCGGCCCGGTGACTTGTCTCGGCATGACCTTCGAGAATGACGAGGCCCGCCGCGCTCACTTTACGGAAGAGCTGCGCAAGAACCTGCAGGACCCGGAGTTCCGCAAGATTGAAGGCTTTCCCATCGGCAGCGACGAGGACATCCTGAATCTGAGCGATCCGCCGTATTACACCGCCTGCCCGAACCCTTGGATCGGTCACTTTATTGCTGAGTGGGAGGCTTTAAAGCCTGGACAACCAGATGGCTACAGTTATCATCGTGAGCCATTTGCAGCGGATGTTAGCGAAGGAAAATACGATCCAATATACAAATACCATCCATACCCAACAAAGGTGCCGCACAAGGCAATAATGCGTTACATCCTCCATTACACGGAACCTGGAGATATCGTATTTGATGGCTTTTGCGGAACCGGTATGACAGGAGTCGCCGCTCAAATGTGTGGCGACCGTGATGCTGTTATTGCCCTTGGATATCAAGTTAAGCAAGATGGTTCGATTTTACGCGAGGAGATTGATGACAATGGAATAACAAAGTGGGTTCCATTTTCTCACATCGGCATCAGGAGAGCTGCCCTAAATGATTTATCTCCAGCCGGAACATTTGTTACCTATAATTATAATACGCCAATAAATATAAGTTCCTTTGAAAAGACGGCAAGTCGCATCCTCAAAGAGATTGAAACCGAATGCTCATGGATGTACACAACCAAACATTCAGATGGGCGCCTTGGAACTATTAACTATACTGTTTGGTCAGACGTTTTTGTGTGCCAAGAGTGCTCAGAAGAAGTTGTTTTTTGGAATGCTGCTGTCGAGAAAGAAGCCGGAAAGGTAAAGGACGAGTTTCCCTGTCCTCATTGCAATTCACGTCTTACCAAGAGAAGTCTTGACAGGGCTTGGACAACAGTTTTCGATCCCATTATAAATCAGACACAGAAGCAAGCAAAGCAAGTATCCGTGTTGATTAATTATTCGGTAGGATCGTCACGCCACGAAAAAGTCCCGGATCAATATGATATAGATACACTTAAGAAGCTAGAGGCCCTCAAAGTCCCGTATTGGTTTCCATCCGAAAGAATGAGTTTTGGAAAAGAAACAAGACGCAACGATCCCGCCGGCTTAACACATATTCATCATTTTTACACTAAGAGGAATCTGTACGCGCTGGCAAAGCTGAAGTCTTTGTCTCCGTCTGCGAAGTTTAACCTCTTAATTACTAAGGTGTCCTTTCAGATAACCAAGCTTTATAGATTTACTTACCAGAGCGGTGTTTGGGGGGCAGGAGGTGGGCCACTGTCCGGAACGCTTTACGTTCCATCACTCGTAAAAGAACTGAATATTATAAAGCAACTCAAAAACGCTTTAAAACAAAGGCGGGGGATTTCTCATCCCGCGACTTATGGGAGTTTTGTTGGGTCTACACAATCAAGTTCGGCGATACCATCAATCCCTGATGACAGCCTAAGTTACATATTTATTGACCCCCCGTTTGGCGCAAATCTTTATTATTCAGAGCTGGCATTTCTCTGGGAAACTTGGTTGCGCATACTAACAGATAATAAAGAAGAAGCGATTGAGAATGATTCTCAAGGAAAGGGCCTAGATGATTACCGCCTTCTGATGCAGAAGTGCTTTGCTGAGGCATATCGTGCTTTAAAACCAGGAAGATGGATGACGATAGAGTTCTCTAATACGAAGGCTAGTGTTTGGAACAGCATACAAACAGCCCTGCTCGAAGCCGGTTTTCTCGTCGCCAATGTGTCCGCCTTAGACAAGAAAAAAGGAAGTTTCAAAGCGGTAACTACACCAACTGCAGTAAAACAAGACTTGGTTATCTCAGCATACAAACCTAATGGTGGTTTTGAAGAGCGTTTTCAGAAGGAGGCGCAAACCGAAGAAGGCGTATGGGATTTTGTCCGCACGCACTTGAAGTATCTGCCGGTCACCAAGCGACAGGGCGCGTTGATGCTTTTCGTCCCCGAGCGCGACCCTCGCATCCTGTTCGACCAGATGATCGCATTCTATGTCCGCAAGGGCTACCCCGTGCCGATCTCCAGCCAGGAGTTCCAGGTCGGACTATCGCAGCGCTTCATTGAGCGTGACGGCATGTATTTTCTGCCGGTTCAGGTGGCCGAATACGACCGCAAGAAGATGACCTCGGGTGCCCCACAGCAGCTTTCGATGTTCGTCTCTGACGAGGCATCTGCGATCCAGTGGCTCCGCCAGCTCATCAAGGAAAAGCCACAGACCTTCTCCGACATCAATCCGCAGTTCATGCAGCAGCTCGGCGGCTGGAGTAAGAACGAGGCCCAGCTCGATCTGCGCGAACTGCTGAACCAGAACTTCCTCTGCTACGACGGCAAAGGCCCTGTACCCGAGCAGATTCACGCCTACCTTTCCACCAACTGGAAAGAGCTGCGCAACCTGCCCAAAGATGATCCGAGCTTGGTGGCCAAAGCTCGGGATCGTTGGTATGTACCCGACCCCAACAAAGCCGGCGACCTGGAGAAGCTGCGCGAGAAGGCGCTGCTCAAGGAGTTCGAGGACTACAAAGATGCCAAGAAGAAACTCAAGGTCTTCCGCCTGGAGGCTGTCCGTGCTGGATTCAAGAAAGCCTGGCAGGAACGCGACTATGCCGTCATCGTCGCCGTAGCTGACAAGATCCCCAACAGCGTCCTGGAAGAAGATCCGAAGCTGCTCATGTGGTACGACCAGGCAGTAACACGAATGGGAGGCGAATAGCCCATGATTTCCAAATGGAAGGTGTTTAACTTTAAGTCGATACGCGAAGAAACCGAACTGGAACTCGGTCCGTTGACAATCTTTGCGGGCGCAAACAGCAGTGGAAAGAGCACATTCATTCAATCGATCCTTCTCGTAGCTCAGACGTTGGCTCATAAAGTTGGTTCGCGATCTGTCGTGTTGAATGGTGCCCTTGCCAGTCTGGGTCAGTTTGATGATCTAAAATCCAGCGGCGGCGAGTCAGATCAAATCAGCATTCAATGCACATGCCGCCCACTGCCGGATCAGGATGCGGGAATTTCACACCGGTCCCAATTCGCTGCTCGTGGCTCTGTTTACTACGGGCCACGCTTCAACCAGCTTCGAGAAATCTCTTGCGAGATATTTTTTGATGCTGATTCATCAAGCTCTCAGCGTGATCTGTTTCAGATTCAGCCTCGGCTCTTTGCGACTCATTTGTCCAGTACATTCAGAGACGATGACAACATTGACCAACAAGCTGATATTTCCATTCGTCATTCCACCAAAGCGGTTTCAGAGATTGAAGGAGGTGATGGCGCAAGCGAAATTGACGACCAGCTACGTACCGGTTTGGCCTATGCGGTCGAAATGGACGCAAGCTCGATGGCTGAGGCGAAAGAAGACTTTCGCTCGGCCAGTCCGGTTGGCTGTGTTTTGAGACACTTCCTCCCGGAGAGAATCATCTATGCCATTGACACCATTGAAGAAGATGCCAGCGCCCTCACTATGGCACTCCAAGACGACGGTCGTTCCGTTGGCATGCGTCGCGTCATGGGAAGGGAACTTCTTCTTTCCGAACAGGTTGTCGCGGTTTTGCGTGAACTGCTCAAGAGTACCATTGATTTCGACCATACCTTCACGGAAAAGTATAGACAGAAGGCGCTGTTTGAAGACGAGGCAGATACACTCACATTCAGAGAATGGTATGCACGACTACGTGGCCTTTCACGCGATGTGCGTCTGAGTGTTCAGCAGGTGCTGCGCGAGTGCGACGATCTTTTTGATCGCATACATGCAGCCATGAAGGCATCATTGGCACCGAATCCGGAATCCCGCTCCTTTGTTCAAGCCAGGCCTCCTCGCTTGATTATGGAAGCCACCCGGTACTTGGATACTTTCTTCGCTACATCGTTAAAATATCTTGGTCCGCTGCGGGATGCTCCAAAGCCGCTCTACCCTCTCGCACCCGGGGCTGATCCGCACGATGTCGGTTTGCGTGGTGAGCATACTGCGTCCATTCTTGAGTTGCACAAGAGCAAAAAGATACGATATATCCCTTCTGCGGGTTTTAAAGACCCTGTAGTTGAGCGCAAAATCATTACGCGAACACTAGAAGCTGCGGTGATCGATTGGCTCCAGTATTTGGGGGTTGCCAGATCGGTTGAAAGTCGCGACCTGGGAAAGCTGGGGCACGAACTTAAGGTTGGGCTTTCCGATTCGGATTTCACGCACGATCTTACTCATGTGGGTGTCGGTGTCAGCCAGGTTCTGCCAATTCTCGTCATGTGTCTTCTCGCTGACACGGACTCTACGCTCGTGTTTGAGCAACCGGAACTGCATCTTCACCCGAAAGTCCAGACCCTGCTCGGCGACTTTTTTCTTTCGATGGCTCTATGTGGCAAGCAGTGCATTGTTGAAACCCACAGCGAGTATTTCATCGACCGGCTTCGTTTCCGGATTGCTGCGGCATCACCCAGGCAGGAACTGAACAGCCAAGCCAAGATTTATTTCGTGGATAAGCCGTCCGAAGGCTCTTCATTTAGGGAGGTGGTGATTAATGAATACGGAGCCATCTCAGACTGGCCGGAAGGTTTCTTTGATCAGTCACAACAGCAGGCCGAAGAAATCCTGAGAGCTGCGGCACTAAAACGAAAAGCTGGCCGGAGGGATGGGGATGTATAGCCTACCTAGCGTAACAATCGACGCAGGAGTGCTCGCGGTCCCACCTGTTGATTGCGCCAAGGTTGATGCTTTCCAATATGTGGACACGCTACTAGATTGGAGCAAGTTGCTTCATGAGCCTTGGGTAGCCATTCACATGAGCGAGCGGGCTTCTGAATATCTTTTCTCCGACGGGCTGTACCCGTTGAGGGAACAACTCAAGGAACTATTTTATGCCCACGGCATTGTTGAATATGATGTCAATACGGTCGCACGAATTGCCAGTCGGCTGTTAGCTGTCACTCCGTCTTTTGAAACATATTACCGGGTCAAAGACATTTTGTGTGAGCAGCTGGAAACAGATCCCGATGTAATTCGACTCACGACTCACACTGGCCTTCAATCAGATCTCGCACGGTGCATCGCGTTGATCGCGGTGCTTCGAAAACACTGTTTTCAGCCTCTTGCGGGCCATTCTCTTATCTTGCGGGAAGCCCCTAGGCAAGTGGTCCAAGTCAGGGCTCAGATTCACGATATTGAGCACGCGCGAGATGATATTGGGTTCTTGCCAACTCCTCCTGAGTTCTTTGAAGGCGATGTCCTGGTGTGTGATGACTTTCATGGCCTGATCGAGTGCCTCGATGAGTCTTCGATATTGACCGGGGCGTCTGACAATGTCGGGGTAGAACTTGCAGTCCGAGTAGCCGTATACAAGGAAGCGTTCTCAAGAGGTGACGCCATTGAATGGGATGGCGTGAATGTACCAGTTATTGGGAGTGAGTTTCGCGAGTTATGCCAACGGGTATGCGCGGACCAAGGCGACTCATTGCCGATGAAAATTCTACGATCGATCGTAGAAACCATCAGCCAAGAGAACCTGCGCGCTGTACACGCACTGCGTACTGGATCAGGAGGGAATGATCCACAAAGGATGCGCGGCTCCGATAAGGCGCAGCGTCGCGATATCGATAGGGTATTCCATCTTCATTACTGGGAGTGTGATGACGGAACAGTCGAGTTGGCGTCCGTGGTTTATCACAACGACTTCTCAATTCCGGGATGATGCCGATGCAGGATGTGTGGCAATACAGCACTGTTCATAACAGCGCCTGCAAGGTCATCGAGGAACAAACGTTGTGGGGGCAAACGGTTTGCCGTATCTGGTTGCCGAACCAGGACGCGGTGGTGCGCGTACCCCGCTCTGCCTTGCGGCCGCTGAGTGCCGACTTACAGCCGGAGATCGAGGCGGCACGCATTGCGTATGTGGCCGCCGCAGCCAAGGTGGCCGAGGTGCTCGAAGGCTCCACCAGCGTCACCGATACTCATGTGCTTCTGGCTCCCATGGAGTCCAACGTCATCCCGCTGCCACACCAGATCCACGCCTTGTCCCGGGCCATCTCTGGCGACCGCGTGCGCTACCTGTTGGCCGACGAGGTGGGTCTCGGTAAGACCATCGAGGCCGGTCTGGTCATGCGCGAGCTCAAGCTGCGCGGACTGGTGCGTCGGACATTGGTCGTCTCGCCGAAGGGAATCGCTACCCAATGGGTGGCGGAAATGCAGACCCATTTCAACGAACAGTTCCAGCTCGTTTTGGGCGACGACATCAGCACCTTGCAGCGCCTGGCTCCCAATTTTGATAAAAGCGCGGACCACCGGAGCTCAGCCTGGTCGATGTTCGATCAGGTGATTGTCTCGCTCGACTCCGTCAAGCCCATGGACAAGCGACGCGGCTGGACCGCCGAGCGCGTTGCCGAATACAACCGCAGGCGGTTCGAGGATCTGATTACCGCCGGTTGGGATCTGGTTGTGGTGGACGAAGCGCACCGCCTGGGCGGCAGCACTGACCAGGTCGCCCGCTACAAACTCGGCAAGGGGCTGGCGGAGGCCGCACCCTATGTACTGCTGCTTTCGGCTACGCCCCACCAGGGTAAGACCGATGCCTTCCATCGCCTGATGAATCTGCTGGATGGCGACGCCTTCCCGGATATGGATAGCGTCTCCCGCGACCGGGTGGCTCCGTATGTTATCCGTACCGAGAAACGCAAGGCCATTGATGCCGACGGCAAGCCGCTCTTTAAACCCCGGCGCACGCAGATGGCCCCGGTGGCCTGGGAGAGCCGCCATCACCTGCAGCAGCTTCTCTACGAGGCGGTGACCGATTATGTGCGCGAGGGCTACAACCAGGCCCTGCGCGAGAAGAAACGTCACATCGGCTTTCTGATGATCCTGATGCAACGGCTGGTGGTCTCGAGCACCCGGGCGATCCGCACCACGCTGGAACGGCGACTCGCCGCACTCAAGGATGGCGAGCAACAAGCCAGCCTCCGCCTGGCGGAACTTGAGAATGGCGCGGAGGGATTGGAAAGCCCAGACGATGAAATAGCCGAGTTGTACGACATGGACGGCCAGGAGTTGCTCGACGAGCTGCTGAAATCTCATGTGTCTGCTCTGCAGAGCGAAGGCCGTCATGTGGAGACCCTGCTCGATGCGGCGGTTTGTTGCGAACAAGCTGGACCGGACGCCAAAGCCGAGGCTTTGATCGAGTGGATCTACGAGCTGCAAGCCCAGGAAAACGAGCCGGACCTGAAGGTCTTGATCTTCACCGAGTTCGTGCCGACCCAGCAGATGCTGAAGGAGTTTCTGGAAGCCCGGGGAATCTCTGTCGTCACCCTAAACGGCTCCATGGATATGGAGGAACGCAAGCAGGCCCAGGATGCCTTCCGCAGATCGCACCGCGTGCTGGTTTCCACCGACGCGGGCGGTGAGGGTCTGAACCTGCAATTCGCCCACGTCATCATCAACTATGACATCCCCTGGAACCCCATGCGGCTGGAGCAGCGAATTGGTCGTGTGGACCGTATCGGCCAGCCAAAAACCGTACAGGCGATCAATTTCGTTTTTGAAGATTCAGTCGAGTTCCGCGTGCGCGAAGTGCTGGAGCAGAAGCTCTCGGTGATCTACGAAGAATTCGGCATCGACAAGACCGGCGACGTGCTCGACTCCGCTCAGGCCGGTGAGTTGTTCGAGGATGTGTTCACCTCGGCCATCCTTAATCCTGACGGTATCGAAACCTCCGTCGATCACACTGTGGCCCGGATTCGCGATGAGATTCAGCAGGTGCGCGAGTCCTCCGCCATCTATGGCATCTCCGAAGAACCGGATGTGCAGGCGGCTGAGCGTCTGCGCTCGCATCCGCTGCCCCACTGGGTGGAGCGGATGACAGTGGGCTATCTCAATTCTCACGGCGGCACAGCCAGCCGTAAACGCTCCTGGTGGGATCTGAATTGGCCAGACGGCCAGGAACATCGCAAAGCCGTGTTCAACGCCCGGGAAGCGGATCGTCTGACCGACGCGACATTGCTCAATCTTGAAAACAACCGCGTCCGTGGGCTGGCCTTGAACCTGCCACAGATCGCGGCTGGCCAACCTTTGCCTTGCGTAACCGTGAGCGGGCTGCCAGCCAGCATCTCCGGGCTCTGGGGGCTCTTTGAGATCCGCCTTCAGGCCGGGATGCACCAGAAGACACAACTCCTGCGCATCCCCATGGTGCGGCGGGGCTATGTCAGCGTGTTCCTGAGTGAGGAAGGCAAACTGTTTCTGCCCACGGCCCGGCATATCTGGGATGCGCTGCAGACGGCGGAAGCCCAAGTGCAGACCACCATCGGCCAGGATGAATCCGCTGCCGCCCATGAGCGTTTGCAGGAAGCAGCCGAGCAGGCCGGACAGGAGCTGTTCGACGCCTTGCAGCAGGCGCACCTCGCATCTGTGGCTCGCGAGGAGGAACGCGGAATTGTTTCCTTTGCTTCACGCCGCAAAGCCATCGAACGGGTTGGGCTGCCGGAGGTGCGGCAATTCAGACTGTCCCGTTGCGACGCAGACGAATCCGAATGGCGACATGAACTGCAATCGGCGCGGCAGATCGTGCCAGAGATCCGGCCACTGCTGATGCTGCGGGTTATCAAAGGAGGCGCTCAATGAGTAGTTGGCGAGACGCCATCCTGAACGACTTTGTACCCAACATCAGCAAGCTGACCCTGGTCGCGGACCCGGATTGCCTGTTGACCGAGGAGAAGCTGGCATTGGAGCTTCGCGGGCGCGGGTTCGACCTGATCGAGTTCAGTGACCCGGTCGAATTCAGATACGCCTATGAGTCCAAGTACCGTTCGATCTGGGACCTAGGTGAGCACACCGATCTGGTGGTGGTCCTCCGCTTGCAGGATGCGGAGCTGGAATTCTTGCCTTACGACCTGCTCCAGGCTGGCCGGAAGCTGTCGTTCAACCTCGGGGAGCTCTTTCCCAACCTGAGCTACCCGGTCATTGAGAAGCTCGACCGGAGCCTGCTGGACGCGCTATTCGAGGCCCAGCGCAAGTCGTCGCCGGATCGCATGGGCGACAACGCCACCAAGGATTTCATTCTCCGTCATGTGTTCGGCATTGCCGCAGAACTGATTGCCAACGAGGTGGAGCTGCTACGCGCATTGCTTCGCCTGCACTACGGCAAGCTTCAGCTCCCGCTGATGCTGGCCGAGCGGCTCATCCAGGTTCTCAAAGGGCACGATGTGTGCAATACCTGGCCGCTCTCTGAAATCGTTCCGGACGATGAGGCCTTCTTCGCCTTTTTGCAGGAACGCTGGCCGCTCTTTCTTTCCAGGCTCGGTAGCGCTAATCAGGTACGGGAAGATTCGCTGGAATACGGCCTCAAGTATCCCGGCCCTGATCGCTTGCCGTTCGACCACCAGGACATCAAGGTCTATATCGACAACCTGTTCCTGGAGGGGAAACTCACCCCTGTCGAGGCCAAAGGCATTGAAGTGGATGCCGGGTCCTGGGTTCGGAGCGGTATCGCCACGTCCGGCGTGGACGATGACGGGCTTCGGGTCTCTCGTTTGTTTCGCGTTGTCGAGAAGGAGCTGCCCGCTGCGGAAGCGCGTTACTCTGACTGGACCGCCTTTGCGTTGAAATGGGCCGAACTGTCATCGCTGGTTCATTGCGGCAACAGCACCGAACATCAGACCCGGCTCAGAGAAATCGGCAATGCACTGAATACGACCTTTACCGGTTGGCTGCTGGACCACTACTCCAGTCTGATCAACTTGCCGCCAACCAATCCGGCCATGCTGCACCATGTGCCGCGTCGCCTGGCTCGGGATATCGAGGACTCCGGTAGCAGCCGTGCTGCGCTGATCGTGGTCGATGGCCTAGCCCTGGACCAGTGGGTGACCATCCGCCAGCTTCTGCAAAAGCAGGACGCCAAACTGGTCATGCGCGAATCCGCGACCTTCGCCTGGATTCCGACGCTGACCTCGGTATCGCGGCAATCGATCTTCTCGGGCAAGCCGCCGCTCTATTTCCCGTCATCCATCAACTCAACCAACAGCGAAGAGAAACTCTGGAAGCAGTTCTGGGAAGGCCATGGCCTTTCCCGGCTGGATGTCGCTTACCAGCGCGGCCTTGGCGACGGCGATGCATCCAGTGTACTCGACGCCTCAATCCACCCCGGGAAGACCAAGGTGGTGGGACTGGTCGTGGACAAGGTCGACAAGATCATGCACGGCATGCAACTCGGCTCGGCCGGGATGCACAACCAGATCAAGCAATGGTGCCAGGGTGGGTTCCTGGCCGCTCTGGTCGGCCAACTGTTGGAATACGGCTATGAGGTCTGGCTGACGGCTGATCACGGCAACATCCAATGCGACGGCAAAGGCCGCCCATCTGAGGGTGTGATTGCCGAAACCCGCGGCGAGCGGGTTCGTGTGTACCCCACGCCGGAACTCCGCGCTCAGGTGGCTGGGGCATTCCCATTTGCTCACGAGTGGCCGCCGCTTGGATTGCCAGCGGACTATTTCCCTCTGGTGGCCAGTGGCCACGACGCGTTTGTCAGCCCAGGAGAGGTCATCGTAGGTCACGGCGGTATAGCCATTGAAGAAGTCATCGTGCCCCTGGTGAAGTTTGAAAGGAGGACACGGTGATGGGCAAAAGGCACGAAGCCATTGGCATCAAGCAAGCGATTCGTTTCGAGTGGATGCAGAAAGCAGCCAATCTGCTCCTGGCAGGACTCGACGCCAAAACCATCCGCCAGGAGATACATGAGTTCCTCTCGGACAGAAAAGGCAACGGCACCGAAGGCGAACGAAGCGACCAGACCCGAACCTTTGTCGTCAACAATTTGATGAGAATATGGGTCTCTCCAGACCCTGAACTGATTCCATTCCGGGATGCCTCGCTGGCGTTTCTACGGGAAAACCCGTCGATGGCCTTGGCAGTTCACTGGGGGATGATCTCGGCGGTCTATCCGTTCTGGTTCAATGTAGCCCGCCAGACTGGCCGCTTGTTGGCCTTGCAGGATCAAGTGACCCAGACACAGATCATTAACCGCCTCAAGGAACAGTACGGCGACCGACAGACTGTCAGTCGGTACGGTCGTTTCGCCATTCGTTCTTTCGTGGCGTGGAATGTTTTGAAAGATTCTGAAGACAAAGGGTGCTACGAAAAACAGGTGATTGCCGATATCGCAGACCCCAACCTGGTATCGCTATTGTGCGAAGCTGCTGTGTTCGCGACCAATAGGGACATGTTACAATTGGATGCCGTTCTAAAAGAACCTGCTTTTTTCCCATTCAGTATCTGCACAGTATCGGGCAGCTCTTTATCATTTCGCGGTAATTCCCTGAGAATTGTGCGGCATGGCCTAGATCATGAATTCGTGACTCGAAGTGACACATAGTCGTTCGTTCTGATTTGCTGGAATTGTTACAGGCTATCCACATTAAATGGGCGTTTGACACTGCTGCACGCTTTTCCCTCAGTTGAAGTCTTCCGGCAGCCAGAGGCAATTCGACCTGACACCGGACTATGAGAATCACCCGACGACACCGGTTCGCCTCTCAGGGCGTTTCTTCTTGCCTGGCTTGTGTGCCAGTTTTTCATCGAAATCAGTGTTCCAACGTTGAATCACGATGACCACGATTCGCCGCAACATATTGGTACATAAGGCTCTGCATTCAATGACCACATGAGTCGAGTTGCGACAACCTCGAAGAGTTTTCCAGACACCAGCGATCCCATTTGATTCACTATTGCTTTGATTTCTCAGGGAAATGCCGTCTCAGCCCTGCTTCCCAGCCACGGATTCCGGTCAGAAAAAGTTCAATAGCCGTCTTGTCGCCCCGAGCCACGTGCCCAGGCCAACCCCTCACCCAGCAGCGTGTCGGCGACGGACCGTTTGAGCCCTTCGCCAAAGTCCAGCGAAGAAGATTCGCCCAGCAGGAACTGTCCGCACAATGACCGCACTGAAAACGGCAGGTCGAATCCAAGGCCGCGTGCCTTCCACTGGCGTTGCACTTCGGCATCGCCAAGCTGAGAGATCAAGGGTTGTTTATTTTGCGCCGCATCGACAGTCAACATGCCTGTCGGAAACCGTGCCATTTTGCCTGGGCCACATGTTGCGCGGAACAGCAAACAGACGTCTGAAGCCGTTTCCGCCGCTATTAACTGGTAAAGATGTTAACGGTTTGCCGCGCATGGAACGTGCCAGCCGTATATGGGATAAGCATTTGTAAAGCTGCCGCTTTCCAGTTTTGCACAGCACAATAACCTAGGGTTTCTGCGGCTTTGCGGTGCATTAAAACGCTGAAACCCGCACTCAGCCTCTTGCGCAAAAGGATTAATTCGTGCTAATGTCGTTAATAAAGGTTAACGAATAACCTTGCAGATCATGGAGGATCACATGACAGACACACAAGACGAAACCGGCAGCAAAACCCAATCAAAGGATCGCACCGATGATTCGCCGGTTGCTACTACTGCATCACAGGTTGATCAGGATGCAGCCCGCTACAGCAATCCCATGAGCTTTGCCGAGAGGGTTCGGCGGGAACGCAGACCACTGATCGCCTCAGACCCGTTTGCCATTGCTGGCGATGTGCAAGCCGGGGTTCGGCTTTTCGAGAGCAAGCAAGACCGGTTGATGATGATCAAGTTTGAGGAAAAGCCCGCAAA
Organism: Planctomicrobium limosum; assembly: GCF_051465645.1. Lineage (GTDB taxonomy): Bacteria > Planctomycetota > Planctomycetia > Planctomycetales > Planctomycetaceae > Planctomicrobium. Next base: position 1,881,868 of record NZ_CP195790.1, on the reverse strand, counting down.
CGAAGTGCTCACCCGCATGAAGGAATACGGATTCCGCTGGAATCCTCGGGACATGGTGTGGGTCCATCCTGTGCGCCCCGACAATGAACATAGTCTCCGCGTTGAATCCGAGCGGCTGTATCAAGAGGTGCGGGCCATGCTTCGCGAGGCCAAAGGCATTGAAAACAGTCAGGAAATTCCGATTTAAGCACAGGAGATGAAGATGATATTGATCGAACGGACTTTTACGCAACGTCGTGCTATTCTACTGGCCAGCAGCGGCCAACAACCGAAAACTACAGGCGATTTCATCTGCCTGGCGGATGCGTGACATGAAGCGGCGGCCGCCCAAAGGGCGTCACCCCACATTATTTCCGCTGGACGAAACGGAAGCATCAAAGTCTACTGGAACCATCACAGCCGAGCCGCCAGCATCGGCACCAACCAAACGCGAGGAGAACAGCAGCCATGCAGTACAAAACGATCGCAATGGAACTGATCGAGCAGCGCCCGCAGATGCACGAGAAGCTGAAACGGGAACGCAAACTCCTGACGACGATGGAAACCATCGCCCGGGAACTGAAAGCCAGCCACGAGGAAATCAGCCGGGATCTGGCAAGCGAGCAGCCACAAATGGAGGCCAGCTTAATCTCTTCGCAGGCGACGGAGATGGCGATCACGGAGATGCAGGATCGCATGCCGCCCGTGAATCCGAAAGGCGAGGAGGACGAACTGTCGCTCGACCAGATAATGGCATCGCTAAGCAGTCCTTTGTCTCGCGGGTAATCAAGCGAAGCAAGCAGCCATCGCTCTTCGACCAACCGGTACGGCCGCCGCCCGTACCGTCCAGCGATAAGCCCGATCCTGCCGTCAGCCCGCGTGCCGGGCAGACTACATCCGACGCAGCAGCATCCTCTTTTGTACCGCCTGAACCGGCAATTCCAGATTCAGTTGGAAAGCCACCGCCACCCGTTGAAGAACCATCGCGGATGGCAGGCGGCGAGATGGCAAAGGCTCGCGACATCCTGGCCGCGATCCGCACGTTGAAGGCGATTGAGCAGGCGAGCAGACCCGCGACCGACGAGGAAAAACAGGTGCTTAGCCGGTTTTCCGGATTCGGGCCGGTGGCCTTGTCCATTTTCCCGGACCCGGTGACCGGAAAATATAAGGACGACCGCTGGAAGTCAGTCGGTGAAGAACTGCGGTCACTCCTGAACCCCGAAGAGTATGACAGCGCACGGCGTACCACCTACAACGCCTTCTACACATCTCATATTGTTATCGACGGGATTCATGACGCCATCACCAGACTCGGTGCCCCCAGTGATGCAACCATCCTGGAACCGGGATGCGGTGTCGGTAATTTCCTTGGGCGGGCAGCACGCGGCAACCGCTTCATCGGAGTGGAACTGGATTCCATCTCCGGGCGGATCGCCCGGTCGATCTACCCTCAGCATGACATTCGTATTGAGAATTTCCGGGACACGAAGCTTCCCGAGGGACAGCTTGATGCGGTCGTAGGCAATGTCCCCTTTGCCGATGTGAAGCTCAATTACCATGGCCAGAAATATTCGCTGCATGATTATTTCTTTGCCAAATCCATCGACGCATTAAAGCCCGGCGGCGTGATGGCGCTGGTCACATCCCACTACACGCTCGACAAGCAAAACGCCGCCATCAGGGAACATCTTGCAGATGCTGCCGATTTTGTCGGGGCCATTCGCCTTCCCTCCGATGCCTTCAAGCGGGAAGGAACCGCCGTGGTGACCGACATCATCTTTCTTCGCAAGCGGGCGGCAGGCGAGCCTGCCCACCACGTCGATCCCGAATGGCTGGGCATCGCACCGCTCGCGATTGATGGCGCAGAGGTTCCGGTTAACCGCTACTTCCTGAACCATCCCGAAATGGTGCTGGGCGACTGGAGCCGCAAAGACACGCTCTATGGCGGGCAAGGTTACAGCGTCAAAGGCACAGGCGACCTGCAACCCAAACTTCATCAGGCCATTTCGCGACTACCACAGTTCGAGACTGCAAAAGGCAGCAATGCACAAACCGTAACAGCACCGACGTTCGTCCCTCCTCCATCAGAGAAGCATATCTTTGAGGGCAGCTTTTTCATCGGCGATGACAAAGCCATCTACCAGATCGAGGGCGGCCAAAGCCAGAAAGTGGTCTATGGCGGCAAGGAGCTTCAAAGCGGCGGCACCATGACCGGCAAACGCTTAGCAGCCCTGATTGAACTGCGCGACAAAGCACGCCGCGTCCTCCAATCCCAAAATGAAGGCTGGCCCGACGACCATCGACATAAGGCAAGGCAGGAACTCAACCGATCTTATGACCGGTTCGTCTCCTCATACGGTCCCATCAACAAGACCACGTTTTCGGAAACCAAAGACGGTAGCGTTGTCCGGCGGATGCCGAACATTGTGAAGTTCAAGGAAGACCCTGACGCCATGCTCGTCATGTCGCTTGAGGACTATGACGAAATCACCGGCGCGGCGACCAAATCGGCCATCATGGAAAAGGATGTGGTGGGAAAACTGTCTCCCATCACGAGTGTCACCAATGCCGAAGAAGGATTGCTGGTCTCGCTGAACCAGACAGGCATCGTCGACCTGGCCCTGATCTCCCGCCTATACGGCAAAAGCGAAGACGAGGTGTTAAGCGAACTTGGTGATCTCATATTCTGCGATCCTGAGTCAGGCCGGTGGGAAACAGCCGATGCGTACCTCTCCGGAAATGTTCGCGCAAAACTGGCCATCGCGAAAGCATCAGTCCCTGAGTTTGCAAGGAACGCCGTTCGTCTGGAAAATGTGCAGCCACCAGACGTGCTTCCCGGCGACATTGATGCCAATCTCGGAGCACCTTGGATTCCGGTGACTGACATCCAGGATTTCGCCGGACAGCTATTCAAAGTCTCACCTGCCTGCGTGCCGGTAAGTCATCTTAAGAAAGACGCATTGTGGAGTCTGGAGCCGGACTATTCGGCCAAGGTCTCGGTAGCAGCCACATCGGATTTTGGCACCAAGCGAGCCAACGGTACCTGGCTTTTAGAACTCGCCCTCAACATGAAGTCACCGACTATTTACGACACAATCGACCATGGTGACCGGCAGGAACGAGTGGTCAACCAGGAAGCCACCATGGCGGCACGCGAAAAACAGAAGAAGATCAAGGAACGTTTTCGCGCGTTCGTATTCGTCGATCCTGACAGGACGGAGCGGTTGGTTCGCATTTACAACGACACGTACAACAATTTGCGCCCACGCCTGTTCGATGGCTCGCATCTCGACTTCCCCGGCATGAACGATGCGCTATCGCTTCGTCCTCATCAGAAGGACGCCGTCTGGCGGGGCATGAGTTCGGGAAACACTTTGCTCGCGCATGTCGTCGGTGCAGGCAAGACGTTCACCATGGCAGCCACCGGTATGAAAATGAAACAGGCCGGGCTTGTACATAAACCGATGTATGTGGTGCCCAATCACCTGCTGGAACAGTTCGCCCGTGAGTTCATGCAGCTCTACCCCAATGCGAAGCTGCTCGTGGCAAGCAAAGAAGATTTGTCACGCGATCGCCGCAAGTTCCTGACCGCGAAAATCGCCAGCGGCCAATGGGACGGGATCATCGTCACCCATAGCAGCTTTGAGCGAATCGGCATGTCGAAGGAATACCAGGAGCAATTCCTGCGCGAACAGATTGCTGAGTACGACCAGCTATTGATCGAGCATGCAGCCGAGCGTGGATCAAATCGCAATGTCATCAAATCCATCGAAAAGCAAAAAGCTGCCCGTGAGGAAAAACTCACAAACCTCCTGGCAAGCGATAAGAAAGACGACGGGCTCGTTTTTGACGAACTCGGCGTCGACCATGTGTTCATCGACGAAGCGCATTATTTTAAGAACCTTGAGACCGCAACCAAGATGGACCGTGTCGCAGGTATCCAGACCGGCGGTTCTGAGCGAGCATTTGATGTTTATATGAAAGCACGCTATCTCGGTAAGCAGCATCGCGGCCATGGTGTGACGTTTGCGACGGGAACTCCTATCTCCAACACCATGGTCGAGATGTACACGATGCAACGTTTCCTCGATCCGGAAGGACTGCGCAGCCGTGGCATAGAGCATTTTGATGCTTGGGCAGCCACCTTCGGCGAAGTAGTCGACACGATGGAGATCGCCCCTGACGGCTCAGGGCTTCGCCAGCGTTCGCGGTTTGCGAAATTCACAAACCTGCCGGAACTCCAGCAAATGTTTCGTGCCTTTGCCGACGTCCAGACCGCCACGATGCTGAACCTACCATGTCCGAAACTCGAAGGTGGCAAGCCGCACATTGTGGCATCCCCCATGTCCGACGAGCAGTTCAGCCTCCAGCAGGAACTGGTCGAGCGTTATGAACGCCTCCGGTCGCAAAAGATTGATCCGCGCATCGACAACGCCCTGGCCATCACCACCGATGGCAGGAAACTGGCGACAGACGCCCGCATGCTTGCAGCCGACGCTCCCGATTTCCCTGAATCCAAGATCAACAAACTTGTCGATAATGTGGTCGCAGTCTGGGAGCGCACCAAAGACACACGCGGCACCCAACTCATCTTTTCTGATTTTGGCGTCAATCCAAACGACTGGGGTTACTCGCCATATTCGCAGGTGCTGAAAAAGCTGGCCGAAAGAGGCATTCCCTCCAGTGAAATTGCCTCAATCGGCGAGGCCGAAAGCGACGCCAAGAAACAGGCCCTCTTTGAAAAGGTCCGCAACGGTACGGTTCGCGTCCTCATCGGCTCAACTCAGAAAATGGGCACCGGCACCAACGTCCAAAAACGATTGGTCGCCTTGCATCACCTGGACGCCCCATGGAAACCTGCCGAGGTCGAACAGCGTGATGGCCGCATCCTGCGCCAGGGCAACCTGAATAAAGAGGTTGCCATTTACCGCTATGTCACGGAAGGCTCGTTCGATGCTTATATGTGGCAGGCACTGGAGACCAAGGCCCGCTTCATCGGTCAGGTCATCACCGGCGATAACGTGTCGCGAAGCGCCGAAGACATTGGCAGCCAGGAATTGTCCTATGCGGAAGTCAAAGCCATCGCATCGGGCAATCCGGCTGTGCTTACCCTTGCTGAAGCCGACGCTGAACTCAAACGCCTTGGCCTGCTGAAGAAGAACCATCTCGACGAACAATATGTGGCACGCCTCGCCGTTCGTGACCTCCCGGAAAAGATAACCGCAATGAATGAGCGGGTCGCAAAGATGGATGCCGACGCTGAGACGATTGAGGCACATGCAGGCACACGCATCACCATCGGCAGCACCGCATGGTCAAAAGAAGATGTCTCGGCCGTGCTTGGAAGCAAGCTCGAATCCCTGCCAAACCACACACGCGAATCCACACGCGTTCCCATTGGAAAGTTCAAGGGATTGCAGTATGGCCTCATAATCCATCCGCTCACCCCGCCGGATGTTTATCTTGAAGGGGCAATGACACGCATATCAGGTTTGTCCAAAGAGCATCAGGGACCGCGCGCCGTGCTCAACGCCCTTGAACGACTGTCATCATCGTACAACACAGAAGCCGCACGCTTGTCTGACGATGTCGCGATCTATACGTCCCAATTGTCCGACTACCAGGGCAAACTCGGGGAGACGTTCTCCCACGACGAGTATCTAAATGACCTGACCAGACTGCGAGACAAGCTAAAGGCCGCATTGTCCAAACGAGACAATCCGAATGATGCAACCAAAGGCCCATCATCAAGCGAACTGGCCTGCCAAATCAAGGAACTTACGGCTGCCCATAGCGTCGATACCCAAACGGGTCGCACGGAACCCAAACGCATCGCCGCAGAGGAGCCAGTGACGGCAAGGATTCGCAAACGCCTGGAACAGGCAGCATTGCACGAAGCCGATCCACCGAATTCACCCGGCACGCCTCCGGGACCATTCTCTGAACGTATCCTGCGTGAGCGTGCATGGAAAAATGACGGGCAAAGCCCGGCGTGAGGCCAGACGGGTGGATCACCTGTCCCTGCCCGTATGGTCAGGGACAGGACCAATCGAGACCTGCGGTCCTGTTTTTTCAAAGAACCCCGCTCAAAAAGCCACCTCAGGTTCAAGTAAATGGCCTGAATCTACCTCTGCCTTTGTCGCATTTCGTCGGGGGGGCGAGTTCTAGCGAACCCCCGCGACGAAACACTCCGACGGCGACGGTAAATGGCCTCGCAGCTTAATAAGTCTATCACAAAACGATAAACAATCAGTCTCGATACATTATTTACGATCCTCTGGTCTGCGACACAGGCACTCAGTCATAGGAGACTTTAGTCGTTACAGGAAACCACGACGCCTGCGAGTGGAAAGTGAATCCACTTTCCAACAACGGTAGCACCTGCCCCTTTTAGCATCTCCTCATACGCCAGCAGTTGACCGACGTATTCGGCAGCTTTTGTTTCACAACTGTCCCGCCGGATGGGCGAGCTTTTATGGTCAACGACGACGAGTTGTCCGGTCGCTAATTTAAGAATCAGGTCGATGGCACCGTCCCACTGACCGCCTCCGTCTCTTGGCCCGCTGACTGCGACTTCTGCATGCCATGTCGCACCTGGGTATGTTGCTTCGACCCAATCGACAAAGCGGTCGCCAGAAGCGACCAGAACGGATGCGGGGATAATGCCCGTTACCGAAAATGCGGAGAGGCATCGTTCCGCAACGGCGGTCTTTCTTGATTCATCCGCAGTCGCAAGCGACGGAAGAGCCGCCAAGTAGCCGTGAACGGCACCCCCAATCATTGCAAACTCGGTTTCATCGACTTTCCCGGGAAAGAACGATTCACCGGGAAGCGTTGTGCATTCAAACGTGAAATGCTCGCCCGGACGCTCAGCCGAGCTGGGTGGATGAAAACGGAAAATCGGTGACGCACCGTCACTGTTTGCCCTATCCGCGAACCAAATCTGGTGATCGTGGGTTTCGATGCGGGAGTCATCCAAGGCATCATGCGAGAGATGACGAATCACGAGGGTCGTGTCGATACCCTCGATGGCATGCTCGCCTTCACCTAATGAGGGATTAAGCAGATCATTGGCACAGGACAGCTTCCCAAGCCATTTGCATTTTCCGTGGCGGTGAGCGAAGACAAGCTTTTGTTTTGCGCGGGTGCATCCGACGTAGAGCAAACGGAGGGTTTCATCACTTTCGCGAACTCCCTGATCGACTCCCTCAGGTGTAGCAAGGGCTGCACTCTCAAGTATCTTGTCTGCTTTACGTCCGCCGTAGGGTCCAGCCGATTCACCGTACGGCCAAATCCAAGACCGCAATTCGCGATTCAGTAGTGGGTCGTCCGCAAACGTTGCACTACGCACTACGGGCTTCCACATATCTGGATCACGTTCCGAATCCAAGCCGCTCAGTACGACGACAGGCCATTCAAGCCCTTTTGCTCCGTGATAGGTCATCAGTGTGACCGCATCGTGGCCTTGAGACGTGAAACGCAGATCCGCTTCATCAGCAGCCAGTTGTTCAAAATGTAGAATCAATCCGCTCAGTGTTGCACTGCCATCGCCACTGAATGCCAATGCCTCGTAGTCGCGAGCGTGACGTGTTACTGAATCAAGGTTCGAGCAGCGTCGGGCGGAATTTCCCCACGCGTGAACGTGCTTGGGTAACGCAAGTGCTTCGATCACTTGCTGAACCACCAGCGATGGCGACAGGCTGTGTTTGTCAATTGCCTCAAGCGGTGTAAGCGTCGGATCGGCCTCCCACGGAAGCTCGAACATTGGGCTGCCCGTCGCTTCATCCAAGGGAGCCTCTGCAAGGCACTTTAATCGATCGACGATCCAAGACGGCGTTGCGTCTGAAGGATCGCTCAATAAATGCAGAACAGTGGCTGCGGCAAGGGAATCATTTCGATTGGCCACCAAACGCATTCCCGCAAGCAGCAATTCTCCCTCACGAGTCGAGAATAAGCCGGGGCTTTCGATCAGATATGGAATACCAAGATCATCAAAGGCGTTGGCCAGAGACTTCAATTGAGCGTTGCCACGTTCTAGGACGGCAATGTCGCCGAAACGAACGCCCTCGGCATGCAACTGAGCGATCCCACAACCCAACGCACAGGCTTCATCAGGATTATTTTTTGAATCAAATAGCCAGCGTTCAACGCCTTGAGGCATAGATGGCTTTTGCGGGATCTGTGTTGGGTCTTCATCAAAGTGTGGCGAAAAGAGCTTACCAACCAACTGCACCAAACCCTTTTGGCTCCGATGATTGTTCGGCAGTGTCGAGCGATCCTTTTCAGGAACACGATCCCAAACCTCACTGACCAGTCGCGGGTCAGTGTCTCGGAAACCGTAGATGGCTTGCCGCGAATCACCGACCCATCGATTCCGAGTGACCAACGCTCGCAAGCCTTGGAAAATCGCAAGTTGAAGCGGATTGGTGTCCTGGAACTCGTCCACCAAAACGAGGTCGTAATCCTTCGAGAGTCGAGCAGCAAGCTTCTGATTGTTCAGCAGTTCAAGTAGCAACGTCTCCAGATCAGTGAAGTCGACCAGTCCTCGTTCGGCCTTATAAGCAACGAACTGAGAATCCAGTGCGATGGTCTCTTCTGTGAGTAAGCGGGAAAACTCTTTCATGTCGGCATGAAGCTTTGGATTCCGACGAACTTCAGCCGCGTGTAGACGCAACTCATCCAAGCAAGCATCGGCACCCGACGACTTACCTGCAGCGATCTTGCCGGCATCAAGATACGTTCCCCAAAGTGATCCTTTGCCGGATCGCAGAGATCGCAGCTTTTGCTTTGCTTCGGCCGTGTTCTTTTGTGTGTCGGTCGTGATTGCTTCGATGTCGGCAAGTGCCCTATCCGCCAGATCAAATAGCATGTTGATTGGCGTCTCATCTGCTGACGGGCCGTCTGGGGCTAAGAGTTCGCAAACACGATTCGCACTTCCTGCCATCTGAGCTTTGAACACAGCGTCTAAAATTCGATTGCCTCGTTTTGCACCTAATAGGCCAAGAATCCTTGCGGACAAATCGGTGACGCCCAGCCTGTTCGCCGATGATGAAAGTGCTTCCCACCGCTCCAACGGAATCCCGCCAAGCAAATCACTCAGCACTTGATTGCCGCCTTCCTCAAACACTTCCAACCGAGGCGATAATCCCATCTCGATGGAGTATCGGCGAATCAAATGATGCGCGACGCTATGAACCGTCCCGATCGCGGCCAGCTCAAGACGATCGGCATGAGCATGGCCATTGCCTTCGAGCAACTTCGCCTGAACGCGTCCCTTCAGCTCGGCAGCAGCCTTCTTGGTGAACGTCGTTGCGAGAATACGTGCAGGATCAAGACCATCAGCAACAGCCGCCGCTACGGTAGTGCAAAGGTCATATGTTTTGCCGGAGCCCGCGCCAGCGCGAACGACTTCGAGGATGTTTGTCATAGGAGTTGTCGTAAGCCGCATAAATGTTGGTACTCGCAATACTTGCAAACCGATTGGCAATCGGTCGACTTCAAGTTCGTTTCAAGCACAATTCGCGTTCCTACCGGCCAGTCTTCAAGTGTTTGAAGTGGTCTCGCCGGGACGCATCCATCTTCGGTCAGCCATGACTCCGCACCTGAGATCGCTGTCTCAAACTCACTCCAAACCGCTTGGATACTCGGCCCTTCCACTACCGTTCGGTTGTCATCGCCTTGAACGGGGCCGCCAGACGGTGTGTAGAACAATCCGTCAGCCAACACCAAGTAAGCAACCGCTGGGAATCGTCCCGCTTCTTTCGATCGGCTGTACGCATACGTTGCAAGCTGAACGGCTTTTCCGTCCGCGATCCACTTTTCGTACTTCTTGCCGCCGTACTTGAAATCGATAATGGCCTCCTCGCCACCATCGCGTTCGGCGAGACAATCAATCGAGCCAACGAATGGCTTGTCAAAAGCTTCTCCACGGACTTCAACCTCCAATCCTTTGATGCGATAGCCGCCACTTTTTAGCGTACTGACCAGTACCCGTGTCGCATGAGACAATTCCTTCCGAAGTCTTTGCCGATCGAGATATTTGTCCGGCTGCGCAAAAGGAGCCGCGTCAAGCGGCAAACGTTCATCAAACACTCGCTCGACACGCGCGACGGCATCTTCCACCGAAGACAGTTCATCACCGTTGCCAAAGACGTGTTCGAGCACCTTGTGACAGAAGCTCCCTTTGAGCTGAAAGTCATTGGGCAATTGAGCGATTGAACTGGAGCGAAGCTTCGCCTGATAGTTGAACACCCATTTCAACGGACACGCCAACCGATCTTGAAGCTCGGTCGCTGAAACTGTTTCTCGATCCTTCAACAGATCGACCGGTAAATCCCAAACCGGGCGAAGGCCCTGCGGAGCCTGCACAGATTTGGATTCAATCCCAAACGTAAATGGCGAGAGCGATGAAACGTCACCCGCTTGGATCAGATTTTCCAGCACTGGCGGGTTATCGCGAGCAGTTTCCGAAAACGCAGTCCGAATGGCCAGCCATATTGGGTGCCAGCGTTTCTCAACGTCCTGAGGAAGCAGAACCGCAAGCAATGCGTCTTCCACAAAACACAATCCACGAGCTTCGGCTGTACGCAGTGAAGTCAATGCGTGCGTGCCATCATCAATCTGGATATCCGACTCTCTCAAGGACTCCAACTGGTCTGCTGACCAACGACATGCCCTCGCGTCACCTGTACCAAGACCAAGCCAGATCACTCGATGGCAAGAGTCCGTAATCTCGGCAAGCGAACGGGCGTGAATGGGGCCTCCATCGGCCTGAATGCTACCGACCGACTCTACTCCTGCCGATAGTGCTTCTTCGAGCAACCGCGATAACTGAGGTTGCGATAATTCATTCCCCTGGCTTTCCGCCAGTTCACTCAACAACGATGCCTGGCCCGCCGCGACATGCAACGCATGGATGAGTAACTCCTGCGTTTCGTCTTCTTTGGCCATCAATATGGCTCGACCGCTGGCCCATTTGGCCACCAAAGCACAGCGATCGCGAACCAAACGCGAAGAAATCATAGCGTCGCGTTTCACGCGATTGCAAAATAACCAAGCATCCAGTCGTTCGCGGAGCCTACCTTCGGGGTCGTTTTCTTCACTACAAAGTGAATGGAAAGTTTTCTCCCATGCCCCGCTTCCAAGGCCCGGCTCATTAGTCAATGCCTCTGCCAATGCAACTGCCGCTTGACGCGGTATCGGGCAGATGGGTAGCGTCAAAAAATCAAGCAGCGATTGCGGATCTACGGGTTCCCAGCAAAGCGTCAAACATAGGGGCAATACTTGAAGGACCGGATGAGCCGGTGAGCTGACGGATGCGCCCATTGTCGGCAATCCATAGCGGGCCAAACATCCGTCTAACTGCATGGCGAGACAGTCGTCTTCGCAAACGATGACGGTGCGATTCAGCTCGGCCTTGTTCTCTAATAACGTCGCAGCTATGAATTCAATCGCCGCTGACTGGCTCAAGGTGTGAACGTAGCGAAGGCTATCATCTAACTGGATCGTCTCAATCGCTCCGCCGCGAACAATCGACTGAGCCTGATGCAGCGATCTACCTTCAGAACCATGCAGTGCGGGTTCGTCGATGGGCTGGATCGTCAGACGTGACAAGACACGTTGCCACCGCACAGGCCATCGATCGGCAGAATCGGCCAATATACAAATATGCTGGGGCAGACTTTGACCGTCATCCAACGCATTCAGTACCGATTGCAATCGGTCCGAAACACTTGGGAAAACAAACCGGTGCTCATCCGCCGCTACCGCAAGGTCTCGTACTACCTCGGGCAATGTGTCGCAGTGCTTCTGATCCCATCCGCTCAGTAGCAATTCGTCACGTCGAGACAACAACTCTGATGCGGTCGCCCAGCGATCGGTTTGTAAACTTTGTGAGATCACCGAATCAGTAATCTTTTCCAATACCGTTGCATATTCCGTCACATGGCTCGCGCGATGTGCTTCGAATGTCGGCAGTCCCAATTGCGTTTCCAGCCATCGTAACAACGTCTCCGGTCCGCCACGCAATTCGTTGAGCGTCGAGACTCCGAGCTTTGGCCGAAGGGGTCCGGGCGTGAGCCGAATGAGAAGGCGGGTTGGCTGAATCATCATTTGGCTTTCGGGGTAATTGTCTCTCGTTTGGTGTGACAGGTGCTGATCACGTCAAAAGGCTCACAGATTTTCGTGGAATCGAACATTGACATAAACGGGTATCACAGCGGACGAAGAATCGCAACGACGTTTGATGCGCTGTCAGGACCGGTTGTTGCCTCGGAAGTGAACACAGGCAACGCATGAATGCCGAACCGTCCGTGAAGCGTGCCGAGGTCGAGACGGCATTCCCCGTCCTGGACGGTATGAGTAACGGAAGCGGCATGGATCGGCCCTTCGCTGGGCACCGACTTGTCCTTAGGGATGTGCGACGTTCCGACTCTCTCGAACGCGGCGTTCAAGATCGCATAGTCCACCCTCAGCATCGGCGACGGCATCGGCAATGGCTCGCCGAACAAAGGCTTCTGACGTCGATTGCGACTCGCGAGTCGTTGTTCGGTGGGCTTCAGCTTCCAACTGAAGAACACCGCCGCCATCGGTTCTGGGTGCAACTCGACTAAACGGCGAACCGTGGCATCACGAGAAGCAAGGTAGTCGCTGGCAAGCTCAGCGATTTTCGCCGCCGACAGTTCAAGAGAATCGATCCGATTCCGAAACCACGGATCGGGAAACATCAGCTCTGATGCCGCGACGTCGCACAGCGTTTCGAGCAGGTCTTCGGATGACGCCCAATTGCGATCAACGCCCTTTCGACAACGGACGGCCAGTTGGTATTCCGGAAACAGGGTGTGTCCGATCTCGTGACCGATGCTGAATCGTTGGCGAGACTCCGGCCGCGACTTGTTGACTCGAAGGACGACTCGCCCGTCGGCCTCTGGAGCGATTTCGGAATCTGGACTGAAACGCGGGTCGTCGTCCGACCAGTGCAGACCACGTACACTCGCAACGGCCTTGAGATTAAACGGAGGTTGCTCACCGAAAATCGTGACGTAGTCCGTGATGACACGACGCGCCTTCACTCGAACGGCCTCGAAGGGGTCTTCCTGTCCGGTTTCGTCGATAATGGCCTGCACATGTTCATGGAAGGCTTGGCGGTGGCCGGGTGGCATCGTACTACCTCTTCGTCGTTCTCTTGAGTGTGCGATACAGGTCATCCCAATCGTCGAGGGATTTGGGTTGACCGCCGCGAAACCGCATCGTTGCTAGGTCGCGAATTTCGTCGTCGGACAATTTTCGGTCGGTCTTCTCCATCCAGTCGCAAAATTCAAGTAACGACTTGCTGATTTCGACCTTCCGGCCATCGGCTTGAACGGTTGGAAGTCCAAGCAACTCGGCAATGGTCGTCTTCAAGGCATTCGCGATTCTGAGCAGAACGTCGGCTGATGGTTTTTTTTCCTCTTTATCATCGTTTTCGAGTTCCCAGATATAGGTCTTCGACACCCCAGCCTGAACGGCCAATTGATCCAGCGTGAGGCTCGCTTGCTTGCGGGCTTCCTGGATGCGACGTGCAAGGGACATCGCCGACTCCTTGGAGTGTAAATCGATTGGTTGCGAACCTTTTTCCATATGGGCAGTCTATCCGATCGAGTTCGTCTCCACAAGATTCCTGTTCGCTGGGGTTGAACTCTCTGGCAATTTCGGTATATTCGTTGCAGTTGAACTTCGTTCCGTTGTGGCGATCCATCGTTGGATCGCAAGGCGGAAACCCTCTCGCTTCCGAAGGTGTGATCATGACAAAGAAGGATTATCACGTTGTCCCGCAGGCAGAAGGTTGGGCACTGAAGCGTGAAGACGCTCAACGAGCGTCTTCACTGCACCCGACGCAGGCCGATGCCATTGCGGCCGGTAAGCAACTCGCTAAGCAAGAAAAGACGGAATTGGTCATTCACCGGCCGAACGGCCAGATTCGAGATTCGGACAGCTACGGCAACGATCCGAATCCCCCGAAGGATAAGAAGCATTGAGAATGCTGCCGTCGCGTCGAGGGAATGAACTGATTGAATGGCAGCCAGCGTCCCACTGAGTTCCGGCGTTTGTGATGTTAATGCCAGAACAATTCATTGTAAGATTTCAGGAGACCGCCAAGTATGCCACCCAAGCCTAAAGCCATGCCACCCAAGTCTAAAGCCCACACTGGCATTCACGATGACGTACTTGCTTGGTCGCAGGACTTACCCGATTGGCAACGTGACGGACTTCGTCGGATCATCGAAAAGGGGAATCTGACCGCCATCGACGTTGATGAATTGACGGCAGCCTGTCGTGCTTCCCACGGTCTGAGTGAAGAGAGTGCGCCCGAACTCGAACCGCTTACCTCCGAGCACCTGCCGACCGGAGCGAACGCGTCCCGCAAGGTAACGCTTTGTTCCGTCTCGGATGCGGAGAACGTGAATGCGATCGACTCCAAGCAGTCGCTGCCATTTGCCCCAAGCGGGTTGACGGTCATTTTCGGCTACAACGGCTCGGGCAAGAGCGGCTATGGACGAGTGCTTCGTCGGGCCTGCAGGGCACGAAACAAAGGAGGCGCGATCTTACCAAACGTGTTGCATGATTCGGCCAGTGGCCCTGCGAGTGCCGTAATTACATACGCCGTGGATGACGTCGAGCAACCGCCGGAGCAATGGATCGATGGGCAGCGCGCGGTTGACCTGCTGGGATCAGTCAGCTTTTTCGATTCCGATTGCGCGTCTGTTCACGTTCGCGGCAAGAACGATATCGCCTTCACACCCTTCGGTCTTGATGTGTTGCCGTCCCTGGCCACGGGATGCAAGGCGGTCCAGGAGAAACTCGACTCAGAGAGAAAGCAGCTTGAAGCGAACAGCCCGCAGTTTCTCAAGTCAACTCATGCGACAGGCTCCACGAAGGTTGGAGTCATGCTCCGTGGATTGAAATCGACAACATCCGTCGAGGGGCTCGACTTGCTGGCAGCGCTCAGCGACGCGGAATTGCAAAAACTCAAGGATATCCCGGTTCAATTGGCGGCTGACCCGCAGAAACTGGCAAAGGAGCTGAGAACGCGAGCCGGACGCATCGAATCCCTTCGTGCTTCACTTCAAGCGGCGACGGAAGCACTGTCCGACGAAGCGGTCGTCGCGATAAAGGCTCTGGCCGAGGATTCGACAACAAAAGCCAAAGCAGCGCAAGTGGCGGCTCAAACAAACTTCGCCGATGATCCATTGACGAAGATCGGCGAGCCGGTCTGGCGTCAACTGTGGGAAGCGGCACGGAATTACTCCGCCGTCTCGTTCCCCGACGGGGACTTTCCGGTTACCGATAGTGAAGATGCTGTTTGCGTGTTGTGCCAACAGCCACTTCAGGACGACGCCAAGGATCGCCTCAGTAGGTTCGAGCAGTTCGTGCGCGATGACAGTGCCCGTCAAGCCACGACGGCAAAGGATGCTATCCAGAAAGCCGTGCAGAAGGTCAGAGAACTTGGAATACTTGGCGATGCCCTGCGTGAGCAGTTGAAGGATGTGGAATCGAGCGGCAAAGACCTACTACCTTCAGTACGGCAACAACTTGCAACACTGATACGACGGTTACGCGCAATCGCACAAGCACACGAATCCGGAATATGGACATTTGCCATTCCAGGTCCGCTCGGTGAAGTCAATGAAAAACTTTCAGCACTGGTATCGTCCACCCAAAAACAAGCGACAGACGTCGAAAAATCGGCAGACCTCGCGGAACGACAGCGTCTTGAAAATGATCTGGCAGAACTGAAGGCACGCGAGTGGCTGGCTACGGTACTTGGGGATGTGAAAGAGCATGTGGACCGGTTGGCTCAGGTGGAATGCCTGAAGAAAGCAAGTAAGGAAACTCGCACCAATAGCGTCACGGCCAAGAGCAAAGAACTGGCTAAAGAGTATGTTACCGATCATTTGCGTGATGCATTCGCCACTGAAGTCAAAAAGATGCAGCAAGGCGTTCGGCGATTAAATGTAGAATTGGTCGCCACTGCTGGGGAGTTCGGTTCATCGTACTATCGTGTCCAACTGGTCGGCGCGAGCAAAGCAGATATCGGAACCGTTGTGTCCGAGGGAGAACATCGTTGTATTGCGCTCGCGGGTTTTCTGTCTGAATTGGCAACTGAGACATGCAAATCGACCGTAGTTTTTGATGACCCCGTAACGTCCCTTGATCACCATTGGCGAAGTTGCTTCGCCAATCGACTGATCGCAGAAGCTGCCGATCGACAAGTTGTCGTGTTCACGCACGACATTGTGTTCTTGCACGACTTGTGCAGTGGGGCGGAACAGAATGACGTTCCGATTGTCCTGCAACGTGTGCAATCGAACCGAGATAGCTGCGGATTTGTTAACGACGGGCTACCATGGATTGCACAGAAAACGTTACCACGAATTGACGAATTGGAGAAACGTTCAAGAGCTGCGCGAAGTTACTTCGATGCTCACAACGATGACGAGTATGAAAAGGCTATCTGTGCGGTATATAGCGATCTGCGAGCTACGGTTGAACGTGCCGTCGAGGAAAAATTCTTCCTCGGCATCGTCACACGTCATCAGGACTATATCAGTCTCGGCAATCTGAAGAAAGTCACTGCAATCACCATAGACCATTGCGATCGGCTACAGAAGCTGTTCAAGCGGTGCTGCGACATCACGACTGCCCACGACCGATCATCACTGCGGAATTTCGGAGTGCCAACGCCTGACGATGCCATCAACGACGTTGCTGAGCTACGAGCAATCGTGGATGATGTGAAAGATAAACAGAAGGCCGTTTCATAGTCAAAATACCCCGCATCCGACGATACGGGGGTGCCTGAGCGCCATCGGGACAAGTCGAGTCATTCAGAAACCCGTACCATCCCATACCCGTAATGGGCTCATTGCTTGCGATTCTTACTGATGACGAGGCAGAATTTGCAGGCCGTGCGATCACCTTTTGATGATACGATCGGGTGCAGTTAGCTTGTGCTCCATGGCCCAGGTGGCAGCCATATCATTTCGAATCGGACGCCGTTTTCAATCGCTTCTGCAACTGGTTGCAGGAACACGAGCAAATCATCAATCACTGAGGATAGATCGGCAGGCGCTCCGTCTAATTTTGACTTGCGAACGAATCCCTGCCACTGGGTTTGCTTTGCATTGTCCCGGCTGAATGCCGGTGTCAATGCGACGGGTTTCGCGGTGACAGCCGTCTGCCGATTAGCGAATGTTTGGCTGATCGCATCTGCTAAACTGGCACCACTAAAGCTGAACTGCCTTGATAGTATCCATATGTCGTAAAAGTCTTTCATTCGACTGTTAAAAGTGCCAAGTTTCGTCATGGCCTCGAACTTCTCGGCAACAACGGTCTCTCGTGGATAGCTCAGCAATTCAGGCGCTGGAAAGTCAAGCAACACTGGATACGTCGTTGCGTTTACGGATGGAGTGACGACATCACCAAACCCGACATCTATCTGCATCGAAATGCGTGCATTTTGAATCGTGACCAGAAAGGTGACACGAACACCAGAATAATCTGCATCTTCTTTGATGGCCTCCCCGGAAACACTTTCCAGGTCGAATGCTAAACCGTCAGGTTGCACCTCCAGGCTGCACACTTCCTTTGTCACCGCCGTTACCGCGTCCACGGCGTTGTCCATTCGGGCCAGCAAGTCAATATCCTTCGTCGGTCGTGTCGCAGGCCCGCCCCAAGCCGTGAAAAGCAAAGCGCCCTTGAGCACGAACGTATTTGCATGCGGCGATTGAGAAAGACGATAAAGAAAACGCTCCATCGCAAAATACTGGAGCACTTCCTGAAATGGACGCCCGGTCAAACGGGCATTGTCGAGCAGTCGCTGGCGAACCGATGCAGGAAGGTCCCGGATCATAGCACGGCCTCCAGATACGGTCGTGCCACTTGGGCAACCCGGCAAATGGAGGCATAACGGAGCAGTTCGTCTGCGTTGACCTTTCCTTGGGCCTTGTAGCGACGCACCGCCTCAAGAACAGAGTCCATGCCAACCTCGCTGCGATATTTGAAGCAATCAGCGAGTGTTTTCTCACGGCCATATATCTTGATTGGGACGCCATCGAGAGTATGCGTCTCAATTCCGGCCTCATACGCTGTCGCTCCCATGCGGAAGATGCGGACAGGCGGATATTCGAGTCGTGGGGGTTCGCTATTTCGTGGGATGGCGATCCAGACTTCATGCGGTATTTGGGTGGTGAGATCGTGGAATGCAAGTGCGGAGACAAGACAGACCACTGCCCGGGGGATTTTGGCGCAGACGGTGACAAGGTCAGGGTGCCCAAGCGGTTGAGCGTCCGAGAGTCGATACAGGCCGCGTGCAAGTACCTCGATCTGGCCAGAGTCGCGCATGGCATACAGGGTACGGCGATGGACGCCAGCGCGTAGCGCGTCGGACATCCTCAGCACCCCGCCGTGCTGCTCAAAAGCCTGCCTTGCCTGTCTCTCTGCTTCGTTCATTGCCATCCCGTTACAAAAGCCCGCCACAAAAGTATTTCTGGAGGTATTATGTACCAATTGGGCGAAACAATCAATCACAAACTGCATTGAGCCACCCGGCTTGCATTACTCCTTGAGTCTCGCAAGCACCTGCGTCACCCGTGCCCGGCTGACACCCAGATGGCGGGACAGTGCCGCACGGCTTTCGAACTTGCCGGAGTCGAGCAACGCCTGATAATGCCGGGCCAGTTTCATGCCGTCAGGGCGTTCTTTAGGGACTGACTTTGGCTTCGGTTTTTCGTCGAAATGGGCGGTCCAGGGGTGAAGAACGACGACAGGCGTTTGACGTAACCTCTTGACACATAAGGCCCCGCGTTCAATGAAAGATGAATCGAGTTGAGACCGCCTCGGGGAGCTCATTTTGACAGAGGTCGCCGGACACGTCTCCGGCGACCTTTTTTGCTGCGCATGCGGTTGCCATATCCGCAATCATGTCAAAGGGTTGGCGAAAAACCGGGGTCAGTTCGCCGTCCTTCCAAGTGCAGTTCGAGAGGACAAAATCCAGCAAGCGGCGTTTCTCACTCGCTGGCTGGCGGTCAAACAACTCGCTGGCCCGGTTCGCCAGTTCCAAGAGCATGACGCCCTCTGAGATGTAGCTTTCATTGGCTTGCTGATGCTCGGCAATCGAGTCCATCAGCCGATTCTGTTCGTCTCGCCACTCTGCCTGTTTCTGGTCGAAAAAGCGGGCGTCGATGCGACCGTCGAGCTTGTCCACGTACATGATGTCGATGCGACGCTGGAGCCGGTTGTAATCAGCCTGGAGCCGCTGAACCGCCTCTTCCCGGTATCGCTGTTCGTCGGCTTGGCTCTCCCGTAGGGCTCGCCGCATCCAGTCGAGCACCTCGCCGTCGAAACGGAGGCCCCGCAGGAGTTCGGAGAACTTCTCCTCCAAGACCTCCTCCCGCACGTAGGGTTCTTCGCATCGTCCGCGATAGTACGTGCAGTGGTAGTACACGTACTTCCCCTTCTTCCGCTCACCCACCAGCGAACAGCCGCAATGGCCGCACGCGATCAAACGAGCAAAAGCAAACGATTCGCGGTTCTTGGGCTTTCGCGTATTCCGCTGGCGTCGCTCCGCCATTTTCTCCTGGACCTTCTTCCAGCACTCCCGCGAGACGAGTGGCTGGTGGATTCCACGGTAAATCTTGCCCTTGAATTGAAAGTCGCCCGTGTAAATCGGATTTCTCAGCACGTACTGGACGACTGCCCGGAAATTCCCCTCGCGCTTCAAGGGCAAACCTTCCGCCATCGCCAGTTCACCGACATCTTCGAGCGACAGCGTCCCCTTGGCGTAGTTCTCGAACATCCGGGTGATGATCTCCGCACACTCAGGATCGGGGACAATCACCTTCTTGCCGTCGGCTCGTTCCACGTTGATGTAACCGATCGGGGCACGGCTTGGCCAAATGCCCTGTTCGGCCTTTTCCAACATCCCTTTTTTGACTTCCTCACTGAGGTTGTCGACGTACTGGCGCGCCATCAGCACCTTGATGCCGTGCATGAACCGCTCAGACGAGTGCGAGTCGGGTGAAAGGACGACGTTCTCTTTCACGAAGTGGATGTCGACTCGTAACTCGTCCAAGGTCACGTAGTCTTTAAGGTTTCGATACAGCCGGTCGGTTTTCTCGACCAGGATCGTTCGGCACCGCCGCTCTTCGTCCTTGATCTTGGCCTGCCGTTCGAAGAACTCCACCATTTCGTTGAAGCCTGTACGGCCCGCTGCCTTCGCAGTCTCAACGTCGATGTACTCCTCGACAATGCTGATCCCATTCTCCGCCGCGTACTTCGTCAGCAGCTTTTGCTGGGCTGGGATGGAAAAGCCCTCCTTCTCCTGCTCGTCAGACGAGACTCGGGCGTAAATGACAGCCGTCGATGGTTTGGCAGAGTGGTCACGTCGCACAGCACATCCCCTTTCTATTCCTGACCATCATCATACCCGATGCACCACCACGATATCGATAGTCATCAGACCGAAGAGTTGGATGACTGCCACTCAGGTTCACTCCACTCGAACAATCTGGGGCGAGTGCGCTTCCTTGCTTGCGGTCTCTCGTGGTCCGCTTTACGGGCTTTCATCTGATCCCAGGCGGCTTGCACCTCGCTGCCGGTCATCACGCCTCGGTCCAGGAGTCGCGGGATGACACTCTCAAAAAAGCTGCCTGTCTTGCAGAAATACACGGATTGGCTGCTGGTAACCCACCGGTCGAGGATGCTTCGCCGCAGGTTTTCATCCGGCCACAGGCTCTCCGCCACGTTCAGTGCTTGAGTCCAGTCGTCTGTGAACTGCTCGACATTCGGGACCACGCAGGGGATTTCGCGGTGCAGGAGTTCGACGGCGGGACCGGCAATCGCCATCGACAGCAGGGCTTCTCGACTCTTCGCGAAGGCGTGCGGGCCGGGCACTGTCGCCCATTCTGGAATACAGATCATCGTGCAGGGATCGAGGCGTTGGGCGTCGCCGCGATTTGCAAGGTCGGCTTCAGTGAAACCGTCCAGCGATAGCTTGTGAACCGGAAAGCCGTACATCGTCGCAGCATAGGCGTGTCCGGCAACGTGCCAGGCCAGGTGTTCGCGGGTTCTGATCATGATTCAGGTCCAAGATGCAGGAAACGGGTAGCGATCAAGTGGCCCGCCGCCGTCGAGGCAGACGTATTGTACGGCTGCCTCGCTCGGCGTGGGTGCTGGTCACTTGAGCTATTTTACGGGCGCTCAATCTGGCTGGCGATTTCCCGAATCCGTTCGATCTCACTCCGGGTGACCTGAAGCTGTTCAGCGGTCGGTACCAATCCGCGACGCATCATCTCCTCGAAATCCCAGACGTTCTTGACGGTGAGCCTGAGTGCTGCCCGCCCCCATCCGACGACCTGTCCTCGGACGGCTTTCGACCTCACCCTCGCCAAAACAGACTCCTTGCTAAGTTCATCAGGCAGAACTGGAGATGGGGTGCCCTTGTTGATCAGGCATTCGTCAAGTAGTTCAGCTGACCATCGGCAGAGCCGACTCAAGTGCCTCACTTCTTCGAAGATCATGCTGTTATGGATGGTCTTCAGATGAACCAACAGCTTTCCAAGCGAACCCCGCGCCCTCGCCAGTCGCTTACTGACCTCGGCAAAGCTGGTGGTGTCGAACACCATGTCGTCCGAATGCGGGGCCACGGACGGGAACTTCGCTTCGATGACTCGGTTGATCCGATGACGTTGACGCACATCAGACGTTCGGCTGAGTGACAGAATCGCCATTCGAGTTTGAGGTCGCTTTGGATCAAAGAGAGCCGACCACGCCGATTCGCCGCAATTCTCGATGAGCGTCTCCACCGCCGTGGCGAACTTGATGGCCTCTTTGAGCTTCGGGAAAGAAACCTTCATCTCTTTGGCAACGCTCTCGGCGAGCAGTCTCGCTGGTCGACGTTTCGCCAGGCTGGTCCATTTACTTGGTTCCAAGTCGCTGTCCCGAATGGCGAGGTTTCGATGTTCGAGGAACCGCCTTCCAAGCAGGTACTCACATTGAAGTCCAGGCACGGAGCGCTTCCCGCGTGGCTCTGCGATGAACTCGACAGAGACCGTGCTTGAAAGCTCCCGTGAACTCAGCATCGAGCGAAACACGGCTGTCGATGGGCGAGTTGGCAGATGGCAGAAATGGGACGGGCAATGGGCCTTGCAGTCACTGGCTCCGAATTTCGGAACCGGGACGGTCGCTCCCTTCAGATCAGCCACGGTCTGCGCCCAGTGGTGCTCGAACCGGCAATCGTCCGTCTCGCAGTACCAGAGTTCGCAGAGCAGCGCGTGCTCGCGAAAATAATCGACGTTCCAGTGCATGTTCTTGCCGTCGGCTATGCGACGCTGATGCCGGGCCAGACGGCGGTTGAGTCCACCGACACCACACGCACTTCCCACGTACAGATACCAGCCGGGCGGGAATTTGTGCTGAGTACCCGGCATCGTGCCTTTGTAATTTGCGGCCACCTTACGCCCAGGCGAATCGCCGAAGGTTCCGCGCAGACGTTTTTCAAGCTCACTGGCAGTTGACGCATTCAGGATTTCGTCGAGATCCTCTCGCACCCAATTGATCCACTGGAAAAAGGCGTCGGCCTTTCGGCTATCGGGATCATTCCATCTGTCCGCGAAATTCTCCTCCAAGTGGACTGGATTGGGAATGACCCACCGATCATTGAGGCAGCGGATGATGCCCGTGTCCTGATAGCGAACGATGCTGTCGAGGAAATTCGCCAGTGTGCTATAGATGTCCGACTCCTGACGGTAGGAGTGGGCGGCAAGTGTGGTGATGATGATGGACAGAGGCTTATCAGCCTCGTCCCGATGCCCGGCAAAACGTACATCGCGGTGACGTTTGAGGATTTGAACCGCACGCTGAAGTGGCGTGCGGACGAGTTGATCCGGAACATCATCGACGCGTGCGAACACCTTCGAATACCTGGCTTGGATTTCCCGCTTTCGCAGAGCGGCAATGCGGGTGAAGGTCTCACGTTGCCGATCGGCAAACCAGTCCGCGTAACCTGCCGGATTGCTTTTACCCCACGAGTACGTCTTTTTGTCGTCGTTCCTGTTCGTCAAATCGATTGCCTGCACCGCGTACTTAGGGAGTATATCCGGGTGCGAAAATGGCTTGGGTACACATGGCAGTGTATCGAGATGAAAGCCAATTCCATCCTGTTCGGCGTAGTTGAGAGTCCAACATCGACGGCCTTCATCGTCGAGCATCTTCTTGTACGTCTCATGCTCCCTGAGTCGTTGACCAATCATGTGCTTGATTGCCGCTGGAGACACACCCGGAATTGAGTTCAGCAGGCACACGAGATCAATGTCGTATTCGCATTCAATGCCGTGCCTGATAGGACGAACCACGGTGCCGAGCCGGAAAGATCCCTGAGGATGGACATGCGGAATTCCCAGAATGCCCGGATAAGTGCCCGCCTCAAGCCACCGCCCAACGGCGGTATAGCGTTCAACGGCCTCTTTGTACTTTGTTGGGGGAATGTCCAACTCTTCCGCGATTTCACGGAGGATGGTGTCTGCGATCAGAATCCGGTTGTCATTCATCCTCGTGTTCGTCCTTACTTAGGCTGTCGAATTGAAAGCGCGGGGACGAAGCCGCCGCCGTTTCTGTTTTGATCGTAAACGAGAAAAGGAAGGTCGGCCTTGGGTTGCCAGACACGTCCAATCTCGACGGCTGCTGATACGGGAACGGCGGGAAAAATGTGCAACTGAGCCGATTCGCCGTGGATCAGCTTGATCTGATTGAAGGTCTGACGCATTACTCGGCGGAACTCTTGTAACTGGCTTCGGGCTCGGAGGAAGTCGTTGTGCGGGGCGCTATGGTGAATCGACCAAATCGCGATGTCGTCTCCGAGCACGGAGTGAATTCGCTCCGGCAAGATATTCGCGCTGAGCGATAGGATCAGGGCCACTTTCGTTCGAGATGTGTCACTGCTCGACGTCACCTGGTAGGAGAACTTCGGCGTTCGTGTCTGCCAGTTCCATGTCGGAGGTTCTCGGTGAAGTTGATAGACCTCCGCCGGACAGATATCCGAAATCTCTCGCCCCAACGCGATCAGAAGTGGAATCGGCGCGAATCCAAAAACTGAGAGATGCTCAACATCTCCCGACGAGATGGCAGGCTTTACCAAACGGTCGATCTGTCGACGGAGGTTTTCCTGTTCCATCTCCCAAAATCGGCTCTCGCCATCCGAGAAGCTGCTTTTCATTCCAATCGCAAACGGTTGGTTTGCTGCCGGATACCAGTTCGGAACCATTGCCCGCATGGCCTTGCTGGCAGTCAGAGGTGACTCGTTGTCTCCAACCTTCGCACCGTAAAGCAGGACATGAGACTTCATCTCGTCTTGAATTCCGGTGAGCAGTTCCACTCTGGCTTCATGCTCAGATTTCATTTCCTCCAGGAGGCTGACCGGATGCCCAGCCACATCGGCGATGTCAATGAGCCGATGATGGGCGTCGCAGAGCAACATCAGGTTGCTGATGTCCGCCTTGAGTTTCTCAGAAAGAACCTTGTCGCCACGCGGTCCGTCAGGTTGGTCCGCGACGATATGAGCGATGTAGGACGTGTTGAACTCTGCCTTTGTCAGGTCGTCGCGGTACAACGCGTGGTTGCAACCACGGTACTCGCAGCGACCGGCAGCTCTGCCCCAGAGGCAGTAACGAACTGATGCGGGAACATTGGTAACCGACAAATGAGCCTCCCCAGTGTGAACTCTCTGACGTGTGAGACCGTCTCAATCGCAGGATCGGGCTTTTGGCAACTGCGATGATGTCGAGCCCGTGACGAAAGCCTGCTAACGCATCTGGCGTGCCAATCTCGCTCCTGAATCTTGCTGTCGGGCGTCAGCTCGCGTTTCGCACGGGGGCTGTTCGCTAGGCTGTTCTCGCTTTGGAATGGCTTCCTACCGCTCGAAAAGCTGGTTTTCCATTCGATTACGCATTCGTGTCGAACGCGAGATGCTTGAATTCCCAAGGCTGACGGAGTCTGTCTGCTCACCGCAATGACGCCAGAATCGGTCCGCCCCTGTCAATCGGCAGTCACTTGCGATACCATTTCGTTTACATCGACACAAACGAAATGGTGAGGGGGGAAGCGGCGCAGTTGAATCCACAGGTACTGTCTTGCACTGTCTCCGCATTCTCCAACCAGTCCGCGCTAACGTAAGGGCGATCTGCATCGCTCGCCAGAATCTTGTCGGACAAAGACTCAAGCAGGATGCCATAACGCTTTCGCTCAACGGGTTTAAGCTGTCTTGCCCACATCTTGTAAACAAGGCTGCTCCAGTGCTTGGGAAACTCCGCAATCAGTCGCCCCTTGTGGACGTCGAACTGTTCGAGGAAATACCGAATACTCTCGGGTTTCGAGAGGACTTCGGGCTCTAAGGCGAATTCGAAGATCATCCGAAAAGCTCCTCTGCTCGCTCATCAAAGAAGCCTTTCGGCCAGTCATCCAGGAACTCACCTGTTTCGTCGATTCGCAATCTCTGACATTTCACACCATTGAGTGTCCGCTCGACGTAGTAGACGGCAATTTCATTCGGCAACAGCCCGTTGACCCCGTCCGGCAACTCCTTGTCTGTTGTCTGGCGGATGCGTTTCAGCATCCGCAGCATCAAGTGTTCGCCGTGAGTTTCCAGAATGAACCGGCAGTGCTTTTGGTGGATCGTCTCGACGAACAAATCGCCGAGGCCGACTTCGACGGACGGGTGATTGTGCAACTCCGGCTGCTCGATCAACGTGATGCCGGGATGCTGATCCAACGCTGAAACGACGACCGGTACGAGCTGCGTGATGCCCACTGCAATGTCGGGCGGATCGATCTCCACCGACGAATTTTCATCTCGAAGGACCAATCGAGTCTGTTCCGGCAGGTTGGTGTTCGATTGCTTCCACAAGAAGCCATCAACACGCGGCTGTTCCTGGGGAACGAGTTACTTTGGGAACCGGACGCCCCGAGCTTCCCCGGATGGCGCGACAAAGTCAGTGCAAATGTGGAGCTGCGTCCTCGCGAATCTCCAACTCAGTATCGCATTTACGTGTCACACCCTAGTGAAGTCACGGCAACGGCAGTTCGTTTTCGACGGCAGCTCCTTGACCTGACACACGATTCCGCAAACCGTGCAAGCTCGTCATGGTTTCCCTTGGACACCGAGATTCGTCGCCACGAGGTCATTGCTTTTACTGTATTACTGCGATCAGGGGACGAGAAGACCGAATTGCGACGTCGTGTTCCGTTGCGCCTGCCAGGTCACCTCTGGCGGAAAGGGGACTTTTGGGAAGAGGTTCCGGCACGTGCAACACTTGAGCTACGAGAGTTACGAACCGTGGAGTTTCGTTTGTCGCCACCTGAGTCGGCAATTCAAGGCGAGCAGTGGCAACTCTTCGAGGGGCGACGCTGGATAGACTCGGTGAAAGGTCGTCCTCAACGAATTTCGGCCGTCGAAGGCTGGGGTGCCCCTGTGATCCTGAGAGGGGCGACATACAACTGCTGTGATCCAGAGCATTGTTTCGATCAGTTCGTCATCGACCGGGATCACTCGGACAGAGAGTTTCTCGCCCAATCGAAGCTCCTCTCTCAGCCGCGCGAAGACCTTCGACTCGCTCACAGTTCCTTCCGCCAGCCCTAACTCGCGTACCAGGGCGTTGCGTCCGAAAAACTTCTTGGCGATTCGAATGGCCACAGTATCTCCTGCCGCAATTTGACCTGCGAGGCTTTCGATCAACCATTGGTTCTGCATGTAGAATTCTCTGAGTCGAGTCTCCGTTTTCTCCCTTGCTGTCTTCCGTGTTCGTGGAGTTGTAAGGCCCTTTTTTCCAAGAAGTCGAAGCTCCGCGGCCTGAGACAACTGAGTCAGCATGTTCAACACGCAATCCAGGTCCTTCGCAATCTTCGCCAACGCCTGTCGTTCCGCCTTCGCTTGAGCTAGCCGCTGTCTTCGATCCGCCTCGGTGTCCAAAAAGCCGGAAGGCTCGTCCATGTCGCCGAATGCCGGAATGATCCGTTCGTAACGCCCCTCTGGTTGCGGCTTCCACTGCGATAGGGACTTCTTCAAGTCGTCCCACGGTCTTTTCCAATGGCTCCAGTTGATTGCGAGCAGCCCGAGCTTAACCCCACTCGGCAACGCCACGTCCAAAGTTAAGACCTGGTCCACCAAGGCTTCCAGCTTCTTGAAGGCTTCTGATTTCCAGTGTGCTAACCCGTGTTCATGAGCAGCCCGCAGTTCTGACGCAAAATCTCTGATGCCCTCAACAATCTGACGGGCGGTTTCGCGATCAAGGTCCGCATCGAACTGAATTGGCGGAATCTCCTGGCTGTTTCTACTCATGTTCACCAATGCCTTGTTCAGCCATGCAGAGAATCCGGCATTAGCTGGGATCTGTCGGGTGCGATTTATGGACCGGTGGCCTGGCACCATTTTCCTCTCAGGATCACGCGCCGCCAAGTCCGAGGGCGCACAACAGCGAGAAAGGATGCGTGGTCCGGATTCGGAAAGCGTTCAAGCTGCCCGGTAGGAGTAGTGTTTGAGCACGCCACCGAGTCTCTCCTTGCAGACGAGTTTGATCGGTGCCTCAACGTCGTCCGGAGTGTCGCTCGCGGCCTTGCTGGCCACCAGAACGACGTTCTCCATCCCTTGGTGCGGTCGTTCGTGGTGATAGTGCTCGATCATCTCGGACACCAGGTGATCCATGTGACGCTCCCCGAAGACGATGAACCGGTCCAGCACTTCCTGTTGCAGCGTCTGAATGAACCGTTCAACGTAGGCGTTTGTGTTGGGCGAGCGGAAGGCCGTCTCTTTGGCTTCGCCGTCCTGCGAGTTGAAGACTGCATCGAACGTGGGCGTGAACTTCGTGTCTCGGTCGTGCATCAGGATTTTGACTTCCTGACCTTCGGCTTGGACGTGTGCCTGGAACTGTTTGGCTCGCTCCACCACCCACTCTTCGTTCGGGTGGAACGTGGACTTCGTGATGAAGACCCGCCTGGTGGCCACGTGCAGGAAAATCAGCACGTACAGATCGCGGAACCCTTTGATCGTCAGCGTCTTCTTGGACAGAAAATCACATTGCCACAGCGTCTGGGCGTGGGATTTGAGGAACTCGTCCCAGGTCCCCTCGCCACGTTTCGGCCCCGGATCGAGTCCGTGTTCCTTCAGGACGTTCTTGATCGTGTTCCGCGATGGCGGCGTGATCCCGAGTTTTTTCAGTTCCCCCATGATCCGGGTGTAGCCCCATTCGTTTTCGCGGGCGAGTTTCAGGATCAGGTCCCGGATCTCGGTGTCTGTCTTCGGTCGCCCCCGCTTGGCGACCTTCTTCTTCACGGTTTGATTCAGTACACGAATCCACCGGCGAAGTGTTTCCGGATGCACAATCGACACCAGCTCGTTGATCGCCGAACCGAGCTTGGCGGCGAACTTCGCCAGCCGGTTCTTCTCCTTCTCGGTCACGGTCACCCTGGCGGGCAGTTTGCTCCGCAGGATTTCATTCTCGACCTTCAGGTAGCGGACCTGCCGGGCCAGCTCTTTCTGGGTCGCGCCGGCGATCAGCAACAACAGGGGCTGAAACAGGTTCTTCATCGTGGTAGACTCGGAGAATCGCGGGAAAATGAGGGGCAATCTCATTTTTGCACCCCGGTGGCCGCCGCTGGGAATCCCAGCCTGCCCTACGGGAGATGGCCCCCACGAACTCGGGTCCGGCTGTAGCGGTTCTTCCGCTTGGTCTGGTCCGCCACGGTTTCCGCTCTAACGAATGAAGTAGCTCATGAACAAGCCGAAGGGGCGAATCGTCCTGCTCGAATCTCCGAACCCGATGGACCTGCTTCAGGGGCGGACGGAGATCCAAACATTGGCAGCGGCGTGCCGCTTGATTGGCTATGAGGCGGTGTCGTTCTCGATTCGATCCCAGCGAGAGTTTTTAGAGACTTGCCAATATCTCTCGACCATCGAGACAAACCACGACAGTACGAACGCGAAGGACGTGCCGTTGTTCGTTCACATTTCCTGCCACGGTAACGACGAGGGGCTGGCATTCGGCAAGGACAGTGTGAACTGGGAAGAACTTAGCAACGATATCGAGCCGCTCTGCAACCTGGACGATTACCCTGCTGGATTCATCTTGTCGATTTCGGCTTGTGGTGCAGGAGATCAAAAGGTGACCAAGGGACTGTCAGCCGCGTTCAAAAAACGAAACAGCCTGAGACCTCCGCACTATCTGTTCGTCACCGATGGTGAATACGTTCTCTGGGACGCAGCCACTGTCGCGTGGGTTGCCTTGTACCATCACGTCGGCAAGGTCGGCATTAAGGACAAAGTGAAGATTCAAACAGCGATTGGAGCAATCAAAACCGTTGCCGACATGTCGCTTTTGTACTTCCGCTGGGACCAGAAGCAGAAGAAATACCTACGGTTCCAGGCCAAGTAACGACTCGGCGGATCGCCACAGTTGCCTTCAGCACCAGCAGTCCTTCGATCGATGGTTTCGCCACAAAGTGCCGGTATGTGTTTGGCACAGGGATGTAGGCCAAAAAAGAACAAGGTGGAGTTGTGGTAACTGCCTGCTCAGGGATGGGGGGGGGGCGAGTTCGGCTAAAATCCCCCTCAGTTTCTGGAAAAGAGTGACCCGGATGGTGCTGATTATGGACGGTAAAGAGTGGTACAAGCAACAACTTCAAACACCAGAATGGAAAGCAAAGCGAGCGGAAGTTTATGCCAGAGATGGATATGGCAATGGGAGACCGGCAATGAGCGACTGCGACGATCCTCTCCGGGAGCAGCGCTCTTCTCCCTGAGATTTTCTGGTCAGTCCAGCATGATCGACCGGAGCAGGCGTCGCGGCATCTGGTGAAGCTCTTCGTCAAGCATCCACAGAAGCTCGGGCACGACCTCGGAAGGCTGGCCCTCCATTTCCCGGACCAGTGTCCGGGCCAACTCCAGCAGCGCTCCCTTCCTCTCCGGCTCTGACATCATGGTCACGGGCCGAAGCCGCCGCAGGCTGAAGAAGGTCATCGGCAAATCCTCGGTGCAGGCTTCCAGCCACTCCACGAAGTCAGCAGGCAATCGAGTCAGTAAGGCCAGGTGATAACCCACCGTCACCTTTGAAGTGCTGAAGTGCTCGGCCGCCTGCCGGTAGGTGTAGATGCCCGGTTCCTTCAGGTACGCCTCGTACTGTCGGGCAATCGCAATGACGTTCCGGATCGGGGCATAGTCCGCCCGAATCCGGAGCCGGGACCGCCGAATTCTCGGCTTACGCTCTGGCTCGGGAGATCGGCCAGGAACGTACATTCGCACGCGGTCGACGTAAACCGTGTGGTAGTAGCGGTTTTCAAGCCGCAGGACTTTTCCCCGAAAGGAACCGGAAGTGCCTTGCACGGGGAGGACCGTGTTCCGGTCGCGGCCGGTGTGTCCCGAAAAACGACCGATTTTCAAGACTGCCGAGCTTCGATTTTGTCAGGCCGGTGGTAACTGCGTCGATTTGTCGGACGTGTGTTGGACCGATGCTTGCAACTGGTACTGGCTCAGTGATGTCACCCTTCAGCCGAAGCATCGGATGTAATCGCTGCCTCAGGACGCTATGATTACGGGCTTGGACCATCCACTGCGGTTCTCACACACAGCAGCTCACAGAGCGGAATTTGAGGAGCAGTTCGGTCGGTCGGTGAAGTAACTCAAAGGGTGAGACCGAACACTTGTCGGTCCACCGTGCGGACAACGATCCCGCGACGCGGGATGACGGATACGACAGCGCTAATCGATAGCGCAATGACTGAAGGCGAAATAAGCGAGTTCTTGGTCGGGACAGCTATATGCATCACATTGATTTCTTGAATGACAATCTCGTCGATCTTCCGAAGACTCGGGCTGGTGACTACGTAGCGTTCATGGACGATCTATTTCAGAGGTACATTCGACACGTCAAGGCGGTCGATCGACGGACGCCGCTCGGCGTGATGATCGCGACAAGGCTCGGAGCCATAGAGGTCGCATGTGATGCATTGATGCGATCGCTGAGAGCAGTCCTGTCTGGGGATCGCCCCACAGCTTACAACGAACTCGACGTGGCACTGACCGGACTTGGGCCGCATTTCGACGCCATGTGTCCGAAGGGCGACATGTCGACCTTGGTGAATCCGATCTATCGCTTTCGGTCATTGGGAGACAAGCCGTTCCTGAGAAAGGATCTGTTTCACATTCCCTTCCATCTTCCAAATCTGATCAAGGAAATGCGGTACAGCGTGGCCGGATTGCCCTGTTTGTATTTGGGTGGCTCAACGCACGTTTGCTGGCGAGAGCTCGGCGAGCCCGCCTTGAACACGATTGCAGTTGCCCGGTACTCCGCGGTTCCCAATTCGAATCTTCGCGTGCTGAACTTTGGACACCGGATGCCTGTCCTTGCAGCTTACACGGCGACGGAGCCAAACCGGTTCCTGGCCCCGAATACCGAAGTTGCGTTCATTGCGGCTCAAGTCGCATGTTGGCCGCTTGTGGCGATTTGCTCGATCCGTGTCCCAGATCGGAGCAAGCCGGAACGACCAGAGTATGCGATCCCTCAGCTCGTTCTTGAGTGGATCACGAGAACGCGAGCATTTCACGGCGTCCGATATTTCTCGACGCACTACGACGAATACATGGACAATCCGAAGACGTATATGAATTACGTTTTTCCGGCATCTGCGATTGCTCCAAAGGACTACTGTGCCAATCTGGTGAATCTTTTTGAGCTGACCGAACCGATGACATGGGCTGATGCCAAGGCCGTTCCGGTTTCGCTGACAGGCATCTCTCGGCCTATTTACAAGACCCGTGAAAACATTGATGTCGACCTTGAGAACGAATTCGGACGTGTGGAAGATGGGCTTCTCAACCTTCCGCTGGGTGTCGTCAGTGCTTGATGCAGTGATGCAAGAGCCGTTCTCCACAGCGAAGCTGCCCAGTGAACCCGCCCTGTGATTAAGATGTCTCTCTACGGGAGGGACTAAAATGAGTAAAAGGAAGAAGCACCTCGGCGAGTGTGCATACTGTCCCGAGCCGGCGACAACCAAGGATCACGTCCCGCCGAGGGGGATGTTCGCCAAGAGCATGCCGAACAAGCCGTGGGTGCCTGCCTGCGAGTCCTGCAATGGGGACGCCAGCAAAGACGACGAGTACATGCAGCGACTCTCGATGCTGTGGGGTGCCGATGCGTGCGCCGACGCAGTCGAGGTTGGCGAGAAATTCATGCGGTCGCTTGAGTATCCCGAGGCGACGGGGCTTCAGGCAGAAGTACGGCGGTCGCTCTCGCCTATAGAGGACGAGTCGCTGTTCCCCGGCGGGATCAACATGGCTCTCCAAGGGGAGCGCCTCGGAAGCGTCACGGACAAGATTGTCCGGGGATGGTGGTTCAAACTGATCCGGACGCGGCTGCCAGAAGGGCACCGCGTCATGCGGTTCATCCCCGGAAAGCGACCCGAATGCCACCCACTCTACGAGGTCAACGAGGCGATAATCCGACAGTGCCCGGGGCACTTCTTCGGCGACTACGCATTCACTTTTCAGTTG
Organism: Planctomicrobium limosum; assembly: GCF_051465645.1. GTDB lineage: Bacteria > Planctomycetota > Planctomycetia > Planctomycetales > Planctomycetaceae > Planctomicrobium. The sequence continues at coordinate 1,849,320 of NZ_CP195790.1, read as the reverse complement.
GCCTTCTGTCCGAACAGCCGGTTAACGTGCTGGCTTCTCCGGTTCTACAAAGTCTTTGAGATCATCGCCTTCACCTGCAAGGTGGAGGAGAATGGCGACTTTCAGATCCTCGACCTCCGCACGCCCTTCTGCACGATCGACGACATTGGCGGCATCCTGCCTTCTGATGCTGACCACAATTCAGCGAGCTAAGCCCCCTGTCAATTCGCGGGCGAAGCGTCCCCTATTCCCACAACACGCCTTCCGCGTTTTTTTCACCACGGCCCTGACTTCATCAGATTCCATATTGAACATGTTTGCCAAGTGGTCAATCACGAGTGAAACCGTGGAAGGAGTCGCCGGTTGGTTGTCGTGCTTTGCGAACGGCCCATCTGTTTCCGTCAGGATTCTATTGAGCGGCAGTTCGCGAATTATCCTTTGGCCGTTCTCAGATCGAATCATCGCAACATTGATGGAAAAGTAGTATCCGGCAGACAACCTCAATCCCAAGCCCGGCGAAAATGAAAACGCCCGCAGCCAGACGATTCAGCTCAGTACCGAAGAGCTGATGGCTTTCTGGCGAGCGCTGAATGTTGCTCCGAGCTTGACCCCGGCCCAGAAGCGCCTGGCGAAGATCATGCAGGGCTCCCGGTGAGCGGATCGGTACGACCGTGGTGGTAACTCCACGGTAATCGGCTTCCGCCTGCTCGCCCCGGTGCAGCGCCCTTCTCCCTGGGCTACGCCGCGAACTCAAACGTGCGAATTGCCTTCAGCACGAGCAGTCCTTCGATCGGTGGATTGGCCAGAAATTTCCGGTATCTGTCTAGCACAGGGAGCTTTACTCTCTCTTGGCGATATCGCCTCGATGACTGAGACAAAAAGGACCGTGTCAGATTTCTGGCACGGTCCTTTTTTCGTTTTTATCTATTCCCTCATTGGCATTGGGCATTCCCGATGTCGTTATTGTCGCACGGGATACTCCGTTCGCTTCTCGTCAATGTTTGTGGCCGTTCGTTCCAGTGAAGTGGTAAAGGATCGGCCTCTGGTTCTGATTTGTTGAGAAGCTTCTCAAGGTCACGCCAGCTCTTAGGCGGGCCTTTCGCTGTTGCTGACGGATGGTCGCAGATTCCTTCAGGTGATTCTGTTTCGATTTCTGATCGGAAGTGGATTCCTTGTCGCTTCAATTCGGTGCGTCTGAATGAATTGAGATCAAAAAAGTCAGGGAGAGCACTTTGCTCTCCCTGACTTGCTGTTTACTTGGTTTTTGTCGTTAGCTCGAAGTCAAGCTTGTTCGGCTTGCCCGCCTCGATTGTACGCTTCAGGTCGCTTTTTGCGTTGTACCTGGTGGGGACGAGCTCCTTTGCGGGAGGCGGTACGTCGCCCCCTGCTTCGTTCGTCTCTGAGCGTTCATGGCTGGCCGCTGAAATCCGGATCAGGTACTCGCCTGGAGGGAGCCCTCGTTCTGCCGGAATTTTGTACGCCCCGTCGGTCACTGTTGCGCCTGATGAGTGTCCACCAGGTGAGAGTGGTTCGAATGTGATCGTCCCGTTAGCAACTGGAGTCCCATCTAATGTGACGATTCCAGTTGCTCCTTGTCGCTGCAGGGGATCTTTCGTTCCGCACCCAACCAGTGTCGCAGTGAACAGGCTGATGAAACACAGTGCGTTAAGTCTGGAATTCCACATCGAGATACCAATCTAGAAGCAATGAGTGCTGGGATTCATTACAGAACTGGAAATGCTCCGCAATGAGGCGTTTCAAGCAGCTTCGGGGCCGCATGATGGTCGGACAGGTTTAGAACTCTCCGACGACCTCGCCTCCACGTGATGTTCCGAGAGCTCGCCAGACGTCAATGCTGATGTTCTCAGAGACGAATCGTGCAGCACCATCACCCATTGTCACCTGAACGCCACCGGTGTGGCGACTACGACTTGCGAGCATGTCCGGATTTGCGGTTGTTGCGTTCGCGCATGGGCCGTTTCGTTCTGGCTGGTTAATGCACCCACCGGTTCCGGCGATGATGTCAGCACTGTTGCTGTTCGGGCCAAGGTACGTGGTGAACGCACTGGAGTTTCCGTACCAGGTTAAGCCTCGGAGATCGTTTGATTCCGGGGTTTGAATTCCCTCGCCAAGCAGAAGGGTGTTACTCAGGCCGTCGGTCATGGTGCTCATTTTTTCAACACGTCCGCCAGTGGTCGCAATTGAAGCAAATGGGGCTCCGCCGAATTGCACGCCGTTCAGCGTTGCTTGTTGTTGGAATCCTGTGTTTCCGTAATTCGCAAGGTAATTGTGCTTTGTCAGATTGGTTGCGCTGTAAACGGCTTCAGTATCACTGGGGCAGCTGAATACGGAGATGCGGCGAGTCGTGACTGGTCTGTTGTCCGCGCCTCCATAACGGCCGTCTTGGTCCAGGAATTTGCGGTTGTGGTTGTACATGTTGTAGAGGGCGGTCTGCTCCAATTGCGGAAACAGTGCCACCATCCATGTTCCCCAGCAGCATGCATAGTTCCCAACAGGGAAGCTGTTATGGACATCGTGGTAATTGTGTAATGCCAAGCCAAGCTGTTTCAGGTTGTTTTTGCACTGAGAGCGTCGGGCGGCCTCGCGAGCTTGTTGGACTGCAGGCAGGAGCAGCGCTATCAGGATTGCGATGATGGCGATCACCACAAGCAACTCAATCAGTGTGAACGCTTTGTGGCTGTTTTTGCGTCGCAAACGCAATGCTTCGTTCATGATATTACCTGTCTATCCAGATTGATTTAGTCAAATGAAGCGGAGGCTAAGAAGAAATTCAGCCATTTCGAACGATTCTCGTATGAGCGCCGACTGATTCTAGGTTGTGTATGGTACATGATCAATCTCAGATGCGACGAGGTATCACGCCAGATGACACGAGAAATTCAAATGCGATCAATTGTACAATTCCGGATATTCGTCGCGGTATTCTTGATCCGCTATGCCTGCATCTCCGCAGTTATTTGCGAAAAACTGACGCACCTATTTCGGTATGATTTTTCAGATGAAGCATCTGTCGGGGCGACGCTTGTGGAGGCGTACGAAAGGAGTCCGCAGTGAATTTCGATAAGTCTGGCCTGAATACCGCAGGGGAACTTGATTCCGGAGTATTCCGTTCGTGGAACGCCTGGGCCACTTGCTTGGTGTGCCTGGTTGTTCTCATTGCCGCGAGACTTTCCATTTGGTCTCCATCGAAATACGTTTCGCAATTCGAGGGGAATTTACAGGAAGAACTCGTAGAGGATGTCGAGCCACTCGGGGACGATGAGCCAGTTGCATTTTATGGCCCGGGGACGACTCGAATTTCATTCGAAGTGCGAAATGATGACCAAATAGATGAAGATCTTGCTGCGATCAGGCAGCAATCCGGGCGGCTCGTCGTCGATCTCTTTTGTTCAGAAGTCAGCGGAAAACTAGCGCACCTTCGTGACCTCGAATCGATCCACACGCTCTCTTTATTCGGGTGTCCTGTGACTGATGAGGATCTCCTGGAGCTTGGACAGCTTCCGAATCTGCAGGCTCTGGATGTGAGTCATACCCGCGTCACCCCGGCAGGCCTGATGAAGCTGCGAGACTCCCGAAAAGTGCAGTATCTGATGGTTTCTGGACTGGCGATTGATGAACAAACGCTAAATGAAATTGTTCAGGTCTGGCCCAATTTGACGACTCTTGGATTGGAAAAGACAAACATCCCATCAGGAGGATTCCGTTCCTTGTCTAAGCTACGGCGACTGCAAAGTCTGAATCTATCGCGGACAGTAGTTTCCGACCGAGATCTGAAATGGATTTCCGGGCTGACTCGGCTGAAGACATTACATATCAATCAGACAGGAATCTCCGACCGAGGAATGATCTATCTCGGAAGGATCGAGAGTCTGTGGAAACTTGATTTGAACCATACGCATATTACGAGCAAGGGGCTGAAAGAACTGAAGGGCCTACAGGAGTTAGAGCTCTTTTACTTTCTTGGAACAAATGTTTCGATCGATGGTTTGGACCATTTGAAATCGCTCAAATCGCTTCGAATTATTGGTGTGAACTGGGAAACGACTCCTGAAGCAAACGAACGTCTCCGTCAGACACTCCCCAATGTGCGGTATCCGTAAAGACTGTTGGATTTTAAGTTTGCCTGATGGCGCTGGCGGCGGACTTCTGCGAGTTTGGCCGATGTCGTAGGGCGTTTCGGTGACTTCCCTTGGCTCAATTCCCGTAAAGTCGCTAATCTTCTGTGATTGCCAGGTGGAGAGGTGACGCGGCATGTCGCCTTACCTGAGTCAAGAGTCCGCATGGAAGGCCCCGGAAATGTCGCTTCGCGTTTACAACACACTTTCCCGTCAGAAGGAAGAGTTCAAAACAATCGAACCTGGCAAGGTTTCGATGTATCTCTGCGGCCCGACTGTCTACAAACCTGCTCATATTGGCCACATGGTTGGTCCTGTCATTTTCGACACGATCAAACGCTACCTGACCTATTCCGGGTATCAGGTGAAATTCATCGTCAACATCACAGATGTCGATGACAAACTGATCAATAAGGCCGTTGAGCTTGGCATGGAAGTCAAGGCTCTGGCCGAAAAAATGACTGAAGATTACTTCGATAACCTCAATTTGATGGGCGTCGATACGATCGACCATTTTCCATACGCGACCGACTATATTGGTGCCATGCAGGAGATGATTCAGTCCCTGATTGACCGAAATGCAGCCTATCCATTGAATGGCGACGTCTATTTCGCGGTGACTCAGGATGCAGACTACGGAAAATTGAGCGGTCGCAGTGTCGAGCAAATGCTCGCTGGAACACGCGTTGAAGCGAATGACCGCAAGCAGAATCCGGCGGACTTCGCACTTTGGAAGTCATCAAAAGCTGGCGAACCGGCCTGGGACAGCCCATGGGGACCAGGGCGACCTGGCTGGCACATCGAATGTTCCGCCATGAGCAGCAAGCTGCTGGGCGACTCAATTGATATTCACGGGGGCGGTCTGGACTTGATGTTCCCGCACCATGAGAACGAACTTGCTCAATCAGAATCGGCGAGCGGCAAAACGTTTGTGAAATACTGGCTTCACAACGGCCTGATGCAGTCCGGAAAAAACACCGGAAAAGTCGGTGGCGGCCACGACAAGCATGGTGATGTTGAGTGCAATCACGATGCTCAGATCGCCGGGAAGCTGGCAGGTTCTGCAGGCGCTGAGTCCGTGAAAACCGCGGTCTTCGCTCATCATGCTCCAGAAGTTGTGCGGTTCTTCCTGCTTTCAACTCATTATCGCAGCCCGATCGATTTCTCACTGGAGAACATTGCGAATACCGGCAAGGCGATGGAAGGCTTCTATCGCCTGTTCGAAACCGCTCAACGAGTGCTTGGCGTCAGCTTCTATGAGCTCGCCACATCGACGACTCGAAGTGGCTCCGTCGCTGCGGAATCGCTCCCTGCCGACTTGGTGGGAACAGTAACTGATCTGCGTGATCGGTTCTGGGAAGCGATGGATGACGATTTTAATACTGGCGGCGCGATCGGAATGTTGTTCGAACTGCGTCGCACCATCAATGGGTTCATCACTCAGCATAAACTTGAAGAAGCGGCATCTGCTGAGCAGAAGGCTCAACTGACCGCGCTGCTGTCACTCTTCAAGGAACTGGCAAATACGCTTGGAGTCTTCCGGATTGCTCAGCAGAAGAACTCAGGTGCGGATGATCAGTTCGTGAATGGCCTGATGGATCTGATTCTGGAGATTCGCAAAGAAGCCCGGGCAACCAAGAACTGGGCCGTCGCTGACAAGATTCGGGACAAGCTGACCGAGTTGAAGGTCACTGTCGAAGACGGAAAAGAAGGGGTTCGCTGGTCCCGTTCGACGTAATCGCGAACATGTGAATCAGTTCTGAACCGTAGCCTGCTGACCTGCCGGTGTTTCGCGTGATCGAAACATCGGCAGGTCCTTTTCTTGGTGCAAAGACGTTTCCGGTTGGGCAGTAAAGATGCCTGGCTTCAGTCTCGGGGCTACAGGTTTTCGCTGAGAGCGTAAATTTCCTGCGAGTCGAGTATGAGATGATTGGCAGTGAACAGCTTCTCGATGGCGGCCTTGTGAACCTTCATCTTCAGGCTGCCGACTCCGAGAGGTCCATATGCCACTTTACCTGCGAGTTCAATCCCTTTTGCTGATGCAGGGATGCCTTCCAAACCGGAAGGCGGAACAGCATTAAGGTCAATCGCCACTTTCAGTGTTTCGATACTCTGCCACTCCGGTTCCTTCAGAAAACCGGCACCAGCGGCTCCAGCGGAAATGATCACGTCGACGTTATCGACAGCCGCCGCGAGGCCATCGTCAGAGCAATCGCACGGGATGACAGTGGCCCCTTCGATGCGGTTGCGGATTGAGGAGGCGACAGCTTCTGCTCGCTGCATGTTTCGCGACGAAACGCGAACTTTGGCGCCGAGAGTTGCCAGGATCAGAGCGGTGCGTTGACCGACTGGCCCTGTGGCACCAAGGACCAGAACATCGGCTTTTTTGATCGGAATGTGTGTGACAACTGATCGAACTGCTGCTGCGGCCGTGGTGGTGGCTCCATTGGGGTCGACCATGACAGAAACGGACATCGGGCCGAGGAAAGTCTGACGGACGGCCGCGAGGACTTTCTCAGTGGCATCGATCGCACTGCCACCAATAAAGATGGCTGTGTTCTTCAGATCGTCTGGCTTGCGGGTGAAAATGGCCCCGTGAACCACCGAGACCACATTGTCTGGAGTCATTCCTCCGAGACTGATCACTTCGTCGACCCCGGCATCGAGAGCAACGATGCGGTCAAACGTGGATGGAATCGGATCTGTGTCGAGTTGCAGCAGAATTCGTTTCATGGATTCAGCTTCCTCTGAGGCGATTCGAAGGAGCTTTCGAACCTCAAATTGTGGTTCGCGCTCGCGCTGCATCGTGTTGAAATTGCGAGATCAACGCCATCAAAAGGCATGAGTGCGGATTGAATTTTGAAAGACGAGTCGCAACGTCGAAACGGTACGACTCGTTCAATTCAATGGCAACCGCTCAAGCGATGGCTGAGGTCTGATTCCCACTCACTGTTTCGCTGGTGGGAGCGGCCAACAAGCCGCGGAATCTGTCAGACCCCTTGAATATCAAGGCCTGACAAGGCATTATTTCTTGCTGAAGAACGGATGGCTTGAAGAGTCCTTCTTCTCCAGAACTTCGGAGATGCTCGGCTCATCTTTCATGGCGCGAGCGATCGACAGCTTTGTTGCTTCGTAGTTGTACTGGTAGATCTTCTGATCGTCTTCTGCTTCCCAGTGGATGAAGACACCGCAGACGATGCACAGTTTGTCGGCTTGATCCTGTGGGATGACGCCTTCCTGAACACTGTTGGCGACGGCATCAGCAACGGCTCGCTGAGCTGGCCCGAACATCTGAACGGCTTGCTTGGCACCTTTGATTGTCACTTTGGTGATCATGACAGTTGCAGGTTTGACTGCCAGATTTGGCTCAAGAACTGCCAGCAGGCTGCTGTGGCCTTTGGACTGAGTGGCGAGTGCGTTCGCAAATGCAATTCCAACCGGGCCACTTTTGTCCCCGATCAGCAAGTCGATATGGGCAACCTCGTTCCCTTCACCCACTAAAGCTTCACCAACATGAAATGACATGCGAGGCTCCTCTGCTGCGTCGACTGAATTCGGAATAACGGACTGTCTCTATGTACAGAGTGATAACAGTCAACCACGTCGAATTCCAGCGTTATTGTGATTGTTCCTCAGGATAAGTTCGCTCAAACGCGGTAGATGCGGTCAGGAGAGCCGGTGAATGGTCAATACTGGCGGTCAGGAAAGCAGTTAGGAAAGGTACGAAGGTTTTACTTTGCAGATTGGCAACAGTTGCACCTGGGGATGGTTAGCGATCTACGAGAGAGCCCCTTGCTGATTTTCTCTGAAATCGTTGCAATAGAGCGGTTTCGCAGAATTTGAAGAAGAAATAAGAAGTCCATGAGTGGGCGGAATGGCGACAGGGGGCCAAGTGAACCTCAGGTCGATTTCTCCGAGATCTCTTGAGACCTTGTGTGGATGAATGCAGGAGCAAGAGTGTCGCAAGCGGATTTGATCAATTTGGCTGTCAACGTTGCTTCGATTGTCTTGATCGCGATCAGTGCCGGGTATTGGGGCGTCCTGCTGAAGAGTTGGAGGCAATCTCGTGTCATCCTTCAGCCGCGATTTGAAAACCTGAATGTGCGGGTTCCCAGAGCGGCAATTGCAATGCTCTTCGTTTACATCGGCGCGACGGTCTATTCCGCCTATCGCATTCTGGTGGAAGCAGGGCCGATGGCAGGGCCGCCGACTGAGGCTGACCTTGTGTTTATGATGAAAGACGACCTCAAAATGAAAGTGGTCGTCATGCCGTTGTTGTATGCGTCCCTTTTGTTTGGAGCGAGATCGGTCACGCAGTTACATCACCTTGGACTTCATCTGAATGGAGTTTGGGGACAGATTAAAGATGGCGTCAAAGGGTTTGTGGCGTCTGCGTTACCTGTCGTCGTGTTGCTGCTGGCCTCGTCTGCATTTCGCTCAGAAGAAAAGGTTCATCCCTTACTGAAACTGCTTCAGGATGCTGGACTGGGGGAGATCACGATCCTGATTTTCCTGTCGGCTGCGATCGTGGCTCCGTTGCTGGAGGAGTTACTGTTTCGCGTGATTCTGCAGAATTCACTTGCTGAGTTTCTGCCTGCCGGGGTCGCGATCGGAATCAGTTCCATTCTGTTTGCGCTGGTTCATGGGTTTCCTGATGCGATTCCGCTACTGGCGTTCGCTGTGATCCTGGGGACCGTCTATCATTACCGTCGCAGCTATTTGACGGTCGTTTTGATTCACATGCTGTTCAACATTTTCAACCTGGTTGTGACACTGTTGTCGACAGATCAGGCATAAGCAGGTTTGGTTCGAAGTCAATCTCGAATCCAATTTGGGGCCTGAGCAATTGTGTGCTGCCGGCGGCCAGTTTCAGGAGGACCTGACTTGTGTCACGGCGAGTAAACTGATCTAGAGAGCGCTCTGGGAAAATCGGTACAACGTTGTCAGCGTTTTGACGGGGTGGTGTGTCCCAGACCTTCTGGCGATGCCCGCCCTGTATTATGAATTCAGTTTGCTTTTTCAGTAGTGTCGCTTGCCTTCAATGGCATGTTTGCCGGATATCCGTATGAACGCCGATTCGACAACAAACTTCTTCGATCGCGAATTGAGCTGGCTGGAGTTTAACCAGCGAGTTCTGAACGAGGCGATGGACCCTCAAGTTCCGTTGCTGGAACGTCTCAAGTTTGTTGCCATCTCCTGTTCCAATCTGGATGAGTTCTTTCGAGTACGCGTCGGAGCACTGACGACACTCGTGGAGGCCGGGATCGTCCGCCCGGCAGCGTCCGGACTGACACCGTTACAGCAGCTTGAACGGGTTCGAGAACGAGTTGGCCAGATGGTGGCCGATCAGTATCGCTGTTATACCGTGGAGTTGATTCCACGACTTGCAGAGCAGGGCATTCAGCGATTGCTGCCATCGCAGCTGAACACCACTCAGCGCCGCCTTGTTCGTCAGATTTTCGATCAGGAGATTTACTCGGTCCTGACACCAATGGCGCTGGATGAAGGTGTTCCGTTTCCATTGCTGGCAAACCAGATGCTCAGCTTGTGCGTCCGTTTGCCGCATCATGAAGAAGCAGATGGTGCCCCGTCACCGATGCAACGGTTCGCCTTGATTCCAATGGGGAAAATCCTCTCCCGATTCATCACTGTGCCGTCCGAGAAAGGATTGGCGTATATGCATCTTGAGGATGTCGTCGCCATGAATATTGCCGACTTCTTTCCTGGGGAAAGCGTGGAGGAATGCGTTCCGTTTCGAATCACTCGCAATGCGGAAATTGAAGTTCAGGAACTGACACCGTACGGTCTCGCCTGGAATATGGCTGACGTGCTTCGAGCGAGAACATCCGCGGAATGTATTCGGCTGGAGATCGATCAGGCATCATCTGAGGAGGTGAGAAACTTCCTGAAGACGCAACTGGATGTGACGGACGATCAGGTCATGGTTGTCGACGGTCCAGTCGATTTGGGAGCGATGATTGAGATCGCTGGCCGACGTGGATTTGAAAATCTTCGCGATGAACCATGGGCTCCTGTGAATTCCCCGCAAGTGCCATCTGAAGAGTTGCTGTTCGACGTTCTCGCTGAGCGTGATGTACTGCTCTACCATCCCTACGAAAACTATGAGCCTGTCGTGCGGTTGATCGAAGAGGCTGCGGACGACCCTGATGTTATTGCGATCAAGCAAACGCTCTATCGCATCAGTCGTGACAGTCAGATTGTGAAGGCGTTGCTGCGTGCTGTGGAAAATGGAAAGCACGTAACTGTTCTGTTGGAGCTGAAAGCACGATTCGATGAAGAGCGGAATCTGAAGCAGGCGGCGGAGCTCGAAGCACGCGGGGCTCAGGTGATTTACGGGGTGAAAGGCCTGAAGACGCACGCGAAGATTTGCATTATCGTCCGTCGGGAACCCCATGGGATTCAGCGATATCTGCACTTTGGAACCGGCAACTACAACGAAACAACGGCTCGCATTTACAGCGATGCGTCATTCTTGACGAGCAATGAAGACCTGGGGGTTGACGCCCTTGCATTCTTCAATGCGTTGACAGGATATTCTCAGCCACCGTACAGCTATCGGAAGATCGCAGCGGCTCCGCTTCGCCTTCGTGACACTTTGGTGGAACTGGTCGAAAACGAGACAGGGCGCAAACGGGATGGTGACGAAGCCAAGATCATTCTGAAGCTCAATGCGCTCACTGATACTACGTTGATCAACTCTCTGTATGAAGCATCTCAGGCAGGTGTGGAAGTCCTGTTGAATATCCGAGGCGTCTGCTGTCTGAAACCGGGAATTCCGGGGCTAAGCGAGAATATTCGGGTCATTAGTGTTGTTGATCGGTTTCTGGAACATGCTCGAATTCTTTACTTCCATCATGGCGGCGATCCGAAGCTGTTCATTTCCAGTGCGGACTGGATGGCAAGAAATCTGGATCATCGCAAAGAGCTGTTGATTCCTGTCGAATCAGAGAGCTGTCGCCAGCGGCTTATGGAGATTCTGCTGGTCTATTTCCGCGACACAGTGAAAGCGTCCGAGTTGAAGCCGAACGGCCTCTACGAGCGAGTTCAAATTGAGGATGCGCCAGCACTCCGTTCTCAGGAAGAACTGTACCGGCAATCGCGAGAAAACGTTCGTCGACTGGAACGACGCCGTCGAACGATGTTTGAGCCTCACCGCCCGGACGGAATGTAATTCTGGTTGACGACGGACGCCGTTTTCGTCGTGATAGAAAAACTACGCGCGGTCGAATGGGAACGCGATGACCTGATGAATTGCAGGGAGTCCGAGAATCCACATGGCGAGCCGGTCGAACCCGAGGGCAACTCCTGCGCACTCCGGGAGTGGGTTGGCTTTCATGAATTGAATCAGTCGGCTGTCGTCCGGAATCGGATCTTTCCCTGCACCTATTCGCTTCTGGTTTTGACTGACCATGCGCACTTGCTGCTCGATGGGGTCGGTCAATTCATGATACCCGTTGCAGATTTCGATTCCGTCGAGATACAGCTCGAAGCGTTCTGCAACTGGAGTTGCATCGTGGCGAATACGAGCCAGCGCGGCCTGACTCGCTGGGTAGTCATAGAGAAAAACGGCTCGCAACTGCGCCAGCCCGGGTTCGACCTGATCTGCGAGAATCAGATTGAGCAGGCCATCGCGGTCGGTTTCGATCCCTGCTGGGAGTGGATCTGTTGTCTTCCTCGCGACCTCGGACAATTCGTTCAAACTGGCGGAAGAGGGGGAGACTCCAGCAAATCGCTCAAAGGCTTCTTCGTAAGAAAGCCGGTGAAAGACGGGGGACTCCGTGCGATGAGAGTTCCAGTTGTGTGATCGTGCAAACGAGTCCAGATCATGGATCATCTGCTCAACGAAGGAGATTTGAGCATGGTGGTCGTCTCCCCGTCGATACCATTCGATCATCGTGAATTCTGGATTGTGCCGTGGTCCAAGTTCTTCCTGACGAAAGACCCTGGCAACTTCGTACACCTTGTCAGCACCTGCACACAGCAAGCGTTTCAATGCGAACTCTGGTGACGTCTGCAGGTATCCGATTTCGCCACGACGAATTGTCACTTCGAAGGGGTCGATCCATGCGTCGACGCAGCAATCGTGAGACAGAATCGGCGTTTGTGCCTCCCAGAAGCCATTGTCAGCAAAGAATCGCCGTAATTCTGTGAGCAACCGGGAGCGTCGCTGCAGCGTTTCAAGAGAGGCCGTGGGGCCAGAGTGGGACGACAGCATAACGATGGACTCTGGACCGCTTTCGGATTCACGTCGCAGCATTTTGAGCGCGGCATGCAGTCTTCCGGAAACGAGAAGGACGGAGTGCCGCGTGCCCCAAATGCTACATCAATTCAAAAAATACTTTAGTTCGCAGCGATGCCGGTGAAGTATTCCGGTTCGTTTCCTGGCTTCCATTTAATGTTGCAGCCAATGCTTGGCATCTGTGGCTCGGTGATCGGTTCACCTTCGAGCACTGCATTCACTGCATCGCGCAGATCTGCTCCAGTGATTGGGATGTCGGACTTGGGGCGACTGTTGTCGAATTGCCCCCGATAGATGAGCTTGTGTGCTTTGTCGAAGAGGAAGAAGTCTGGAGTGCATGCTGCCCGATATGCTTGTGCGACTTCCTGTGTGGCGTCGTACAGGTATGGGAACGTGTACCCGGCTTCCTTTGCTTCTGCCTTCATCTGCTCCGGACCATCCTGAGGATAGGCGTCGGCATCGTTTGAACTAATCCCGACGATTGCCAGCCCCTGTGGCCCGTATTCTTTTCCAAACTCGGCGAGTGCGGATCGCAGGTGTTTGACATACGGGCAGTGGTTGCACATGAAAATTACCAGGATCGGTTGATTTCCGAAATCGGAAAGCGAAACGACCGTGCCATCAACATTTGGAAGAGAGAACTGAGGAGCCGGACTTCCCAAAGACAGCATTGTTGATGCGGTGCGAACCATGACTGTTCTCCTGATGATTCGAGTGTGATAAGCAAAACGCGTCGCCCCGTTTCGCTCGACAGCCGAATGGATGACGTGGCAATTCTTCTGCGACAAACGCTCCCCAAACATCAAACCAACGAAGTCGAGAATCCTGCGACCGGGATTGTCAGTTTCCGGTCAATCAATATCTCGCGTTCTGGTCTCTTGAACCTGTGCAATTCACTCTTACAACTGGTTCCGAAATCCAGAAGGAAGCGACACGACCACGATGCGTGTCGTGGGCATGTCATTTCGGTCGAAAATCGACTCCGCTCGGGGATCGTATTTGAGCCTTGCCATAATTATTGTCTCAGAAATGGTAGTAGACCATGGCAGTTCCTGCTGTTCAAACAGCTTCGCGCTGCTTTTGTGATCGTCGCCGCGAATTGCTGGCGAACTGTACTGGTCATACTGAAATCATCTGGTAACCGCTAAAAAGTGAACGACGCCGGAAGGATGTCAGCTCAAAAGGATTGAGAAGAGAATTCTCAGTGGGTCACATTTGTATTGGGCGTTGCGTTCGCGTCGTTCAAGGTCAAAAGGATGTCTGCGACGGCTTGGCCACCCGCAAAATTGTCGACTGACCGGAAAACGAACATGTTCTGGTGAGTTTTTTGCCTCAGTCAGGCGAGATCTGAACCGATTTTGCGTATGCTGATGCAGGCGTATATCGGATGAGTTTGATGCGAAATCGGTTCTTGCGTGTTAATTCAGGTCATTTCCGGGTGAAATGTGGTCCTGAACGGATTTTGAGTGAACTGTTCCGGTCAAAACGTCTCGCACTCGCTTGAATCAAAGCGGGAGATTGATAGCTTTGGAGAAATTTGCGCCCCTCAGGCGCGAGCGGGGAAGGGGACAGATTGCCCCCTTGGTCCGAAATCACAAGCCCAGTCCAGGGGATATTCTACCCTGAATTGGAGGCAATCGATGACGAGTCTCAGGAAGGACTTGCGCAACAGTGCCACGACGTGACGATCTAAAGAAAATTTTGATTATTGGTGCTGGTCCGATCGTAATTGGGCAGGCATGCGAGTTTGACTATTCAGGAACTCAAGCCTGTAAAGCGCTCCGTGACGAAGGTTACGAAGTCGTTCTGGTGAACTCGAATCCTGCAACGATCATGACCGATCCGCAAACCGCGGACCGGACATACATCGAGCCAATCACGTGGCAATATGTTTCCAAAATCCTGGAGCGGGAAAAACCTTGTGCGTTGCTGCCGACACTCGGCGGGCAGACTGCACTAAATACCGCCATGGATCTGCACCGCCGTGGAATTCTCGATCAGTTGGGGATCGAGATGATCGGCGCCAGAGCCGAGGTCATTGCCAAGGCGGAAGGGCGAGATTCCTTCAAAGAGGCAATGATCAAGATTGGGCTCGATGTCCCTCGATCATTCGTCGTCCGCAATATGCAGGACGCACAAGCCGCAGTCCGCGAAATCGGTTTGCCGATCATTATTCGCCCGAGTTACACACTTGGGGGCCAGGGCGGTGGAATTGCTTACAACAAGGAGGAGTTCGAAGATCGTGTTCGCAACGGTCTGAAACTCTCTCCGATCAACGAAGTTCTGCTCGAAGAATCCGTACTCGGCTGGAAAGAGTACGAGATGGAAGTGATGCGGGATTGCGCAGACAACTGCGTGATCATCTGCTCCATCGAAAACTTCGATCCAATGGGTGTTCACACCGGTGACTCAATCACCGTTGCCCCAATTCAGACGCTGACCGACAAAGAATATCAGCGCATGCGTGACGCCACGTTTGCGTGTATTCGCGAGATCGGTGTTGAAACCGGCGGGTCTAACGTTCAGTTTGCCATCAACCCGGCCAACGGGCGCATGGTTGTGATTGAAATGAACCCGCGAGTGAGTCGTTCGAGTGCTCTCGCGTCCAAGGCCACTGGCTTTCCGATTGCGAAGATCGCTGCGAAGCTCGCTGTCGGCTACCGCCTGGATGAGATTCCAAACGACATTACTCGCGAGACGCTCGCCTGCTTCGAGCCGACCATCGATTACGTCGTGACCAAATTCCCGCGCTGGACTTTTGAGAAGTTTCCGGACGCTGATCCGACGCTCACGGTGCAAATGAAGTCCGTCGGGGAAACGATGGCCATTGGCCGGACCTTCAAGGAATCGCTTCAGAAGGCGATTCGCGGTCTGGAGATCGGACTCTTTGGCCTTGGTGGTGGCAAAAAAGACCTCTGGGGTACGGACGCTCAGCCTGCAGTGGAAATTATCCGCAGCAAGCTTTCGATTCCAAATGCCGACCGGATGTTCTACCTGCGGTATGCGATTAAAGCCGGCTTTACGCTGGACGAGATCTTCTCGCTGACATCCATCGATCCGTGGTTCCTGCGTCAACTCCGCGACTTGATCGCGATGGAAGACGAGATCTGCGACATCAAGCGACTGCAGGATGTCACGAAGGAGCAGATGTGGAAGTTCAAGCGGAACGGGTATTCTGACCGGCAGCTGGCTGGCTGGTGGAACTCCACAGAGATGGACGTTCGTGCATACCGTAAGAAGCTCGGTATCGTTGTGACCTTCAAACAGGTCGATACCTGTGCTGCTGAATTCGAAGCGTACACTCCGTATTACTACAGCACGTACGAAACCGAAGATGAAACACCAGTTAAGGGCGACAAGAAGCGAATTGTCATCCTCGGTGGTGGACCAAACCGCATCGGGCAGGGGATCGAATTCGATTACTGCTGCTGCCACGCATCGATGGCAATGCGGGAACTGGGCATCGAAAGCGTCATGGTCAACTCCAATCCGGAGACTGTGTCGACTGACTATGACACCTCGGACCTGTTGTTCTTCGAACCACTGACGACCGAAGATGTGTTGAACATCTGCGACAAAATCAATCCTGATGGCGTGATTGTGCAGTTCGGGGGACAGACTCCTTTGAACCTGGCGCGTGGCCTCGAAGCTGCTGGGGTTCCAATCATTGGGACCAGCCCGGATTCGATCGACGCTGCAGAAGATCGTGAACGCTTCCAGCTGATCCTTGAAAAGCTGAAGCTGCGACAGCCGCCTAACGGGATTGCCACGGACAGTGAAGGAGCTCGAGCTCAAGCCGCACGAATCGGCTACCCTGTTCTGGTGCGTCCAAGTTACGTGCTTGGTGGTCGGGCAATGGAAATTTGCCACGATGAAGCACAGTTGACCCGCTATATGACCGAAGCTGTGGATGCGTCGCCAGACCACCCGGTTTTGATCGACAAGTTCCTGCAAGACGCAATCGAAGTGGATGTTGACGCCATCAGCGATGGGGAAACAACACTCGTTGGCGGAGTCATGGAGCACATCGAAGAAGCGGGAGTTCACTCTGGTGACTCAGCTTGTGCGTTGCCTCCTTATACACTTCCTCACTCCGTGATTCAGGAAATCAAAGAAGCGACATACGCGCTTGCTCGCGAGTTGAAGGTTTTTGGACTGATGAACATTCAGTTCGCAGTCAAGAAGACCGAAGGCGCGAACGGTCCGCAGTATGATGTTTACATGCTCGAAGTGAATCCTCGTGCATCACGAACCAGTCCGTTTGTGTCCAAGGCAACAGGATTGCCATTGGCCGGGATGGCTGCAAAAGTGATGGCAGGGGTCACACTGAAGCAACAAGGCTATACAAAGGAAGTCTGGCCGAAGCACATCTCTGTTAAAGAGAGTGTGTTGCCGTTCGCAAGATTCTCCGGAGTGGACATCATTCTTGGCCCGGAAATGCGATCAACCGGCGAAGTGATGGGGATCGACAATAATTTCGCTGCCGCATTCGCCAAGAGCCAGATTGCAGCAGGGATTGAATTCCCGCACACCGGGACGGTCTTCATCAGTATGTCCGGCGAGCACAAGCAGGCGATGATTGAGCCTGCGAGAAAGATCGGGGAACTTGGCTTCCGCATCATTTCAACCGCTGGAACGGCAAAAGTCCTGAGTGACGCCGGGATTCAGGTTGAAACAATCAAGAAGGTGCAGGAAGGGCGTCCAAACCTGATCGACTTCATGGTCAACGGAGATGTTCAGTTCATCTTCAATACGCCAAGTGGTCATGGGAGCCGCACTGAAGAAGGTCGAATTCGTTCGACCGCTGTGAGCTATGGGGTTCCATGTGTCACGACATTGCCGGGATGTATCGCGATGGTACAGGCAATCGAGTACATCTCTAAGAATCCGGCTCCACAAGTGAAGACCTTGCAGGAGTGGCATCAACAGCTTTGATGCATGCAGTGGACGTTTGATCCAACGTCCACCTATTCTGAAGTTTTCAACACGCCGTTCGTGAAATACGAGCGGCGTGTTTTTTTGTGGAGACTTCTAATCCAGTTATCTCAGCAAAAACAGCTGCGCGATACTGACTGATGTTCCGTTTCAAGAAGATGAATCAGTGATTTCATGATTCGTTACGTGATAGGAAATTGACGGAAAGGATAGAACGCTTCTAATATGAGGGTTCCCTGTCATGATGCCATCGAAGCGGGCTCTTGTTCATCACTGATTGACGTTGTTTCTAAAGCGGTCAGACTGATGAGTCCGTCTGGAAGATTCGGTTTAGAATAGACTCGTTGCCCGGGAGTAGATTCAGATCCATGTCGAATGAAATGGAAACGATTGACAGGCTCGCTCGGCAACTGATTCAATTGCAATTGGTCTCTGCCGAAGACATGCAGCGATGTCGATCGCAACTCCCCCGGACGGCTTCTGATGCGGATCTCCTTCGAATTCTCGAACAGCAAAGTCTGGTTACGGCCTATCAGATCACGAAGATCGAAAAGGGGGATGCGGCAAGTCTGATTATCGGTGGTTGTAAGCTGATGTATCAGAATGCGGCCGGAAGCTTCGCTAGACTCTATCGCGGTGCACGGCTCGATAACGGGCAAATGATCGGCATCAAAATCCTGCGTGACCGGTGGACGAAAGACCCTGCGACGATTCAGCTGTTTCGCCGTGAAGGGGAACTGGGAAAGCGGCTGAAACATCCCAATATTGTTCCGATCTTTGACGTCGGGCAATCCGGCAAGTTCCATTACATCACAATGGAGTTTGTCGAAGGAGGGAACCTGAAAGACTTCCTCAAGATTCGCGGCAAACTTTCTCCAGTGGAAGCCGTTCAGTACTCACTTCATATCTGCCGAGCCCTCGAAGCGGCGTTGAAGCTCGGACTCACGCACCGGGACATGAAGACGACGAATGTTCTGATGAGCAGTCATGGAGTCGCCAAACTGATTGACTTTGGTCTGGCGGCAGATGATGCGGCGATGTCGAGGATCAGTAACGAGGAACTCGCGCAGGCGCTTGAGTACTCAACTCTTGAAAAAAACACTGGGGCTCCAAAGAACGATCCTCGCAGTGATCTCTTCTTTCTGGGCACGATTCTTTATGAATTGCTGACAGGGGAGCCTCCTTATCCACGAACCAAAAGTCGGGATGAACGGAGAAATTTCAGTCGATATCGCGACATTCAACCGATCTCGACAGTCGATTCCACCTTGCCACGCTGTGTCACAGGAGTCGTCGACAATTTGCTGAAGACGAACCCTGCGCTGCGATACCAGTCTCCAACTGAGGCCGTTGCCGATCTCGAATTGGCATTGAAAGAGTTAGGGCACGTTGAACAGGGAGCCCCAGCGAAGACGGCGATTCAAGCAGATGCGAAAGTTGTGCTGATCGTTGAGTCGCGCCCCAGCCGTCAGGATGTTCTGCGAGACTACTTCACAAAACATGGCTATCGTGTCGTGTTGTTAACGGATGCCGATCGCGCCATCGCTCGTCTGAAAACGATGACACCGCGAGCGATTATCCTGTTTGGCGATTCCCTTGGCGATCGCGTATTAAACGATTTTGCTCAGGCTGTTTCGCAGACAAAAGATCAGAATGTGGCAGTGGTCGCAATTTTGGGTGAACCTCATCAGGAGAAGAAAATTCCGGTTGTCGAACAGACTCCCCGCGCAATCATTCTTAAAGCGTCTGTCAATTTGCGTGAACTGAGAAATGCAATTGAACGAGTTCATGGTGACGCTGGCTGAATGACCTCCGTGAATCAGGTTCGTTGCGTTCAATTCAGAAAGGCAGATGAGTTCTGTGAATTACTTTGCTCATGCCATTCGTTTTCTTGACCGCCCCTGGTTCGTCTGCGGAGTCTCGGTTCCGGATTGGTTGAATGTCGTTGATCGAAGGTGCCGCGTCCGTCGAAAAGCAGTTACGGAAGCTCTTGAATCTCTGCAGGGAGAAGACCGGGAGATCGGGTTAGGAATTCTTCAGCATCTTGATGATGATCACTGGTTTCACAATACAGCGACATTCATTGAAGCAAATAACTCGCTCTCGCGGTCTTTCAGAGAAAACCTTGGACCAGATGGCGCCTGGCACTGCGGCTTTCTTGGACACATTGTTCTTGAGTTGTTGATTGATGCCGAGTTGATTGCACGGAATGAGCGTGCCATCCATCTGTATTATGAGAACTTCCGCGAAGTCGATGCTCAGCGTGTGGCGAATGTCGTTTCATCCCTCGCGACGAAGCCGGCGGATGACCTCGCCAGATTGCTGCCGTTATTTGTCAAAGAGCGGTTCCTGCTTGATTATCTCGACAATGATCGATTGAGATGGCGACTCAATCAGGTGATGAAACGTGTCACGCTGCCACCGTTGCCAGAATCGGTTGTCGACGTGTTCGACGAAGGTCGACGGATCGTCAGCCTGCAACTCGAACAACTGATCCCGCCGGACTCAGAGCCACCAGTGCTGTCCTGATTCCCGTCGGACGCGAGATTGGTTCTGTCGACTTGAAGCGATATAGCGCTGTGTCAGGGTGAATAGGGCCCTCCTGTTCCCCGCTGTCGTTCGATTCCTCGATAGCATTGAATTCGCGGCATTGGCATAATTCACAGCGTCGTCAGGTTGGCGAATGCAATTGAATAATTCAGAAGCTGTGCTTGAGTATTGGATCGGGAACGAAGATGGATTTTCGGCGAATTGCAGAAGAGGGAGCCCGAATCGGTGGGGAAGTTCTTGAAGCCTGGGGGCAGAAGTTCACCGCTCGCGAGAAGAGCCCTGCAAATCTGGTGACAGAAGCAGACATCGCCTCTCAGAAGGCGATCTTCGAATTTCTGCAGTCCAAGTTTCCAGATCATGGATATCTTGGCGAAGAGGACTTGTTTCAATCGGCTGGGAATTCCGGTTACCGCTGGGTCATCGATCCGCTGGATGGAACATCAAATTACGTCCATCGCTTCCCTTATTATGCGGTGTCGATTGGTTTGGAGAAGGACGGCGTCGTCATCGCCGGAGCAATCTTTGACCCTAATCGCAACGAGATGTTTTCTGCGGCGATTGGTGAAGGGGCTTCGCTGAACGGCCAACCAATTCATGTCTCTGAGAATCGCCAACTTAGCCATGCGATGTGTATGGCGAGTCTGCCGGTGAAGGTGACTCGCTCTCATCCGGCGGTGAAGAAGTTCTTCGATATTCTGGAAGTCGCTCAAACTGTGCAGCGTACCGGGTCCGCGGCGCTCAACCTTTGTGCCGTTGCCTGCGGGCGAGTGGACGCATTCTGGTCGGAGAGTCTGAAGCCCTGGGATATGGCGGCCGGAATTCTGATTGTTCGCGAAGCAGGCGGTCGAGTGACTCAAACTGGAGGCGGCGACTTTATTCTGGACGTCCCAGATTTGTTGGCAACCAACGGGTCACCACTTCACGACGAACTGATTCAATATTTCCCACAAGCGTAATTCGCGTGTCGTGGCATTTCTGATTTCTCAGAATTTTTCCAACGAGCCGTCTGAAAAGGGCGTATCAAAGTCGGAGGTCCCGGCTGATGATACGCCCTTTTTCTAATCAACTTGATTGGAAGCTTCGACTTACGGACGCTAGGCGGCATGATGAATGCTGCGAGCTCTGTGAGCATCGCTGTCGGGTTGCCCGTTCGAAAGGGGAAAAAGGACTCTGCAAAGCGACGGACTCGGCGTTTCTCTTTCGACATCGCATCGAGATGGGGGAAGAGCCTGAACTCGTCCCTTCTCATCTTTTCTATCTCTCAGGGTGTGACCTTCGATGCGCATTCTGTATCGCTGAGCAGAATGCATTTGATCCAAATCGAGGAAAGTTGCTGACTGCGGACTTATTTTGCGACCTTGCAGAATGGGGAATTGAGCAGGGGGCAAAGACGCTGCAATGGGTCGGGGGTGAACCGACGATTCATCTTCCGAGAATCCTTGATGTCATGTCTGCCTGTCGGACGTTGCCGCCGATTGTCTGGAAGTCAGATTTTCATTCAACACCAGAAGTGCTGCGACTGCTAGATGGAGTTGTCGCAACCTATGTGGCGGACTTCAAATTCGGGAATGACAAGTGCGCTGAACGACTCGCACGCGTACAGAACTATATGGGAATTCTTCGCCGCAATTTGCTAATAGCTAGTAAACAGGGGCGGCTCATAGTTCGGCATTTACTCATGCCGGGGCATCTGGAATGTTGCTTTCTCCCGGTTATCCGCTGGCTTGCAGAATTTCTTCCGACCGCTGCCTTCAGCTTACGCAATGGATACCTGCCACGATGGCGCGCGCATTCATTTGAAGAGCTTTCCCGGCGTCTCACTCGGGATGAGTATGACACTGCAAAGTCGATCGCTTTAGCTTCTGGATTAGAGGTGATTCTTTGAAACCAACAGAACTAAGAGATTCTCCCCGTCCAAAAACACGCGAAGAGAACTTTGTCAGCGACTCGGACTGCACTGACATTGAGATCGCTCCTGATGGCCGAATCTTTCTGTTCGGTGCGTCAACTCAAGCGATGGAATTGCTTGAAGCATGTGGATTGCATGACCCGGCTTCGAGAACTCGGATGGGGTCTCCTGAGCTGCCAGAGTCCATCAGCAGTGAAAAGCAGGATGTGATGAATGTGGAAATGACTGACCCGGCGACATGATAGAGCGAACCCGATTAAAGATGGTCTTTGCTGATAACAATTCTCCGTTTCAGAGATTTCATAATGAGTGAAGAAATCAAAAGTATCGCCGAAACAGCAAAGCCAGCTCTGCCTGTAAAGAAGGCGGCAAGCAAGCAAACAACAAGGCTGAAGCTGAGCACTGAGCAGGAAATCGATGTCCTGATTCGTGCACGCTACCCGGTGATCTACATATCAACTTGGGAAGAAGAACGAGTTGAAAAGTTATTACAGGACATTGCAGAAAAACGTAACAAACGTCTCTTTGTCTGGAGCGTGACACAAGGGATTGTAAAAGCCGGAGCGGAACCACAACGAGGGAAGTCCGCTGGGCGAACCACAGACCCGGTGGGCGCCTTGGATGCCATCATTGAACAAGTCGATCCCGCCATCTTTCTACTGAAAGACTTTCATCCTTTTACGGCACCAGGTCGCTGCAATATCTCAGTCATTCGTCGCCTGCGCGATGCGTCGATTCATCTCCGTGATACTTACAAAACAATTGTGATCGTTGCCCCAACGATTGAGATCGCACCAGAGTTGCAAAAAGATGTGACGGTCGTTGATTTCTCACTGCCAACGACACGCGACTTCAACACCTTGCTTGATCGCATCATTGAGGATGTGAAAGAGAACAGCACGATCGAAATCGCAATCGATCAGGCGGATCGCGAGCGATTACTGCACGCGGCGCGCGGTCTGACTCTCCGTGAAGCTGAGAATGTCTTCGCGAAGACGATTGTGATCGACGGCAGATTGTGCGGCGACGACATCGACATGATCTTCAGTGAAAAGCAACAGATCATCAGGAAAAGCGGGCTGCTGGAATACTATGAGACCGAAGATCGCCTTGGTCATGTCGCCGGATTGAACAACCTGAAAGAGTGGTTTCGAAAGCGAACGATCGCGTTCTCGGATCAGGCTGCTCGCTTTGGATTGCCTGCCCCACGTGGTGTTTTGCTGTTGGGAGTTCAAGGTTGCGGAAAGAGCCTTATCGCAAAGTCGGTTTCCAGTCTATGGCGACTACCGCTTCTTCGGTTTGATGTCGGACGCATGTTCAGCAGTCTGGTCGGATCGAGTGAAGAGAACGTGCGGCGGGCGATTCAAACGGCGGAGAGCGTTGCCCCAGTGATTCTGTGGATTGACGAAATCGATAAAGCACTGGCAGGTTCAAGCAGTTCAGGCGGCAGCGATGGAGGAACCTCGTCTCGTGTCTTCGGAACTTTGCTGACTTGGCTCTCAGAGAAGACCGTTCCGGTGTTCGTGATTGCGACAGCGAACGACATTAGTCATCTCCCTCCTGAGTTGCTTAGAAAGGGACGACTCGACGAAATCTTCTTCGTGGATCTTCCCAATCAGGAAGAACGCCGCGATGTCTTCCGTATTCATCTCGCGCGTCGGGGGCGTGATCCCGCCAAGTTCAATCTCGATCAGCTCGCAGCGGCAAGTGACGGATTCAGTGGGGCAGAGATCGAGGAATCCATCGTTTCCGGGTTGTTCGATGCATTCAGTCAGAAGATGGAGCTGAGCACTGAAATCGTTCGAGAGAGCATCTCTCAGACGGTGCCTCTTTCCAAAACGATGAACGAAGAACTGAACAGATTGCGAACCTGGGCCGCAGGGAGAGCCCGACCTGCAACTGGTTCGGAACTGTCTGTCCGAACTGATGTCCGACGCAAGCTTGAACTAGAGTGAACAGACAGCAAGTCGTGTTCTCTGAACAATAACGGTGTCGTGGGATGGAGTTGAGCCCCCTGAAGTGGGACAGATTTAGCTTGAGGAGACGAGATGAGCACTGTTTTGGTTGTGGCACCGATTGTCATTGCGAATTGGTCAGCAATCTCCGCTGCAGTTGTCGCTGGCGTAGGAGCGTTAGGGTTTGTAGTCGCGAGCAGTACGGAAATCTCAACTGAGTCGAGCAACCGTCAGACTGGAAATCGTGCCGAAATTGAAGTTGAGAACAGCGAGATCCTCGCAACAGGTGTGATCCCTGGGCAGGAAATCGTTGTCCAAAAAGACGGAGTGACGGTGCGTTTCAGTCGCGATCGACAAGGGGCGTTGAAAGTCTGTGTCGAAGGGGAAGGACTTTCGAAGTCTCAACTTAAGCAAATCGGTGAAGATCTTATTGGGGTCGTGACGCAGCAATATGCCTATCACCGCATTATGACCGAAATGAAGAACCAGAACATGACGGTCGTACATGAAGAAGTTGATACAGATCGAACAGTTCGAATTCGGGTTAGAAATGTT
Source organism: Planctomicrobium limosum (assembly GCF_051465645.1). GTDB lineage: Bacteria > Planctomycetota > Planctomycetia > Planctomycetales > Planctomycetaceae > Planctomicrobium. The sequence continues at coordinate 1,825,041 of NZ_CP195790.1, read as the reverse complement.
TGATCCAGGCATTAATGAGATGCGTATTTAGCAAAGGGAATAGGATGTCGCAACGAGAACTTGAAATCGAGATCGCCCCGGATGGAAAAGTAACCGTTCGTACCATCGGCATTAAAGGCAAGGAGTGTCTGGATGTGGCTCAGGCGCTCATCCAAGGAATTGGAACGGAAGAACATCGAGAGATGACCACCGAATTCTATGAATCTGAGCACGACGTGACTCAACACCAGAATCTTCATGATCGATATCAGTAGGTCAGGGTAGACTTCTCATGCAGTGTCCAAGCTGTCACTTTGAAAATATTCCAGGGCAGCCGACCTGTGTAAGATGTCGTTCGATACTCGAATCATCCGCGATCAAAGTCGACGTTCATCCACCACGTGCATCATTTGGACGTAAGCAGGTGCGGCGTGCTTTTCCGACCTTCAGGGAGGGGCTATATCGGATTTCAGAGATTCGTGGATCAAAGTTTAGTCTCAATGTGCCGGTCGATTTGCCAGCCATCGGCGTGCTGTTGAGGACGGTGTTGCCAGGGTGGCTGCATATTTATTGCGGCTATAAAAATATCGGAAAGTTTATCCTTGGGGTTTATGTTGTATTGGCACTGATGTTTGCTTTGTTTGTCGGGACACCACTGGGTGCTTTAGTTATGGGGACCGCCTTAGCATTGCATGTCGTGACGGTAATGCACTTGTTGATGTCAGATGTCGTTGGGTGGCGGAATCGATTTTGTCATGCTTTTGTTGTGTATGGGGTTTTTTCGCTGCTTTATGTTGTTGGTTGGTGGGCCATTCAGAGAGTTGTTAATCCGATTACCCTCGTTCAAACGATCGGCGATTTTAAACGTGGAGATGTCGCTTTCATGAGTCAGTGGTTCGCTCCGAAGGTGGGAAAGATCGTTTATTATCAATTTCCTGTTCGTCGTGCGGTTGCAAGGCGACAGGGTGGTGCGGTGAATTACCAGTTTGGAGCGAATTCGTTCGATCGGCTTCTTGCACACGAGGGACAGAGCTATTCGATCAGCAATGGGAAACTCATCGTTGACGGCGTTGAATCGACGCTTCGTCCTGCGAGCGGTGAGATTCCTACAGACCTCAAAGTGGCCGGTACAGTTCCTCCGGGACATTGGTTAATTCTCCCAGGGATGGTTCCCAATGCTTATCTCGTAGATCCGTTGAATCAGATCGCAATTGTTAGCAACTCGAATGTTGATGGCGTCCTGTTCCTGAGGCGAAAATCGCTTTTCAGTTGGGAATCACTTTGATCTGAAAAGACTTTAGAATCAACAGGACGGAGAGACGGAATAACATGGCTCGTTTTAATAAGTTGGAGTTCGAACAACCTGATGAGTTCGAAAAAAGTCAGGCTCTTTCACGGCCGACTTTCGATGCTGAAACGTGGATGAAGCGAGCCGATCAGTGTCGTCGAATTGGAACTTACGAATCTGCTCTACAGTACTACTCGCGTTCATTGGAAGAAGATAAGTCGCAGATTCGTTGTTGGGTAGGACAGGTCCAGATGCTGGTTCTGTTAGGTGAGTTTCCTGAAGCGGATCTGTGGAGTAAGAAGGCTCTGGAGATCTTTCCTTCGAACCCGGAGTTGCTGGCGTCGCGGTCTCAATCGCTTTGTCGGCAGGCAAAGATGGCGGATGCTCAGGCCACGATTGATATGGCAATGCACCAGGAGGGGGAGAGTGCATATCGTTGGGCAGTGCGAGGAGAACTGTTGCTTGCCAATCGCCAAAGCACAGCCAGAAATTGCTTCGACAAGGCTAATCGATGTAGCCAGGATTGGTTGGTCCCTTTAGAGAACAGTCTGATTTACGGGCATTATCGTCAGCCGAGTAACGCGCTGATTCAAGCGAAATTGGCTGTTGATCGGGATTCGTCTGCGCCTTACCCGTGGTACGTCATGGCTCGATGTCAGATGGATTTGGGAATGCAAACTCAGGCGCATCGCACGGTGTTAACCTGCCTGGAATTGAAGCCGGACTATCAGGACGCTGCTGCGTTGTTGTTGAAAAACAGTTGGTCGATTCCATTCTGGAATCGCATTAGACGGCTCTGGTCAAACTGACGCTGGTCTCGGTGCTGTGGGGCAACGGTTCAGTCCGATGACAGCTCAGGAAGAGACACTGTCTTAGTAGGTAATTTGCTATGGAAGTTGATTTAGCATCCCCTAAAGAAGTCACCGTCACCCGCGGCTGGACTTTAGAGAAAATTCTCAAAGGGGCCAGAGCATATTATGCGAGCGACGTGCATTTGGTTCGCGGACTCGCGCCTGTCTATCGAATCAATGGGGAGATTCGACCGATTGAAGGACCTCCGTTGGATGCCGATTCGTTGAAGAAGATCATCTACGGCATGCTGACGGAGAAGGCACGCAAGGTACTCGATGATCAATGGCAGTTGTGCTTTTCCCAGTTTATGGAGGGTGTCGGGCGTTTCCGTTCCAGCATCTACCTGCATGCTGGCGTCCCTGAAGTTTCCATCCGCATTTGTGAATCGCGAGTGCGAACCGGCGATGAACTCGGGCTCCCGCCGATCATGCAGGAACTCACGCGAAAGTCGAATGGACTGATTCTTGTGACCGGCCCGACTGGAGTTGGGAAAACCACAACCCTGAATTACATGATTGACATGATCAACATGGAACGCAGGGCCAAAGTCATCACGATTGAAGATCCCATCGAGTTCGTCCATGAGAACCGAAAGAGTATTATTATTCAGCAGGAAGTGATGTCAGATGTGCAAGACTTTCGACGTGCGCTGGTCCACGTCTTGCGTCAAGATCCTGATGTCATCGTGATCGGGGAGATGCGGGACCTGGAGACAATCGAAACTGCTTTAATCGCGGCTGAGACAGGTCACCTTGTTCTGGCAACGCTGCATACTCCTGACTCTGTTCAAACGGTTCAGCGAATTTACAGCGTGTTTCCGGCGGGCCAGCAGAATTCGATCACCGTGCAGCTGGCCAATAGCTTGCAGGCGATTATCTCGCAGAAATTACTCCCGCGGGCGGACGGAAAAGGGCGTGTGATTGCGATGGAAGTTTGTATTGCCACGCAGGCAGTTCGAAATCATATCCGTGAACACAACCCGCATCTTATTTATAGCGAGCTGCAAACTGGTAGGAAGTATCAGATGCGGACGATGGACCAGTCACTACTGGAGCTTTATCAAAAAGGTGAGATCACCTATGACGTCGCCATCTCGAATGCAAGAGAACCGCTGACGATCAAGAATCGCTCAGGATTATCTTAAAGTACCTGTTCCGATGTGGCTGAGACTTCCGGTGGGCGGTTCCTGTTTGAATAATTCTCGCGCGGCAGTTTTGCGACGCTTAAAAAAGAGAAGGCGGATGGTCATGTGATGTGTGACCTTCCGCCTTTGTTGATTGACCACCGTCAGGTGTTCTGATGTCTTCAGTCTACTTCAGTTTGATTGTCGCCATGTAGATGTTGGTTTTTCCTTCGTGGCTGGAGTAGTAGCTCACCCAAAGGTTGTCTCCCTGTTGAACCAGACCGGGGTAGCTGGTGTCTCCTCCTGATGGAAGAGTTACGAGTTCGGTCAGCTTCTTCTGTTTAGGATCCAAAAACCAGACCTTGGTTTTTGCTCCGCCAACGTATGAGCGTCCCGAAACGACGAACCGGCCATCTGTCAGTTTGAGAATTTCTGGCCCACCAATGCGAACTCCGAGATCTTCCCATTTCCAATCGGTATACGGGGCCTGTGAGGTTCCCAAAAGGGCTCCGCTATCTTTGGCTCCATTATCGAGTCTCAGGACGCAGTATGCAGTTCCGTCTTCTTGAAAGTGAATTGCTGTTTCGTTGGGGTAACCGCCGACACCCATGTTCTGGACAAGCGTTTTGAATGTCTTTCCATCGGTGCTTTTGTAGAGACGGACACTTCTGTTTTCAGCGGTAGTTCCGTAGCCAATTCCATAAGCATCGCCTTTGTTCCAGACGATCCGCCAGATCCAGAAATTCTTGTCTCCAATCGCGGTCGGTTCACTCCACTCAGATCCATCCTTCGATGTCCAGATGTAGGTTTGATGTGACTTCTCGGCTGGCGGCTGGGTTGCTCCGGCCCCGCAAAGCATCAGATTCCCTTCTGGCGTCACCGAAATTTTTGCATCACGAAGGTCAACATCCTTCATCGTGACAAGTGCCGCTGATTTCCAGTCTTGCCCATCATTTGAAGTCAGGACGCGGAGAGCTCCATCTGGCGAAACATGCCCCTGTCCTTCCCGAAAGACACAGAACCATTTGCCGTTGTGGACGATCAGATCTGTGAAGGCATTGTGGTTCCCTTTATCCCAGATCTTTCGCACCTGCACATTGGCTGACGAATTCTCGGCGGCCTGCAGAGGCACAGAGCCTGCTGCTTGCATCAATAAAACAAGGCTGAAGGTAAGCAGACGGGCAAGCATTTGACTCTCCCTGAATCAGACAACAACGTTGGGAATCGTTAACTTGTGCGGACAACTCGCATTCGGATGTCTTGATTTGGATCGTAACAAAATCAGCTGTGAAAGCAATTCTGGATGTTGATGGGTGTTGTTCCGGATACGCAATCGGACCGAATTGTGTTTGCTATTTCATCAGAAATGACACTGGGAATCGCAGTCCACGACAGCTTGGCGTGAGCGCCGGTTGATTGAAGTTCGCGAGTTCAGTAAGGTGGTGATGTTCGTACAACTTTCGGCGTTGGATTGGGTTGAGTTTCATGTCGTCAGAATTTAGTCCGCAATTGCGAGGAGCTGTCACCAGCAAAGGGGAATCAGGACAGACGAAACATGCACAGTTGAAGGACTTTATTGTTTCCCAAATTGAGTCGGGACAGTTGAATCCAGGTGAATCTTTGCCTTCAGAGATTCGCTTATCGGAGATGCTGGGGATCTCGCGCAGCACAGTTCGTCAGGCACTTGCAGGTCTTGAACAGGCAGGGATTGTTCGGCGGTTTCACGGCAAAGGAACTTACGTTCATGACCAGGCCAGACAGCGATTGAAGAAAGGGCAGGACCTATACGCACTAATCCTGCCTGAAATTGATGTTGGGTACTATTCCTCGTTGCAGATGAATTTTGAAAGCGCAGCTGCCTCGCTTCACAATCAGGTGATCATCTGCAATTCGAACAATGATGTAGATAAGCAAGGAAATGCGATTCTGCAGTTGATGGATCTCAATGTTGCCGGCGTTGCGATCGTTCCGACAACATCACCAGAGTCACCGGCGTTTCATGTTCGCCAGTTGCATGAACGCGGGATCCCCGTTGTTTGCTGCTCACGCCCCATTGCCGGAGTCCAGGTACCGCTTTTGGCGATTCCTTTTGAAGAGGTGGGATATCGGGCAGGGGCACTTCTTCGCGACTATGGGCACGAAACCGTGGCGTTCTTCTGTCCTGCTGAGACGTCGACTGGTGCTGCCTACCTTGCAGGCTTTCGTCGAGGATTCGGAACCCGCCAAAACTTTCACACCTATTTCGGCAAGGGACGCACAACGGATGTGAATGCGCAGGAAGAGCTCATTCAGGCTCAGTTGGAACTCTTGCTGAATGCGGAACAACGAGTCACTGCGATTTTTGCAACTTACGATCCGCTGGCAGAACTGATCTATGTGTTGTTGAGCCGAATGGGCGTGAAGGTTCCGGAAGAGATCTCGATTCTGGGCTTTGGGGGAATGCGTCGGCAGGGGGCGCTGGTCAGTCGTTTGACCTCAGTGACGATCGACGAGCAATTGATGGGCAATCAGGCGATTGAACTTCTTGAGCAGATGCGCGAGAAGCGGATGGCAATTGACTCCAGTGTCGTTCGTACGATTCCGCTGGGGCTCAGTGAAGGACGCTCTTTGTGTAAGATTTCTCGATAGGAGTGTTTGTCTCTCTTTAAGCTCTTGTGCCGAATGAGAAACTGACGCGACACGGCCTCTCGCAGGCGTCTTCGATCAATTGAAAAGCGGCGGTGTGAAACTGATTCACGCCGCCGCTTTTCTGAATATCAATCTGACTGAAACGCAAATGGCGTCAATCGTCGTAGAAGACGCTTAACGAGCTGCTTTCAGTTGAAGAATCATTTCAACTTCAACGGACGAGCCCAATGGAAGTTGAGCGACTCCGTATGCCGTTCTCGCATGTCGCCCTTGCTCACCGAAGACATCTCGAACGAGCTGAGATGCTCCGTTAATCACAATGTGCTGCCGCGTATAATCCGTGTCCGTGTTCACATATCCGGTGATTCGCACAACGCGTTCGATCGCGTCGAGTGATCCCAGGTGCTTGCGGACACATCGGAGGATATTCGCAGTGCACAGTGCGGCTGCTTTGACAGCATCTTCTTCTGAAACCTGACTTGGAACTTTGCCAACGCTTGTCAGCGTGTCGCCATCAAAAGTGACCTGTCCACTCGCGTAAACAATGTCATTGACAATCGATAACCCGTCGACCAGTGTTCCTTCCGGGGTTGTTCGATCCAGTGGAAAACCGAGTTCCTGCAGCTTTGCGTCGCGCGTTCCGAGAGTCATGAATTAGTTCCGTGGTAATGCCTGGGAGAAGAATTGCAGATAGTTGCCATAGAAAATGGCTTCGATATCTGCCTGCGAGTAACCGCGACCTGACAGGATCTCATCGAGTTTCTGCAGGTCGGCAATGGAGTCGAGATCGCGCGGGGTCTGTTCGGTTCCGAAGCCTCCATCGAGATCGCTTCCGATCCCGACGTTGCGAACGTTACCTGCCAGTTGGCAGATGTAATCAATGTGGTTCGCAACAGCGTCGAGCCCGACAACGCTTGGATCTGTTTCGTGAATCTTCCAGCCTGGGTAGAGCATCCACGCATCGAGTGCCATCCCAATGACGGCGTCCCGCTCAATGAGGCGTTTGACCTGTTCTTCAGAGAACTGGCGGTCACCCGGTGTTAAGGCTCGAACCATATTGTGGCTGGCGAATACCCGTCCGTTGAATGCGTCAAGGATCTGGAAGAACCCCGGTTCGGCGCAATGCGTCAGGTCGATGATCATGCCCAGGCGTTCGAATTCTTTCAGAAGTTCAAACCCTTTGGCGGTTAGCGGACCTTCGAATCCGGTTCCCATTCCGTACGGACCTTGGCCGTAGTGCGTCAGCCCGACGCTTCGCAAACCCATGTCCCACCAGTGCTGGGCCTGATCAGGAGAGGTGATCGGGTCGGCTCCTTCCATGGCCAGAATCAGCCCGATGCGGCGATCGTCTGGGGAATTCCAATGGCTCTCAAGGTCCGCTTGGGAGCGGATCATGCGGATCTCACCGAGTTGCTCCAGTTCGCGATAGTACTGAACATGGGCGTGTCCAACCGCAGAGGCGATGGTCTGGTTGCGGAAGTCGAGATCGCGGCGGGTCGCTCCTTCCGGCGGATTCACTTCCGGCTTGGATCGAACAAGCACGGTCCCCAGGCAGAGGCGGATATTTCCGTTCCGCATCTCAGGCAGGGTCACGGTGCATCGCCCGCGAGCGCGGTGATCGGTCATTCCGCGTTCTGATTCACGACACTGCTCAAGTGTCAGAGTCAGGTCGCGGTTCCAGAACAAACTGCTCCAGGCCAGGTCCAGGTGCACATCAATGATGGGTTTCATGTTTATGTCTCTGCTTGAAATCCGAATATGACTCGCGCGAATCTGAAATACATGAATTTGCCTCAATCCTGCAAGAGTCCGCGAATATAAACTGGACCGAAAATCTGCTGGCAGGATTCGAGACGGGGTTGATTACTGTGAATCGTTGGTTTGCGGTTGCATGATTACTCTGCCTGACGTGCAGCGAATGGGGCTATGAGACTTCCAGGTCCCGTCGCAGTTCGTTCACACGCCAGACGTTCTCTTTCCAGAGGCATTCCCAGTGGGCCGCTTCTTCCGGAGTGTAGTTGTAGAATCCCCTGCCGTTGGCGATTCCCTGTGCTCCGGATTCTACAAGTTCCTTCATTCGGACAGGAACTTCAGTTGCTTGACTTAAATCCGGGAACAATCGCTCCATGACTGCTGCATATGCAGGAATTCCAGTCAGGTCCATCCAGCGAAATGGACCGGCAATGTTCGCCCAAATCGAAATTGCATTGCTGAATGCGCGGTCGATTGTTGCGACGTCGGCGACCCCTTGTTCCAGCATCCAGAAGGCTTCCCGGTAGAGTGCGTAACCGAGTCGGTTTACAATGAAGCCGGGGACATCTTTCTGAACAAGTGAAGGATCTTTCCCGATCATATTACCGAGCTGAATCGTCGCTTCTGTGGTGGCATCATCCGTCTGGTTCCCACGGATTACCTCCAGAAAATTTGTCAGATGACACGGTTCGCCAAAGTGCATGCCGATCATGCGCTCAGGGTGCTTGCGTCTTTCCTGTAACACGGAAATCGGCAGAGCAGACGTATTGCTGGCAAGCGGAACCGTTGGGCCGATCGCCGCTTCAAGTTGATCGAAAACCGATTCTTTGACGTCCAGATTTTCGATCACACTTTCAATGACAAAATCGCATGCAGAAAACTCGCTCAGTGAAGCCGCGAGACGATACCGGGATTCCCACGATGTGAGAACTTCCTTCGGGAAATGCCCTCGTTCGACGAGCTGCCCCAGGGCTTCTGCGATGTGCTTCCTTGCCTGTGCGTGAGTCGTCTCCTGAACGTCATACGCAATGACTTGAAACCCGTGCGCTAACAGACAGGTGGCAATTCCTCGCCCGAGAAGTCCCAACCCGGCCACTCCGACCACTTTCGCAGGTGAGGCCGGATTCATATCTGGATCGCTTGTTTGTGTATGGCTCATTAGACGGATTCCAGTCCTAAGAGGGGAAGTGATTCACGATAGATCATCGCCTCGATTTGTGCTTCATTCAGACGAGGCAAGTGTGTGCCTGTCAGCATGGAATTCAGATTGCGAACTCCATCCATGGTCTCGTTGACCGTCGTGAATGGGTAGTCCGTTCCGAACAGCACTTTGTTCCAGACTCCGTATTCCTGCACAAGCATCAGGGACTGATAGAGCTGGAACGGGCGGTAGAACAGGGCGGAGATGTCGGCGTAGAGGTTGGGGTGCTTGCGGATCACCGCGACACATTCCCCTTCATAAGGGTGACCGAGATGGGCCAGAATCATACGCACATCGGGAAAGCGAGTGGCGACAGGATCAAGGTGTCTCGGTAACGTGCATTCCAGCGGAGCCTGCGAGATGAAAGTCGTTCCCGTATGCAAAAGGACAGGCAGGTTATGCTTCGACGCATAAGTCCAAAGCGGATCGAGTGACGAATCGTCAGGCCGGAATCCGGCGTACATCGGCATCAGTTTGATCCCTCGCAGGCCAAACTCCTGATGTCCTTGTTCAAGCTCCGTTCGCCAGCCTGGCTGTGTCGGGTCGATGCTCATGAATCCGATGAGCGTCTCCGGATGCTTTTTGACATAAGTCGAAACATAGGCATCGTCCACCCAGATGCCGCTGAGCTTCGCTTTACCACCAAACACGAGAGTCTTCGTGTCTGGTGGGCAGGTCGCTCGATACTTCTCGTAGTGAACTGTCAGATCGACTTCCTGACCTGCTCGGGCACGTTTCGCCTGAGCAACGAAATCATCCCCAAAGTGCAGAGGGTATTCCCAGCAATGGCTGTGAACGTCAATGATCATGACTAAAGCCTGTCTCGAATGGATGGTGGAATGTCAGGAGTTTCGCTGCTGGATTTCATCACCAGGAATCACAACTGCGAGGTTCTGGGATCGAGCAGGTGATCTATGAGTCGATGACATTTGTGAGTAGATCGAACAGTCGGTCAACCTCGTTGGCAGTCTCGCGATCGAGTGTGTAGCCGACTGGCCCACGGACTCGGGTGTTGCGGAAGATTCCCTGCTTCACGAGGAGATATTTCTCGATGGCCAGAAACGCATCGAGTGAATGCTGCAACGCGACGATCGCAGAAATCGGCAGCGATAACTGGTAGGTTCGCTTGTCATCACCTGCATTCAAAGCGTTCCATAAGGCAACGATCCCACGAATCAAATCGGCACCGGGCATTGTTCCGACGATGCCGCGTCGGAAACTGTCGACCAGTGCGATTCCGCCTGTCCCTTCAAAAATCTGTCCCTGTCGGTTTGTGGCGTCTCGAAGCTGGGAGAGTCGTGGGCCGATTGGAGTCGCTTCAGGTTTGAAGAGAACTTTCTCAGCTCCAAACTCGTTCATGAGTCTCGCCTGAAAGGCAATCGACATCGGGCGGCCAACGTATCCGCTGGCATCTTGGACGACGACCGGTAGAGATGTTGCGGCAATAATCTGTTCGTAGTACCGCAGCAGTTCATCTTCCAAAGGAGCAATCGACACAGGAGGAATCGCCATCAGTGCGGTTGCCCCCACCGCTTCGGCGTGCTTCGAATATTTGACTGCGGTTGATGTGCTCTCTGCCCCGACACTGATCGTGACTGAACCACGACCTTCGGCGAAACGGCAGGCAAGTTCAGCGAGCTGCTGCCGTTCAGCTTGATCGAGACGCAAGACCTCCGACACCATCGCCAAGACGATTCCATCGGAACCTTGTTCAAAGAGCCAGCTGATTTCCTTCTCAAGGGTCGTGACGTCGATAGAGTCATCGTCGAGATAAGGAGTTTGAAATACCGGTAAAACTCCAGTCAACTTGTTGTGCTTTTCCATTACAGATCTCCTTGCGGCAGGTCGTTCAAATTGAATGCTTTGGCGAAACGTGACCTGCACGGTCAATGTCAGTTTGCGGCTTCCGACTGGTCAGTCGAATTGAAGATCCGCGTTGTTGTGTGGATATGTTTAGTCAGGCGGGATTCGGTCGGATTTCGTTCCAGATGCTGTTTCTGTAGTCCGGAGAGATTACCAGGCGGTCCAGCCTCCATCGATGATCAGGTTTTGTCCTGTCATGTAACTTGATGCATCGCTGGCCAGAAAGACAACCGCCCCTTTCAATTCCTCTGGCGAGCCTATTCTTCCTGCCGGGCATTTCTGCACCAGTCTGCTGACAAGCTCTTGTGGAGCGTTTGCGGACGGGAACGCACCGGGACTGAGGCAATTAACTCTGATCCCTTTCTCGGCCCAATAGACAGCAAGGTGCCTCGTCATTTGAATAACGCCCCCTTTGAGGGCTTGGTAAGCGACCGAATTCGCAGGTCCAATCCCAGCGTAGACATCAGGATAGGAACCAACGACTCCATACATCGAGCCGATGAAGATCAGGCTTCCCGGGGCCTTTCTCTCGCTGAGGTGATCATGAAAATGTCGTGCGAGTAGAAAGTACCCTGTAAGATTTTCCAGCTGTCTGGAGAACTGTGGAGCAGAGATCGCCGACCAGTCATTGGCGGTTACCTCATGTCCATTGTTCACAAGGATGTCGATTGTTCCCGCCTGTTGAATCGCCTGACGAAATCCTTCCGAGATGGATTCCTCACTCATGTGGTCCAGTTGGACTCCAAGATGAGGCGTAGCCGACAATGCTGGGAGCGAGGTCACGAGATCGAGTGCCTTCTGTGGGTCGCGACTGCTGACAACGACTCTGGCCCCAGCTTCTGCGAATCCTCGAGCCATGGCTGACCCGAGATGACCTGTTGCACCGGTGAGAAGAACGGTCTTGCCATGTAAACTGAAGAGTTGTGTGATCGTCCGCTCTGCCATGAACTCGAAATCCAACTTTGATGACCGTGATGTTCTGGAGCAAATAACAGGTGTCGCAGTTAGCCGAATAGTCAGGTGGAAGAACGTCATACGAGCAGGTCAAAGTTCCTGCTGGGATGATTCGTCGTTCCGTCTGATCCGCGTGGTGACGTCACGATCGGGGGATTTCTTGCCAGGTGTGTGTTCTTGCGCTTTCAAGAATGGCTCGGTTCACCAGTAATGTTCCGATTCCGTCCTGCAGAGAGCAAAGGGGAGGAGCCTTCCCCTCGACCGCATCAAGAAATGCGTTGGCTTGCCGAGTGAACAATGTGTCGCGTTCCAGCGTGCCGGGGACGGAGTTGATCCACGGTGTGTCAGGCTTCTCCATCACTTGCCAGCGGCAGAGATGGTTCTCGTATCGCATTGTTCCTTTTTCACCAACGACGGTGAGGACAATCTCGTTGGGAGCCTGATGCTGGTTCAGCGTGTAACTTGCCATCACTCCCTGATGGCGGGCGAGGACATGAGCGGTGTCTTCTACAGTCACATCGGGGAGCAAAGTGTGGTCGATGTCGCCGACCACTCGATCGATTGGCCCGAGGAGCCATTCACCGGCATTCAAAATGTGGGTGAGCGCATCCTGGACCGCCCCCCCTCCGGACTCGTGTCTCGCATAATATGTCTGGGCGTATGCTGGCCGGTATGTTGGAAAGTTCTGCCCACAGGTGGCGATAAACTGGACTGGCTTTCCGATGCGTCCAGAGAGAAGTTCGTTGCGGAATTCGGTCAGGATTGGGTGGGCGCGATAAACATAGGCGACCGCTGCCACACGTCCAGACTTCTCGACCGCCTGTTGAAGATCGTCGATTCCATCGAGTTCGACGCTCAAAGGCTTCTCGATCAGGACGTGCACACCGCGCTGGACACATTCCAATGCTTGTGAGACGTGCATCGGTGCGGGGGTTGCAATAATTGCAGCATCACAGGGATCGTCGAGTGCTTCCTGCAGTGAGGCATATGCCTTCGCCTGTGGGTAGCGCTCCGAGATGGTTTTCGAGAGCTCAGGATTCACTTCTACAAATCGAGCACGTACCCGATTGGTCGCCAGAAAACACCTTAAGTGCCGCTCCCCGATCGACCCGACGCCCACGACAACAACATTCAGCAATTTGCTCGACATCCCGTCGTCTCCCAATGACTCTTTGATCCTGGATCAATGGAACTGAGGAGACGCTGAGGAACCCGACCTTCAACGAACGCCGTCAGTCATGAGAATCATTGGTGAACATATATGTGATCTGACGTGGAATTGGCGAGTTAACAGAGTCATCAAAATCCAAATTGCACTGTTCGAAACGCAGAAATCGACATTCTGGCCAGAGTTTCGGTGGCAATTGCCTGTCGAATGTAGTGGACCGGTACGGAATCGGCACTTCATTACAAAAGAGTAACGCCCGGCACGAGCGGGAAAGCAGGTGCATTCAGTGGCCGCTATTGAATGAATTACAGCCGGGGCATGAACAGAAAGTGGAACTCACGGAATGTGATCGCTGAACGTAATCACCGAATGAGCTTTGAGAGAACGGACTTTGCAAATTGAACGCAAAGAAACCAGTGCTGTGAGAAATGCAACTGGATAACGCAGTCGAGGAATGCGTACGGCAAATGGCTGCCAGCTTAGGTGAGACTGGAAAGAGACAGACTCACTGGAACCGATCCTCGGTCTCTCAGTGAGTTTAATTCGGTTTGAAAACAGAAACGACCGAATCGGTCTACTGCTTCAGTTTGTTTCGGATTGCCTTCAATGGCTTTCAGATAAACAAAACCGCAGAGTCTCAAATGGAAATCGGACGATATAAGTTGCAAAAAAAACGTACCTGCTTCGAGGCACACTTCTCTATCGATGTGTTGCTGAAATCCAAGCCCTGGAGCGAATCAGAAGATGTTCATCGTATACCGACAATGCGTTCTGAATCTGGCGATGGGGTCTGACGATACTGAGTCTGACTATGCAGCTCGACCATCCCACAGCGAGCGATCGATATGAATTTTCGCGTAGCGACGTGTAGTGACTGCAACTGTTCTTTGTCGACCGGCTTGGCCGCGTGAACGACGAGCACGCTCTGATTCTGTCCATTCAGATTGAATGGACCGACATGCTTCCTGAATCTCTTCTGGAGTTGGAAGGTAGATGTCGGTCCTTTCGTTCGTCAGTTGGTTTGATCCCTTTGGAGCGGATTTCTGTGAAATTGCAGCCATGCCATTTACCTCCACTAGACCGATGATGGTTCTCGTTCGATTTGCCTTTGGTATGGCAAAGCAACTCCCATTCCAAACTTCTGTATCCCAGTTGAGATTATTGAATGTTTCGTCTGGTGGAATTGTCGTAAGTGATCTTGTGCTCGTGTGTTACTGAGATGGACTTGAATCTTGCGCTGTCGGTGTGCATTAAAATGCGGCAGATAATTGGTCTTTGAAGAAGCAATACAGACCGGGAATTTGGTCAAAATTCGTCCTTCATGGACAATTATCCTTGTAAGGATGACATCCTGGTAGAACCGGCTGCTATGCACAGTGACAGACGTGCGGAAACTGATGGAAGAACACTGGAAATGTATTGGAATGCAGCGTTTTGAATCTGTTGAATTAACGGAAATCAGGATTGAAACGATTGGGTGTCCTGATCAGTCCGGAGTCAGTGCGACCACCGGCATGGACGTTGAACGACCAATTCCCCCAGCTTTAACCGGGAACGTTCGTCATTTCCCAACTGAGCCCCTGATGGCCAGATTTTCGGCCGGAATACGGTGCCGATTGTTTCAGTAACTCTCGTAGGAGCATTGGACTCATCATCGCTCCAGGAGAGCGTTTGGGAGAACAGAAGCGAAATGGTTGGTTTCGCTCAAGAAGATACCAAAGAAGACATTGTCTTTGAGAATCGCCGGTCTTGACTGTGCCGCATTGGTGGGATGATTCTGCCTAATCTAAAAGTCCCTGTGAAACGTTGTGATCGATGGGAGTTAAAAGAGTGTCGAAGCTAAATTATGGAGGCAAACGAAAAGTTCTGATGTGATCATGACGGTGAAGACGGTCACCTGGTGGCATGGGCTTTGCTTCGTCATTGATTAAGTTGGTTTTGCTCAGACCCCGCCTTGTTTAACAAAACATGAATTGTACACCGCTCCAAATTGAAGCTGATTGTGAGCAGGCATCCTTCCAGTGAATAATGTCTGCATCAACGAGATAGAGCGCGTAAATGTGCGGTAAGGCGTTATGAGCTCGACCGAAATGGAGTTTTGAACTCTTACGACTTTGATGTAAGGATCATTGCCATGATTTCTCGTCAGGAACTCGAAGGCCAGTGGAAACAGCTTAAAGGCCAGATTCGTGAACAATGGGCGCAACTGACAGACGACGAACTTCAAAAGGTAAAAGGAGATACCGAACAGCTCGTTGGGGTGATCCAGCAGAAGACCGGACAGTCTCGTCGCGAGATTGAAGAGTATCTCGAAAAGTGCGTCCGCAGTGGTCAGAACACGATCCAGCAGGCGACTGAATCTGCACGTCAGTATGCTGATTCGGCGAAGCAGCTTGCAGATACAGCCGGAAAGAAAATTCAGGAAGGCTACAAACAGGTCGAAGGGCAAGTGGACGAAGGCTATCAGGAAGCCAAGAAAATGGTCCGCAGCCGCCCTGTTGAATCTGTGATGGCTGCCTTTGGAGCAGGGATTATCTCTGGTGTTGTCGTCGCTCTGCTGATGCGATCGAACCGTGCATAACTGAACCGCATCTGAAACAGGGCGACCTCGGCGATCGCCGGAAGAGCTTCCGGTAATTTCCATCAGGGGAATCTTCTGGGCGCGATTGCGACTTGCTCGCGAAGTGACCTCATGAGATTGACCTGGTGACTCGCCTGCAGCGCAGCGACGTGATCGCCTGTCCCTGCCTTCTCAAGGAGCATTCTCATGGATATCAAAAACCGAATTGCAGAGTTTGAAGAACAGGTTTGTGAATCGGCGCAGGCAATTCCACGTTGGGCAAACGATACGATTCAGGAGCAGCCTGTCTCAAGTGTCTGCGCTGTCTTTGCAACGGGGTTTGCAGTCGGAGTGGGTATCGTCGCCTTGATGGCAACCACTCCACGGCACCGCAAACTTATGGATCCGGAATCACTTGCTCAGCGCATTTCAGAAGCTGTGTCGCAGGTCATTCCGAAACAGCTTTCAGATGCCTGGTCTCGCTAGAGTATTTTCCGAAATCATGCAGCGTCTTTGTCTCGCGGAATTCAGCCTTCCTTTAATACCGGAAGGCTGCAACGCGGCCGAAGGAACGACTGGAAGGGGCGAAACGCTCATTGATCTCAGGCGAGCCGGTCTCATTGCGTGCGGAAAGAACGCCGGGCGTTGCCGTCTGGGCTGTATCCAATTTGTGCTGTTGAAGTTCTTGGAAGATGCAGTCCGAACGTCAGCGTCTGGAGGGAGATGGTAATCTCACATCAGCAGGAATGAACATGGCCTCTGAATCGGATGTGGACAGGTTGCAGCTTCAAATGCACCGAATTCGCCGTCGAGTGGACTCGGACGTTGGGGAACTACTTACCGAAGCGGAGCAATTATTCAGCTGGAAATACTATGTCGTCCGCAATCCTGTCGCCTGCTCCGTGGGGGCTGCTTTATTGGGGTTCATGCTCGTTCCAGCGAAGAAACATCAAGTGGTGTCGCGAGTGTATCTCGATCCGGAAGTGTCACAGAAAATCGCTGATCAAACGGCCGGTGTTCCGATCGAATCAGAGCAGCCTTCCGAAGTGAAGAGTGGCTTGATCCTCTCACTTGGAGCACTCGCATTAAATACTCTGGTGAAATCAGGTGTCTCCTACGCCTCACATTTTGTGAAGGAAACGATCCTGAAGGAAGTCGCCGGGAGAGACTTGCCACAAGAAGTACCTAACAGAAATACCAGAACGTAACATTAAATGTATTGTATGATTCATACCCGTAATGGACGAAAGGCAGCTTCAGTACTGGCAGCAACTCCTGCTGCCACGGAACAGCAATCTTCGAAGATAAAGACGATTGAAAGTGGGATCTCACAATGGATCAGAAACAATCCGGTATTGGGGATCAGCCTGGCGTTGGCGGGAGGAATCGGATTGGGACTCCTTTTGAAGAGAAGACTGTAGCGGATTCGATTCCACCGAACGCTTACTCCAAAGTAAGGTCCGGGGCCACCGGGATACTTAAAGATGTCTTGCGATTAACAGATCTTCAGCTTCAGTTACTCAGCATTGATCTGACGGAGTTCTGGCAGATTGGCAAGGTGGGAGCAGTCGGAGCCTGTGTCAGCCTCGTGATCTTGTTGGCATCCCTGACAGTCATGCTCTTCGGAGTCGCCGACATTGTCGAAAATTATTCCGGACTCTCGGGCGACATGGCAAAGCTGATTGTGTCTGGAGCCGCCTTCGTGCTGGGAACCGGAATTCTCCTCGGCAGCGTGAATCGCCTGACCGTGGCCGGTTCGAAGCTTCAGCGATCGCAAGCAGAGTTTAGGGAGAACCTGGTCTGGCTGCGATCAATTCTGAGCAAAGATGACGAATAGGTCGCTATTCGAAACGGCTGGGAAATGGAACATCAGTGGGATGCATGCATCCCACTGAAAATCAATCGATATTCACTCACCCCTTATCCATCAGGAGGCAATACGATGGCAAATCCTAAAGTGAGTTCAGCGACTGTGAAAGCTGGATCGCAAGAAGAAGGAAATGAAGGCCGTGAAGTTACTCCCTTTGATGATATCGTGAACTACGCGAAAGCTTATGCTAAAGAAAAACCAGAAATGGCTGCACTTTGGTGCTTCGGCGCTGGATTTGTCTTGGGATGGAAACTGAAGCCCTGGTGAGTTCTGTTCGAAATTTCAAGATGTTCTTGACCAAGCGTGGACAGTCTTCTTCTGCCAACCTCAATGTTGTGCCGGATTGATGACGTCCACGTTTAATTTATAGAGGGACGACTGGAGATCTACGATTCGGCGTTCATGTTTATTGTGAGTAGTTGACAATCGCATCTGAGTGAAAATGATTTGTCGTGATGTACACCTGGAGGATAGATGGACTCATCGTTGTCTGGTCCGCCAGACCGGAAGACTATTTCGTCGAAGTCTGTCGACGAAGTTGACGCCGCGATGGCAAGCATAGGGGATGTGTCCGCAATCCCTGATTCCGTCAATCACTCGGTTCAACCGCTTACTGGGATCGTTGTTCCTCAAGCAATTGAAGAGAAATTGGACACTGAGGTTGCTGCTCGAGAAGCGGAAGAGTTGCGTGTGAGACGCGAATACCGTTTGTTTCGTTTTCAGCAGATTCAGACGATTTTCTTGGGAATCCTTGCGTTCTTTGCCGTAGTCGGGGTTCTGCATCAAGCACGGGCAGTGATGCTCCCGGTGACACTTGCCGTTTTGTCGGCACTCGCGTTACGCCCGATCGTTCGCAAGCTAAGACGCTGGAAGCTTCCAGATCCGGTGGGGGCAGGATTGATCATTCTGCTGATACTGGCGGTAACTGTTTTAGGGACGATTCGACTTTCGGATCCAGCAAAAGCATGGTTGCATTCGTTTCCTGAGAACGTTGATAAGGTCAAGACCAAGCTGGCAAATGTTGCCTCGCAGTTCAAACCGCTGAGTGACCTCGTCGAGCAATACCTGGCGATGACCTCGACTTCAGGAGGTGCGGCCGGAGCGCCTGTCACTGTTGAGATCGCGCAATCTCGAATCTCAACAAACATTTCTTTGCTGGCAAACACAAGTGACTTTATTACGAGTCTTCTCCTTGTGATCGGACTGACCTACTTCTTCCTCGCGTTCGGCGACACGTTGCTTAACAATCTGCTGAGATTGCTCGGGTCATATTCGGATAAGAAGCGGACGGTTGAGCTCGTCTACGATGTGGAACGAGGTATTGCTTCCTATCTTTCGATCGTGACTGCTATCAACCTGGGGCTGGGAGTGGCGACAGGAATTGTCTTGTGGGTGATGGGGCTTCCCAATCCGGCACTCTGGGGCGTTCTCATCTTTGCACTGAATTACATTCCTGTTTTTGGTGCATTGGTGGGCGTGTTGGTCATCGCTCTTATTTCGATGCTCACGTTCGACAGTCTGATTTATGCGATGGTGGCTCCCCTCGTCTTCCTGTTGCTTTCTGCAATTGAAGGGAATCTGGTGACACCCAGTGTGCTAGGCCGCTCAATGAGCTTGAACCCGATTCTTGTTTTTCTGGCTCTGATTTTCGGGGGCTGGCTTTGGGGAGTCGGCGGAGCATTCCTGGCAGTTCCCATGCTTGCAATCGCGAAAATTGCGTGCGAACGTTTCGAGCAGACCAAACCAATCGCCACGATGGTCAGTGCGTGATCGGCATGGTTCCCTGATTCCAAAGGCAGGTTCGGAACTTTCGGATCGTCTTTACTGCAAGGGGAGACACGCATCTTCAAAGTTCGATGGGTGTCGCATCATCTGGATGCGCAGAAATGTGCAACGGCGATGCTCCATCCCGAACTTGCAAAATCCTCCGGGTCTTCCGTGTTGCTCTATCTTTCCACAGTGAAAACTCCTTGAACTTCACATTCCTTGCATTTTCGCGAGAATCTCTGAGTGAATTGGGTGTCAGAGAACTCAGAACTACTTAGGATTTGCCGCGGCGGAGAACTTCGCAACTGATCTCAATTTTGAATACCGAGTGGACACCAGTTCCACGCTTGGGGCGTTCTTTCTGGCTCATGACAAATGGCCGGGCGGAAAATTTCAAAATGGAGCAGGAGCGACCAAACGAATCCAAGGTCTTTGGTTTGTGATGCCGTCTGCTTGTTTCCCCGGAGTGCCTTGGTTACCCTCCGCTGATTCGTTGTCATCGGCAGCAATCAATGTCTGAATCACTGCAAGATCCGAACCGCATTGTCATTACGGGTGTTGGCCTCGCCGCCCCCAATGGTGATAACCTCACTGACTATCGTGCCGCTTTGCTGGCAGGAAAGTCAGGCGTTATTCCATTTGAAACGCGATATGTGAAGCATCCCGTCCTAGCTGGGGTGTGCCACTTCGACGAGTTCCTTTATCAAAAGAAGAAGGAACGACGTCGGGGAACCAGAGCGGGTTCCGTTTCAATTTACTGCGCAAACGAAGCGGTCAAAGACTCGAAACTTGACTGGCCCAATTACCGCAAAGACCGTGTGGGCGTATATTTAGGCATCACAGAACACGGGAACGTCGAGACCGAGAACGAGATCTACGAGATTTCGCAGTTCGATTACGACACCAAAGTCTGGTCGCACCACCATAATCCGCGGACCGTTGCCAATAATCCGGCGGGTGAAGTCACCCTGAATATGGGGATCACAGGGCCACACCTGACGGTGGGAGCCGCTTGTGCCGCTGGAAACGCAGGCTTCATTTATGGCCTGCAGATGCTTCGTCTGAATGAAGTCGACTTGGCAATCGCTGGTGGGATTTCAGAAAGCATTCACACTTTTGGGATTTTCTCCAGCTTCGCGAGCCAGGGGGCTCTGGCGTGGCATGAGGATCCATCAAAGGCCTGCCGCCCGTTTGATGTGAATCGAAACGGAATTATTGTCTCAGAAGGGGGCGGAATCTGTACTCTCGAACGCCTTCCTGATGCAATTGCTCGTGGGGCAAAGATTTACGGGGAAATTGTCGGTTACGCCATGAACTCGGATGCGCTGGATTTCGTGCTTCCATCGAGCACGAGACAGGCCGAGTGTGTGCGTTTGGCACTGGGGCGAGCCGGATTGACTGCGGACGACATTGATATTGTCTCCAGCCATGCAACTGCCACGGAGCAGGGGGATATCGAAGAATCCAAGGCTCTGCACGAGGTCTTTGGGGATCGACCATCCTTGGCGATTAATAATACAAAGAGCTTCATCGGACATGCGATGGGAGCGGCTGGCGCGTTGGAATTGCTTGGAAATATCCCTTCCTTTGCGGACCGGATTGCCCACGCTACAATCAACCTTGATCAGCAGGATCCACGTTGTGAACTGCGCCAGGTGGTCGCAAACCGCCCGCGTCATATGGAGAAGGTCGAGTATATTCTGAACAACTCGTTCGGAATGCTCGGGATTAACTCCGTTGTGATAGTGAAGAAGTTCCCAGCGGAACATGGCGGTGTTTACGCCTGATTGGATTCGGCATCGTCTTCCGTCAGGGGATTCGCCGGGCTGATCAAACATGAGTCCGGGCCGTCAGTTCTCCCGGATTTCAATTGGCAACGGAAAATTGCTCCCGGACTTCTTCCGGGTGCTCAGCAATGACGAGGAAGCAACGGAATGACGCGGCCTGAGATTCGCGAAGTCATTATCGACATCTTGGAACGGATTGCACCGGACGAAGATCTGTCCAATCTCGATGATTCTGTCGCTTTTCGCGAACAGATGGAACTCGACAGCATGGACTTCCTCGACATTGTCATGGAACTTCGCAAGCAGTATCGCGTTCAGATTCCAGAGAACGAGTACGAGCACTTGATCACCATGAACAGCACAGTGAATTACCTCGAACCAAAACTGGCAGACGTCGCCAAGTAATTTTGCGACAGAAGTCTTTTGATTCTCTGCTGAGTTCAGTTTGCTGGATTTCAAATTTTCGTCCAACCGCATGCATTCTGTGTGCGGTTTGTCGTTTTCATGGGGTCGTCTTTCGCGATCTGCATGGACTATGATCTGGCAGCATTCAATTTACATCTGTCCCAGTTACGGTGTGCTGTTAGGTTGTTTCGTCCGGTGCGGAGGAGCAACCTGAATTCAGCACAAAACGATGAAGTGGTCATGTCATGGGGTATCGAAATCTCCGTGAGTGCGTTCTCGATCTGGAACGGAACGGCGAACTGATTCGAATCTCGACAGAGATTTCTGCGAATCTTGAGGCCGCGGAAATTCAGAGACGCGTTTATCAGGCCGGTGGACCTGCGCTGCTGTTTGAGCGTGTGACCGGGACGCCATTTCCAATGGTGTCAAACCTGTTTGGAACGATCGAGCGAACACGTTTTCTCTTCCGGGACACACTGGGGCTGGTCCGTCGGCTCGTTGAACTGAAAATCGACCCAGCAGAGGCTTTGAAGAAGCCGTTTCGGTATGCGAGAGCACTGCCTACGGCTTGGGCAATGCAACCGAAGTATCTTCGTCGGGGCCCGATTCTTGGTGGGCAGACTCGGATCGATCGATTACCTGCGTTGAAGTCCTGGCCAGACGATGGTGGCCCGTTTATTACGCTTCCGGCTGTCTATACCGAGCACCCAGATCACCGTGGCTGGCAAAAATCCAACTTGGGAATGTATCGGGTTCAGTTGTCCGGGAATCGCTATGCACTGAATCAGCAGGTGGGGCTTCACTATCAGATTCATCGAAGCATCGGCGTCCATCATGCCGCTGCGATTCGAAGAGGGGAGAGACTGCCGGTCAATATCACGGTGGGCGGTCCTCCGTCGATGATTTTGTCTGCTGTCATGCCACTCCCGGAAGGGCTTTCTGAGTTGACGTTCGCCGGAGCGCTCGGAGGACGTCGGGTCGGGCTTGTTCGCCAGACGAATCATCTTCCGCTCATCGCCGAAGCCGATTTCTGTATTTCTGGTTCAATTGATCCGACGCAGTTACTCCCGGAAGGACCATTTGGCGATCACTTGGGGTATTACAGTCAACAGCATGATTTTCCAGTTGTGAGTGTTGATCGGGTCTGGCATCGGAAGGATGCGATCTGGCCGTTTACGGTCGTGGGACGCCCTCCGCAGGAGGATACGTCATTCGGGGCGATCATTCATGAAATCACTGGACCGGCAATTCCGTCAGTTCTGCCTGGGGTGAAGGAAGTTCATGCCGTCGATGCCGCAGGAGTGCATCCGCTACTACTGGCAATCGGCAGTGAACGGTATACGCCATATTCTGCAGAAAGACGCCCGCAGGAGATCCTGACTCAGGCGAATGCGATCCTTGGGCAAGGGCAGCTGTCGCTTGCGAAGTATTTGATCATTGCTGCCGAAGAAGATGACCGCTCGCTCGACTTGCATGATATCGAGAAGTTCCTTGTTCACGTGCTGGAACGTGTCGATTGGTCGAATGATCTTCATTTCCAGACGCGAACTACCATTGATACGCTCGACTACACTGGTCATGGATTGAATACCGGGTCGAAGCTGGTGATCGCGGCCGCTGGTCAACGAAGACGCTCACTTCCCGAAACCGTTCCTGCGAATTTGAACTTGCCAGACGGGTTTCGTTCTCCGAGCGTCGTCATGCCGGGGGTTCTGGCGATTCAAGTACCTGAATGCCGTTCGTATCAAGACGGGACGGCTGCCCGATTCGCAGCGGCATTTACTGCGCAGCACCCGATCAATCGCTTCCCTCTGATTGTGCTGGTCGATGACTCAGAGTTTGTTGCCAGAAGTCTGAACAACTTCCTGTGGGCAGTCTTCACGCGGAGTAATCCTGCGGCAGATATCGAGGGAATTGAATCACATGTGAAGGAGAAGCATTGGGGCTGTAATGGGTCGCTTATGATCGATGCTCGTATTAAGCCGCATCACGCTCCTCCGCTGATTGAAGATCCGGAGGTAACGCGTCGTGTGGATGCCCTTGCTGCTCCGGGAGGACCTCTCCAAGGGATCATCTGACAGGATCATCTAATCCGAGAAGAGTGCAAAGTTTGAAGCGCCAATGAAAGAAGCCTCCGAGTGAAATCACACGGAGGCTTCTTTTTTTTATTGCCACAACGATTGACGCAGCTCGTTGAGTGTCACCTTTAAGCTTTTTGCCAACTGCTTGAACTAAGGTTCGAGAAGTTGACGCTCAAGGCTGAGGCATCAAACAAGAACGGCTGGAAAGCAGTTCTTGCCGTAAATTACTTAGATGCGCTTCCGCCTTCTGGAGCAGCAGCTGGAGTTTCAGCAGGAGCAGCGGCTGGCGCAGCTGCAGGTGCTTCACCTTCCTTTGGCTGTGCTGGAGCGGTTTCGGTAGCTGGAGCAGCAGGAGCGGCTGGTTCGGTCTTTGGAGCGCAACCGAGTGTCCATGTTCCCATCAGAGCAACTGTCAGTACAGCACAAAGCTTCTTCATTGAATTCTCTCCTCACGAGTTCATTAAAAAAGACGCAACACACAACGATCGCTTAGTAAAGCGTCCGGTTTGTCTACATGTAATTTCAATACCCTATTGAATTCACCGGCAAAAAGCGACTCATTCCTTACAACATTCTCCGGCAGTTTTTGCAGGTGGGGGGGCGACGATTTCGAATCGTATCGTCTAGGGGAGATGGGACGTCTCGACGAATCTCGGAAAGTAAGTAAAAGAACGATTAACCGCTAAATCCATCCCGAACCGCTTTTCCGTTCAATTCCGCATGTCCATCAGGACGATTGATCAGATTAACTGTCATTGTCGATAGGACCGCCATGTTTGGGCCATGCCTTGAAATGGTGGAAGAGGTGCGATTCAGCGGATCTGAATTGTTCCTTTAGGATTTTCCCCCCTCGAAAGAGAGATTGTCAGCAGGATGCTGGAGCAATCGATGAAACACGCACGTAAGCGCTGGCTAGCTCTGATTGCGATCTGCCTAGGTGTGGCATCGCCGGCCTGGTCTCAATCAGACGCCTTCACAGCTGATCCTTACTCAGGGGCAGGGCCATTTGCCTTCTCTGACGAATCGGGATCAGTTCGGCTCGGGCAGAGTCCATCAGGAAGTGTCACACAGGTGCAGGGGGAATTCTCTGTGCCAGCACAGGGACCTGATCCTTTCGCTCCAGAGGCGGTTCTGGGGCCAGTCGCGCCTGAATACTCCGGGACGACATTTGTGGGGGACGGTGGTCTTGGCTATGCCAGCATGGCCGCCCGCAATGAAATCTTCTGGCGCATGGGCCGCGTCAATATCGATCAATATGGCTACGATGGTGGATACACGCAGTTCAATGCGTTTGTTCCGCTGTTCGGTAGCCCTAATGATACGTTGTTCTGGGTGAACCCCCGAATCAACGTGACCGACTACGGGTTGGCTGCTGCCAATCTCGGGGGGGGGATTCGCAAGTATAGCCCGGGACGCGATCGCGTTTGGGGGGCTTCCGCATGGTGGGACTTCGACGACGGCCATAGTCGCTCCTTTAGCCAGGTCGGCGGTAGCTTCGAGTCCATCGGCGAGTACTTCAGCCTGCGAGGGAATTTTGCTGTTCCAGTCGGGGAAACAACTGCGAAATTCAACGTGCAGAATGTTCCTGGTGGAACCTCGTTCACAGGTAAGAATATTTCGATCCTGCAATCGTTCATGCGTGAAGACGCTTACGAAAGCTACGACGTTGAAGCAGCTGTCCCAATGCCATTTCTGGGGCAGTACGGTTTCGATTTCGGAATCGGTGCTTACGTCCTGAACAACAGTGAAGTCGGAAGTGCAACTGGGGTGAGTGCCCGTGCTCAGGCCCAGATCAGTGAAAACTTCTGGTTGAATACAATCTACACCTATGACAAGGTGTTTGATTCGATGGCTTCGGTGAACTTCGAGTACACCATTCCAACCCGTCGCGCATCACGCTGGTTCCGTCGTGCTCCAGTTCAGTCTTACATGACTCAGTCTGTTCAACGTCGGTACCGAGTACCTGTACGACAGACAGAAGGAACTCAGACGATTCTCGCGACCAAGAATGGCGCGATTATCAACGTTGCGTTCATCGATCCAAACGACATCAACGATCCAGAACACTTCGATTCGGTCTTCCAGTTTGATAACGATGTGGACAAAGCTGACTACCAGCTGATCTATGTCTTCCGTCGAACAGACGACACCGATGCCAACCTGAATACCGGTATCACATTGCTGGATGACCAGATTCTGGTCGGCCAGGGCCTGAACCGTTCGATTACAACGGACCAGGGGGTTGTTGCCCTGCCTTCAAGCGATGGACCAGCTCCGCTGCTGACCAACTCTGGTGCTGCTGACCCAACTCGTGCTGTGATCACTCTCGCGAACAATAACGAAGTCGTTGGCTTCCGTATTGACGGTGGGAACACAGCTGACGGGATCTCAGGAACTGCGATTCAGTCATTCAATATTCACGACAACGCAATCGAGAACATCATTAACGGGATCAACATCACCACTAATACCGGTGCTGGTTTGAACTCATACGGGATCATCGAGAACAACTCCGTCGCAGGGAACACCAACCTGGACAACGATTATCCATCGTCCTCCGGCATTAGTGTCACTCATCAGGGAATGGGAATTCTTGACCTGCTGATTCGCGGCAACGTGATCCGTGGAATTGATGAAGATGCGAATGCAAACGGCATCCTGAATGATGAAACCACAGCCGGTGTGGATCAGGACTTCGACGGGATCATTGATGCCGATGAAGATCTGAACGGAAACGGAATTCGTGATGGCGTCGGGATTCGTGTTCTTGCTGAACGCGGAACCATCAACGCCAGTGCTCCAACCGTGGACGGCGGCGAGACCGGGATTCTCAACAACACTGTTCTTCGCAGTGCCAACGGAATTGAAGTCCTCGTGGCTCCAGCTCCAGGCGAAAGTGCAACGATCGACCTGACAATGAACGGCAACACCGTTGCTCAGTCGACCGCTCCAATGACTGATGGCGGAAAAGCCTTCCTGCTGTCAACAGACGGAACGAATGGAACCAGTGTTCTGAACCTGTATTCCTTCCAGAACAACACCACCAGCGACAACGATGGCGACGGATTGATCCTGGATATCATCTCTCAAGGTCAGTTGAACTTCCTTGGTACTCCAACCTTCCAGGGGAATGATCTTGCTGGCAATGCTGGCACAGGGATGACCTTCAATATTATTGATTCTCAAGTTCAGATCGGCAGCCTGAGTAACCTGACAATCACCGGCAACGACGGTGGTGGACTGGCGATTAACGTTGACGGAGTCACTTCAACCTTCGAAGTTCTCTCGCCAATCGTCGGCAGTACCTTCAGCGGCAACGGTGGAGACGGTCTGGTTGTGTCTGCATCAAATGGTGCGACTGTCGACATGTACTTCGGTTATCAAAGTCAGGGAGCAACCTTCGGGAACACCTTCACTGGCAATGGTTCAACTGTCGGCGTTCCAACAGGCTCAGGTCTGGTTCTGCGAGCAACAGACGGTGGCCAGATCAATACTGCACTGGTGGGGAATACTTTCACCGGGAACAGTGAGAATGGGGTCGTGATCGACGCTCAGACTGGCGGAGTGATTGACCTGACAGGGAAAGCCTTCGCTCAAACTGACGGCAGTATCTGGGTGTCAAACGGAATTGTTGGTCGTCCGACAGGTGCCGTTCGTTCTCAGAACTTCTCTGGCAACGGTGTCCATGGTCTGGCAATCCTCGCCAGCAACGGTGGAAACGTCATCGTCCCGTTCATGAACGGAAACTCGTTCAACGACAACGGTGAAGCTGGCCTGTACATCGGAAGCCTCGGGGGAATTGTCAATCCAGCTGCTTCGTCAGTCACAATCGATTCTGCAGTGGAAAACCTGTTTAACCGGACTGGTTCTGGAACATCAGGGATTCTGTTGAATACCCAGAATGTTGATATCGTTCTCACCAACCTGCTGCGAAATCAGTTCATCGGTGGAAACGCAAACACAGCATTCGGTATCGGTGGGGTCGTCAATGGCGGAAGCATGGAGCTCGAGCTTGTCACTCCAAACAATGCCAACCGCAATCAATTTGCTGACAACCGTGGGGCACACATCGGGATCATCTTCGAAGGTGATGCCACCGCTGATGTGAAGATTGAAAACGGAACCTTCACCAACGCTCTGGCTGACAGTATTAATACTGACAACTTCAACGGAGACGGTGTTGCTCTCATCGCTCGCGATACGGCAACACTCACAGGAAGCATCAGAGGCAGCACCTTCACAGGGAATGCTGGGAACGGGATCTTGCTGGCCCTTGGGGGAGCAAATGCAGATCCGGGACTGTCGAACTTTGCTCAGCTGAACAACTTCATCATCGACCAGAACATTCTGGGGACGACTGCAGCTGGCCAAGGTAACGGCATGAACGGGATTGAAATCCTCCGAGATATTCGCGGTAACGTGAATAACCTGACGGTCTCCCGTAACACTGCGATGGGCAACCTGAACGGTGCCGGTCTCAAGGTGACATCAGCAAACTCTGACTATCTGGATGTTGGTCGTGACACCTTCTATGCCTGGGGCAACGTCTTCTCGAATAACCAGAACGGGATCGAGTTGAAGGTCATGGGCGATGCCGACATGTTTGCAAACATCGGGTTTGCTCAAAGCACTCCTGCTATCAACGCAACTGTCGCTCAGCGTAACTTCATTGAGAACAACTCGATGAACGGGATTCTGGCTTGGGAACAATCAGGCACAACTGCCGACTCTCGATCAATCAGCGGAACCTGGACCAACAACGTCATCCGCTATAACGCAGATGACGGGATTGACTTCCGGACTAACGCAGGTGATCCGATTAACAACCTGAACGGTGGTCTGTTCATCGGAGTTGGACCTGTCAATAACACGATCTACGGAACGAACGTGACCAACGGCAACATCATTGCCTACAACGGACGAGACGGGATCGATATTACCGGCGGTGGTCTCTACACAATCGCTCACAACACGATTGCTTACAACGGAACGGATACCGGGTTCAATAACCTGGGAATGGCAGGGTTGAATGTGACTGGAAGCATGTTCGAGACTGGCGGTCAGCCATCCTCGTCAGTGTTTACACCGATCACGGCTTACTACCAGAACGTGATTGCTTATAACAACGTCATCTCGTCGAACAACGGTGACGGTGTTCAGTGGATTGCTGAGCCAAGCTACGATTCCAACGGCTTTGCGTATGACTCACGGCTCGAGCTGACGAACAATGCGATCAATAGCAATACCGGCCGCGGTATCGACATGCTGATGCGTCCGACGCTCGACACGGATCCTACAGACTCAGATAACACGGATCCAGACGTTGGACGGATCGCTGGCATTGTGGGTGCATTCCCATCGATTAACTTTGGGAATATTGGGGAAGTGCGTGGCGAAGTCCTGATTCAGCAGAACCAGGTCGCAGGTAACCAGCAAGAAGGGATCTATCTGGTCACGTCCAACTCTGGTAACCAAAGTGCCGCAACAACAAGTAGTACAATTTTGGAGCAAACCGGATCTATCGGTGCAGCTTATCACCTGACGATCGACATCCTTGAAAACCAAATCAACGGTAACGGGAATGCTGTGACGAACTTCCCAGCAACCGGTTTGGTGATGCGAATTGGAACGACAGCTGGTGTGAGTTCGATGTCAGATACTCAACCGTATAACCCATTCTCTCCTTATGCACAGGACGCTCCTTTTGCGATTGGCGGAATTTCCGGGGTGGTGGCAACAGTTGAGAACAATCGCTTCTCAGGGAACCAAGGGGATGACTTCTTCGTTCATTCGTTCACTTCGACTGTCGATCCAGGTACTACTACCGGGACATGGTCAGCGACCGAGTTCACTGTCACTTTCTACCAGGCGGACCCATTGGCACGACTTGATCTGATCTTTGGTGGAAACATCATGGATTCGATGACTGCGAATAACGAGAACACAACAACGAACGTGACACCGGACAATCAGGTCGGTGCGTTCTACAGCAATGCAGATCCGTTCAAATCTCGGTTGAATACCTTTACAGGAACAACACCGAATGGACCGTTTTCAAGCAACGCTCGTCGTCGAAATGCGACTCGTCTGCGGTCTGATTGGAGATCCGACCCAGGTGACCCATCAACTGGCACCCTTAATCCAGATCCCCCAGCTCAAGGCGGGACATGGGAATACGACGGGATGGGGAACAGCACCTTCCGTATCCGTTACTCTGCAACCAACACGATTGGTGGAGTCTTGATTGGAGCACCAGGCGCCCTGTTTAATCTGGATGATCCAGGGATCATCACCGGTGCAGGGATGGCAAATGGATTTGGGTTCACAGGACCAAACCTCTTCGGGGAACTTCCATTCGGATGGGGCCAGTTCTAATCTGAAAATGTGTTGAACGTTGGAAACAGCGTCGAGAACCGGGGGGCTTTGGTCCTCCGGTTCTTTTTTGTTGGTAAATGCTGATTCCAGCGCTCAGGACAAGGATTGCCGTTGATTGTTGCGGCGAGCGAAGTCGTTAAGATGTGGAGAAGCGAGCAGTTCGGTCAACTGGCAGTGGGAATTTACAGGTTCAGATCCCATCAGCACCGATTCCGTCTGCTCTCGTTTCAGCAGGTTTGTCGAGGCAGGACTCACAGACCAGTTTGAGAGTCGTGTCATCGAATGTGGAAAGCAGGCCCGGCCGTTATGCACCATCCGTCGTTTTCGGATTTCCAGTCATTTGCTTCAGGGGCGAACCTGGTGCCGGTGTATCGTGTGCTTTACAGCGACACGTTGACACCGGTGTCGGCCTATTGCAAAGCCGGTTGGAAGTCAGGTTCGTTCCTGTTCGAAAGCGTTGTCGGTGGCGAACGGATCGGTCGGTATTCGTTTCTCGGGGGCGATCCATTTTTGCGTATCGAGGCGTTCGATCGAGAAGTGATCACGACCAGTGAAGGAAAAGAAGAACGTCGCACAGTTAACGATCCGCTCAACGAGCTCGAGTGCCTGTTGAAGCAGTATCAGTCAATCACATTGCCCGGCCTGCCACGATTCACTGGCGGAGCAGTTGGGTACGCTGGCTACGACGTTGTTCGATATACCGAACGACTGCCGAATGCTCCTGAAGATGACCGAAAGCTCCCTGATCTTTCGTTTGCATTGTATGACTCGATGATCATCTTTGATCATATTCGCAAAACAACGATTCTGGTTGTTCATGCAAAAACGGACGTTCCTGATCTGAAAGCCGAGTACGATCTCGCCTGTTCGAAATTAGACGCACTCTGTCAGAAGCTGCAGCAGAACGATTGCGGGCTGACGATGCCTGACGTCGATCTGACCTTAAATGAACTTCCCCCGTGGAAATCGGACTGCACGCGAGAAGAATACGAGAATGCTGTCCGTGCGTGTCAGGAATACATTCGCGCTGGCGATATCTTTCAGGTTGTTCTCAGCCAACGATTGGAAGTTGATACGAATTCAACCCCAATGGAGGTCTATCGAGCTCTGCGTGTTGTGAATCCGAGCCCCTTCATGTTCCTGCTGGAGACCCCCAATTGCACACTGGTGGGGAGCTCTCCTGAAATCATGGTTCGTGTGGAAGAAGGGACAGCCACAATTCGACCATTAGCTGGAACTCGCCCACGCGGAGCCACCGAAGAAGAGGATCAGGCACTCGCGGCAGAATTACTTGCAGATCCCAAAGAACGGGCCGAGCATGTGATGTTGATCGATCTCGCCCGAAACGATGTCGGACGAATTGCTGAGTACGGCTCGGTGACGTTGAACGATGTCATGGTCGTGGAACGTTACAGCCACGTGATGCACATTACCTCCAATGTTTACGGTAAGCTGCGACCTGAACTCTCCGCGTTGGCTGCCTTGAGGGCAGGGTTGCCAGCAGGAACCGTTTCCGGGGCTCCGAAAGTTCGAGCGATGGAAATCATCGACGAATTCGAGAAGCATCGCCGAGGTCCATACGCAGGTGCCGTCGGGTACATCGATTACACCGGAAATATGGATACCTGCATTGCCTTGCGGACCATCGTCATGATGAACGGCAAGGCTTATGTTCAGGTCGGTGCAGGGCTGGTCGCAGACAGCGTTCCAGCCAGCGAGTATGAGGAAACGATGAACAAGGCCCGGGGCCAGCTGAAAGCATTGGCATTGGCAGAAACGATCTCGCGACATCAGCAAAACAGGTAATTTGCATTCGGATTGCTGTTTCGCTGTCAGGCCAGAGCTCACCTTGAAGTCTGATCTTCATTGATTGTTGCTACTTACGACAATTATCGACGTTCGTCGAGCAACGGACATTCCCTGCCTTGGTTAGGCGGGATGGGTGGTCGTCGCCAATTTGTCGTCTTCCTTGTCGCCGTTTGTTGATGGTCTGGTCGAACAAGGTTGCATCAGATTTCGTCAGAACTCTAGAATCCTCAAATAATTGTGAAAGAGTTTTGAAGCCTGCATTCAAAATTCGATAACTGATTTAGCCGAGTTGGAATCCAACTCTGTTGATAATTGCCCGTGAATCAGAGGCATGCTTTCGAGTATGCAATGATTCCGGTATGACGTGATTTCTTTTGCAGATCATTGCGTGATCGTAGTCGAAATCGATCTGTGTCTTTCCTTCCACACTTTGAACACCCATTACAACTGGAACTATGAACAGGCCGACCGACGTCCGGGTTAAAGACGCAATCATCACATTCGAAGAATTTCCCTTTCGGGTTCCGCTGAAATTTGGCGGCCGAGTGATGGACAAGCACAAAATCATGAATGTGGAGGTCACTCTTGAAACGAGAGACCGCCGCCATGCAACTGGGCTTGGAAGTATGCCGGTTGGCCCAGTCTGGGCATGGCCATCCAGCGAAGTCACTCCCGAGCAAGCTGAAAAAGCGATGTGTGACTTTGCGGAACGAGTTCTGACTCTGACCGACAGTCTGGATGAGTTCGCTCACCCTGTTGATCTGGTGTACCTCATTTCCGCTGAGTATTACCACCTTGGCAAGGTGGTTGCTCGCGACCACCGCCTTCCGGAACCGGTTCCTCCGTTGGCTCAACTCGTTGCAGCCAGCCCTTTAGATGCGGCTCTGCACGATGGGTTCGGAAAAGCGCTCGGGTTAAATTCTTACGACACTCTGTCCAAGGAATTTATGACCCACGATCTGGCGTACTATCTGGACGACCAGTTCAAAGGCGAGTACCTCGATCAGTACACGTCTCGGAAGCCAAAGGAAAAACTGCCGCTTTACCATCTGGTTGGTGCATTGGATGCATTGACTCCGGAAGATGTGAAGAACTCCCCGAATGATGGGCAGCCTGTCACTCTGGGTGAGTGGATTGCAGCGGATGGATTGACCCATCTGAAGATCAAGCTGAACGGCGACGATCTCGATTGGGATATCAATCGCGTGCTCTCAGTCGATCGCGTGACTGCAGAAGCGCAGGCGAAGCGAGGCTGTCAGGCATGGTTCTACTCTCTCGACTTCAATGAGAAGTGTGCGAACGTTGAGTATGTGCTTGAGTTCCTGAAGAGAATTCAGGAGACCAATCCTCAGGCTTATGACCGTGTCCAGTATCTGGAACAGCCAACGAATCGCGATTTGAAGGCGCATCCAGAGAACAAGATGCATCGGGCGGCCGAATTGAAGCCAGTTGTGATTGATGAATCGCTGCTGGACTACGAATCGCTGCTGCTGGCTCGTGAGCAGGGTTATAGCGGCGTCGCACTCAAGGCATGTAAAGGACATACTGAGGCACTGTTTGCAGCAGCAGCTGCTCAGAAGCTCGGGATGTTCCTGTGTGTCCAGGACCTGACCTGTCCGGGCCGATCATTCCTGCATTCGTGCAGTCTTGCTGCTCGAATTCCAGGTGTGACTGCGATCGAAGGAAACGCCAGACAGTTCTGCCCATCAGCGAACAAACTCTGGGCGCGTGAGATCCCAGAGATGTTTGACATCAAAGACGGAACTGTCAAAACCGGAATTCTGACCGGCCTCGGAATGGGATACTAAATCGTTCGGTCGATGCATGGGCGCGATTTCAAACCTGCCGCATCGACTGTCCTGATAGAACAACTGTTTCGACAATCTGATTGAACCTGCAGGGGAAGGTGATTTTGCACCTTCCCCTCTTTCATTTGTATGGCTGCCATTCCTCGAGGTTGCACTTGCGATAGTGTCACCTGCTGAAGTGATACTTGGACTTACATGAATTGCGACTGTTATCGAATTGCATTCCTGCATGTATTTCCAGACAATAATGGGAATGCGTATTCGGCGATCCCGGCTTGATCTGTTGATCTGTTGCTCTGTGTGCGCCGTCCAAAAGTAGATGAGGTTGCTTTCGACGAGCGGAAGCTGACCTGCGTCTGTTTGAACGGTTGCAGCAAGTTAACGTGTCAGATCGAACGGTTTCGTGTTTACGCACTACGGAAGTGACTCGGGCAGCGCTGTCCGCATCAATAATGGTCTCAACCGTGGTTATTCCACATTCAATGACAAGGAATATCTGCATGAAGCTTTCAGTGCTCAACTGGAAACTGGCTGTCGTCATGGCAGCAATGACAATGGCGACGCCGCTTGCTGTTTGCAGTGCCGAAGAACCAGCAACAGTTGTGTTGCAGGCTCAGGATTTGAAGCTCAATGTGCCAAAGACCTGGAAACAGCAACAGGTCGCGAGTCGGATGCGTCTGGCTCAGTACGCCATCGCTCCTGTGGAAGGCGAACTGGAACCAGCTGAACTCGTGGTCTTTCCACCAATGGGTGGGTCCGTTGCAGAAAACGTGAAGCGCTGGGTTGATCAGTTCAAAGGTGATGGCCGAAGCGTGAAGATGACTCAGGGGACATCTCCACAGGGCAAGTATGTTCTGGTCGATTTGACTGGAACCTACAATAAGCCAGATGGCCCACCAATTATGCAGAAGACCAAGCCAGTTGATGGCTATCGAATGATCGCAGTCATGCTGCAGACTGAAAAAGGAAATTACTTCCTGAAGCTGACCGGTCCTGAAAAATCGGTCGGTGCAACAGTGACTGACCTCCGCAAGTCATTCGGTGCAGATGAGACCAAAGAAGAGCCATACTCGTACTAGAGCAATTTGCATTTTAACTTCCCCTGTATCCGCAACTCAGGAAATAGTTTCGGCATTCATTGGGAGTGAAGGTTTCGATGAGGGCTCCGATTCGCTTCCAGAGGTTCTCAATGGTCCGTTCGGCGAATTTGCGGAGGAGTGCTTTCAGCTTCGAGAACGCTTTCTCAATCGGATTGAAATCCGGTGAATAAGGCGGCAGATAAAAGACGCTGGCCCCGACCGCTTCAATGGCTTGAATGACTTCTGGCTGTTTGTGACAAGGGAGATTGTCCAGCACCACAATCTCTTTGCGATTCAATGTCGGAACCAGCCACTGCTGGATGTACGCCAGAAATGATTCCCGATTCATGGGGCCATCCAGCACCATGGGGGCCGTCACGCCGGTGCAGCGGAGTGCGGCAATGAATGTGATCGTTTTCCAGTGCCCATGTGGCACCTGACTGCGGACACGTTCCGACTTGTTCCCCCAACCGTAAAGTCGGGCCATCTTCGTGTTGGCCCCGGTTTCATCGAGAAAGATGAGCCTCTGCTGGGGCTTGGGGCGAACCAGAATCCCCCACCAGCGACGCTTCTCTTTCACGTCAGGACGTTGCTGTTCTGAGGCGTGCAGAACTTTTTTTGAGCCGGATTCCCCAACGACGCAAGGTGCGACTCAATGCTGAAACAGAGATGGCCAACCCTAACTGATCAATCAGGGACTGCAACGTCAGGCTGGAATTGTCTGCAATGGCCTGCCTGATGTCCGCTTGACGATGGGCGACTTTGGATTTTCGCCCCACTCCAGCACGGATCGGTTCGAGAGATCCGGTTTTCTGACGATGGTGAATTAGGCTCCAAACTGTTTTCCGGTCGACCCGATACGTGCGAGCCACCTGAGACTGACTGACACCCTGGTCAATCGCTTCCAGTATCCGACGCCGCAAATCGACGGAGAGTGCATTCGACATAATGGTCCTCCATGACGCGACACACTCTCCCAAATTCGACACATCATGTGGAGATCAATTTGCAAAATGCTCTAAACCGGTTTAGTCTATGATGCGGCCGCGAAGCAGGTAGAAAAACGGATCTGAAATTCGAGACCTCATTCTCTGGCGAATCGCCATTGGGAGTGAGGTCTTTTCTGTTGGAAGTGGACTGGATTCAGGCTGGAAGCGAAAAGGGCCTGACGTGCTGTACGTCAGGCCCTTCGTGGTCTTGTCTCAGGATTGCTCGAACATCATTGCTAATGAATCATGCTCGAGCGCTTTCCTTATGACTTCTTTTCGAATTCAGCATCGATCACGTCGTCGTCACTTGGATTGGATGTCCCGCCAGTTGCTTCCTGTCCGGCTTGTCCGTCCTTGCTTGCGGCTTCGTAAATGTGCTTGCTGAGAGCATGTGTCGCGTGCTCGAGGTTTTCGAGTGCCGATTTAATTGCTGCAGGGTCATCACCCTTCTCAGCTTCGCGAACTTTCTCCATTGCTGATTCGAGAGCAGACTTGGAACCTTCGTCCAGCTTGTCGGCGTGCTCTTTCATCGTCTTCTCGGTCTGATAGACGAAGTTCGAGGCACGATTACGAACTTCAGCCAGTTCTTTTCGCTTACGGTCTTCGTCAGCGTGAGACTCGGCGTCTTTTCGCATCTTTTCGATTTCGTCGTCCGACAGACCACTGGACTGCTGGATGGTGACTCGATGTTCCTTACCGGTCGATTTGTCTTTGGCAGAAACGCTCAGGATCCCGTTCACGTCGATATCGAACTTCACTTCGATTTGCGGAACTCCACGAGGTGCTGGTGGAAGCCCTTCGAGGTTGAACTGATCCAGCAACCGGTTGTCGGTTGCCATTGGGCGTTCCCCCTGGAAGACGCGAACGGTCACTGCTGTCTGATTGTCAGCGGCAGTCGAGAACGTTTCGGCCTTGGTTACAGGGATCGTGGTGTTACGTTCGATCAATGCGGTCATCACACCCCCTTCGGTTTCGATCCCGAGAGAGAGTGGCGTCACGTCGAGCAGGACGACGTCTGTCACGTCACCGGCGATGATCGCCCCTTGAATCGCAGCCCCGATCGAAACAACTTCGTCCGGGTTGACTCCCTTGTGAGGTTCTTTGCCGTTGAACAACTTCTTCACAAGTTCCGCAACGATTGGAACTCGTGTTGATCCCCCAACGAGTACGACTTCGTCGATATCTTTTGGAGTCAGTTTGGCATCTTTCAATGCCTGTTCAACTGGCTTGCGGCAGCGCTCAACAAGTGGGTCGATCATGCGTTCAAACTGTGAACGGCTGATCGTCAGCTGAAGGTGCTTGGCTTCGAAAATGAACGGCAGGTTGATCTCGGTGCTCTGCAGAGAAGAGAGTTCCTTCTTTGCTTTTTCGCAAGCTTCACGCAGACGCTGCAGAGCCATTGGCTCTTTTCGCAGGTCAATGCTTTCCTGCTTTTTGAACTCTTCGGCGACGAAGTTGATCAAAACATCGTCGAAGTCGTCACCACCGAGGTGCGTGTCCCCGTTGGTTGAAAGCACCTCAACAGAGCCTTCTTCCACTTCAAGAACAGAAACGTCAAACGTTCCGCCCCCGAGATCGAAGACGACGATCTTTTCGTCCTTCTTCTTTTCGAGCCCGTAGGCCAGAGCGGCGGCAGTTGGCTCGTTAATGATTCGAGCGACTTCGAGTCCGGCGATTTGACCGGCGTCTTTTGTTGCCTGACGTTGTGCGTCGTTGAAGTACGCAGGAACGGTGATCACAGCCTTGTTGACGCGGTGGCCGAGATAGCTTTCAGCGGCGTCCTTCAGCTTCATCAGCACCTGAGCTGAGATTTCAGGTGGAGTGTATTGCTTGCCGTTGGCGTCGATCTTCACGTACTCGTTGGCACTGCCGACCACTTTGTACGGAACGATTTTCTCTTCCGATTCGACTTCGCTGTGGCGACGTCCCATGAATCGCTTGGCAGAGTAAATTGTATTGGTCGGGTTGGTTGCTGCCTGTCGTTTGGCTGGCTCACCGACGAGGACGTCACCTTTGCTTGTGAAAGCAACAACGCTGGGGGTCGTCCGAGCGCCTTCCTGGTTGGCGACCACTTTCGCTTCGCCACCTTCCATGACCGAAACCACGGAGTTCGTGGTTCCAAGGTCGATTCCGATAATTTTTTCTGAGAC
This sequence comes from Planctomicrobium limosum, assembly GCF_051465645.1. GTDB lineage: Bacteria > Planctomycetota > Planctomycetia > Planctomycetales > Planctomycetaceae > Planctomicrobium. The sequence goes on along the minus strand of NZ_CP195790.1, from coordinate 1,787,553 downwards.
GGCCATTGTTTACTCCCGAATCGATCTTGAGCAGTTTGCTCGATCGAGTGTCCGCACTGCGGCATCCTCGATTGGCGAAAGACTGACTCCCGCGTGACAGGTAACTGTTATTTCCGATGGTAAATCGCCCGGTTCGAATTGCGAACCACTTTTTAAGGCACCCCTTCAGGAATTCATCTACTGGAAGGGAGGCGATGATTTGTGGCAACGAACGCAGACGATCTGTGATTTCAAATCAGCACAGTCATTTCCGGCAGCGAGCGTTCCATGACTACGATTGCAAACTGATACTTGCAAGCCGCGTGCCGGTTTTTGAATCAATAGAAAATATTTGGAAGTGGTTTCTGTTTATTGATTTACGTCTGGCGGCCGTGTTAGGGTGGCTGTCAGGATGGCATCGTGCAGACAGGTGGCAGACAATCTGGCTGCTGCCGTTTTTGCAGAGGCGATGGAATGACAGATCTATCTGACCGGTACTAGTACCTTGGGAATGAAAGCGAGCCTGTACACACATCGGGAGTACAGGCTCGCAGTTCTTCATTCACGTTCGTTGGCTGCGGTGCGGCCACTGATCGACCAAATACGGTCTAGAAGCCTCGGGCTTCCTTGATGTCGGCCATCGTTCGCAGGTCGTAATTGATACCGACATAGTCAAGCAGTGAGCAAAGTGAACGGACGGCAACGCCCATTCCGTCTGGCCCACTGAATCCACCGAACTGTCCGCCCCCTTTGAGGTGCGGTTCGAGCTCCAGGAAGGTGCCTGGCAGGCCGAACTTCTGCATTCTGGCATTCACTTCCGGGACATAATTGCGGAAGTCGCGGAAGATCAATTCGTGCCCGGAATCACCGACGTTTGCTGGAACGAAGTTCTTCAGGCGTTCTTCATCGACGTAACCGCTCCAGGTCAGGCCAGGAACGATCGAGTAGTCCTTCACGTGAATCCAGCCGATGTACGGCCGCATTTCTTCGTATTCAGCGTAGCACTGGACCGGGTTCATGTTCTGGCAGGAAAGGTTTCCACCGTCGAAGATTACCACGAGATTGTCGCGGTTAATCTTGCGAGCAAGTTCTCCCAACATTCGTCCGTTCTGACCAATCAGATTGGCTTCGACTTCCAGACCATAAATGATGCCGTGCTTGCCGAATTCATCTGCAATTTTGGCAATCAGCGGAACGGCCTGATCGACATAGCTATCCGGAGCTTCGCCTTTGGGCTGGTAGAAGGAGAATCCGCGGATCAGCTTGGCCCCGAGTGCTTTTGCGGCGCGAATTGTCGCGGCCACTTCACCCTGCATGTATTCGTCGATTGGAATGTATTTGTTATGTGAACCGTCTTCCTGATTCAGCAGCTTGATCTTGCCAATGCGAGACCCGATGCTGGTGACGGACATTCCGTATTCTTTATGCAACTCGGCCAGTTGGGCGAGTTCTGCGTCCGACAATTCGACGACGTGCTTTACAGTTCCTGAACCGGTGACATCAATGAACCGTGGGCTGTAGTATTTCAACCCCAGAGCAGACAGAACGGACAACTGCTCAACAGCGGTTTTTCGGTTCGCGGCTTCGTCAGCAAACGCACTCAATTGAATCGTAGGATTCTGCGACATAAGGCAACTCAACTCCGACAGGGTCCAGAACTAAAAATTCAGCCCGATTGTGGGATGTCGGCTAGCGTGATGCAACAGTGTGAACCTGAGAACACCGGTGATATTCCGTGACATCAGCTGTTGTATCAATGTCGGTTTTTGTATTTGTGAATTTGTGAGAGAATTTGCCCTGAAATCACGCCGCATTTGAATGTCGACCGGGAATCGTGTAAATCGATGCACAGGGAGCAAGCGAACCAGTCTGGAAGTTCCGAGTCGACTGATCCGCCTGTTTTTCTGGCTTACCCGATGTGATTTATTGCGTTCAGCAACTTTTTTGAGGCTCTCATGGCGAAATCAGTGGTTCTCGCGTACAGCGGGGGGTTGGATACCTCGGTTCTGGTAGGCTGGTTGATGGACCAGGGGTACGACGTCCACTGCTTGTATGTGGACCTTGGACAACCCTGCGAAGATCGTCCAGCGATTCTCAAGAAGGCCCTTGATATCGGAGCCAAGTCGTCGATCGCTGTCGACGTCACCGAAGAACTGTGCCGTGATTTTGCGTTTCCAGTTCTGCAATGGCAGGCGAAGTACGAGACCATTTATCTTCTCGGAACATCAATCGCTCGCCCTCTGATCGCGAAAGCATGTTTGCAGCGGGCACGAGAAGTCGGGGCTGAGGCATTCGTTCACGGAGCAACCGGCAAAGGGAACGATCAGTGTCGCTTCCAGTTGGCGGCTGAAGCACTCGATCCGAACGTGAAGATCATCGCTCCATGGCGTATGGAATCCTTCCGTCAGCAGTTCCCTGGTCGTACGGAGATGATTGCTTACTGCGAGCAGAAGAATATTCCGGTCAAAGCGACTGCCAAGAAGCCATATTCTTCAGACGAAAACTGCCTGCACATCAGCTATGAAGCAGGCGTCTTGGAAGATCCGGCCGTCGACGGAATTCCGAATATCGATTTCGGGATGACTGTCTCTCCTAAAGACGCGCCAGACGTCGAAACGAACGTCACTGTCGGGTTCGAGTCCGGTGTGCCAGTCTCTGTGAACGGTGAGAAACTTGCCGCTGACAAGATCGTTTTGAAGCTGAACGAGATCGCCGGCAAGAACGGTGTGGGGCGCATCGACATCGTTGAAAACCGCTTCGTCGGGATGAAGTCTCGCGGGGTTTATGAGTCTCCGGGAATGACCGTTCTGTACACGGCTCATCTCGCATTGGAACAACTGACACTCGATCGGGATGCCGTCCATCTTCGGGATCGATTGAGCCCTGAAGTTGCCGAGATGGTTTACTACGGCTTCTGGTACTGTGCGAAGATGGATGCTCTCATGGCATTCATCAATGAACTGCAGAAGCCAGTGACAGGCGAAGTAACGATCGGCCTGTACAAAGGGAACGCCCGCGTTGTCAGCCGGACTTCTCCACAGAGCCTGTATGACGAAGCGATCGCTTCAATGGAAGCAGGCGGAGAAGAGTACAACCAGACAGACGCAACTGGCTTCCTGCGAATTCTTGGCGTTCCGCTTCGAGTTCAGGGCCGCGTTCGCCCACGTCAGTACTAATAAAGCAGGCAACGTCCATTCCAATTCGAATTGAGACGTTGTAGTGCAGAGGTGACGCAGAGTGAGACTTCAGGCAGGTAGGTGATTCGGTAACACGAATTGCCCACCTGCCTTTTTTGTGGATGCAGTTCAGCAATTGCTCTCTACGAGCATTTATCTGAACGCAGGAGTCATGGAATGCATGGAAAACACTGGATTTCACGCAGTCAGGGCAGGTAAACTCGTTCGGAAATGACTTCGGTCCTTTACGGCCAACGCCGCACGATCGATGACGGATTGAAAGACGCCGAATTCAATGGATTGGCGGCCAATCTAGTATCACACGCCGTCAACGGGATTGAAGTCGATTTGCTCGATTAGGGTGATGACATCCTGCCAGTGTTTGACGCTCGGCTTGATGTGCAGATGGAACTGCCATGCCGGACTACAACAGAATTCAGTCGCCAGTCGCGGCGCTGACTCCCTTCATCTTTCAGAAGGGGTGTGTGGCATTTCTTGTCGGAGCATGGTTGCTTGGATCTGTTCAGTCAGGATGGGCCCAACCGACATCAGCAAACAATGCACAAGAACGTGCCAAACAGTTTTCTCCAGCCGGAACCGGAACTGTCACCTCTTCGCCAACAGCACTGGTGAAGTGGCAGTTGTGGAGCAGTGAAACGTTTCAAGCTGCGGTTGAAAAGAAGCAGCCGATCTTTCTATTCATTGCTGATCAGGCGGATCACTGGAGTCAGGCGATGCAGCGGGAGGTGCTCTCGCTGCCCGAGATTGCTGACGAACTTAACCGCAATTTTACCTGCATTTACCTTGATCAAGAGCTCCATCCAGAGCTGGCAACTGTTTATCAGATTGCCAAACAGGAGTATCTGCGTCTGGCCAAGACTTCAACGCAACTCCAATGGCCGGCTGTCCTGTTTCTCACTCCCGAGCAGGAACCATTTGCAGCAGGGACGTACTCACCACTGCATGACCAGCCCGGTCAGCCGGGGTTCGCGTCGGTGTTGCGACATGTTCATCAGGCATGGACGACTCGCGAGATCGATGCTCGCAGTACGGCAGGCATGATCGGGAAGCAAGTTACCAGGAAGTTCCAGCCAGGGAAGTCCACTGCATCCGTCGATCAACAACTGGTCGATGTTGTTGTGCAGTCCGTCACTGCAAATGTCAGTTTGATGGCGGGCTTGTCGGAAGGAACATCTGACTCACCGGAGATTGCTTCCGACTTGCGCTATCGTGTGGACCCATTCTGTCTGCAACTGCTTCAGTCACAGTCCGCAAAGCCTGTTGAGGCGACACTGAATCCAGTGTCTCTTGTTGATCAGGTCTTGCGAAAGCTGGGAGACAGCGGCATCTATGATGCGATTGGCGGCGGATTTCATCATGGGGCATCGAATGCAGATTGGACTGTCCCTCGATTTCAGAAACTTCTGACAGACAATGCGCTGCTTGCCGAGGTCTACTTTGATGCCTATCGCCGCACTGGCCGGGAATCGTACCGGCGAACAGCAGAGCAGACCTTGGATTTTATTCTCCGGGATCTGACCGCAACCGACGGCGGGTTCTATTCCTCTCTCGGAGCCGACAGCAGTGGAGGGGAAGGAAGATATTATGTCTGGACGCGCGAGGAACTCGAACAGTTGCTGCGTCCCAGCGAGATGCGTATTTGCCTGACGATGTACGGGTTGAACGATCCTCACACGTTTCCGGCAGGGTATGTTCTGGCGAGGACCGGCAGGATTGAAGAGATTGCCGGTCAGCTCGCACTGCCAGTCAAAGAGCTGGAAGTGCGCCTTGCCGAGATTCAAAAAAAGTTGTTTGACAATCGCCAGCAGCGTCAACCGCCAGAGCGAAGTCAACTGATATTAACCTGCTCGAATGGTCTCGCGATTCGTGTACTGGCTGCAGCAGGAAGTGTGTTGAAGCGTCGAGATTACATGGTCGCGGCAGAACGAGCGGCTCTGCGCATCTTGACGCTGCATCGTGATACTTCCGGCCGGCTGCTGAGAACCGCTCATAATCAGCCAGTTGCTCCACCTGCGATTCTTGATGACTATGCATGTTTCGTCAGTAGTCTGCTGACGTTATACGATGTGACGGGGGAGGAGAAGTGGCTGAATGCTGCGCGACGTCTGACCGACGAACAGATCGGGGCATTCTGGGACCAGCAACAGCATGGGTTCTTTCTGACTCCGCACGGGCAATCGGTCCCCATGACTCGGGTGAAGCTTGCGACGGATGGGGCGCTTCCGTCCGGTAATGGAGTCTCTGCACAGAATCTTGTTCGCCTCAGTCGCACCCGATTTGGTGAATCGTATCGAAGCCATGCAGCAATGACGCTGGCCGCGTTTGGTGGATCGCTGGAGCAGACTCCATCACGGTCTGCGACGATGGCACTGGCGTTACAGGATCACCTGCATTGGTTTGGTCGTCTGGAACCAACGGGAGCAGCTGGGGAAGGGCTCTTCACTGGGGGACTTTCGACACCACGAGAACTTCCGGGCACACCGAAATCCTCTGGAATGTCCCCTGACGCCGGTCAATCAAAGGATGGCTCTCCCGGACGTTCCCCCGGTCGCTCTGTGCCGCCTGGCCAGAATGTCCCGAGTGTTGATGCCGTGAAACCGAGCGGGAAATCTGAACTCCCCTCGACTCCGAAAGCAAAGGAACTTCCTGACGCAACGCTGCAGAATTCAGGTACCCCACGTGCGATGCCATCGGACCTGAAGACGAAGCCTGAATCCGCGCCAGAATCAGTGCCGATGACGAATGCGGAGGCAATGTCTGACAAGAAGTCCGAAGGGATGAAAGGGATCAGTTCGGATGTCAAATCTGAAGTAGTGTCTGAATCTGCAACTCGATCAACACAGATGAAATCGAACTCGATTCGATCGACAATTGACGAGCCTGTTGCGCCTATCGTGAAGCCGGGAGTGCTGATTCCGTCTCCGGTCGAAGTCATGCAGAACCCGAATTTGACGGCGCAGGCGTTCGTGACGATGCAGGAGTTGCCAGCAGGGCATCGCTGTGCAGTCGTGATCGATCTGAATGTTGTTGACGGCTGGACGATTCTTGCCGCACAAGAGCAGACTGTCGGGCTGACCCCGCTTCAAGTGACAGTTGTTTCACCAGTTGGTGTCACCATTGGAGATATGCGATTTCCTCACCCGATTGACGTTCCACAAACCGACGGATTGCGTTCACTGTTGGGGATTGCCGGGCAAACCGCGATCATTGGCTGGATTTCCGTGCCTGAAGAAATTCAGGGGGAACAGGTTCTGACTCTCCGGATTGATTACCAACCGTGTCGTGGACAGGAACGCCTTCCGCCGCAGGAGATTCACCTGACTGCAAAAATGAATGTTGCCCGAAAAGGAACGCCAGTAACTCGGGCAAATGTTCCTGAAATTGAAGAGATTTTGAGGCGAATCAACTCCCCGGAAACCAAACAAAGAAGCGAGGAATCCGCGCCTGAACAATAGTTGTCCGTCCATGTCGGTGCAGCCGGGGTGAGTCTGCTGGTGATGCATTTTGGCAGCAATGAATCCACCACTCCCGCAAATTTCTGTCCGACCTTTTCGAATTCGCCAATATATTTGCGTACACTGATTCTGCGGATTACCATAAACCTTTATTCGGCACCGTGAGTAGTACTATCGATACCTTTCCACGCACATGCGGCGCCCTTCAATGATTTTGAACGAACAATCTGGTCGTCTGCACTTCACAACGTTCCGAGTCCTGCTTGGAATTGTATTGTTCTTCGAATTGTCGTTCCCAGAATTTGCGAGTGCCGAAGCTCGGGGACAATCCCGATTCGCGTCCGTCGATCTCTTGTCTGCGGAAAGTCCTTTCCCCGGCAAAACATGGACGTATTTCTCTGGACGTCAGAACTCGAAAATTTCGGATACCTGGCGGATCGCTACGGATCAGGAGACCGGGAAGCCACTGCTGATCTGCTCTGGAGAGCCACATGGTTATCTGCAGACGGTGAAGACTTACAAGGACTTCGAACTGGAAGTGGAGTGGCGGTATCCGGTTGATAAGAACGGGAACAGCGGGATTCTGCTTTTCATCAACGGCGAACCTCAGATCTGGCCAGCCTCGGTGCAAGTTCAACTTTATCAGCCAGAGGCCGGAAGTACCTTCGCCAGCACTGGAATGCATCTCTCAAACGAGATTCGCAAGGTGCCGCAGTTCGCCAAGCCTGTTAACCACTGGAATCGTTGTCAGGTCGTATGCAAAGCCGGCACAATCTCGGTCTCCATCAACGGCCAAAAGGTTGGTGAAGTGGCCGGGAGCCAACCGAGTTCCGGGGCAGTCGGGTTGCAGAGCGAAGGGGCTGAAGTTCACTTTCGAAACTTCATCATTCGTGAGCTGATCGAAGAAGAACCAGTTCCGGCGACTCCCGAAGTCGAGCCTGCTGCAAGCCTGATTGAGAAGTAACGATCGCCGCAGCCGTCGTCCGTTCCTGGTCGGGGCGGTCTACCAAGTGGTCGCGCAGCAGTCTTCTTAACAGGAGTAATTGCTGATGCCCGATTGTCAGATCGCGATTCATTTCTGAAATTGCTCTGAGGAGTGTTGCGCAGCCCCTTTCTACACAGGCTGCTGCGTTTTTAAACAAAGCTTGCGACTTCGCTTGAATGGCCTTGGCCGTAATGTCGGCCTTTTGTGCCGGTCGCGTTTTCGCTGAGAGTGCTTTGCGGCATTGACTGCCGTATCTCAGACGAATGCTTGCCAATTGATCAGAGGTCGTTGACCAAAATTTCAGACCTTGAATATAAGCTGCCCCGGTCTCAAAGGGAGCTGCTCATTCTGGGTAATCAGGCGTTCGATTCATTCGAATGCTGAAGTGGACAGATGGTCAGACCTCTGGTTCATCCCGTTTCTGCGAGTCAGAAGCAGAAATTGGAACAGCGATAGCGACTGCAATTTCAAACATGTTCACTGCCCATCGAGTTTGGATCAGCCTGGCGATTGCTGGTTGCCTGTTATTGGCAATTGGCAATGGTGGTTGCCAGTTGATGATCCCGGACTCGACGGACATGACGGTGTCCAAGTCGCCATTGAAGCCGATCGTTGAACCTCGTGACGTCATCGATATCGAGGTCTTCTTTGTGGATCGCCATATCGGTGATCCGCTGATTGGTGACAGTTTGTGGAGTTCGCTCTTTCCGATCTCTTCGTTGGCGAGCGAGAGTCGCAAGCGTTTAACCGATGACGGATTTCGTTATGCGATGTCCCCATCACGTCCGCCGCGCTCGCTGCAATCACTCTTCGCGTTATCGAATGATCAGGACCCGACACGCCGTGTGATCCCTCGTCGCTATACCGTCCCGTCAGGACAGGAAACATTGCTGATGATTTCCAGTCCACCGAACGGAACTCCGGTGTCGCTGAAACATAATGAGGGGACAAAGCAGCTCGAACTGAACGATTCGCATTGTTTACTCAGACTCTCTGCGAAGTATGTTGAAGAAGGTTGGGTGAACGTTTCCTTGTTTCCTGAGATTCGACACGGAGCGAATGCTCTGCGTGCGATTGCCACAAATGAAGACTGGCAGTTTCGCGAACAGCAGCAGTCGATTCCGTTGTATCAACATCGTCTTTCTGCAGACTTGAATGTCGGTGAAGTGATCATTCTGGGAATGGAGCCGAACGCTCCGGATTCCCTTGCATCACGTTTCTTCCGCGCGGATCTCTCCCGGGGAATCGAACGTTTGATTCTGATTCGGGTGCTGGACACTCGACAAGTCAAGCCGGTCCGCGAAACAACTGGTCGGTCAGATAGCACGTTATAGAAACGTTCTGTACGTTGCTGATCTTGTCCTCCTTGACTGCTATTTCTCAGCCAGTCATGCAAACTGCTTTCTTCTTTATCGTCGGACCGATGAGTTCGAACGCGACTTCTGAATCGTACAGATGCTCCTCACTCTAGATGCATCTCACTTCCAGTGACCATGCGCAAAATGCTTCCCGTGCGACACTCTGTAAATTCAGGGGTGGTCAAACGGATGCGCTGCGGTATCGTGGACTTATGGATTCTGTTTCGGACTACGGACTTCGCTCTCTGTGTCTGCTGCTTCAGTGTGCGTGATTGAAGTCAATGAACTGCAATTCGTTCGATCACTCTCCTTCCGTTGATGTGTGGGATGGATCAGTCAGCCTGACCGTTCTGTCTCACTTCCTGTGTTTGGTCACTACATTTGAGCTTGATGTGATTTGAGAGCGGTTCTTTCCCTAAGCAAGGAATGAACCGGGAGAATGCAACTTGCATTCAACACACCCTGAATCTTCTCTGTTGAGTTGTGTTTCGATGCATCAGAGAGGCAGGTTGAAATCTGAATCGAAGTGGTGAGATCAGTGTCATGAAGCTCGTATCTCATCAGGTGACGCTGTGATTGTGTGACGATGTGGTTGACCTGATCGGTCTACGAAGCTTTTGAAAGGAAGAACAGCGTGCCTGTTTCTGAAATTTCTCCAAGAGTTCTCAAACTATTGAAGCGTCAGGCTTCTTCAGAAACCAAATCACAATCAAATAATGAACTGCCGCTACGAGATGAGTTGTTCAGTCTGGATCAACTAGAACGACATGCAAAGGTTCTTGCTGCCGCTCATCGCACAACTGTAGGGCGTATTCGAAATCAGCTGCTTTCACGTCTTTCAGAGAACGAAAAAATTCTGTTGGACACGTACGACCTTGTCGAATCGGCAGCGAGTCAGGATCGTCGTGTTGAACCTGCCGCAGAATGGCTGATCGATAACTTCTACCTGATTGAAGAGCAGATCCGGTCCATTCGCAGGATGTTTCCGCCTTCGTATAGCAGGCAGCTGCCACATCTTGTTGACGGGAAACTCGCCGGGCTTCCACGCGTGTATTCGATTGCATTGGAGATCATCACTCATCTTGATGGTCACATTGATATGGCAAGTCTGGACGAGTTTATTTCGTCCTATCAGGAAGTTGAGAATCTGAAACTCGGCGAGTTGTGGGCGTTGCCGCTGATGCTGCAACTTGCATTGATTGAGAATCTGAGACGCGTCGCCAAACGCATTGCTTCTGCTCGACATGATCGTGATCTTGCAACTCAATGGGCAGAGCAGGTGTTTCACGTTGTTGAGGATCACCCGAGCGATCTGATTCTGGTGCTCGCGGATATGGCGCGCTCCAAGCCGCCGCTGTCAGGAGCCTTCATTTCTGAGCTCACTCGACACATACAAGGTCAGAATCCCATTTTTTCCTTGTTGAATTCGTGGTTGGAGCATCGATTAACAGAACAGGGACTGACTACGGAACATCTGATTTCAGTTGAAACGCAGGCACAGGCCGCTGATCAGGTCTCCATTGGAAACAGCATTGGAAGTCTACGATTTATCGACGCTTCCAACTGGCGAGACTTTGTCGAGAAGCACAGCATTGTTGAAAAAGCATTGTCCGACGATCCAGTAGGAGTCTATCAGAAGATGGACTTCGCCACCCGGGATCGTTATCGACACGCTGTCGAAGCGATCGCTCGTCGCAGCAAGTACAGTGAGTATGATGTCGCCAGGAAGACAGTGCAGCTTGCTGAAGATTCCTGTCGTCTTGATGCAGCTGCGAGGTCGTCACATTTAGGTTACTTCCTCATTGATGATGGCCGTCTGGAGTTGGAACGTGCCGTTCAAATGAGCCGTTCGTTCACTGTCATTATTGACAAGATTCGTCGCTTCGCCCCGTTGGGGTGCTATCTCTTTGCAGTCGCTGCTGTGACTGGGATTACTCTTGGAGCATATCTCTTTGCGCTCAGTTTTTACCCGATGAGTGGGGAGATGTTCGCTCTGCTGACTGTGGGGGCCTTGCTGGCAGCGTCGAGTCTGGGAGTTTCTTTGGCGAACTGGGTTGGTTCGCAGTTATTGCGACCTGAACCCCTTCCTCGAATGGACTTCGAAAACGGAATTCCATCAGAGCACCGAACTGTAGTCGCTGTTCCTACGATGCTGACAGGCGCTGCGGGAATCGAACGTCTGCTCGATTCATTGGAAGTACGGTTTCTGGCAAACCAGGATCCCTGTCTGCACTTTGCGCTTGTCACTGATTTCGTCGATGCTGATCAAGAGTTACTCCCAGGCGACGACGAACTTGTTCGACTGATCTCTGAGGGAATTACGCGGCTCAATGACAAGTACGGGGATGATTGCAACGACCGCTTTTATTTGTTCCATCGAGGACGTCAATGGAATGAACAGGAAGGGGTCTGGATGGGCTATGAACGCAAACGCGGGAAGCTTGCTGACCTGAATGCGACGTTGCAGGGGAGGACTGGACGATTTTCAAATGTGGTTGGTGATATCGATGCGCTCCGTGGTGCTCGATACGTCATCACGTTGGATACCGATACTCAGTTGCCAAGAGACGCAGCGTTTGAAATGGTGGGATCTCTGGCTCATGTTCTCAATCGACCCGTGTTTAATGCAAAGAAGGGACGGGTCGTAAAAGGATACGGAATCCTGCAACCGCGGGTGGGGATCAGTCTGCCGAGTGCGTTGAAGTCACGCTTCGCCCGAATGAACACAGACGATCCCGGAATCGACCCGTACACCCGAGTTGTTTCGGATCTGTATCAGGACCTCGCGGCAGAAGGTTCGTATATCGGTAAGGGGATTTACGACATTGAAGCCTTCGAACGCAGTTGTGAAAACTTCCCTGAGAACACGATTCTCAGCCACGATCTGATCGAAGGAGCGTACGCACGATCTGGCTTGCTCAGTGATGTCACACTGTTTGAAGATTTCCCGTCCAGTTACCTCGCAGATATGTCCCGGCGTCATCGGTGGACGCGCGGTGACTGGCAGATCGCTCGATGGATCTTGCCGTGGATTGTTGATCGCGAAGGGAAGGCTACACGCAATTCGCTCTCGCTCCTCTCTCGGTGGAAGATCTTCGATAACCTGCGACGCAGTGTCGTCCCGATTTTCACAATGCTGTTGCTGCTGGCGTCATGGGCATGTTCGACAGCCATTGCTGGAATCTCACTTCTTCTCGTTGCCGTCGTCACGTTCATGCCACTCGTTGTCGATTTCGTAACAGACAGTGTTCGAAAGCCGATCAATCTTCCATTGAAGATCCATCTGCGATTTACCTTTGCTGCATTGAGACGGCAGTTCTACTTGAGAGTGCTGGAGTTGGCACAACTGCCGTATGAAGCATTCTGCAACGCGGACGCAATCGGCCGGACGTTATTTCGAATGTTCTGGTCGAAGCGCAAACTGTTGGAATGGCGAACCGCGAGCGATGCGGAACGAACGACAGATGGGAGCCTGCTCGGAACCTATCGACAGATGGCGCCGGCACCAGTGATTGCTGCAGGCTCGCTCATTCTCCTTGCTGTGTATACTCCCAGTACGATTGTGATCGTAGGCCCATTGATTCTTGTCTGGGCCGCTGCTCCGCTGATTACATGGCGTATCAGTCAACCGATCCAACGTCGAGTTCCGAAGCTGTCAGAGAAGCAGCTTCGCTTTCTGGCGGTTCTTTCTCGTAAAACGTGGCGATTCTTTGAAGAGTTTGTCACTCAGGAAGAAAACTGGCTGCCTCCAGATAACGTCTCTCAAAATTCAGGAACAGTCATTGCGCACCGAACGAGCCCGACGAATATCGGGATGGCGCTCCTCTCTGAACTGGCGGCGTACGATTTCGGGTACTGCTCTGCAAGTCAGATGATCGCGCGTGTTCAGGGAACATTTTCAACACTCTCGCGAATGGAACGATATCAGGGGCACTTTTATAACTGGTATGACACACGAACTCTGGTCCCGTTGAATCCGCACTATGTATCGATGGTGGATAGTGGAAATCTGGTCGCCAATCTTCTGGTGTTGAAGAATGGATTTCTGGAATTGCGTGAGTCGCCAATCTTGTCGCCGCGACTCTTTCAGGGAATGCAGGAAACGCTGTTTGTGCTGCACGACGTCGTAAAGGAATCAAATTCCAATGGGGCAAATTACGAGATCATCAGAATTGTTGAACGGCAACTTGATGAACTGCGCGCTCGCCCAACTTCTTTGAACGCGGCCAATTCTCTCCTGACCAGATTGAATACGGCAGCGAAGGAAATGGAAATGCGAGCCGAGGCGGGAACCGATCTCGCGTGGTGGACGGCGACCTACTCTCGTTGTTGTCGTAATCAACTCGCTGATCTGCAAAGTCTGGCTTGCTGGGTGTTAATGCCGACGCCTCCCAAGTTTTTCTGTCAATCCGATTCTGTGCCCATGGCAGGAAACTGGTTCCAGATCTGTGAAGCGTTGGAACAGCTCGATCAGACTGCAACGTTGCAGGAGGTTGCCAATCTGAGAGAGAAGGTAATTAGCAGACTGGAAGCAATGCCTGAGTTTGCTTCGCCTGAGATGAACAGCTGGTTCGAGCAGTTGCTTGAGAGTCTTACCAGAGCGTCGGACAACTGCATCATGCGGATTGAAACCTACAATCAGCTTGTTTCGACCTGCAATGATCTGGCAGACATGGACTTTGAACTGTTGTACAACAAGTCCAGAGACCTCTTCAGAGTCGGGTACAACGTCAGTGAGCGGCGACACGATGTGAGCTGCTATGACCTGCTGGCATCTGAAGCCCGTTTGGCCAGCTACATCGTTGTCGCTCAGGGGGAATTTGATCAATCACATTGGTTTGCATTAGGGCGTCTATTAACGAAGGAAGGGCATCTTCCCGCACTGCTGAGTTGGAGCGGCTCAATTTTCGAGTACCTGATGCCGTTACTTGTGATGCCAAATTTCGAAAATACGTTACTTGATCAGACATGTCGTGCGGTTGTCCGGCGACAGATTGAATATGGTCGGCGACGTGGAGTTCCGTGGGGAATTTCAGAGTCCGGATACAACCTCATCGACCAGTACAAGACTTACCAGTATCGCGCATTTGGAGTCCCGGGACTTGGTCTCAAACGGGGACTTGCCGAAGACATCGTGATCGCCCCTTATGCCACCGCACTGGCGCTGATGGTGGAACCGGAAGAGGCGTGTCAGAATCTGGAGCGCTTGGCTGGCGAGGGATTCCAAGGTGAGTACGGATTCTATGAGGCGATTGACTACACGCCGTCACGAATCCCACCGGGAATGTTCCATGTCATTGTCCGTCAGTTCATGGCGCATCATCAGGGAATGTCGTTTCTTTCGCTGGCTTACCTGTTGTTGAACAAGCCAATGCAGCGGCGGTTCGTCTCCGATCCCACATTTCGATCGGCAGAACTACTACTGCAGGAACGTGTTCCCAAAGCCAGCGTACCAGTATTTCCACATGCGACTGAAGCGAGTGTCACACATATTGCATCTGCCGCTGAGGGTGGTGGAATGCGGGTGATTACCGACCCGAATACATCGATTCCTGCTGTTCACCTGCTTTCAAACGGGAGGTATCACGTTGCTGTCTCGAATGCCGGCGGTGGTTATAGCCGGTGGCAAAATATTGCGGTGACGCGCTGGAGGGAAGATACGACATGTGATCGAAAAGGGGCGTTCTGCTATCTCCGCGATGTGGACAGCGGAGAGTTCTGGTCGAATACCTGGCAGCCAACGGTGACTGCAACCACCGGCTATGAGGCAATCTTCACGCAGTCACGCGCCGAGTTCCGACGCATTGACTATGAGATCGAAACGTACACCCAGATCAGCGTCTCGCCGGAAGACGATGTCGAGTTGCGTCGTATTACACTGACCAATCTCTCTGACAAGGTCAGGACAATTGAAGTCACGACCTATGCTGACATCGTGCTTGCCCCGCAAGCTCAGGATGAGGCGCACGCGGCTTTCAGCAATCTGTTTGTTCAAACGGAGATTGTTCCCGATCGAAATGCGATCTTCTGTACGCGACGTCCCCGATCAGCGGATGAACACCCTCCCTGGCTCACTCATCTGATGAATGTGCATGGCAAGGTGGTTGGAGAGACTTCGTACGAAACAGATCGAATGAAGTTCCTCGGACGTCAACGATCGGTCGCGTCCCCCGCCGCGTTTGATGGAATCAAGCCACTTTCGAATACCGAAGGACCGGTACTTGACCCGATCATTGCGATTCGTAAGACGGTGCAGATTGAACCGAATCAGTCGGTGCGAATTGATATCGTCACTGCAGTCGCGGAATCTCGTGCGGCCATTGAAGCGTTGACTATCAGAAATGCTGACCACCACCTGACGGATCGTGTCTTTGATCTGGCCTGGACCCATAGTCATATCCTGCTGCAACAGATTGGTGCGACAGAAGCCGATGCTCAGGTGTATGGGCGACTGGCTTCGTCGATCATCTATCCGTCAGCGTTGCATCGGGCCAAAGCCAGTGTGCTTATGCGAAATCGGAAAGGTCAATCTGGTCTTTGGGGTTATGGGATCTCTGGCGACCTGCCTATCGCTCTCGTTCGAATTCGTGATGGAGAGCAGATTGAGCTTGTCCGGCAAGCGGTTCTGGCACACAGCTACTGGCGACATAAAGGATTGTCTGTCGATCTCGTGATCTGGAATGAAGACGATTCTGTTTATCGCCAGACGCTGCAGGATGTCATTGTCGATATCGTTGCGGCCAGTTCTGAAGCGTCTTTGATTGATCGTCCAGGGGGAGTCTTCATTCGTCGCGGCGAACAGATGTCCGACGATGACCGTGCATTGCTGCAAGCGGTCGCTCGCGTCGTCTTGATGGATGATCGCGGCACAATTGCCGAGCAGGCCACACGTCGTCCCAAGGTGGTCAATTCGATCCCCTATTTCAAGCCGGTGCTCGGGCACGTCGTTTCCGAGACTCCCGATCCACCTCCGCATCGCGATCTGGCATTCTTCAATGGAATTGGAGGCTTTAGCCACGATGGACGCGAGTATGTGATGATCTTGAATCCAGGGGAGACGACTCCAGCGCCCTGGGTGA